>NZ_JAKZEW010000018.1:0-110 GCF_022548875.1 Glycomyces sp. L485 | reverse complement strand
GTGCGCACCGCGGCCGACATCGCCGCGATCGCCCGCCTGTCCAAGAAGTTCCGGGCGCTCGCCGCCGCCGCGTGTGCCGGTGAGGCCCGGATCGATCCGGTCGCGTTCGC
>NZ_JAKZEW010000026.1:44857-63610 GCF_022548875.1 Glycomyces sp. L485 | reverse complement strand
GCAACACAACACGAGCAAAACTCACCCACCAAGGCCACCCCGCCCGGCACGCGCCCGACCCCCGCAACGCATCCCCGAACATCCCTCCACCTCTTCGTCGCTGCCGCCCTTGGCGCAGTTCGACCATCCACACGAGACATCCCGCCAGCGCCCCAAGGGCCATTTCCGGCCTCCCCGCGCGCCCCAGACGCACTCCGCCGAATACCGGCTGCGACACCGAATCTCGCATGAAGGGCTCAAACCCGATACCCTCGACGGATGGCCAGCGCGAACCTCTCCAGCACCGTCACCAGACTCCGCTCGCAGTACGAGACCGGGCGGACCAAGCCGATTCCATGGCGGCTCGCACAGCTCAAGGGCCTCGATCGGATGCTGCGGGAGGGCGGCGACGAGCTCGCCGACGCGCTGCGCGCCGATCTGGGGAAGTCGGCGCCGGAGTCGTTCCTCGCTGAGATCGACTTCGTCGCCGCCGAGGTCAGGGCGATGCGCAAGCATCTGCGGTCCTGGCTGCGTCCCAAGCGGGTCCACACTCCGCCGCATCTGCAGCCGGCGAAGTCGTACCTGCTGCGGGAGCCGCTCGGCCTCGTGCTGGTGATCGGGCCGTTCAACTACCCGGTGCAGTTGACGCTCGCGCCGTTGGCGGGGGCGCTCGCCTGCGGGAACGCGGTGATCGTGAAGCCTTCGGAGGAGGCGGCCGAGACGTCGGCGACGCTGGCGAGGCTGCTGCGCGAGTATCTGGATCCCGATGCGGTGGCGGTGGTCGAGGGCGGGGCCGAGGCGACGTCGGCGCTGCTGGCCGAGCGCTTGGACCACATCTTCTTCACCGGTTCTCCGAGGGCGGGCAGGATCGTCGCGAAGGCGGCCGCGGAGCACTTGACTCCGGTGACGTTGGAGCTGGGCGGGAAGTCTCCTGCGATCGTGGAGCCGGGTGCGGACCTGGCTGTCGCGGCGAGGCGGATCGTGTGGGCGAAGTTCATGAACGCCGGGCAGACGTGCGTGGCGCCGGACTATGTGATCGCGCTCGACGGGGTGGGCCCGGAGTTGGAGCGGCATCTGGCGGAGGCGGTGCGTGAGATGTACGGGCACGCGCCGGCCGAGAGCCCCGATTACGGGCGGATCGTGAACGAAGCGGCGTTCGACCGGCTCGCGGGTCTGCTCGAGGCGGGGCGGCTCGTTTGCGGGGGCGGGCGGAACCGCGAGACGCGGTACATCGCGCCGACGGTGCTTGCGGATGTGGATGCGAAGGACGCGGTGATGGCCGAGGAGATCTTCGGGCCGATCCTGCCGGTCTTGTCGCTCGATTCGCTCGATGAGGCGATCGCGCACGTGAATGCGGGTGAGAAGCCGCTGGCGCTGTATGCGTTCACCGATTCGGAGGCGACGCGGCGGAAGCTGCTGACGCGGACGTCGTCGGGCGCGGTCGGGTTCAATGTGCCTTCGGCGCATCTGGACGTGCCGGGGCTGCCGTTCGGGGGAATCGGCGCGTCGGGTCTGGGTTCGTATCACGGGAAGTGGTCGATCGAGGCGTTCAGCCATGCGAAGGGCGTGCTGGACAAGCCGTTGGCGCCGGACACGATGCAGGTCGTGTATCCGCCGTTCACGGCGGTCAAGGAGGCGGTCATGCGGCGGCTGCGCTGACGGCGCCGGTTTGATCGAGCAGACGAAAAAGGCCCTGATCAACGTTGCCGTTGATCAGGGCCTTACCCCTCGAAGACAAGCTTCTTCGCCTCTTGGGCGATGCGGTCAGGACCGGGTTCGAACCGGAAGACGCTCCCTCATGAGCACCTGACCCGCTGATCGCCGGTGGACGATCCGGACAGAACTGTATCAGACGACTTGCGCGCGCTACTTCGCAACCTGTTTGGTGGAATGCCTCACGCTCCCAATTGATTCGGTCTCAGTAGCGACATAGGCAAGTCTCTTTAGGACTAACACTGCGCACTCCCGGGGTCACCGCTTCTTCTGATGCTATTTACAAGGATCTAAATATATGAAACCCTCAGAAGAGCTCACCTCCGGCGGACGCTCGACCGCGGTGCTTGGCGCCCGATCCCCCGAACAGCCAGCGCGGCACTGAATCACGGGTGAGCCGAGCGAAAGGACCATCATGCGAACAGCATGGAAGGCCGGCATCATCGGCGCCGCGGCAATACTGCTGGCGACGGTGGGCGCCTCACCCGCCCAAGCCGCGCCGCAGACGTTCGTCAACGGCAGCGAGATCATCACCACGAACGGCACCGCCATGCACGCCCACGGCGGCGGCATCCTCAAGGACGGCGGCTACTACTACATGGTCGGCGAGAACCGCGTCGACGGCGGGAGCCTGTTCAACGCCGTCTCCATGTACCGCTCCACCGACATGGTGAACTGGACGCACGCCAACGACATCCTCACCAGGAACTCCCACTCCGATCTCGATCCGGCGAACATCGAGCGGCCCAAGGTGATCTACAACGCCGAGTACGACCACTACGTGATGTGGGCGCACAAGGAGAACGGCTCCGATTACGGCGACGCTGAAGTCGCCGTGGCCGTCTCGGACACCGTCGACGGCGACTACACCTATCAAGGCTCGTTCAGGCCGCTCGGGCACGAGTCGCGCGACCAGACCGTGTACGTCGACGACGACGGCACCGGCTACCTCATATCGGCGGCCCGCTCGAACTACGACCTGCACATCTACCGGCTCACCGACGACTACCTCGGCGTCGAGGAGCTGGTCCACATGTTCGAAGGCGACCACCGCGAAGCCCCCGCGGTCTTCAAACGAGGCGGCGTGTACTTCCTGGTCACCTCCGGGTCCACCGGCTGGAACCCGAACCAGCAGCGATACGCCACGACGACGAGCTTCCCGTCCGGGTCCTGGAGCGGCTGGCAGAACGTCGGCGACTCCACGACCTACCGCTCGCAGACGGCCTACGTCGTCGAGATCGCCGGCTCCCAGGAGACGTCCTACATGTACATGGGCGACCGGTGGGCCGGAGCCACAGGCGGCACCCCGAACGAATCGACGTACGTGTGGCTGCCGCTGCGGTTCCCGTCCTCCAACACCATGGCCATGGACTGGTACCCGCAGATCTCCATCGACACCGAGACCGGCTCCGTCTCCGGGGTCGCCGGGGAGACGACCACGATGGTCGCCCGCCACTCCGACAAATGCGCCGACGTCGTCTCCGGCTCCACCGCCGACGGAGCCGAGATCATCCAGTACACCTGCAACGACGACAACAACCAGCGCTGGCAGCTCCAGAGCGCCGGCGGGGGCTACTACCAGATCGTGTCGTGGAGCTCGGGCAAGTGCCTGGACATCGATGGCGGTTCGACCGCCAACGGCGCCCAGGCCATCCAGTGGACGTGCAACGGCGGCACCAACCAGCAGTGGGAGCTGCGCGACGCGGGCAGCGGCTACACGCAGCTCGTCGCCCGCCACTCCGGCAAGTGCCTGGACGTGACCAGTGCCTCCACCGAGGACTCCACCAGGCTCAAGCAGTACGACTGCAATTCGGGCACCAACCAGCAGTGGACCCTTTAGCCCTGCTTCTGACATCGCGGCGGCCCTCCGGCATCAGGCCGGAGGGCCGCCGCGATGTCCGGACGGCCTTACGGTTCGGGCTGCCAGTCCTCGGCGTAGGTCTCGACCTGCTCGATGACCTTCTTGACGGCGGCGCGCTGCCCGTCCGGCGGGTAGCCGTGCTTGCGCAGCAGCCGTTTGACGGTCAGGCGCAGGTTCGCCTGGACGTCGTCGCGTTTGGCCCAGTCGGTGGTGAGGTTGCCCCGCACGCTCTTGACCAGGTCGCGGGCGATGGCCGCTAGCTTGTCGACGCCCATCTCGTTGAGAGCGGCCTCGTTGGCGGCGACGGCGTCGTAGAACGCCAGCTCGTCCTCGGTCAAGCCGAGCTCGGACCCGCGCTCGGCCTCGGCGGAGATGAGCTTGGCGAGCTCCACGAGCTCGGCGATGATCTGCGCGCTGGAGAGCTGCTGGTTGGTGTAGCGGGTCATGAGCGCCTCGAGCTTCTCCGAGAGCTCTTCCTGGCGCACGACGTTGTGCCGCACGTTCTTGCGCATCTCCTGCTGCACCAGGCGCTGGAGCGCCTCGATGGCGAGGGCGGGGTGCTTGTCCTCCTGCATGCGCCGGATGAAATCCGCGTCGAGGTGGGAGAGGTTGGGCCGCGGCATCCCGGCGGCGGTGAACAGGTCGAGCACGTCGCCGGCCTCGACGGCCGAGGAGGTCATCTGCCGCAGCACCGCCTCGATCTGGGCTGAGACGGCCCGGCCCGTCGCGCGGCGCTCCTGAGCGTCGTAGGCGGCCATGTGCTTGCGGACCTCATGGAAGAACTCGACTTCCTTCCGCACCGGTTCCTTGTCTGCGTCGCGGGTGAGCCGCCACAGGCCGACCATCTTCTGCGCCTGCTGGTTGAAGCGGTCTTTGAGGGTCGGCTCGTCGGGGTCGAGCGGGTCGTTCTCGGGGTTGGCGCGGTCCCGCAGGTGGTTCACGGTGCCGAGGACGGCGTCGTTGTAGGCGGTCTTGCCCGCCTTGGCGAGTGCGCCGCGCCAGTCGAAGTCGGCCAGCAGCTCGGAGCCGATGACGTGGAGGACGTCGCGGAGGTGCCCGATGGCCTCCTCGGTCTTGCGGCCGACGGGCCGCTGCCGCTGGTCGTCCACGGTGTATTCGGCGAGGGCCTTGTAGAGGTGCTCGGTGAGCGGGGAGTAGCCGACCATGAGGCCCTCCTCCTTGACACCGAAAGTGCGGTTGGCGCGCGCGATGGTCTGCATGAGCAGGGCTCCGCGCAGCGGCCGGTCGATGTAGAGGGTGTGCAGGGGCGGGGCGTCGAAGCCGACGAGCATGCGGTCCTTGACGATGACGATCTCGAGTTCGTCTTCGGGATCACGGACCCGTGCCTCCAGGGCCTTGCGCTGCGAAGGGCGCAGCATGTAGTCGCCCAGTTCGGTCTCAGAGGGCTTCCCCGAGATGTTGACCTTGATCTTGCCGCTGTCGAGCCGGTCGTCGTGCCAGTCGGGCCGGAGCCTGGTGATCTCCTCGTAGAGCCGGACGGCTATCAGGCGTGAGGCGACCACGACCATGGCCTTGCCGCGCACGCCGAGTTCGGATTCGACGGCGGCGGCGCGCTTGTCCCAGTGCTCGACGAGGTCGGCGGCGAGGGTGCGGAGCCGGTCGGGTGCGCCGTAGACGGCGCTGATCTGCGCGGCGGCCTGCTTGGCCTTCTCCTGCTCGGACTCGTCGAGGTCTTCGAGGACTTCGGTGGCTTGCTCGTCGAGTTCGGCGGCTACGTCGTCGGGGACGTCGACGTCGATGACGCGGGGCTCGAAGTAGACCGGGACGGTGGCGCCGTCGTTGACCGCGCGGGTGAGGTCGTAGATGTCGATGTAGTCGCCGAAGACCTCGCGGGTGTCGCGCTCGGTCTCTGAGATCGGGGTGCCGGTGAAGGCGATCATCGTGGCGTTGGGGAGAGCGCGCTTGAGGTGCTTGGCGTAGCCGTTGATGTCGTCGTAGTGGCTGCGGTGGGCCTCGTCGACGACGATGACGATATTGCGGCGGTTGGACAGAAGCGGGTGGTCGGCGCCGGATTCGCGTTCGTCTTGGGTGCGGCCGAACTTCTGGAGGGTGGTGAAGATGATCCCGCCGCTGCGCCGGTCCAGGGCCATGCGCAGCTCGGAGCGTTTGGACATCTTCTGCGGCTGCTCGGGGAGGAACTCAGAGCCGAAGAACCCTTGGAAGAGCTGGCCGTCGAGTTCGGTGCGGTCGGTGATGACGACGACGGTGGGGTTGCCGAGGGCGGGGTGCCGCATGATCTGGGCGGTGTAGAGCTCCATCTCGAAGGACTTGCCGGAGCCTTGGGTGTGCCAGACGACGCCGGCACGGCCGTCAGACTTGACGGCGTCGACGGTCTTGGAGATGGCCTTGGAGACGGCGAAGTACTGGTGGGGCTTGGCGACCATCTTGACGGGCTTGCCGTCGTCGTGGTTGAACCCGACGTAGTGGTCGAGCATTTCGATCAGGCGGGTGGGTTCGTAGAGCCCGTCGATGGCGAGGGCGGTCTCGGTCTCGGACCAGACGGGCGGGGGTTGGGGAACGGCTCTGCCGTCCGGGTCGACGTTCCAGGCGGCGAAGTGTTCGACGGGGGTGAAGACGGAGCCGTAGCGGGCGTTCGTGCTGTCCGCGATGAGGCAGTAGGCGGTGGCGGAGAAGGCGAGGGGGAACTCGCGGAGGTAAGTCTGGAGCTGGGCGTGGGCGTCTTCGATGGCGGTGTCGGAGAGGGCGGGGCGCTTGAGCTCTGCGATGGAGATGGGAAGGCCGTTGAGGTAGAAAACGATGTCGAAGCGGCGCTCGTGGTCGCGGTCGATGAGGCGGACCTGCTGGACGGCTAGGAACTCGTTCTTGTCGAAGTCCCGGCGGTCGATCAAGTGGACGGTCGGGAGCTGAGGGGTGCCTCCCGCGTCGATGTACTCGATGCCCTGGATACCGGAGGTGAGGAGCTTGTGGATGCGGAGGTTCTCGGCGAGCGGGTCGGCGGATTCGGGAGTGAGGACCTTCGAGACGGCCTCATCGACTGATGAGTCGGGGAGCTCGGGGTTGATGCGGGCGATGGCAGAGCGAAGGCGAGGTCGGATGTAGAGTTCGGCCCAGTCCAAGCGCTCGCCGGTGCCGGGAGCGATTTCGAGGCCGGTCGTAGTGAACCAGCCGAGCTCGGCGAGGCGGTCCATGCACTGCGACTCGAGCTGTGCTTCGGATAGGAATGTCATGTCACGTCCTCCACGATCTTTTCAGCGTCTCCGACTCGGATTTCTCCCGACATGAGCCGAGGAAGCAGTGTGTCTCGTAGCTCTGCCAAGGTCCGCGACTCCGCCCCCAATGCCTTCATGTATTGGAAACTTCGCATCGATTCTTCACCGAAGACACCTAGAGCTCTCGAATCCGGCACTCGCACAAGGAAGCCAGCAACCTTCGCTGCAGATACCCGCTGCCTACCCGACGTACCTTCCATATTGCGGATCGCATGGTCTCTGAATGTCTCGTTCCTTGCAATGAAGTAAGGCAGCTGCTCCGGAACACCCGACTTCGGTCTCATCACAATGAATTCTGTTGACCCGAGTCCGATTTCATTCTCAGGCAATGAATCAACAAATCCCGTCTTGCCGTTTTCAAGACATGGCGTGATCCGAGCCAGAAGGGTATCACCATTTCTGAACTTTGTTCCCGACTTCGGCTGTCGCAGTCCTATCGAACTGATCCTTGCGCGATCCGTCGACAGGGCAGCCATATCGATATAAGGAGCGGATGAAACCTTCGGCGCCGACTCCCTTGGATTGAAATCTATCAGCTCTGAAACTGGAATAGACTCATTTCCGTTCGCATCGGTCATTCGCAATTGCTCGAATTTTAGTGAGAGGATTTTCTCTATTGTCACTGCAATGCGATCATTGGAGGCAATCTTGTCATCCAGTGCCCCTATTACCTCGCAGACCACTTCCTGTTCACCAAGACTAGGGATCCGAATTGGCCATGTACTCATTTCTTTCAGAGGAATTCGGTCAACCGTTGCCCCATGGATGGCTCTAGAACGAATCGTATACTGGAACTCTGGAGCAAGGTATGCGAGCAAAAGGAACTTTGGCATCACTTTGCTCCGGTCTGGCCTCAGAAGGCCCATGCGGCGACCTAGGCATGCTCGGATTCCTGGAATCATCAATGCAGCTTGACCGAGACGCGTCTCGTATGAAAACAGAAGATCCCCGGGCTCGGGCGTTACCCTTCGTGTCCATTTTATGAACTCGTCTTCGGAGAGGTGTGCAGACTCACTGAGATCAAGACGACCATCTTTCAGGCTCGAGATACTTAGGAAATACGGTCCAATCTCGGTCTTATGTGGAGTGGCATGTGGTCCGTCGAAGATCTGAACCAGATCCGAGAGGTTATACTCGTTCCATCTCATAGCACGATTCTCCCAAGTTGAGTCCGGACTTCCCTTTCAAGCCTTGCGGATTCGTCGAATTCGGCAAGGAGGTCCTTGGTCAAGCGGCCAACCTTTTCCCCGATCGGCTCGTCATCTTCGGCCACTTTCCCAGCAGTCCCCACGTATCGTCCAGGAGTTGCGGCGAAGTTTTGATTCGCAATCTCCTCCAGCGTGGCGCTGTAGCAGAAGCCGGCCTCATTCGAGAACTCCAGGTTTTCTTCTTGGGCGCTCTTCGTTCCTCGCCACGCCCGATAAGCATCGGCGATCCTGAAGATGTCCTCATCCCGGAAGACCTTTTCCGTCCGGTCTGCCATCACGCCCAACTCTCGGGCGTCGATGAACAGCACCTGTCCCTGCCGGTCGGTCTTTCCACTCTTCGCGCTCTTGTCCTTCGCGAAGATCCACAGACAAGCTGGGATCTGCGTTGTCCGGAACAACTGCCCCGGCAGGGCCACCATGCACGAGACCACATCGGCCTCCAACATGGCCCTTCGGATGTCGCCCTCACCGCTCGTGTTCGAGGACATCGAGCCGTTGGCCATCACCACACCGGCCGTGCCGTTCTCGCTCAGCTTGTACAGGATGTGCTGCATCCACGCGTAGTTCGCGTTCCGTACCGGCGGCACGCCATACCTCCAGCGCCGGTCGTGCTCGTCCCGGTACCAGTCCTTCAGGTTGAACGGCGGGTTCGCCAGGATGTAGTCGAATCGCAGATCCGGGTGCCGATCATCGTGGAAGGTGTCGGCCCACCTGCTCGACAGGTCGCCCCAGATCCCGTGAATGGCCAAGTTCATCTTCGCGAGCCGCCAAGTCCGCTCGTTGAGTTCCTGCCCGTACACGGCCAGGTCGTCGCGCCGCCCCTGGTGGGCCTCCACGAACCGTTCGGCCTGCACGAACATGCCGCCCGAACCGCATGCAGGGTCGTAGATGCGTCCCTCGTACGGCTCGATCATCTCCACGAGGGTCTTCACGACACTGCCCGGCGTGTAGAACTCGCCGCCGCGCTTGCCCTCGGCTTTGGCGAACTTCTCCAGGAAGTACTCGTACACCTCGCCCAGCACGTCTCGCGCTGCCTTGCCATGGCCGGTGAACCTGGTGTTGTTGATGAGGTCCACCAGTTCCTTCAGCCGCCTGGTGTCCACATTGTCTCGGTTGAAGATCTTCGCCAACACACCGCTCAGGGACTTGTTGCTCTTCATGATCTCACCCATGGCGTCGTCGAGCCGCTTGCCGATCGTCTCCGGCGTCATCTGCTCGACCAGGGTCGACCAGCGCGCCTCGATCGGCACCCAGAAGACGCCCTTGGAGATGTAGTGGTCGACGTCCTCCAGTTCCTCGGCGATGTCCTCCTCACCGAGTCCTTCGGCCTTCAGCTCTTCCCGCACCTGCTCCTGGCACTCGTCGAAGGCGTCGTTGACGTATTTCAGGAAGACCAGGCTCAGCACGAAGTCCTTGTACTGCGAGGCGTCCATCGATCCGCGGAGCTTGTCGGCGGCCTTCCACAGCATGTCTTTGATGTCGGCCAGGTTCGCCTGCGGCGCAAGGCCGGGCAGCGTCTCGGCTGCGGCTCGTCTCTTCGGGGGCATGGTCATTCTTCCTTCGTCTCGGTCGGTACGGGTGCAAGGTCTACGGTGCCGTCGGCGAGGCCGTCGGCTATCTGGGCGGTCAGGGCGTCGAGCGCCGCGATCTCTGCGGCGACCCGCTCACGGCGGCGGGCGATCGCGTCGAGCGCGGCCGCAGTCGGCGCGAGTCCGGATGGGGAGACGACCGGCAGCCGCACATCTCCCAGTTTCTCCCCCGGCCTTGCGCAGCGACGTATCAACGCCGCCAAAAGCCAAGGGGTGAACCGGTCTTCGCCTCGCGGCCCGATACGGATTACACGCGCTGGACTCACCGCGAGTTTCGCGCCATCGGGATCGACCCAGACTTTCAGGCCTTCGGGGCCTGCCGCGACCACGACATCGCCCGGACGGGTGAGCTCGGCGGTGCGGTACGCACCGAGCGCCAGCCGGTCGAGGCACCGGACGCCGATGCGCTCGGGCGCGGCCACTTCTTCGGGGCTGATCAGGGGAATGCCGTCGCTCACCACGTCTCCCTCACGGACCCGCAGGCCCGGGATGGGGCGCAGGCGCCCTTGGGATCGCAGCCGGGCGATGCTGGTGGTCGGTGGTCGTGCGGGATCGGTGACGGCGCGCGGGTCGAGCCAGTCGGCCATCGGGACCGTGTCGTTGTTCGAAGCGAGCGCGTCCAGCCGCGTTCCGAGAGCGAGCATGTCCGCTACCCGCTCGTCTCCGGCGACGGCGGCCCGCGCTGGCGGACGCAGCGCGCCCCAGTCCCGCCTGAGCCGGTCGATGTCGAACTTGACGGCCTTGTCGCGTTTGCGGAGCGCTCGGAGTCGCCAGGTGAAGATGTCTTCCACCGCCTCGTCGGCCGCGGCGCCGTCGAGGGCCTCGGCCCGCAGGTCGGCCAGGAGCACCCGTCCCCGGCAGTAGTCGGGCAGCGGTTTTCGCATGACCCATGCGGCGGTCCTGTGGGCGGCGCGGATCGGGATCTGTCCGTCGGGAAGGCTGACGACGGCTTCGGTGCTCGCCTGGTCGAGCAGCCGCAGGCGGAGGTGCTCCAGCCGGGGTTGCCTGCGCAGGTCGGCGGCGAGCGCGCTCTCGGGGCCGAGAACGACGGCGCTCGATTCGGCCGGCATCCGCAGCGAGATCCTGTCGAGCGCGTCGAACACGGCTTCGGGCTCGCCGCTCTGCGGCGGCAGGGCGGTCACGATCCGATCGGGGCGGGCGATGTCGTCGGGGAGGTCTTCGCCGCTGGAGAGTTCGACGTCGAGTCCGCCGTCGGCGGCGACGGCGAGTCTCCTGCGCGCCAGGCGCAGCAGCCGTTCGTCGTCGACCGCTCCGACGAAGCGCGGGGCGTAGACGCCGTCGGGCAGCGCACGCGCCGCCGCCGCGAGCAGCGCCCCCGAACCGGCGTATGGGTCGGCGATCACGAACTGGCCGCTGTCGTCGGTGAAATCGTCGATGCTGAACTCGTCGCGGTCGATGATCGCGGGTCCACTCGGGTCATCGGCGATGTCGCCCAGTGCGAGCTTCACCAGGAAGTCCTTGGCTCCCTTGGCGAGCTCGACGGCCGCCAGCGCGGTGTCGCCCAGGCGGCGGTGCATCGCGATGATGTCCTCGCAGGCGTCCTCGTGGGTCCACCAGGCGTCGATGTAGGCGTGGAGCAGGAACGCAAGCGCCGCGCCTTCGGGCGGGAGGCCGGCTATCTCGGAGTAGAGACACTCGTCGTCCGGGTCGGCTTCGTCGGCGGCGTCGGCGAGTCGGGCGAGCGCGTCGTGTGCGGGAGTGGCGGGGTCCGGCCAGGCGGCAGTGCGGTGGTGGAGCGCGACGAGGGCGGTGGCGGCGTCGATGAAGTCGCCGCGCGGCCAGTTGTCGGCGGTTGCGGATACGTTGTGGCGCGCGAGCTCCGAGCGAGCTTCGGCCGGGTCGACGCGGCCGGTCCGCTCCAGCCATTCGAGGACTGGTTCGACCGCGAAGTAGTTGGTCTGGCCCCGGCGGCGCACCGGCTGGGGGAAGTCGTCGAAGCGCCTGCGCCAGTTGTGGACGACGTCCTTCTGGACACGGGCGAGACCGGCGATCTCGGCGGCGGTCAGCAGTGCTTCAGAGCTCTGCCCGTCTGCCATGCCATCACCCCTCGCCTTCCGGTTCCGTTCGGATTCTAAGGCTAGAACAGTTGATCGCATAAAGCAGCGCCTCTACTGATAGCACCTGCTATCGGCTATCGACTTCGATTCATCGTGAAAATCGGCGACCGTGGTGCACATCGATTTCAGCGCCGAACCCGAAAGGTCGCAGCCATGAGCACCATCCCACCCCTTCCCCAGCAGGGACAGCCCACACCGGGCCAACCGGTGGCGGGCCCGCACACGCCGAAGAAACCCTGGTACCTGCGCTGGTGGTCGATCACCATCGCAGGCGTCCTCGTCCTGTCCTGCTTCGGAACGCTCCTCGGAGGCGGGGACGAGTCCGAGACGGCCAGCGACACCGCCAGCGGTGATGGGGACTCGGCCGCTGTCGACACCGGCGAGAACACCGATGCCGACCCTGCCGAGACCGAAGCCGAGCCGGTCGAGGAGAGCGAGACCGACTACTTCTCCTCTGCGTTCCCCGTCTTCGACGCGGTCACCGAGTCCGGCTCCGGCGACAGCGTGATCAGCCTGCCCGCCGGGCAGGGCATCATCACCGCCGTCCATTCCGGCTCGTCGAACTTCATCCTCACCGCCCTCGACGAGAACAACGAGATGGCCGAGCTGCCCGTGAACACGATCGGCTCCTACGAAGGCACCAGCGCTTACGGGCTCACCGGCATGGGAGACGACCCGGCCTCACTGGAGATCACCGCCGGCGGATCTTGGGAGATCACCGTCGCCCCGGTCAGCCAGGCGCCCGAGTTGGGCGATCCGCAAAAGTCCCAGGGCGACGGTGTCTACCGTTACACTGGAGGCGCCGCCACCTGGCAGATCTCTCACGACGGCGAGCGGAACTTCATCGTCACCTACGTCAGCGACGCGGCGTTCGGATGGGATCTCGTGGTCAACGATATCGGCTCCTACGAGGGCACTTCGGCCATCACCAGCGGCCCGGCCGTGGTGACCGTGAACGCCGACGGCGACTGGACCATCGCCTCCTCATGAGCTGTATCCGGTTCGGCCTTCCTCACGAGGGCCGGACCAGGACGACATCGCTCCCTCATCACGGCTCACGTGCGTTCGCTCACGGAAGGAAAAGCCGAAATGTCAGACCACTCCAACGAACAAGTACCGCAACCCGAACCTTCGGTGCCGCCCGGTGTGGCCTCGCCCTCGTCCGCCCCGAAACCCCCCGTACGCCGATGGTCATCCGGTGTCGTACGGGCCTCGGTACTCCTCGGAGCCGCCTTGGTCTTCTGCGCCGGGCTCGCAGTCGGCCTCGCAATCAACGGCGAACGAGGAGGGTCGTCCTCGTCTGATGGCTCCGGACCCGAGACGACCGACTTGATCAAGGCACAGGAAACCTGTGCGCCCGGTTCGAGCAGCGTCAGCATCGGCGACGGCGGAGATACGCTGATCATCGACAGGGCCTGGGCCGAAGAGAATCCCGGAGCCGACTCCACTGAAGTCATGTGCATCTTCGACGAACTCGAAATGCCCGATGCCGTGATATCGCAGATTAATGGCACCCGGGCGCTCGACGGAACGCAAGAGGCGAACTTCGGTGACTACTCGACGTTCTGGACCTATCACCCCGATGACGGCCTGAACATGACCATCACCTTGGACCTCTAGCGCAATCGAACATGAGATCGACCCCGGATGAGGCACGATCCAGGTGCGGAGGCACGGCGGACAACGATTCGCCCGCCACCGCACCTGAGACCTTGAACGAGCTTCGAGATCGCGGCAGCAGAACACGGAAACGTTGTCCCGCTGAGAGCCTCCGAATTCGGGACGGCGAATCGTGACACCGAAAGTCGACCGCCCACCGAGAGTGATGGTTTGTGATCATGGAGGGGTGAAGACACCATCACTGGCTCAATGGCGCGTCGGCATGATCCTCCGAGGGCTCCGGGCAGACCGTGGCATGTCGATCCGGGCAGCGGCGAACATGCTCGGCACCAACAGCACTCGACTGGAGCGGATCGAGAAGGCGGGCAACCAGAAAGTCGATCCGGGCACCGCCGCAGGGTGGGCGTTCATGTACGGCGCCTCGCAGCAGGTCATCCATGAACTCGAAGCGCTGGCGAAACGCACCCGCGAGACCGACGCGAACGGGTGGGAGAGCATCTAACCTCGATGCCGAAGTGGTTCACCGCCTTCCTCACGCTGGAGTGCGAAGCGAAAGCGATCGACTCGTACGAAGCGGAGTACATCCCCGGCCTGCTCCAGATCGAGGAGTACATCGACAGCGCGGCCGCGGCGAGCCCGTTCATGACCGTCGGCGACGCCGAGGAAGCGCGGCGCCTCAAGCTCCATCGGCAGAAGCTCGTCTTCGACCGCCCGCCCGGCAAACTCGCGAAGATGCGGTTCATCATCAACGAAGGCTGTCTGCTGCGGATCCGGCGGACCGACTTCTACGAAGCTCAGATCGCGCGGCTGCTCGAAACCGCGGAACTTGAAGCGGTCGAGATCCACTTTCTCCCAATGGATCAGGGATTCCACGCGTCCATGGCCGGATCGTTCGAGATCATGTCATTCGAGGGGCCGTATTCCCCGGAGCTGCTCTACCTCGAGTCGGTGCACTCGGCTCGTTACATCGATGAGCGCCAGGCCGTCGGCCGCGCCCGCGAGGTACTCTCGGACATGCTGACCCAAGTCGTGCGCATCGAGGAGTACCTGAGCAATGTTGAGCCGTGAATGGCAGAAGCCAAACCGCAGCCAGCCCCAGGGCAACTGCGTCGAGCTGCGCCAGCGCGGCGAAGCCGTCCAGGTCCGGGACTCCAAACTCGGCAACGCCTCGCCGGTCCTCGGCATCGCCTTCGCTGACTACGCCTCCCTGATCGAGGACCTCAAGCGCCGATAGCCGCCGGCGTCGCTCGCACGCTTGGTGGTCGGTCCGGCCACAGTGTCGAACCGGTCGATGAACCCTGCGTCCCAAACTGCTTGACACGATCGTCCAGTGCAGTCTGATCGTGGCCTGGGACGAACTTCCTCCTGGTCCCACCTGACGCCGCGGTCGCCCGCCCCACCGTCATCAGAGAGCTCCCACAGTTGCGCGGTCCCAGTACCTTCAGTCACAGCAGTCCTCGATGAAAGGTCTTGAAGTGCCCATTCGAAAACTCGCAGCCCTGCCCCTCGCAGTCGGCGCCCTCGCGCTTTCGGCGTGCAGCGTCGAAGCCGGGCCCACCATTTCCGGCGAGGACCTCGCAGAAGCGGCCGCCGACGCGCTCGAGCCCCAGATCGGAGCCCGGGCCGACGTCGACTGCGGCGACGACTCGATCATCGTCTCCCAGGACAAGGAAGTCGACTGCGTGACGACCGACCCGGCAACGGGCGAAGAGCTCGACACCACGGTCACCTTCACCGGCGTCGAAGGCGACGACTGGAACATCCAGGTGGAAGTGGCTCCTGCCGAAGTCGACGAGGACGGAGTCGCCGAGGAGGACCAGACCGAATCCGACGATTCCGCCGAAGATCAAGGCAGGCTGGAGCTGCCGGCTGAGCAACTCGCCGATGAGGCCGCGAACGTCTTGGAGGCCCAGAACGGGTCTCGCCCCGAGATCGACTGCGGCAGCGTCAACATCGAGATCTACGTGGACAGGCAGCACTTCTGCACCCTGACCGATCCCGCCAACGGTTCGGAGTACGCCACCACGATCACCATCACAGAGGTCGACGGCAGCCAGTTCAAGTTCAACGTCTCGGTCGCCTCCGAACCCAATTAGGTTCGAAAGACTCGGGCCGGGCGCAGATCATGCACCCGGCCTCCAACCGGGAAGCAAGACGGCCACCCGAGATGCTTGACGGTTTCAGGACTTTCTGGACTCGAATATCCCGCCGGTATCCCGCCTTGCAAGCCACTCCTTTCACAGGCAGACTTGTTCGGTCTGCCCCCACCACCAACAGAAAGGCCCTGCTGTGCCCATCCGAAAACTGGCGGCCCTGCCCCTCGCCCTTGTTGCCCTAGGACTCTCGGCGTGCACCGCCGAAGCCGGACTCACGGTTCCCGGTGAAGACCTCGCCGACCTGGCCGCGGACGCTCTGGAAGAGCAGACCGGAGCCCGTCCCGACATCGACTGCGGCGACGACTCGATCATCGTCTCCCAGGACAAAGAGGTCGACTGCACGGCGACCTCCACGGAGACGGGCGCTGAATACGACACCGTCGTCACCTTCACCAGCGTCGACGGTCGTGAATACGAAATCAGTGTGGAGGTGGCCTCCGAACCCAACGGCGCTGAAAGCGAAGCCCCGACATCCGCTCCCGCCGAGGACGACGCCTCGGAACCGGCCGCCGACGCAGCCGAGCTTCAGATTGCCGCTGAAGACCTTGCCTCGGCGGTCGCGGACGCGCTGGTGGAGCAATTGGGCTCACGTCCCGAGATCGACTGCGGTAAGGACATCACGAGAACCCTGCACGCAGGTGCGATTCACTATTGCGAGCTGATCGACGCTTCGACAGGCGAGGAGTACAACATCACCATCACCATCACCGGTGTCGAGGGCAGCCAGTTCAACTTCAGCGCCGAAGTGTCCGACACCCCCAACTAGGTTTGGGGCGCTGCGCGTTCGATCAGTGCCGACCCGTTGGAACCCCGCAACGTGACGCACGAGCGTTGCCTGGGGGTCTGACCGCCGACGTCGGACGCCTGGCGCGCAAAGGCCCCGCCTCCTGCACTCCCGGCGAGTGCTTCGGAGGCGGGGCCGGCGGGTCGGGTCAGCGGTTCAGGGCGACGATCGTGCGCCCGAGCAGGGCTCCGTCCGTGAGGTAGTCGATCGTGCCGAGGTAGCGCCGGTCCTCATCGAGGCCCGACCAGGAGGCGGTCACCGTGTGGACGCCGCCGAGGGTGGCCTCCAGCGGCTCCGGAGCGACCGTCAGGTTCCCTGAGGCCGCCTCGGGGACGACCCAGGTGTGGACCTCGGCCTCGACGGCGTCGGCCGGAGCCCCCCACAGGTCGACGTAGACCGCGTACGTGCGACCGGCCTCAAGGTCGACGTACTCGTCCGAGCCCTCCAAGAACGGCGCGCTGATCAGTTCGGGCGATCCGTCAGGCTGTTTCGCGTAGACGACGAGGTCGAGGTCGGTTCCCGGCTCGTAGTCGGCGTCGAACGTCGCGACGCGGCCCATCACCGCATCGTCCGGAACGGTGATCTCGAAGGCCTTGGTCTGGTCGCGCTCGACCGGGTCGTCCGTGGGGAAGTCCGAGCCGTCCGGGTTGGACAGGGCCAGCGTCCGGCTGTCCGAGGCCACCGGGCCGGAGGCTGTGAGATCGATCGTGCCTTCGATGCCGGACGTCACGTCGTAGTCGGCCGAGCCGTCGGCGACCTGGTCGGTGATCTCGTTCGGGGCGGCGATGTCCAGCGCGCGGACCGTGATCGGACTGCGGACCTCGTGTCCATCCGAGTCGTACCAGGTCAGCGACCCGAACGACCATTCGCCGTTGCCCGCGTCGGTCCGGGTGACGGTGACCGAGTACGTCGCCGACTCGCCCGGCCGCACGCTCAGCTGCTCGCGGTCCACTTCGACGCTGAAGCCGGGCGGGGCCTCGACTTCGGGGGAGTACTCGCCGACCGTGTCGTCGACGTTGGTGACCGTCCGGGTGATCGTCTGCCGTCCGATGAGGTCGCCGATCGCGATCGAGGGGTAGTTCAGGTCACTCGGGTCGACGGTGCCGTGCTCGCCCTCGACGGTCTCACAGGTGTCGGCGGGCTCCTGGAACTGGCCGATGGCGCAGCCGTAGAGAATCCAGTCGGTCGCACCGGAGTCGTAGACCAGACCCGGTTCGAACATGGCCCGGCCGTCGACCTGTCCGGCACCGGTGTGGAACGGGGTGGCCGCGGCGTCGGCGTACGTGCGCTGGATCGGTTCACCGTCGGTGTTCGTCTGGTAGGCGGTGGTCATGATCGCCGACTTGACCGCCATCGGCGACCAGTCGGGGTTGGCACTCTTGATGAGGGCGGCGAGGCCGGCGAGATGCGGGCTGGCCATGGAGGTGCCGTTCATGACGCCGAAGTGGCCGCCGTCGGGGTTCGACGTCGGCATGAAGCCGGCGAGGATCTCCCTGCCGGGCGCGGTGATGTCGGGCTTGAGCAGGTCGCCGCCTCCGGAGGTGGCCGGGCCCTGGGAGGACCAGAATGCCGAGGCCGGGGCGGTCTGGGAGACCGCTTCGGACTCGTAGACGGTCACGGTCGCATCGTCGCCCTTGGCGTATGCCTCGATGGCGTCGCCGGCGGCCAGGTCGACCCAGGCCATCCACAGCGGGACGTCGGTGCCGGTCTCCCTTTCGTCGGTGACCGCGGGGTCGTCGTTGTAGAGAATCACGAACGCACCGCCCGCGTCGGCCACGGCCTGGGATTTCTCACCGAAGATGTACACGCCCCGGGCGCAGGCGACCGCCCGGCCCGCGACCTTGTCGGCGTCGAGGGTGCCGGGCGCGCACAGTCTCGCCTCTGCCGGGTCCGCGCCGTCCACGGCCACTTCCTGGGCCAGGGCCAGACCGGCAGCGGTGTCGGTGAACCTCAGGCTGCTGGCGGTGTATGGGAAGGTCTGGCCGTCGCCGAGGGACACCTCGCCTTCGAAGGTGCGCGAGTGGGTGCCTGCGGCGACGGAGGTGACCCACGGCGCGTTGTGATCGACCGTGCTCGGGCCCGATTCGCCATCGTTGCCGACGGCGACGGCGACGAAGACGCCCGCCTCTGCGGCGGCGAAGAACGCCTGCGAGACCGGATCGTCGATGGTCTCTCGCGTGCCGCCGAGGGACATGTTGATGACGTCGACGCCGTCGCTGACGGCCGCGTCGATCGCGGCCAACATGTCGGAGGTGGGGCAGGAGCCGCCGATGGCGATCCAGCAGACCTTGTAGACGGCGAGCCGCGCCGCCGGGGCCATGCCCGAGACCGGGCCGAGCGAGGCGCCGTCGATGACGGCCTCGGTGTCGAGGTTGCCGGCGGCCGTGGTCGCCACGTGGGTGCCGTGGTTGAACTCCTCGCGCGGCGACTTGAAGCCGGCGACGTCGCTGTGGCCCTCAGAGTCGAACCAGCGGGCGCCGATCACCTTGTTGTTGCAGACGACGTTGTTCTCAG
>NZ_JAKZEW010000026.1:0-44822 GCF_022548875.1 Glycomyces sp. L485 | reverse complement strand
CGGGTTCTCGGGGGTGAAGCCGCCGTCGATGACGCCGATGATGACGCCTTCACCGGCGTGCTCACCGCCGCCGAACTCGGTCTCCCAGGAGCCGGCGGAACCTTCGAGTCCAAGGAATTCGGCTGAATTGTCCAACTGGGGCTCGCGCAACCGGTCGGGGACGATCGCGGCGACGCGCTCGTCGCGCGCGAGTTCCCTCGCCTCCGCGGCGGTCAGCTCGACCGCCGCGCCGTTGAAGGCGGTGTCGTATTCGGCGGCCGGTTCGACGCCGGGGACGGCGTCGAGGACGTCGTCGCGGACTTCGGCGAGGTGGTCGCGGTAGTCCTGGACCGCGGCCGAGCCGAAGTCGATGCTCTCGTCTTCGTCCGGGGTGGTGGCCGCGAGCCCTGGAACGTCGCCGTCGTAGACGGCGACCGGTTCGTCGGCGAACTGGACGATGTAGCGGCCGTCCTTGAAGGAGGACGGGGGCACCGAGAGTGCCGGGTCACCGGAGGCCACGGGGATGAAGGCGGTGAGGGCCGTGGCGGCCACGGCCGTGACGCCGAGCGCCGCGATGACGCGCCGCCGAGGACCGGCGGCGCGCCGTGTTCGTGCGGATATCACGGGGGACTTCCTTTCGTGCGGAGGTGGGTTCGCCGCGATTGAACGGCGAGGTGGCGGTCCGCCGCCGGGTTGGTGCCGGCGCCCTGGGAGGAAGACGCGCACGGCGGCGGACACGACTGGGTCGCGACTAGGAGGACTCGCGAGGAGATATGAGTGCGGCCGCCCCGACCGACGGCCGCCCGCCTGCCCGGGCCCGCGCGGGCGACTGCGGCTGGTTCATCAGCCGCCCGCGTCCACAGGGACTGGTGAGCGCGGGACTACGGGTGGACTTGGCGCGGAACGCATGCCAGAGGTTTCCTCTCATGCCGGGAGCCATCCCGATCGGAAGTACTTAAAGCTTCAACCTAGAAGACGATGAATGTCAATCCAAGATGACCCGTATCACGAAAAATCATCACACTACCGGCAAGTAACCCAAATCCAGCGTTTCAGCCTGAAATCGACAACAGCCATATCCGGCCCAAGTCAGGCTCAGTCGAAGCGCCGAGGCCTGCCTCCGCGCGCTGAATCCCTCAGTGGCGCAGCGCGGGCACTCCGGCGGCGACCGCGCCGCCGAGAGGCGTTTCATGCTTCGCAGGAACGGCGGTCGGGCGGCGGAGGGCTCGTCGAGGTGCCGCCTCGCGACGCCGAATCGCTTGCGGTGCAGTCCACTGGATGAAACCGGACCGGCCCGACGGTCGAGAGTGCCCTCCGGTCAGCAGGCAGGTCGACCTACCTCCGGCTACTCTCGACCAGAGTCTTCAAATCTCAGAATATTTGCAGAGACACGCCCAGAATCTTTGTATTGACGGAGCCAGAATCTTGGTACCCTTTTTGATATGAGGAGCAAATACGTGCCGCGTATCGCAGACCAGATCATCGAAGAGATCATGCGGGACTTCCCGGCCCTGCTCGTCGTGGGACCTCGCGCCTGCGGCAAGACCACCACAGCCCGTCGTTTCGCGAAGAGCGTGATCCAGCTGGACCACGAACCGGAAGGCGACGTCGTCCGAGCCGATCCTGACGGAGCGCTGAACGAGCCCCGGCCAGTGCTGCTGGACGAATGGCAGGCGGTTCCTCAGATATTCGGAGCGATCAAGCGGTCGGTGGATCGACGCCCCGGCCCAGGTGCCTACCTCATCACCGGTTCGGTCCGCTCTGATCTCGAGGCAATCGGCTGGCCTCTGACCGGAAGAGCGATCCGGATAGAGATGTACGGGCTCATCCAAAGGGAGATCGAAGGTGCGACCGATCTCGAGCCGCTCTTCGACCGATTGCGCACTGAACCGATGCGCTCCCTGCATCGAACCAGCACCGACCTGGTCCTGAACGACTACCTCGACCTCGCGCTCCGCGGCGGGTTCCCGGACGCGGTTCTCGCCTCTTCCGAGACATCCAGGCGCCGCTGGCTGCGCGCCTACGTCGACCAGGTCGCGACCCGCGACGCCGACTTGATCGATGGTGCCCACGACCCGCTCAAACTCCGCCGATACCTGGAGGTCCTGTGCCTCAGCACGGCAGGAGTCCCCACCGCCAAGAGCCTCTATGATGCCGCCGACGTCAACAGCCGGACCGCGCAGGCATACGATCGCCTGCTGGGCAACCTGCTGCTGGTTGACTCGGTCCCCGCCTGGTGGACCAATCGACTCAAGCGACTCGCCAAGGCTCCCAAGCGGTACATCATCGATCCCGGTGTTGCGGGAGCCATCCTCGGCGTCGACCGGGCCGGGCTGCGCCGAGATGGCGACCTGCTGGGAAGAATGCTCGATACTTTCGTGGCGAGCCAGCTCCGAGCCGAAGCCCGTCTGAGCGAATCAGAGCCGACGCTCTACCACCTGCGAACCAACGACCAGTCCCGCGAGGTCGACTTGCTCGCCGAGTACCGCGACGGCTCGGTGTACGGCTTCGAGATCAAGTCCGCAGGCGGCGTGTCGGCCAAGGACGCCCGGCACCTGGCGTGGTTGCGCGATGAGCTCGGCGGCAAGTTCCTCGGCGGGGCAGTACTCCACACCGGGCCGCGCTCCTATCGGCTGGGCGACCGCCTCGTCGCGGCACCGATTGCGGCCCTTTGGACTCGGCCGAGGGTGAACGGCACCGAAGCCGCAGGATAGGAGGACTCTCGTGAGCACCTACGAAGACTACGAGTTCCTGGCCCTGGACCGGGCAATTACCGCGGAGCTACTTCCGTCTCCATCGGCCGAGCATTTGGCCGATGCCCAGTCCGACTATTATGCCGACGATTCCGAGTCCAAGAGATTGGGCTTCAGCACTCGAAATTTCGTTTTGCATGGCAAAGACAAAGAATACGAAGAATGCCGCAACGGGCACGCACGCGAAAACTGTTCCCCAGAAACGGTTAACGAAAACTGAAGCCAGGCCGAATATCAAACCCGCACCGACTCCGATTATGAGAGTCAAAACAATCCTATCCATTCAGGGGTTGAGGATGGGTTGCTCGAGGAGGGCAGCGCGGAGGGCGTCTGCGGCACTGTGGCCCCAGGCGCGGACGGTCGCGATATAGGTGTGGATGGTGGCCCAGCGCTGCGCGGTCCGCAGGCTCTGCCAGCATCCCGAGATCTTCATTTTCGTTTTCGTATGTCGCAGTGAGCGTTCGGCCCGGTTGTTGGTCGGTTCGACCCCAGTGGCGAAGTGCCTGGTGAACAGCAGGACCTGGCCGCGTTTCTCGTCCAAGCGCCTGGCGAGGCGGCGGGCGTCGGAGTCACCGAGATGATCAGTGAGCGCCCGACCCAAAGCGGCTTGATGGGCGTAGTCGACCTCGATCCGGGCCAGTACCTGCGCATCAAGCGATGTCTTTCCCTCGGCCCGAGCGGCTTTGACGGCGCTGATCGCGTCTCGGAGCACACTCTGGTGCTGGGCCGCCCACGCCCCGACCTCGGAGTGCTCGCCACAGGCCTCGACCACCGACTGCAGCTTCCGCAGCAAGTGCGCGCAGCACAACCGGACCCGGTCGGGGCCTGTCTGCGAGTAGTAGGCCGCGTAGTCATCGCGGACCAGGATGCCGCCGAAGCCCTGCAGCACACCGAGGCCCTTGAGCGCTTCGAGCGACCTGGAGGCCGTCACGGCATACCAGCAGGTCCCATCAGGTGCGGTGAACGTCCACAACCAGGCGGTCTTGCCCGCGACCGAGATCGGGGTCTCGTCGGCGAAGAGTACCGGAGCGTCGATGAGGCGGCGTTTGCCCAAGTGGGTCGGCAACGGGCGTATAGCGGGCGGGTCTCCTCCGGAGCCAAACAAGGAACCCTGCTGGTTCTGCGTTGATGCAGGTCAGCAGGGCTCTGATATTGGTGGCCAGGGCCGGGGTCGAACCGGCGACCTTCCGCTTTTCAGGCGGACGCTCGTACCAACTGAGCTACCTGGCCATGCGTGAGCGCTCTGAACACTTTACAGCACCGGAGGAGGGTCCTCGACACGGTATTGGGGTCAGGGGTGATCCGCGTCTTGATAGCGCTTTCCAACCAGCGGTGACGCCCGTCTCCACACACGGGTACGGTACATGGCACGCAACCCCGAGGAGGATTCCGTGACCCGACTCGCCGCCACGCCCCCGATGGGCTGGAACTCATGGGACGTGTTCGGCACCTCGGTGACCGAGGCCGAGACACGGGCCAACGCCGAGTTCATAGCCGAGCACATGGCCGACCACGGCTGGGAATACGTCGTCGTCGACATCCAGTGGTACGAGCCGAACACCCGCGCGGGCGGCTACAACTCAGGTGCCAGACTCTGCCTCGACGAGTACGGGGTCCCCCAGCCCGCGGCGAACCGCTTCCCCTCCGCGGCCAACGGGGCCGGCTTCAAGCCCCTGGCCGACTACGTCCACTCGCTCGGCCTGAAGTTCGGCGTCCACATCCTGCGCGGCGTCCCCCGCCAGGCCGTCGCGGCCGACACTCCGATCAAGGGCACCGAGTACTCGGCCTCGCAGATCCCCGACCGCGAGCGCGTCTCCTCGTGGATCGACGACAACTGGGGCATCGACCACTCCCACCCGGGCGGACAGGCCTACTACGACTCGCTGGTCCGGCAGTTCGCCGACTGGGGCGTCGACTTCATCAAGGCCGACGACATGATCGCCCCCTACTACGAGGACGAGGTCGCCGCGTTCTGGAACGCGGTGCAGAAGGCCGGGCGCGACATCGTCCTGAGCCTCTCTCCGGGCATGAACCTCTCGGTGGCGCACGCCGACCACCTCAAGGCGCACTCGCACCTGTGGCGGATCTCGGCGGACCTGTGGGACCGGTGGCGCGATGTCGACACCCAGTTCGACCTGCTGCGCGACTGGGCTCCGCATTCGGGGCCGGGGCACTGGCCGGACGCCGACATGCTCCCGCTGGGGCGCATGGGCATCCGCGCCGAGGTGGGCGGGCCGCGGGAGTCGCTGCTGACGCCGGACGAGCAGCGCACCATGCTGACGCTGTGGTGCGTGGCGCGCTCGCCGCTCATGGTCGGCGCCGACCTGCCGAACTCGAGCGCCGAGACGATCGCGCTGCTGACCAACGAGGAGGTGCTCGCCGCGCAGCGCAGCGAGGTCGCTTCCAAAGAGGTGTGGCGGGAGGGCAAGAACGTGGCGTGGGCGTCGGCCGACGGCTCCCATGTGGCGGTGTTCAACCGCGGAGGTGAGACGGCCGAGTTCGGCCTGACGTGGGGAGACCTGGGCGTGGCGAGGCCGAAGACGCTGCGGGACTGCTGGTCTCGGACCGACGTGGAAGTCGGCCCGGAGCTGCGGGCCAAACTCCCGGCGCACGGCTCGGCGCTCTACCGCCTGACCTGATCGCACTTACTCCGAGCGCCCCGGACCGCCGTGCGGCGGTCCGGGGCGCTGTTCGCTACTCGACGACGTCCGGTTCGGTCATCCACTGGACGAGTTGGATCACGACGCCGTTCGGGTCGGCGACCTGGAAGTAGCGCTCGCCCCACTCCTCGGTCTCGATCGGCGTGGTCATCTGCACGCCTTCTTTCAAGAGGCGTTCGTACTCGGCGTCGATGTCGTCGACTGCGAAGACCACCAGCAGGCCGTCGGCGCGGCCTTTGGCGCTCTCGGGTTTGAACGTGGCCAGACCGGTGCGCAGGAACACGACGTTGAAGCCCGCGTCCGGGCGGGAAAGTGAGACGAAACCGTCGGCGGACATGTCCTCGCTGAAGCCGTAGTGGCGCTTCAGGAACTCAGCCGAGGCGGTGGGGTCGGCCACGTTGAGCGAGATGGCGGAGGAGGTGATCTTCATGTTGCGGGCCCCTTGGTTTCGTCGTACGCAGTGCACTGTATGTAGTACATTATATATTGTACGATGTACGGCGTACGATCCGACCGGCTAGAATCAGGACGTGACTTCCGGGACATCCGACGCTCCGAGACCGACCCTCCTCGAACTGCTCTGGAGGCAGGCGCCGACCCGCGCCCGGAGGGGGCCCCGCAAAGGCCTCACCGTCGACGCCGTCGTCAACGCCGCCATAGCGGTAGCCGACGCCGACGGGCTCGAAGCGGTCACCATGCGCCGCGTCGCCGAACCCCTCGGCGTCGCCACGATGACGCTCTACACCTACGTGCCCGGCAAGTCCGAACTGATCGTGCTCATGCTCGACGCCCTCTACGGCGCCATCGAACGCACCGAGCCCGCGGGCCGGGACTGGCGCGAGCGGCTCGCGACCGTCGCCCGCGACAACTTCGCGATGTACCGCGCCCACCCCTGGGCGGCCGCCGCGGCCCAGAACAGGCCGCCCCTCGGACCCGGCCAGTGCGCCAAGTACGAGTACGAACTGCGCACGATGGACGGCACCGGCCTGACCGACGCCCAGAAGGACGACGCCCTCGCCTTCCTCCTCGCCTTCGTGCGCAACGCCGCCGCCGAAGCCGAACGGGAGGCCAGCGCGATGAGCGAGAAGGAGTGGTGGGAGGCCAGCGGGCCCCTGCTGGCGAAGGTCCTCGACCCCGAGCGGTTCCCCACCGCCGCGCGGGTCGGGCAGGCGGCCCTCGGCGCGGCCTTCGACCCCGAGCACGCCTTCGAGTTCGGACTCGATCGCGCCCTCGACGGGCTCGCCGCCCTCATCGGACGGTGAGCCGCTCAGAGCTTCAGCGGCGGGTTCAGGGTGTCGGTCCTCCACTTGCGGCGCGTCGCGACCACCGTGCTCGCCAGCGCCAGTGACGCGAGCAGGTAGGCGCCGAGCACGGCGACCGCCCGCGTCAGGTGCGCGGTCTCGCCGCCGGTGATCGTCACGCGGAGGGCGTCGACCACGTAGGTCATCGGCAGCCACGGGTGGATCGCCTGGAAGAACGCGGGCGTGGTCTCCACCGGGTACAGGCCGCCTGCGCTGGTCAGTTGGAGCATGAGCAGCACGACGATCAGGAGGCTCCCGGCCGCTCCGGCGGCGAGCTTGAACAGGTGCGCCATCGCCGAGAACGCCAGGATCGCCAGGACGCACAGCGCGATCGTCGCCGTCACGTGCTCCGGGTCGAGCCCGAGGGCGACGTCGAGGACGAGGTAGAGGACGAGCGCGCCGGCGACGCCGAGGATCGCGCCGGGCATCCATCCGCCGATCGCGATGAGCGGGGAGCTCAGTGGCCCGGCGAGGGCGCGCGGGTTGGCGGGGCGCAGCAGGAGGTAGGCGACGATGCCGAAGACCCACAGGGCGATCGCGATGGACAGCGGCGCCAGGCCGCGTCCGTAGTTGTCGGCGGGGTTGAGGTTGTTCTCGTCGATGGCGACGGGGCTGCCGTAGACCTCGGCGTTGTCGGCGTTGTCGGTCGGGTCGGTCGGGGGGATTCGGGCTACGGCGCTCGCGAGGCCCTCGCCAAGGCCGGCGGCGCCGTCGTGGAGTTCGCCGAGCCCGTCGGCGAGTTCGCCCGCGCCGGTTTCGGCGCTGGAGGCGCTGGTCGCGACCTCTCGGGCTCCGGTGGCGACGTCGGAGGCACCGGTCTGGAGCGTCGCGAGGTCTTCGGAGGCGTTTTCGAGGGTGTCGGTGGAGGTGGCCTGGACTGAGCCGTTGGCGGTCTGGACGTCGGTGTTGACCTCGTCGGCGCGGTCGAGGTGCTCTTTGAGGGCGGTGCAGGCGGCGGGTTCGCCTTCGTCGTCTTCGCACAGGGCGGTGTAGGCGTCGTCGAGGCCGGTGGCGGCGTCGTTGACGAGGTTGGATCCGGCCGCGGAGCCGGCCTGGATCTGGTCCCAGTTCTCGGCGAGGCCGTCGACGACGGGTTGGGCGACGCCGATGACCTGGTCGACGCCGCTGGAGACCTGGTCGGCGGCGTCCGAGACGTCGTGGGCGTCGTCGGAGAGGTCCGATAGTCCTGAGTGGAGTGTCACGAGGCCGGTCTGGGTGTCGCCGATGCCGTCGGCGAGGTCGACAGCGCCGGTCTCGGCGTCGGCCAGGCCGACGCCGAGTTCGGCGAGGTCGCCGAAGAGGGTCTTGGCGAAGGTGACGTAGACGGCGGTGTCGATCTGGTTCTGCAGTTCGCGTTCGACCGTGGAGGCCATGACGCCGGCGACGTGGCCGTTGGCGTCGTTGAGGTCGACCTTGACCTCGGCCTGGTCGGGGTCGGTGCCGGCGAGGCTGGCGAGCTTGGTCGAGAAGTCCTCGGGGACGGTGATGACCATGTAGTAGTCGCCGTCTTCGAGTCCGTGGCGGGCGGCCGCGGCGTCGGTGAAGCGCCAGTCGAAGATCCGGTCGCCCTTCAGCTGGTCGACGAGCTGCTCGCCGCCGTTGACGTCGGTGCTCTCACCGTTCCGTTCGATGGTCGCGCCGGTGTCCGCGTTGACGACGGCGACGGGCATCTCGTCGAGTGAGCCATACGGGTCCCAGGCGAACCAGAGGTAGAGGCCGCCGTAGACCAGCGGGATGAGGATCATCGCTGCGAGGGCGGCGACGCGGACCGAACGGCCGCGGAAGCGGCGCAGTTCGGCGAGCGCGAGTTTGAACGGGCTCAAATCAGGCCTCCGATTCGGTTGCCCCCACGGCGAAGCCTGCGAGCCGTATGCCCGGCTCTGAGTTCCACGACGGCGTCGGCGGGTGCGTCGTGGCTGGTGCAGGCGGCGATGACGAGTTGGCCGGCGTCGGCGACGGTGCGGAGGGTCTCGAAGACGCGTTCGCCCCCGGTGTAGTTGAGGCCGGTGTCGGCGTCGTCGACGACGATCGCGGGGGTGCGGGAGGCGGCGGCGCAGGCGATGGCGAAGCGGACCTGCTCGATGCGGGGCAGGAATCCGAAAGTGTCGCCGGTGTCGACGGTGACGGCGAGGCGGTCGAGCCAGGCGTGGATGTTCGCGCGCGTCGCGGTCCGGCCGGAGACGGTCACCGTCTCCTTGATGCATTCGGCGACGGTGTGGTACTCGTCGAAGCCGATCGCCGGGGGCGCCTCTGCGACGGTGAAGCGGCGGCGGATCTCCCGGAGCCTCGTCTGGCCTTCGACGGTGAGGGCGCCGCCGGTGAGCGCGAAGCGCCCGGCGAGGGCGAGCAGGAGCGAGGTGCGGCCGTCGCCGCCGTCGCCGGTTACGGCGACGACCTGGCCGAGTTCGGCGCTGACGGAGATCTCGGAGAACACCGGGCCCTGATGGCCGGCGGCCGAGATGCGGTCGGCGACGAGGAACGCCGGCGCGGCGGATTCGGCGCGGCCGAGGAAGACGGTGCGGTCGACCGCCGGTACGTCGTCGTAGCCGCCGGGGATGTAGATCGGCGGCTCGTGCTCGTCAGGCCTCTCGTTCATGCGGACCATCCTCACAGGTCGCCTCGCCCCTTCTGGGCGGATTTCCCGGTTTTCGAACCGACGAGGGATCACTCGTGAGCGACATGTGGCGCCTCCGGGGCGCGCGCGCTGTGACCGGCGGTGCAACGCGAAGGCCCTACAGTTGAAGGCATGTCAGATGAGCAAGCTGTCCGGCAGCCGGTCGCGGCCCGCCGCGACCACCCGCGAACCCACCACGGCGACACCGTCAACGACGACTTCGCCTGGCTCAAGAACCCCGAGGACCCCGAGGTCCTCGCCTACCTGCGCGCCGAGAACGCCCACACCGAGGCGCGGACCGCACACCTGGAGGGCCTGCGCAAGACGATCTTCGGCGAGATCAAAGACCGCACCCAGGAGACCGACCTGTCGGTGCCCGTCCGCAACAAGGGCTGGTGGTACTACGGGCGCACCCAGGAGGGCAAGCAGTACGGCATCCGGTGCCGCCTCGCCGCCGAGAGCGACGTCCCGCCGAGCGTCGAGCCCGGCGTGCCGGTGGCCGGCGAGGAGGTCCTGGTCGACGGCAACGAGCTCGCCGAAGGCCACGACTTCTTCGCCCTCGGCACCTGCGACGTCTCCCCCGACGGGAACCTCCTCGCGTTCGGCGTCAACTACACCGGCGACGAGCGGTTCACGCTGCGCTTCAAGGACCTGCGCACCGGCGAGGTCTTCGCCGACGAGATCGAGGGCGTCTTCTACGGCGGCGCCTGGTCGTCCGACGGCTCGGCGTTCTTCTACACCAAGGTCGACGACGCCTGGCGTCCCTACCAGGTGTGGCGCCACGTCCTCGGCGAGAGCGACGACGTCCTCGTCTACCAGGAGGACGACGAGCGGTTCTGGACCGGCATCGAGCTGACCCGCTCCGAGAAGTACCTCATGATCGTGTGCGGATCGAAGATCACCAGCGAGACCCGCTACCTCGACGCCGCCGACCCCACCGGGGAGTTCGCCCTCTTCGGCGGCGGACGCGAGCAGGGCGTCGAAACGCAGGTCGAACACCAGGGCGACCGGTTCCTCGTGCTGCACAACAAGGGCGCCGAGAACTTCACACTCGGATGGACGCCGGTCGAGGACACCTCGCAGTTCAACGAGATCCTCCCCCACGACCCGGCCGTCAGGCTGGAGGCGGTCGACGCGTTCGCCGACCACGCCGTCGTCTCCATGCGCCGGGCCGGCCTGTCGCAGGTGGCCATCCTGGACGAGCAGGGGCGGCTCACCGAGGTCGCCTTCGACGAGCCGCTGTACGCCGTCGGCCTGGGCGAGAACCCCGACTACGCCTCCCGGGCCCTGCGCCTGGGCTACACGTCGATGGTGACCCCCGCGTCGGTTTACGACTACGACATCGACGCCGCGGCCCTGCACCTGCGCAAGCGCACCCCGGTCCTCGGCGGCTTCGACCCGGCCGACTACCGGCAGTACCGGGAGTGGGCCACCGCCGCCGACGGCACCAAGGTGCCGATCTCGATCGTCGCCCGCGCCGATGTCGAGCCCGACGGGACGGCGCCGTGCCTGCTGTACGGCTACGGCTCCTACGAGCACTCCATCGACCCGTACTTCTCCATCGCGCGCCTCAGCCTGCTCGACCGGGGCGTCGTCTTCGCGATCGCGCACGTGCGCGGCGGCGGCGAGATGGGCCGCCGATGGTACGAGGAGGGCAAGCTCCTCCACAAGAAGAACACGTTCACCGACTTCGTCGACGCCGCGGGCCACATGCTCGAATCCGGCTGGGCCGCACCCGACCGGATCGTCGCGCGCGGCGGCTCGGCCGGCGGCCTGCTCATGGGCGCCGTGGCCAACCTCGCGCCCGAGCGCTTCGCCGGGGTCCTCGCCGACGTCCCGTTCGTGGACGCGCTCAACACGATCCTCGACCCGACGATGCCGCTCACCGTCATCGAATGGGAGGAGTGGGGCAACCCGCTTGAATCGGCCGAGGTGTACGAGTACATGAAGTCGTACTCGCCCTATGAGAACGTCACCGACGTCCGCTACCCGTCGATCCTGGCGGTGACCAGCCTCAACGACACCCGGGTCGGCTTCCACGAACCCGCCAAGTGGGTCGCGCGGCTGCGCGAGCGGAGCCCGGAGTCGGACGTGATGCTCAAGACCGAGATGGAGGCCGGCCACGGCGGCCGCTCGGGCCGCTACGACGCCTGGGAGGAAGAGGCGTTCAACCTGGCCTGGGTGCTCGACCGCCTGGGCGCAGCCGACAAGTAGCGACCGGTCCCCGCGCGGCGGTCAGCCCTCGTAGGGCTCGTCATCCTCGACCGGCACCTCCATGGCCTGCTCGGCGGCGTCGGCGTCGTTCGCCTCCTCGGGAACGGCGCCCTCGCCGCCGCCGGGAGCGTAGGTCTCCGGGTCCTGTTCAGCGTCGTCGTCCTCTGCCGAATCGGCCAGATCGAACTCTGATGCCTCGTCGTAGTCGTCGGCCCGTTCCTGCTGATACTCCATGGCTACTACGGTAGAGGCCGAGGCGCCGCGCGACGAGTGAACCACCAGGTAGCCTGGTTGATGCCTTCACATGCTCGTGGGCAATACTTCATCTTGACGCAATACTTCGATGAGGTCATCAGACAGCGGCGTCTGAGTCACGGCCCCCGGTCGGGGAGCAATCAACGACGTTTCAAAGGAGCAGGCAGCATGCCTATCGCAACACCTGAGGTTTACAACGAGATGCTCGACCGGGCGAAGAAGCATTCCTTCGCCTACCCGGCCATCAACGTCACCTCGACCCAGACGCTGAACGCCGCCCTGGCCGCCTTCGCCGAGGCCGAGTCCGACGGCATCGTCCAGGTCTCCACCGGAGGCGCCCAGTACCTCTCGGGCCCGACCGTCAAGAACATGGTCACCGGCGCCACCGCTCTCGCGGCCGCCGCCCACGAGATCGCCAAGAACTACCCGGTGAACATCGCGCTGCACACCGACCACTGCCCGAAGGACAACCTCGACAAGTTCGTCCGCCCGCTGCTGGCCATCAGCGAGGAGCGCGTCGCCCGCGGCGAGAACCCGCTGTTCCAGTCGCACATGTGGGACGGCTCCGCGGTGCCGCTGAAGGAGAACCTGGAGATCGCCCAGGAGCTGCTGGAGCGCACCGCCAAGGCCAAGATCGTCCTCGAGGTCGAGATCGGCGTCGTCGGCGGCGAGGAGGACGGCGTCTCCGCCGCGATCGACGACAAGCTGTACACCACCGTCGCCGACGCCCGCGCCACCGTCGAGGCCCTCGGCTCCGGTGAGAAGGGCCGCTACATGTCCGCGCTGACCTTCGGCAACGTCCACGGCGTCTACAAGCCCGGCAACGTTCGCCTGCGCCCGGAGATCCTCAAGGAGATCCAGGACGAGATCGGCAAGGAACTCGGCAAGGACAAGCCGTTCGACCTGGTCTTCCACGGCGGTTCGGGCTCGACCGAGCAGGAGATCAGCGACGCGGTCGACCACGGCGTGATCAAGATGAACATCGACACCGACACGCAGTACGCGTTCACCCGCCCGGTCGTCGACCACATGTTCCGCAACTACGACGGCGTGCTCAAGGTCGAGGGCGAGGTCGGCGACAAGAAGGCCTACGACCCGCGCGCCTACGGCAAGCTCGCCGAGGCCGGCATGGCGAAGCGCATCGTCGAGGCCTGCCAGCAGCTGCGCAGCGTCGGCAACAAGATCAAGTAAGCAACCGCCGCAAGGCGAACTGAGGGGCCCGGCCGCTACGCGGCCGGGCCCCTCAGTTCGATTCAGGGCCGGAACGGATTGATCAGGGTGACTCCGGTGCCCTCGAAATCCTTCATGTTGTCAGTAGCGAGCACTGCCCCGTGCAGCCGACAGATCGCGGCGATCATGCCGTCTGCCGCATCCATCGGTCTGCCTGCCTTTTCTCGCGATGCGACGATCATGGCGAATTCGGCACTCGCCGCGAGATCGAAATCCAGAATGCGATCTTCAAACGCCGCCACTACGCCTTGCTCGAGGTACTCGTGAAGCGCGGCGCGTTTGCGTCCCTGCGGAAGCCTCGCGACACCGAATCGCAATTCGGCGATGGCCACCGCAGTAGTGAAGCTCTCCCGTTGCGGAACCTGGTCGAGCCAGCGGACTACGGCCGGCTCGGGTTTGGGTCTGGACGCGTTCGACAGGACATTGGTGTCGAGGACGATCATTCTGGCAGATCCCACTCCGAGAAATCGGCGGCCCTCGCCGGCGAGTTTCGCGATGGGAGCTCGATGCCGTCAAGTCCGCCGTAATCCGCTACGAGCGTACGGAAAAGGTCGCCGAGCGACATGTCGTCTCTGGAGCGCCGCTCCTCGGAGTGCTTGGCTTCGGCGAATATCGCGCGCGCCTCAGCCTCCATCGAGCGGTCATGCTCGGCAGCGCGTACCTTGAGCCAGCGGTACAGCTCAGGGTCGATGCCGCGGATGGACATCGCTCGGGTATCTGCCATCATTACCACCCCCTGAGAATATCGATGCTAGCACTCAAACCGTGGCAGGGCACGCTGGAATCCGGTTCGGGCATCCCATGAGGCGGCGCCGACAACGCTCACTGTTTCGGCTGCATCGGCCGGCGTTGCTCCACGGCAGCCGGGTTCAGGCCTCGTCCCAAGGGGCGGGTGGCCTTCAGCCCGCCGCCCCGTCATCACTCGGGTATTACCTCTTGAACCAGACCGTTGAACCGCCCGGGAGGTCGCGGTTCTCCAGCGGGCTGCTCGCCAGGAGGACCTCGCCCTCATATGCGGCCACGGAGACCGGCTCGTCGCTGAAGTTCACCACGCACACCATCGAGCCGTTGTCGAACGCGAAGGCGTCGTCCCCCGGATCGTCCAGCCAAGTCAGGGCGGTCGCCTTGTGCTGCTTGCGGATCGCGATGGCCTTGCGGTAGAACTCCAGCGTCGATCCTTCGGCGCCGTCCTCGGCCTCGACCGACTTCTCTGCCCAGCCCTCCGGCTGCGGCAGCCAGCCTTCGACGTCGCCGAAGCCCAGGCTCGGGCCCGTGGCCTCCCACGGGATCGGCACCCGGCAGCCGTCGCGGCCGATCTGCTCGCCGCCGGTGCGGAAGAACGTCGGGTCCTCGCGGACCTCCTCGGGCAGGTCCAAGACCTCGTTCAGGCCGAGCTCCTCGCCCTGGTAGACGTAGACGACGCCGGGAAGCGAGAACAGCAGCTGCGTCGCCGCCTTCGCCCGCGCCAGACCCTTCTCACCGTCGCCGTAGCGGGTGACGTGCCGCTGCACGTCATGGTTCGAAAGCACCCACGTGCACGGCGCCCCGACGCCGGCGTTTCCGGCGATCTCGGCGTCGATGGCCTTGCGGAAGTCCGCCGCCTGGAACGGCGCCAGCAGCAAGTCGAAGTTGAACGCCTGGTGCAGCTCGCCGGGCCGCAAGTACAGCGCGCGGCGCGCGGCCGAGTCGACCCAGGCCTCGGCGACGAGGATCCGGTCGCCCTCGTACTCCTCGACGATCGGGCGCCAGGTGCGGTAGATGTCGTGGACGCCGTCCTGGTCGAAGAACGGGGCGCGGGTCGTTCCGATCATCTCGATCGAGCCGTCGGCGCCCGAGTCCGGCAGCCCTTCGGCCTTGACCATGCCGTGGGCGACGTCGATGCGGAAGCCGTCGACGCCGCGGTCGAGCCAGAAGCGCAGGATCGAGGCGAACTCGGCGTGGACCTCCGGGTTGTCCCAGTTCAGGTCGGGCTGCGAGGAGTCGAACAGGTGCAGGTACCACTGCTCGCCGTCGGGCGTCCTCGTCCACGCCGGTCCGCCGAAGATCGACTGCCAGTTGTTCGGCGGGGTCTGTGGCCTGGCCGGGTCGACGTCCCGGAAGTGGTAGCGCGCCCGCTCGGCGCTGCCCGGTCCGGCCGCGAGCGCTGCCCTGAACCACTCGTGCTCCGAGGACGAGTGGTTGGGGACCAGGTCGACGATGAGGCGGATGCCCGCCTCGTGTGAGGCCTCCAGCATCGCGTCGAAGTCCTCGAGTGTGCCGAAGCGCGGGTCGATCGCGCGGTAGTCGGCGACGTCGTAGCCCGCGTCCTTCTGAGGCGAGGCGTAGAACGGCGAGATCCAGATCGCGTCGACGCCGAGCTCGGCGAGGTAGGGGATCCGCGAGCGGATGCCCGCCAGATCGCCCATCCCGTCGCCGTTCGCGTCGGCGAAGGAGCGCGGGTACACCTGGTAGATGACCGCGTCGCGCCACCAGTTGTCGCTCATGAGTGATCCTCTCCTACTGGGGTGCGGCACCGGTGGAGCCGCGTACGACGAGTTCGGGCCGGAACAGGTATTCCGACGACGGCGTGAGCTGCCCGGCGATCTCGTCGAGCAGCGCCCGGGCGGCGGCGGTGGCGATGTCGCGCACCGGCTGCCGCACGGTCGTGAGCGGTGGGTTGGTGTGGGCGATGAGCGGCGAGTCGTCGTAGCCGACGACCGAGAAGTCCCGCGGAACCTGCATGCCGCGCTCCCCGGCGGCGCGGACGGCCCCGAGGGCCATCATGTCGGAACCGCAGACGAGGGCGGTGGCGCCGCGGTCGATGAGGCGGGCGGCGGCCGCGTGGCCGCCTTCCTCGCCGAAGAGGGTGAGTTCGATCAGTTCGGGCCCGACGTGCTGCATGGCCGCGCGGTAGCCGAGGATCTTGCGCTGGACGGGCCAGTAGCGGTCGGAGCCGGAGACGAGGCCGATACGGGTGTGGCCGAGGCCGGCGAGGTGTTCGACGGCGATCCGGGCCGCGACGATGTCGTCGCAGGAGAAGGAGGCCGCCTCGACGCCTTCGGGGTGCCCGGTCACGAACGTCACCGGAAGCCGCTTCTCCTTCAGCTCCTGGTACCGCTCGGTGCCGGCGGTGGTGTCGGCGTTGAGGCCGCAGACGAAGATGATGCCGGCGACGCCGCGCTCGCGCAGCATCTCGACGTACTCGTCCTCGGAGACCCCGCCGGGAGTCTGGGCGCACAGCACGGGCGTGTAGCCGGAGCCGGCGAGGACGTTGGAGATCGTCTGCGCGTACACCGGGAAGATGGGGTTCTCCAGTTCGGGCACGACCAGGCCTATGAGCCCGATGGCGTGCTTGCGAAGGGCCTGCGGCCGTTCGTAGCCCAGAACGTCGAGGGCGGTGAGGACGGCTTGCCGGGTCTGAGCCCCGACGCCGGGCTTGTCATTGAGCACCCGAGACACCGTCGCCTCACTGACCCCGGCCTGTCCGGCGACGTCGGAGAGTCGAAGCCGCATGATGACAGCTTAGCCGATTTGAAAGTCGACAACAATCTGATTGCAAGAGTTTCCCACCTCTGGAACCTCTTGCAAATCACCGATGACCAGGGACTGGTCAGCGGGAGCGGCGCACGGTCCGGGTGCGGGCGGCGCCGATGCCGCGGGCGAGCGCATCGAGCCGGGCCCGCCACGACGGCTGGGCCCCGCAAACCGCTCGACACGGCTGCGGGCCTGCGCAATTCTGGGGCGATGGAATCGAACGACATCTGGGACGCCGAAACGGCCCGCAGCTACGACACCCCCGGCGAGGGCATGTTCGCACCGGAGGTCCTCGGCCCGACCATCGACCGGCTCGCCGGGCTCGCCGAAGGCGGCCGCGCCCTCGAATTCGCGATCGGCACCGGCCGCGTGGGCGTGCCTCTCGCCGAGCGCGGCGTGCCGGTGACCGGGATCGAGCTGTCCCCCGACATGATCGCGCAGCTCCGCACCAAAGTAGACGAATCAGCGCTCCCGGTGCTCGAAGGCGACATGGCCACCGCCCGGGCACCCGGCGGGTTCCACCTGGCCTATCTGGTGTTCAACACCATCGCGAACCTGCTCACCCAGGACCAGCAGGTCGAGTGCTTCCGGAACGCGGCCCGGCACCTCGTCCCGGGCGGACGGTTCGTGATCGAGCTGTGGGTGCCCGAATTGCGCGCGCTCCCTCCGGGCCGCAAGGCGACGGTCGGCGTCGTCGAGGACGGCTACATCCTGCTCGACACCTACGACGTCCTCAACCAGCACGTGGTCTCCCACCACTTCACCTTCGACGAGACCCGGCGGGCCCGCCTCGGCCGCAGCCCGCACCGGTACATCTGGCCGTCCGAACTGGACCTCATGGCCCGGCTCGCCGGCTTCGAGCTCGAATCCCGCCACGCCGACTGGCAGGGTGGCGAGTTCACCGCCGGCTCCCCAAACCACGTGTCGGTGTACCGGCTCCCCTTCGACTAAGGCCTCGTGGGTTGCTCCGTGGAGGTCAGCCCATGACCCGTGTCACGGCCCAGCCTCGTCCACGGCGAAGCCCGCGAGCCGTGCATTGCCAGGGCGCCGCCTTCGGGGCCTAGGACCAGTGGGGTGGGCGCTCATCGAGCAGTTGGATGTCACGCGGGGTGAGCCTGCGTTTCGCGTGCGCCCGGGTCGGGGCCGGGGCCTCGCCCCAGCCCAGGTCGGACTCGTCGGAGGTCTGGTCTGGGAGCACCGCGTAGTCGTCGTCGCCCAGTTCGACGGAGCGGTCGTCATCGGAGACTGCCATGACGACGACTCTACGCCAGCGGGGTGAACGTTCGGCAACCCGAAAACGCCGAAAGGGTGTCCAGCGGACCGGACACCCCTTCGGTGCGTTCGCTATCCGGCTACTCCGACGAGTTCGTACCCGGCCTCGTCGACGGCCTCGCGGACGGAGTCGGTCTGGAGCTCGTCGGCGCTGGTGACGGTGACCTTGCCGCTGTCGACGGCGACGTCGACGTTCTCGACGCCGGGGAGGGCCGAGACCTCCTGGGTGACGGCGCCGGCGCAGTGCCCGCAGGTCATGCCCTTGACGAGGTAAGTGGTCTGCATGTTCACTCCTTGGAAATGGGTACGGGTCAGGTCCTGAGCAGCCTGGCGACCGCGTCAGTGGCCTCCTTGACTTTCCCTTCGGCCTCGGCCGCGTCGCCGTTGACTTGCGCTTCGGCTACGCAGTGCGCGATGTGGCCTTCGAGGAGATTCAGCGCCACGGCCTGCAGCCCCTTGGTCGAGGCCGAGATCTGGGTGAGGATGTCGATGCAGTACTCGTCGTCGTCGACCATCCGCTGGAGACCCCGGATCTGGCCCTCGATGCGGCGCAGCCGACGTTGGATCGCGGTCTTGTCGCCGTGGTACCAGTAGCCGGTGCCGTGCCCGTCGTGGTGACCGTTCGGCGAAGCCTGCGACCCATCGGTCGGCCCAGCCTCGTGGGTCGTCTCGTCGCTTGCCATGGTGTGTACCTCCGTAGTGGCAGTCTATACCCCAAGGGGGTATCTCGGCAACTGGTCGTCATTCCCGCGCAGCGGCCCGTAGTATTCCGTGCCATTCCAAGAGAAATTCTCCACCCGCCCTTGTCATCACCGCCCCTTGGCTCTAACGTGAAGCCGTCGCGTCGGAAACTTCGGCCGCACCCCGCGGTCGCCGTGCGACACCGCCGAATCGCCGAGGCGCCCCCAGCGCCCGCGAACCGGGGAACCAGGGCGATCGGCCCGGCGCCAGCGCCAGAGCCGATCGGGGTGAATCTCGCCTCAGGGCGGGTAGGGCGAACCTTCTTCCCGCCCGAATCCGACAGCTAACCCGGTAGGCGGCAGAAGGAAGGAGCGCATCACTGGTGCGTACCCGGCATCTGGTCGCCGCTTTCGCGGCCGCCGTGCTCGTCCCTGCGTCGGCCACCGTGCTGACCGCCGGCCAGGCCACGGCCGAGCCCTCCCCCGAGGAGGTAAAGGCCGACATCGACGAGCGTCACTCCGATCTCGAACTCGTCATCGAGGACTTCAACGCCAAGAACGAGGAACTCGAGGACGCCGCGGATCTCATCGAGGACATCGAGGCGGAGCTGCCCGATCTCGAGGCGGCCGCCGCCGAGTCCACCGATCGGATCGCCGACATCGCCGCCGCGGCCTACACCGGCGGCGAGTTCGCGATGGTGAACTCGATCCTCGGCGGCGACCCCGACGACTTCACCGACCGGCTCACGTTCCTCCAGAGCCTTTCCGACGCAGAGAACTCGGAACTCCAGGCGCACCTGGACCAGGCCGCCGAGCTCCAGACCCGCAAGGAGGAGCTGGAGGCGCTCCGGGAAGACTCCGACGAGATCCTCGCCGATCTGGAGAAGCAGCAGGAGGAGATCGAGTCGGAGATCGCCGAGCTGGAGATCCTGCTCGAGCAGGTCACCCCCGACCCGCCGCCGGCCACGAACCCGAACTACTCGGGCGACTCCGGCGTGGTCGCGTTCGCCTACGACCAGCTGGGAGACCCCTACGAGTACGGCTCCGACGGCCCCAACACGTGGGACTGCTCGGGCCTGGTCCAGGGCGCCTGGGGCAGCGTGGGCGTCAGCCTGTCGCACAACGTCCAGATGCAGTGGAACGAGACCGCGAGGGTCTCCAAGTCCGAATTGAAGCCGGGCGACATCGTCTTCTACGACGGCTTGGGCCACAACGCCCTCTACATCGGCAACGATGAGATCATCCACGCCCCGCGCACCGGCGACGTGGTGAAGATCGCCAGCCTGTACATCATGGACATCCAGGGCTACGGACGGCCGTAGAGGACCACCGAAAACCCACGAATCCTATAGAATATTTCCTATATTCTATAGGATTCGCAATAGACTCCCCGGCGTCGGCGCGGGCGCTCCGGTTGCTGACCCTGCTGCTGATCCGCAATATGCAAGCGCCGCCGCCGGGGACCACCTCATCCTAGAGAACCCGACAAAGCTGCACAAGCCATCCTCGGAGCACGGTGATTGACCGCGGATGCGGAGACGACCTGCCAGCCTCCGCATCCGCTCTACGCCGCAGGCATGGACCTGGACTCGCGGGCCCGCAGATGAATGCACGCACTTGGAAACGGGAGAGGAGCGCCCGGCTCGGAGAGCGAATCGTCCGATCGGCGCCGCGCCGGCCTCTGGGCCGCTCCTCTAACCTCGATTCGCCTGTGGCCATTGTGGTTTGAGTGGCGGCCATCGCGTTGCCATCTACCAGTAGAGTAGGCGGTTCACTCTCACCCCCAAGGACACTGATGTACCCACCAGACCTCCCACAGGCGCAGGGAATTCGCACGAAGCCCGGCCGCGATTCCGGCTTCGCCGCTCTGGTGCGCGCGGTGGCTCCGTTCCTCGTGTTCACGAGCTTCCTTGCCGTGGCCGTCATGCACGTGGCGGGATATGTACTTTTCAAAGGGGTCTTTGCCGAGTTCCTGGCAGTCGCCTTGATCCTTTTCGGGATCGCCTGCTCATTCGCCTGGATATGGAGCCAGCGGCGTGATCGCGAACCCGTCAACGTCACTTATGGATATCAGGGAGGCCTGGACTTCTCGAGTAAGGCATTCCGGCGCAGGGCGTTCCGGGTGAACATGATGATCGTCCTGGGAAACTGCGCAGTCGTCGGGCTCGTCGTCGGCACCGTCGGCGATGATCCGGAATGGCGGGATCTGGTCTCCGGGGACACGACGATCTCGGCAATCGAGATAGTGGAAGTGGGCCACGTCACCAAGAAGCAGAACAAAGGCCCCAGGCGCTACATCTACGAGTTCTCCGGAAACATTCCGACGGAGGACGGGCCATATTTCATCGAGTCCCGAGTCTCAGGCGAAAAGGACCCTCGGGTGCACGATAGGAACGACCTCATCTACGCGCTGTACGACCCTTCGGACTTGGAGAAGGGATACGTCATCGGGGATGACGCGACCTCCCTCGAGACGGCGCGCAGATTCCCGATTCACCCCTTGAACGGCCTGGCCGCATATGTATTCGTCGTCCTCTTCACGATGTTGGTCTGTCAAGACCGGACGGCAAGGTCGAAGGCGCGATACCTGCGCACGCCTCCGTACAGTCCCTGGTTTGGGAGGATCGGACCTCGCGACGCCGTATGGAAGCTGACGACTCTGGTCGTTGGCTTGGTCGGTGCCGTCGTGTACGAGCTCTGCTACTTCAGGGTCACCCCGGACCTTCCCTACGGGCCCGAGCAGGTGCTCAGTGTCAACTCGACCAATGCCTGTCTCTATATGCTGGCGGTGTTGCTCTTCTCGACAATCCTCGGCCTCCGCATCGGCAGCTGGGCTGACGGCAATTGGTTTCCGATCGGCCCGCACACGCCTGCCGCCCAACCAGACCGCAAGGGACGCTTAGCCTCGATTCGTCTGTGTCGTGTGTGGCTTGAGCGTCGGCCCGGGCCGCGGTGTCGTTGCAGTGGACGCCAGGCGGTCTCGCGTACCTGGTGGGCGGCCACGTCTGCGCACCAGGCGGCGAGCGAGTGGTGTCCCCAGGTGCCCTTGAACGTCCCGGCCACGCCTTCTTTGCGGGAGATGCAGGTGATGATCGTGGCGTACATGTCGACCACGATCCATCCGGTGGGCGTCTTGCCCGCCACGCAGATCCAGGGGAACCCCTGCTCAGCGGTGTTCAGCAGCGTCCATACGCGGAAACGGACCCGCGCCCGGCACCGGGCCAGACGCCGATGGGCCTGGTAACTGAGGCTAATGCACGATCGGCAGCTGCTGCGTCGAGTCCATGTCGGAGGGCCCGCGCTGCCGGTTGATCGGAATCGGACCGACCTCGAACGAGGACTTCACATCCTCGTCGCCGGAGACCATGCCGAGCTGGCGGCGCAGATCCCCCAGGTTCGAACCGACGCTGTCGCGCTGGCGCTGCAGCGTCTCGACCTCCTCGGCGAGCGGCTGGACGCGCTCAGCGGCCTGCTCGATCGCGCTGCGGCGCAGCCGCGCCACCTCGGCCTCCGCCTCGGACTTGATCACCCGGGCCCGTTCGCTCGACCGCTGCAGCGTGTCCTTCGCCTGCCGGTCGGCCTCCTCGCACCGCTCGATCGCCCGGTTCTCGGCAGTGCGGCACCGCTCCTCGGCGAGCGCGAGCCGCTCCTCGGCCTCCGCGACGATGCGCTGGGCCATCGCAATGGCCTGCTGGTGCCGGTCGACCTCCTCCTTCTGAGCCCGCTCTCGGCTGTCCGCCTCGGCCAGGGTGAGATCCTGAGTGCGCTTCTTGCGGTGCTCGACCGCCTCGGCTATAAGCCGCTGGGCCGCCGTGCGCTGCTCGTCGGCCTCACGCGAGGCGATGGCCTTGACCTCGGTGACCTCCCGCTCGGCGGTGGCGCGCAGGACCGCGATCTCCCGGTCGGCAGCGGAACGCCGCTTCTCGGCCTCGGCCCGGGCCTGCCCTTGGACCGTCTGGGCCTCGCGCTTCGCGTCGGTGCATGCCAGATCATGGGTGCGGAGCGAGTTCTCCCGCAGCTCGGTCGTCTCGTTGACGGCGCGGGCGCGGATCTCCACGATGTCCTGCTCGGTGGCGGCGGTGGTCGCGGCGGCCTCGACGTGGGCCGAGCGCACCATCGACTCGGCGTCGCTGCGGGCCTCGGTGACCATGACCGCGGTCTGGCGCTTGGCGTCTTCACGCTGGACGGCGGCGTCCTTCTCGGCGGCGCGCAGGATCCTCTCGACGCGGGTGCCGAGCCCGGCGAGGGTCGGCTGCTCCTGCTCGGCTATCTGCGAGGCTCGGTCGCTGACGTTCCGCTCCAAGGCGGCGATGCGTTCCTCGGCTCTGCGCAGTCGGCCCTCGGCGGCTTCCAGGACGGTTTGGGCATCGGCGAACTGTTTCTCGCTCGTCTTGATGTTCCGGTACAGCCGGGTGGCGAACTCGTCGACCTGGTGGCGGTCGTAACCGCGCATGCAGACGGCGAATTCGGGCCCGGATTCCTCGAAGAATTTCGACATGGTCTTCCAGAGTTGACGTGATCACAGGAAACGGTTGATGAATCATGATCACGCCTCCTATGGCCGAAATCGGCGACGAACACGCCCGTCAGGCGTGTCGCCCCGATTCCGTCCAGCAATAGAAAGGCCAGGTGGCAGCTGTGTTCGGATCGTTAAGCCGTGTCGGTCTCATCCTCGAAGTCGCCCATGATCTCCTCCAGGAGGTCTTCCATGGCGATCAGCCCGGTGACCTGGCGGGTCGGGCCGGTCACGAGCGCGAGCTGGGCGCGCTGGCGCCGCATGAGCGCCACCGCGCCCGACACGGTCGTGTCGGCGGCGACCAGGAGCGGCGCTGCGGACAGCTCGGTGACCGCCCGGTCCGGCGCGGACTGGACGGCCTCGCGCACATGCATCAGGCCGACCGGCCGCGACTCGGTGTCGACGACGACCAAGCGCGAGCGCCCGGTCCGGCGCGAGCGGTCCTCTGCGTCGACGGCGTTCGCTTCGGCTTCGATCGTGACCACTTCGGACCAGGGGACGGCGACCTCGCCGACCGGGCGGCGCTGCACCTCGATGGCGTGCGCGAGGATCCGGTGCTCCGGTTCGCGCAGCAGCCCGGCCTCGGCCGAAGACCGCAGCAGGTACCGCAGCTCCTCGGGCGAATGCGCCTGCGCCTTCTCGTCCGCCGGCTCGACCTTGAACATCCGCAAGATCACGTTGGCGCCGTGGTTGAGCCCGAGCAGGATCGGCTTCGTCAGCACCACGAACCCGGTGAACGGCCAGATCATCGCCATCGCCGAGGACTCGGGATGGCTGATCGCCCACGACTTCGGCATCATCTCGCCGACCACCATGTGCAGGAACACGACGATGAGCAGCGCGATCGTGAACGCGATCGGGTGTGAGGCCGCTCCGAGGCCGACCGCCTCGAGCGGCACCTCGATGGTGTGCGCCAGCGCCGGCTCGGCGAGCGCGCCGAGGCCGACGGTGCAGGCCGTGATGCCCAGCTGCGCTCCGGCGAGCATGAGCGACAGGTTCTTGGTGCCCCTGAGCGCGGCGCGGGCCGCGCGGGAGCCGTCCTGTTCGAGCCGGTGCTGCCTCGAGGCGACGAGCGCGAACTCAGCGGCCACGAAGAACGCGTTGGCGCCCAGGAGGATCACGGAGATCAGCAGTGCGGGACCGGTGCTCATCGGACCTCCTCCGCGGCGGGGACCTCTTGCGGCTGCAGCTCGATCGCCTGTGGCACATGGCGGGTGCAGGAGACGACGACCATCCGCACCTGCCGGGGCGTTCCGTCGGTGTCGGCGGCGGCCACCTCCACGGCGTCGCCGGGGTGCGCGATGCGCCCAAGCTCGGCCATGACCAGGCCCGAGATGGTCTCGTAGTGCTCGCCTTCGGGCAGGTCGATGCCGGTGGCGTCGGCGACCTCGTCGATGCGCCAGCGCCCGGGGATGAGCCAGGCGCCGCCGGTGAGCGAGACCGGGACGGCCTCGAAGCGGTCCTGCTCGTCGCGGATCTCCCCGACGAGCTCCTCGGCGATGTCCTCAAGCGTGACGATGCCGGCGAAGCCGCCGAACTCGTCGACGACGCACGCGAGCTGCCGGTGCTCGATGCGCATCTGCTCCAGCAGGGTCGGCAGCGGCAGGGAGGCCGGCACGAGCAGGGCGCGGTCGGCGATGTCGCTGACCGGGACGCGTTCGCGCTCCTCGCGGGGCACCCCGATGAGCTGCCCGATGCCGACCACTCCGCGCAGGTCGTCGACGTCGTCGCCGACGACCGGGAAGCGCGAGTGGCCGCCGGCGAGCGCCTCGACGGCGTCGGCGACGGTGGCGTCGGCCGGGAGGGTGTGGACGTTGACGCGCGGGGTCATGGCCTGCTCGGCGACGATCTCGGAGAAGTCCAGGCCGCGGTCGAGCAGTTCGGACAGGCCGCGGTCGAGCGCGCCTTCGTCGCGGGAGACGTCGATGATGCGGTGCAGGTCCTCGGGGGTCGCGTTGTGGTCGAGCTCTTCGACGGCGTGGATGCCGAGGAGTTTCAGCAGCTTGATCGACGCGGTGTCGAAGAAGCGGATGAGCGGCCCGGCCACTGTCATGTAGACGTGCGTGGGAGTGGCCAGCGCGAGGGCGAGCGCCTCGGTGCGGGCGATCGCGAGGTTCTTGGGTCCGAGCTCGCCGATGATCATCTGGACGACGTTGACGATCAGGAATGCGAAGCCGACGCCGATCGTGATGGACAATCCGGCGGGGACGCCGGCGACGCCGAGCAGGTCGGCGAGGCCTTGGCCGAGGTACGGCTCGGCGAAGAAGCCGACGAACAGTGCGGTGACGGTGATGCCGAGTTGGGCGCCCGAGAGGGCGAACGAGAGCCGCGAGCAGATGTGCAGAGCGCGGCGGGCGCGTTGGGCACGCCGTCCGGACGATGCGGCGACGATGTCTTCGAGCCGGGAGCGGTCGACGGCGGTGTAGGCGAATTCGAGGGCCACGCAGAAGCCGGTGGCGGCCGTGACGGCCAGGGTGATGGCGAGACCGAGTGCTATGAGCACCGCTCACGCTCCCCGGGGAGCCCCAGAGAATGGGGCCCGATATCGGCGGAGGGCGAGCTCTTGGGCCGTCTTCGTTTACGTCTTTCTCGTGGCATTGGAAAATCCTAGCCGCTTTCGGCCGGAGATTGAAGTGTCATTGTCGCTTGCCCTGCCACAGCACGATGTCGGTGCTGCGGCGCTGGAAGGGACCGGCCATGGCGCGCAGCTCGGCGAGCTGGTAGCGGGCTCTGCGCAGCTCGTCCATGACGGCGCCGAGCTCGGCGCGTGCGACGGCGACCTCGCGTTCGAGGTCCATGATGCGTTTGATGCCGGCGAGGTTGACGCCCTCGTCCTGGCTGAGTCGTTGGATCTCGCGCAACTGGGCGACGTCGCGCGCGGAGTAGCGACGGCCGCCGCCGGGCGTGCGGGCGGGCTCGACGAGGCCGAGCCGGTCGTACTGGCGCAGTGTCTGGGGGTGCATTCCGGCCATCTGGGCGGCGGCCGAGATCGCGAGGATCTTCGCGTCGAAGTCGACTTCGTCTTCAGCGGGACCGTGATGCCGGTAGGTGACCTCGACGACGGTCCGCACCTGCGGTCGGGTCATATCGGTCCGGCCGGTCCTGTGGCGGTCGCCGCTCCCGGCGTTCTCGGAGGCGGTCACGGTTCACTCCAATCGCGTTGGAAACTGGGGCATGAGGCCCGCTCGGGCCGGTGTCAACGCTCGTAGCCGCGACATCATTGGCCCGTCAGCTGTTCCAGCTTGGACCGGTCGGCGCCCGGTGCCATGGCGGCGTACTTCTCCAGGGCTTCTCGGGCCTCGGGGCTCAGCGAGGAGGGGACTTCGACGTCGACGGTGACGAGCAGGTCTCCCTTGCCGGGGACGCCGCGGCCTGCGACGCGCAGGACGCGCCCGGTGGGGGTCCCGGCGGGGATCTTCAGGGTGACCGGCCCGTCGAGGGTGGGCACCTTGACCTTCGTGCCGGCGGCGGCCTCGGGGAAGGACACCGGGAGGCGCAGGGTGAGGCTGTCGCCGTCGCGGGCGAACAGCGGGTGGCTGCGCACGGTGACGCGGACGAGCAGGTCGCCGGGGGGTCCGCCCTGCTCGCCGGGGGCGCCGCGCCCGGCGAGGCGGATGGACTGGCCGTCGGCGATGCCGGCGGGGACGCGGACGGTGATGACGCGGTCCTTGGTGGTGGCCCCGGTGCCGCCGCAGTCGGGGCACGGATCGGAGACGAGCGAGCCGGTGCCGTCGCAGTCGGGACACGGCTGCGCGAAGCTGAACGCGCCCTGGTTCTCGGTTACCAGTCCGCTGCCGTTGCAGCGCAGGCAGCGCGACGGGCTGGTGCCGGGCTTGGCGCCGGAGCCGTGGCAGGTCTCGCATTCGCCGGGGGCCCGCATGCGCAGCTCGGTGGTGGTGCCCTTGACGGCGTCGGCGAAGTCGAGGGTGACGTGGGTGCGCAGGTCGTTGCCGCGCTGGGCGCCGCGCCGCCGGGCGGTGCCCGAGGCGCGGCCGAAGAGGTCGCCGAACAAGTCGGTGAAGCCGCCGGCGCCGGTGCTCGCGCCGGCGCCGAACAGGTCGTCGAGGTTGATGTTGGATCCGCCGCCGCCCATGTGGCCGAAGCCGCCGCGACCGGACTTCATCAGTTGGATCTGGTCGTACTCGGCGCGCAGCTTGTCGTCGTGGAGGACCGAGTAGGCCTCGGAGACGCCCTTGAAGCGGTCCTCTGCGTCGGGATCGGGATTGTGGTCGGGGTGGAGTTCGCGCGCGAGTTTGCGGTAGGCGCGCTCGATGTCCTTCTTGGAGGCGTCCTGCGGCACGCCGAGCTCGGCGTAGAAGTCCTTCTCAAGCCATTCCTGCGATGCCACCGGACGCCTCCTTCAATCCTGATCGAATACCGCCGCGAGCGGACTCAAGAGTCCTGCTCGCCCTTTCCAGTGTCCTTTGCGGATGAGGATCCGTCGCTCCCGCCCTCGGCTTCGGCCTCGTCAGGGCCCTCGGCGGCCTGCTCGGGCTCGTCCTCGACGGGCTCGACGGACCCTTCCGGCTCGGGTTCGACCAGCGGTTCCTCGGAGGTTCCGGCCTCATCGGTCTCGGCGGTCTCCGGCTCCACGGGAGCCTCGGGTTCCTCGTCGAGCGGCTCGGCGACGGCCACGAGCGCCGGGCGAAGCAGCCGCTCGCCCAGGCGGTAGCCGTGGCGCATCACGTCGATGCACGTCGGGCCGTCCACATCGCCCATCTGCATGTGGGCGACCGCCTCGTGGATCGTCGGGTCGAAGGGGTCGCCCTTCTCGCCGAACGACTCCAGGCCCTGCTTGGCGAGCGCGCCCGCCAATTGCTCGGCGACCGAGCCGAACGGCCCGTTGAGGTCGCCGTGGTCCCGCGCCCGGTCGAGGTCGTCGAGGATCGGCAGGAGACTGGACAGCACTGCCGCCGTCGCCATCTCCCCGACCCGCGACTTGTCGCGCTCGACGCGCTTGCGGTAGTTCTGGAACTCCGCGTTGAGCCGCTGGAGGTCGCGGGTGCGTTCCTCCAGCGTCGACTGGAGGACTGCGACGGTGTCCTCGGCGGCCTGACCGTCGTCAGGGGCCTCGGCGAGGATGTCGTCGACCGTCAGCTCGTCTTCGGTCTCGGCGGCGTCGTCGCCGCCGGCGTCCGGGGCCGCCTCCTCGGCTTCCCCCGACTCATCGGCTTTGCGCTTGTCCTCGTCGCTCACTTCTTGTCCTGTTCGTCGTCGACGATTTCGGCGTCAACAACGTCATCGGCTCCGCCCGCGGCCTCGGCGCCGGGCGCCGCACCCCCCGCGGCCTGCTGCTCGGCCTGCGCGGCGGCGTACATCGCGGCGCCGGCCTCCTGGCTGACCTTGGAGAGCTCATCGGTGGCCTTCTTGATGGCCTCGATGTCCGACCCGGCCAGCGAGGACTTCAGCGTGGCGGTGGCGTCGTTGATCTTGCCCTTGGTCTCCTCGGGGATCTTGTCTCCCGACTCGGCGAGCAGCTTCTCGGTCTGGTAGACGAGCCCCTCGCCGGTGTTGCGGGCCTCGGCCTCCTCCTTGCGGAGCCGGTCCTCCTCGGCGTGCTCCTGGGCCTCGGCCATCATCCGGTCGATGTCGTCCTTGCCCAGGCTGGAGCCGCCGGTGATCGTCATCGACTGGGCTTTGCCGGTTGCGGTGTCCTTGGCCGAGACGTTCACGATGCCGTTGGCGTCGATGTCGAAGGTGACCTCGATCTGCGGCATGCCGCGCGGCGCGGGGGGCAGGCCGGTGAGTTCGAAGGTGCCGAGCTTCTTGTTGTAGGCCGCGATCTCCCTCTCGCCCTGGAAGACCTGGATGAGCACGGACGGCTGGTTGTCGTCGGCGGTGGTGAACACCTCCGAGCGCTTGGTCGGGATCGTGGTGTTGCGCTCGATGAGCTTGGTGAAGATCCCGCCCTTGGTCTCGATGCCGAGGCTCAGCGGGGTGACGTCGAGGAGCAGCACGTCCTTGACCTCGCCCTTGAGGACGCCGGCCTGGAGGGTCGCGCCGATGGCGACGACCTCGTCGGGGTTGACGCCCTTGTGCGCGTCGCGGCCGATGAGGCGCTTGACCAGCTCCCAGACGGCGGGCATGCGGGTCGAGCCGCCCACGAGAATGACGTGGTCGATCTCGGCGACGTTGATCCCGGCGTCCTTGACGGCCTGCTCGAACGGCTTCTTGCAGCGGTCGAGGAGGTCGGAGGTCATCTGCTCGAACTCGGCGCGGGTGAGGTTGACGTCCAGGTGCAGCGGGCCGTCGGGGCCGGCGGTGATGTACGGCAGGTTGATCGAGGTCTGCGTGGCGCTGGAGAGCTCGATCTTGGCCTTCTCGGCGGCCTCCTTGAGGCGCTGCATGGCCATCTTGTCCTTGGACAGGTCCACGCCGTACTGGCCGTTGAAGGTCTTGACCAGGTGCTGGATGATTCGGTCGTCCCAGTCGTCGCCGCCGAGATGGTTGTCGCCGCTGGTGGCCTTGACCTGGATGACGCCGTCGGCGATCTCCAGCAGCGAGACGTCGAAGGTGCCGCCGCCGAGGTCGAAGACGAGGATGGTCTGCTCCTCCTCGCCCTTGTCGAGGCCGTAGGCGAGCGCGGCGGAGGTGGGCTCGTTGATGATGCGCAGGACGTTGAGCCCGGCGATCTCGCCCGCTTCCTTGGTGGCGGTGCGCTGGGCGTCGGAGAAGTAGGCCGGGACGGTGACGACCGCGTCGGTGACGTTCTCGCCCAGGTAGGCCTCGGCGTCGCGCTTGAGCTTCATGAGGATGCGCGCGCTGATCTCCTGCGCGGTGTACGACTTGCCGTCGATGTCGACCGACCAGTCGGTGCCCATGTGGCGTTTGACCGAGCGGATCGTCCGGTCGGGGTTGGTGACTGCCTGGCGCTTGGCGACCTCTCCGACCAGGACTTCGCCGTTCTTGGCGAAGGCGACGATGGACGGGGTGGTCCTGGCTCCCTCGGCATTGGTGATGACCGTGGCCTCGCCGCCTTCGAGGACGCTGACCACGGAGTTCGTGGTGCCGAGGTCGATGCCGACCGCACGTGCCATGTTGATCTCCCGGATTCGTGGAACAGATGTCTAGGTGTCTCAAGCGGCGCGGGCGGGACCCGAAGCCAAGTTGAGTCAGCTAGGCTCAATGTTCGACCTGGAGATATCGACTGTCAAGTCGAAGACGGCGATTGTGATGAAATACACGAAAGTTGAGTCTGCCTGACTCAACTTTGCCCTCAGACGTGGTCGGCGGGCCGCTGGGCGGCTTCGCAGCACTGCGCGAGGAGGCCGTCGGCCATCTCCCAGGCGTCGCAGGGCCAGGCTTGGCCGCATGAGGCGCAGTCGACGCCGAGGAGCTGCTCGGGAAGGTGGTCGCGCCACATTGCGGCGGCGAGCTCCCATCCGGTGATCTCGGGGATGCCGGGAGGGGCTTCGAGCGGCGGGGGCTTCTCGACAGAGAAGAAGCTGTCGGCCGGCTCGCGCCGGGAGCGCCTGCCGCGAGCGGCCGCCTCGTCCGTGGCCGTCCCGGCCTCGGTTTCGGGGTCGACCTCGTCGGCGATGTGGCGGGAGGAGCGGCGGGGCGAGGCGGCGCGGTCCTGGCGCGGGACCGCGCGGGAGGCCTCCGAGGAGTCGGGAGTGAGCGACACCGATCTCACTGAATGCTGCATGCTCACGCTTATCTCCTCATTCGCCTTCGCTTCCGTGCCCTTCGTACTCCTACACTCCGAATAACGGTCGAAGCGCCCGAGAGGACACGGGTATGAGCCGGATTCGACACTCTAATCGGCTTTTGAACGCCGCGCGCACGTGCGACCACTCGGTCAATCTCAGATCACACACCTCTTTGGCGATCAATGGCGACGCACGATTGCCAAAGGGGCGCAGGCACGTTACGATGCACGTGCAGCATCACCGGACGTTTCACGGAGCATTCTTCGATGCGAAGAAGCGCTTTCCAATTATCGTAACCGAGGCCGCACTGAGTGCATCAGACCACTGTTGACCTGGGATTTCAGGGACGTGAAGGATGCGAAGTCTCGATTAACTTTGCGTTACACCGCCCGTTTTGCCCGAATCTGTCCTCTTCACATGTGGCATGATTGGAACATGCAATCTCCTTCAGAAGAAGTACAGTGGACTGTTGATGGTGGATTGATCAGTCCCTACTTCGAGACCAGGACCACGTTCAGGCGCCGCGCCGGCGACGAGCACCAGCGGGACCACGCATACCTCTACGGCCTCAAGCTTGAAGGGGACGGCGAGGTCGCGATGCGTTTCCGCCCCGAGCATCGGCACCAGCACGCGGAGGCGTCACTGACCATTCGCGTCGATGAGACCAACTGGGTCAAAACCGGGGCCGAATACCTTGGGGGGCAGCACCTCGTCAGCACGGTCACCACAAGGGACCACACCGATTGGTCATTGTCGCCGGTGGACTCCGCGTCCGACGAGATCTGGCTTCGCCTGATACGCAACGGCGGCACCGTGACGGTGGCCCACGCCGACGACGGGGTCGACTACACCACCATCGCCTCGACCTACCTTCCAGGCGGCACACCGGCGCTGGCCGGGATCGCCAGCGCGCGCCCCGTCGCCGAAGGTTTCTGGGACGCCCCACAGGATCTCGACATCGAGGTCTTCTGACGGGCCCGCGCTCAAGGCGACAGCGCTCTGAGCATAGAGGTCGGGTCCGGCTGCGCAGCCGGACCCGACCTGTGTGCTCAGCGATCCCTCCCGAAAGCGCTGAGAGGCGCCCTGCGCGTACGCGCAGGGCGCCTCGTCACTCACTTCTCCGTCACTCGAAGAGGTCGGCGTAGGTCGAGAACGCCGTGGCGACCTCGACCTGGTGCCAGTACCGGTGGTACTCGAACTCCGGCGCCTGCCCGCTGCAGCCGCCGTCGATGTAGGCCTGCACCTGGTCCCAGCCCTCGAACTCGGTCATGAACGACCGGATGTCGATGAAGCTGACGCCCGGCTCGATCACGTCGCCGTTCGGCATCGTGCCCGACCAGCCCGACGGGATGTAGACCTCGTCGCCGAAGCGGCAGTAGTCCCCCCGCTCCTCGGTCCGTGCGACGCCGACGCCGTCGTTGAACGACCACAGCGCGTCCAGCAGGTCGGAGACCGTCTGCTGGAGCTCGGCGTCGCCGGTGGCGGCGGCGTAGTACGCCAGCACCTTCGCGGTCGCACCGGCCACGCCCGGGTCCTGGGACTGGCTGGTCACCGTCGCCGACAGGCCCTGTCCCGGCTCGCCCGACCACTCGAGGTCGCCGGGGAAGCTCCAGTCGGTGCTGGTGATGGTGCTGTTGGCGAGCACCCAGTCGACCCACGAGTCGAGCAGGTCCCCGGCGCGCTGGTCGCCGGTGTGGTAGTGGTACGTCGCCACGTCGTCCATGCCCCACGCCTGGAAGCCGAACCAGTTGTTCGACGGCGGGTCGTTCCAGACCGGCTGCCAGTCGTAGGCCATGCCGTCGAACTCGGCGCTGGAGGTCGGCTGGCCGTAGTTGCCCTGCCAGTTGTTGGTGGCGCCGCCGGCGATCGCGCCGGCGCCGGTCGCACCGTCCGGGACCTGGAGCCATTCCAGGAACTCCAGCTGGGTGTCGAGGCTGGTCGACCAGTCGCCCGCGGCCGTCGGCGAGGCCGGGGCCAGGTCGTCGGTCAGCGCGTAGGCTGCCAGGACGTTCTGGTAGCCCTGGTGGACGCCGGAGCCGCCGATGCGGTAGGACCAGTCGCCGTTGATGCCGGCGCCCCACGAGTAGTACCAGCTCAGCAGGTAGTGGAAGGACTCCTTGCCGCTCGCGCCCGGGCAGGAGTCCGCCCCGACGCAGTCGCCGATCTGCTTGAAGTACTTGTCGGCGAAGGCGTAGCGCAGGTAGTCGCCCATCTTGGAGGCGTTGTCGAGCGAGCCGGAGATGGCGCCCTCCTGGCCCTGCTCGGCGGCCCACTGCTGCGCCAGCCACGCGACCTGGACGGCGCGCGCGTCGGCGTCGGGGGCGTTGGTGTAACGCTCCTGCTGCGAGTACTGCTCGTCGCCGATGAACAGGTCGAGGAAGCCGTTCTCCCCGCCGAAGTCGAACGTCTCGCACGACGGGTGGGTCACGGTCTCCCACGTGGACTCCTGGAGTCCGCGCTGGAAGGTGTTGACGTACGCGGGCTCTGTGGTGCCGTCACCGCATTCGCCGAAGCCGTAGGCGTTGTCGACGTCGAGCAGCCAGTGCATTCCGTAGATCGAGTTGTCTCCGTATGTGGAGCGCAGCTCGTTCGCGAGCGGGTCCTGGCCGACCGGGGTGTCGAAGTCCAGCTGCGTCGGGTACTGGTCCGGGCTGTCGGCCTCGGGCGCGTACGACGCGGGGCTGCTCGGGTCGTAGTTGGTGGGGTTGAGGTCCGGGATCATGTAGGTCTCGGCGGTGTCCCAGGACTGGTTGTAGCCGCTCCAGTCGCCGGTGATCTGGCCGTAGGCGGCTTCCAGCCACATCAGGTAGCTCATGGACTCAGAGGTCGTCTGGTGCCCGTAGTCGGGTGCTTCGACGATGAGCTCTTCGACCGAGTGGTACGGCACCCCGGTCTCGTGCAGGTACGGTGAGTCCGATCCGGTGAGCTGGTCGTACAGCTCCAGGAACCGGTCCTCGTTCTGGGTGACCTCGCCGAGGTCGGCGACGGTGGCGGTGACCTGTACCGGGTCGAAGCCCTCGCCCGCGACGGTGAAGGTCGCCGAGCCTTCGGCGTCGTCGGCGGCGGCGATGGTGACCGGCTGCGCGGTCTCCCAGTCGCCGGGGCCGAAGGAGAGCGAGGCGCCCTCGGCGACGCTCAGGCCGGCGGAGCCGTCGGAGTGCTCGGTGGTGACGGTGACGTCGTTCTCGAGCGCGGCGCTGAAGCCGACGTCGAAGCTGGCGGTGGAGCCGGCGTCGAGGACGACGTTCGCGCGAGAGACGGTGATCTCGGGCTCGGTCGTCTGGCCGTCGCCGTCGCAGGACTCGCCGTTGACGGAGAACGCGGTCGGCACGGTGGCCGAGCCCGAGCCGATGAACCCGAACACCTCGCTGCTCTGTCCGGAGGCTATGGTGCCGTTCCAGCCGACGTCGCTGCCGGTGAAGTGGGACCCGCTCTGGCTCCAGTCGACGTTCCAGGCCGTGGAGACCTGGGAGGACTCGGGGAAGTCCCATTCGAGGTCCCAGCCGTTGATGCCGGCGTCGCCCGCGGTGATGGACACGGCGGCCTGGAAGCCACCGTCCCAGCTGGAGACGACGCGGTAGTCGACGGAACAGTGCTCGGAGGCGAAGGCCTGAGGCGCGGCTATGACGGCGCCTGAGGCGGCCATGGCGACCGGCAGGGCGATCGCTGCGCCGCGACGCCATCGGCGGCGCCTGGGCGGTGCCGGATTGTCGAGTTCCATTGGATACTCCTGAGAGCTGGTCTGAATGTCCGGTTCTGATGGGAGCGCTTGTGTCACTCCAAGGGCCCCATACGACGCGGGTGGAACGAAACGGACCTAAGGAAGGAAGCGCTCCCAAGCCATCCTCGCAGGGCTTCGGTCAAGATGTCAATACATTGACATCCCTGAATTTATTTTGCGCACATTGTCCTTCACCGTCGATGAGCGGCGAATCTGCTGGTCGACAACGGGGCAGCGTCCGACCGTAGCGATATATCTGAGAATCTCGATTCATTCGACTCGATCAACGACGTAACAACTGAGTAACTCCTCCCACACCCGGGCTTGCGTCGTGCGTCACGCTCCCGTACGCTACTGGTATCGCTCCCAAAGCGTCCTTCATCCCCAAGCCGGGCGTGCGCGTCCGTCTCCGACCCGTGTGGTCGACCCCCCGTAAACGACGACTACGAGAACCCCTTACGAATCGGCGCCGCCCCGGCGCCTGGAAGGAACCACAACTCATGCGTATGTTCAACCGACACCGCGGCAAGGCCGCCCTCGCAGCGGTCGCCGCGAGCGCCCTCGCGCTCAGCGCCTGCTCCGGCGACGGCGACGACCAGGAGGCCGCGACCAATGAGGACGGCAAGAAGGTCCTCACGCTCCGCATCTTCCAAGACTTCGGCTACGAAGCACTTGTCGCGGAATACAACGACATGCAGGACGACGTCGAGGTCGTCATGGAGGGCCAGGGCACGAACTTCGACGCGGAGCACCGCCCCGCCGTCGAGACCGCGCTCGAGGCCGGCACCAGCCCCGGCGACGTCATCGGCATGGACGAGCAGGCCATGGCCCAGATGATGGTCCGCTCCGACTGGTGGGCCGACTTGGCCGAGCACGGCTACGACTCGCGCGCCTCCGAGTACCCGGACTGGAAGTGGGAGCTCGGGCACACCGTCGACGGCGGCCTCGCCGGCTTCGGCACCGACGTCGGCGGCATGGGTCTCTGCTACCGCGCCGACCTGTTCGAAGAGGCCGGACTGCCGACCGACCGCGCCGAACTGGCCGCGGCCTGGTCGGACTGGGACGGTTTCACCGACCTCGCCCAGCAGTTCGTCGACTCCGATGTGGATGCCGACTTCGTCGACAGCCCGACCCAGTTGCAGAACATGATCCTCGGCCAGACCGCCGGCCAGGGCGACGGCCAGATGTACGTCGACGCCGACGGCAACCTGACCCTCGAGTCCGCTGCGGTGCAGAACGCGGTCGAGACCATCCTGGAGCTCAACGAGATCGGCGCCATCGGCCAGTGGGCCGCCTGGAGCGAGGAGTGGACGGCCGCGCACGCCGAGGGCGGATTCGCCGTCGCCTCCTGCCCCTCGTGGATGGTCGGCCTTGTCGAGGACTGGGCCGGCGAGGACAACGCCGGCAACTGGGACTTCGCCGCAGCGCCCGGCGTCTCGGGCAACTGGGGCGGCTCCTGGCTGCTCGTCCCGGCCAACACCCCCTACCCGGAGGAGGCCGCCGAGCTGGCCGCTTGGCTCACCGCCCCCGAGCAGCAGGTGAAGGCCTTCGAGGCCGTCGGGGCGTTCCCCTCGACGCTCGAAGGCGCGGCCGAGGCCTCATCGCTGACGAACCCCTACTTCAACGACGCCCCGGTCGGCGAGATCATCGCCGGCTCGGTCGCGGAGTTCCCGGCCCTGGAATACGCCGAGCTGCACCACCCGGTGAAGCAGGCCGTCGAAGGCGTCCTCAACGGACTCCTCGACGGAACCTACTCGTCTGACGAGGTGTGGGACGCGATCCAGACCGAAGCCGAGAACGCCGCCGCACTCGGCGGAATGTAGGGCCTAGGGACCGCCCAGCGCCGCCACGGTCGGAGCCGCCCCACCCCAGGGGCGGCTCCCCTCCCTCCCGTGACGGCGCCGTGTCGGCCCGCCGCGCCCCAACCCGCGGCGGGCCGGCTCCCCCGGCGGCCCGAAGTCTCCGTCGATGGAAGGAATCATGACCACCACAGCGAAACCCCGCTCCCGGATGAGCCTCCGCGACCGGATCCACGTGTTCGACGCCAAAGGCTCCCCCTATCTGCTCGTAGCCCCGTTCTTCCTGCTGTTCGCCGTCTTCGGCCTCTTCCCGATGATCTTCACCCTGTACGCGTCCATGCAGGACTGGAGCGTGCGCCGTCCCGAGCGTTCCTTCATCGGACTGGACAACTACAGCTTCCTGCTGTTCGAGTACGACCGCTTCGGCTGGTCGATCTTCAACACCCTCGGCATGTTCGTCATCGCCACCATCCCGCAGCTGATCGTGGCGCTGATGGTCGCCAACGCCCTCAACAAGCGCCTTCGCGGGCAACTGATGTGGCGCATGCTCGTACTCGCCCCGATCGTCACCTCGGTGATGGCCGTCGGCATCGTCTTCGCCCGCATCTGGGGCCAGGAGTACGGCATGGTCAACGGCTTCCTGGGCCTGTTCGGCGTCGACAACATCAACTGGCATTCCGGCCGGCTCTCCTCCTGGGTCGCCATCGCCAGCATGGTCGACTGGCGATGGATGGGCTACAACGCCCTGATCTACCTGGCCGCCATGCAGGTCATCCCCCGCAACCTCTACGAGGCGGCCGCCCTCGACGGCGCCTCGGCCAGCCAGCAGTTCTGGAAGATCACCATCCCCCAGCTCAAACCGGTCATCATCTTCACCGTCTTCATCTCCTCGGTCGGCGGCATGATGCTCTTCGTCGAACCGATGATGTTCGGATCCGGGCAGCTCAGCGGCGGCACCGCCGGTCAGTTCCAGACCACCTCGATGGTCCTGGTCGACATGCTGCGCACCCACGGCAACTACGGGCTGTCCTCCGCCGCCGGCTGGATCCTGTTCGTGGTCATCGGCCTGGTCGCCGGGCTGAACTTCCTCATCATCAACCGCCTCCAGGGGGACAAGTGAGCACCGCCCTCAAACAGCCCCAAGCGCGCCCGGCCGCCGGTGCGCCCAAGCGCCGCAATCGCGGCAGGCACCTGGTCTCCATCGGCGGGGCGGCCGGGACCCCCAGCCTCCTCACCAAGATCACCCTCGGCGTGGTCATCGCGCTGTCGATCTTCCCGCTGTACTGGATGATCGTCATCGCCTCGCGCACCTCCAGGGACGCGATCTCGTTCCCGCCGGCGCTGCTGCCCGGCGGCAACCTCGGTGAGCACGTCGAGCGGGCTTTGAGCGACCCGCAGGCGAACCTCCTGCTGGGACTGCAGAACTCGTTCATCATCACCGGCACCGTCACCGTCTCGGTCGTGCTCATCTCCACCCTCGCCGGCTTCGCCTTCGCCAAGCTCCAGTTCAAGGGCTCCAGGCTCCTCATGGGCGTGGTGCTGGCGACCATGATGGTGCCCCTCCAGCACCTCGGCCTGGTTCCGCTCTACCTGCTCATGGTGGAACTGGGCTGGCTCGACACCCTCCAGGCCGCGATCCTTCCCTTCCTGGTCAACGGATTCGGCATCTTCCTGATGCGGCAGTACACCATCCAGTCGGTGCCGGACGAGCTCATCGAGGCCGCCCGCATGGACGGGGCCAGCACCATCGGGATCTGGTGGCGGATCGTGCTTCCCGCGCTGCGCCCAGGCATGGTCGTGCTGGGACTGCTCACCTTCATGCTCAACTGGAACGAGTTCCTGTGGCCGTTCATGGTGCTCTCGAACAACAACCCCACGATCCAGTTGGCCATTCGACAGATCTCCATCGGGCTCTACAGCACCGACCTGTCGATGGTGTTCACCGGCACCCTGATCTCCATCATCCCGATCACGGTGATCTTCATCGTCTTCGGGCGCCAGATCGTCAGCGGCATCATGGAAGGTTCGAACAAGTAATGAGCAACGACTTCGAGGTCGCCGCACTCGCGGCGCGGTTTCCATCCGGTTTCGCCTGGGGTGCGGCCACCTCGTCCTACCAGGTCGAGGGCTCGACCACCGCGGATGGACGAGGCCAGTCCATCTGGGACACGTTCGTGTCCGAGCCCGGCCGGGTGGTCGACGGGTCCAACGGCGACAAGGCCATCGACTCCTACCACAACATCGAGGGCGACGTCGCCCTGGTCGGCGAGCTCGGCCTGAACAGCTACCGATTCTCACTGTCGTGGCCGAGGATCTGCCCCGACGGCGACGGCAAGGTCAACCGCGCCGGACTCGACTACTACTCCGCGCTGGTAGACGCGCTGCTGGAGCAGGGCATCACGCCATGGGTGACGCTCTACCACTGGGACCTGCCCCAAGCGCTGGAGAACGGCGGGGGCTGGCCCAAACGCGACACCGCCGAGCGGTTCGGGGAGTTCGCCCAGATCGCGCACCAGGCCCTGGGAGACCGGGTCAAACGATGGATCACCGTCAACGAGCCGTGGTGCGCGGCGTTCCTCGGATACTCCTCGGGCGAGCACGCGCCGGGACGCCGCGAGCCGGCCGCCTCGATCGCCGCCGCCCACCACCTCATGCTCGGCCACGGGCTCGCGGCACGCGCGATCAAGGAGGCCGAACCGGACGCGACGGTGAGCATCGGGCTCAACTTCTACCCCGTCTACGCCGCCTCGGACGCGCCCGTCGACGTGGACGCGGCCCGCCGCATCGACGGCGTCCAGAACCGGTGGTTCACCGACGCCGCGCTCAAGGGCGCCTACCCCGAGGACATCGTCGACGACTTCACGGCCGTCACCGACTTCTCCTTCGTCGAGGTCGGCGATATGGAGGTCATCAACGCGCCCTTGGACTGCCTGTCGGTGAACTACTACAGTCAGTACACTGTCACCGGCCGCGAGGGCGGGGCCGTCTCGGCCTCGGCGGCGCCGACCGGCGCGGGCTCGCCGTGGCCGGCGAACGAACACGTCGGATTCATGACCACCGGGCTCCCGCAGACGGACATGGGCTGGGAGATCGCACCGGAAGGGCTCAGCGAAACATTGCGACGCCTCCACGCGAACTACCCGGACGTGACGCTCGCGGTCACCGAGAACGGCGCGGCCTTCCCCGACAAACTCGTCGAAGACCAGGTAGCCGACTCCGAACGGCTCGACTACGTCCGCGAACACCTGGGAGCGTGCGCCGACGCCGTCGAGGCGGGCGTGCCGCTCATCGGATACTTCGCATGGAGCCTGGCGGACAACTTCGAATGGGCGTGGGGCTACACCAAGCGCTTCGGTCTGGTGTACGTCGACTTCGAAACCGGACAACGGGTCGTGAAGGACTCGGGAAAATGGTACTGCGACCTAGTGCGGACCGCTCGATCGAATGGTGAGGCAAAATAAGATCATGCAACGGAGCCCGAGGTGATGCACGATGACCGACACCCGACCTGACGAACCGAGCGCGGGCGACGCGACCGCGGCCCGGTCGTCCAACGGACAGACCAAGCGCAAGCGCAGCGCCGGACGGCCCACGCTCGACACCGTCGCGCGTCACGCCGGGGTCGGGAGGGGCACGGTCTCACGCGTCATCAACGGCTCCCCGAAGGTCGCCGACGACACCCGGGCGGCGGTGCTCGCCGCGATCAAAGAGCTCGGGTACGTGCCCAACCAGGCGGCGCGGACACTCGTGACGCAGCGGACCGACACGGTCGCGCTGGTCGTGACCGAGTCCCAGGAGTGGCTGTGGGGCGAGCCTTTCTTCGCGGGCATCCTGCGGGGCGCCTCGGACCAGCTCGCCGAGGAGAACATGCGGCTGATGCTGACGTTCGCCCCGAAGGACGGCGACCGGAGCCGCCTGGAGTCGTACCTGATGAGCGGCCACGTCGACGGCGTCATGATGGTCTCAAGCCACTCCGGGGACCCGCTTCCCGAGCGGCTGGAGACCGCCGGCATACCGATCGTGCTGTGCGGTACGCCGGCGGGGCACCATCCCCTGGCGTACGTCGACTGCGATAACCGGTCCGGGGCGCGTCAGGCCGTGGAGTACCTGGCTGGGAAAGGCCACAAGCGGATCGGCATCATCGCCGGGCCGCAGGACATGTCCGTCGGCGTGGACCGCCTCAACGGTTACCGCGACGGGCTGCGAGGGCACCGGCTGCCGGTGGAGGACCGACTGGTGGCGCTGGCCGAGGGATTCGACGAGGCCAGCGGCGTCAAGGCGGCGAGGCACCTGTTCGACGCGGCAGGGGACGTCGACGCGGTGTTCGCGTCGTCTGACCCGCTGGCGATCGCGGCCCTGCGGGTGGCGCGGGACCGGGGAATCTCGGTGCCGGAGGACTTGGCGCTCATCGGCTTCGACGACTCGCCGCTGGCGGAGTTGGCGGAGCCGGCGCTGACGACGGTGCATCAGCCGACCGAGACGATGGGCCGAGAAATGGCGAGGCTGCTGTGCGGCCGCATTCACGGCGAGGAGGACGGCCCGCTGGTGACGATTCTCGGGACGCGAATGGTCTACCGAGAGTCCGCCTGAATAGAGACTGCAGACCGGAATGGCCCTCATTTTTGAGGACCATTCCGGTCGTTTTGTTTTTAGACGCTTGATCGCGTGGTGGGGTTGACATCGCCGCGGTCATCGCTCAACATGCAATGAGCAAGCCTAGATCAGCGTTTTGCATCAGCAAGCCACGCAGGAGTTTACGGCTAGAACAAATCACCTTACGATCCATACCGGATCAACCGAGCAAATCAAATAAGGCAAAATGCAAGCAGCCGCCCGGTGGTCACCGATCACCAAACCTGTTTCCACCGGGCGGCACCGAACACAGGAAGGAAACCTTCTGTGCCGTCTACGACAATACGCTATTCCAGCGTGCCTGAAAACAGCCACTCGTTCGCGCGAGCCTTTCCCCCGGGCTTCGCCCCCGGAGAACCGGACTACGAGCCGGACCATCTGCGCCACAGGCCGGGCGACACTTGGGAGATCGGCGGCAGACCCGCCGACCCCGACGACACGGGCGCGTTCGGGACGCCCGGATGGCGGCCCGACACCCGCATCGGGCGCCACCGCAGGGGCGAACTGCCGGACCCGCTCCCAGCGTCGCCGGAACCGTCGATCGAACCCGACCGGCCCTCGCCAAGACCCCGCCCAAGGTCCTGGCCCGATGAGCCGTACCGGTTCTCGAAGCTCCGCGAAGACGCCTGGGACCGGTTCCTGGTCGACTCAGAACCGCTCGCCAACGCCCACACCACCGGCTCGGCCGCGGAACGCGAATGCGGCCGGACCATCGGGACCCTCATCCGAGTCGTCCGCTGGATCATCAGCGTCCTCAAAGGATCAGATCCTGCTCTCGAACCGGACGACGAAGACCCGGCGAGCCTGCGGAGGGTCCCGCCGAACCCCCGCCCGCAGACTGATCCGTCCTACATCGGTGCCTGGGAGGCGCGGTTCGACGACCTCTACCCGGTGACGGGAGGTGCGTCGCTGTGAGCAGGTTTTCCCCACCGAGGGTCCGTGCCGCGTACGCCAAAGCGCTCGCGCAGGTTCCGATCCCCGCTCAGACCGTGGCCGCTCCCGACCCGTCCGCGCTCACCGTGCTCGGCTCCGCGACGATCGACGGTCGAGCCGTGGAGTTCGGCGTCTGCGCCGACGCCCCGAGGCTGTGGGTGGCGTTCGCCGACGCCGAACCTGCCCTGCTCGGCTTCCTGTCGGGGCTGGTTGTCGGCGAGCCGGACCTGTGGGTCTGCGAGACCACGCATCTGTCCTGGATCAGGGCGGGAACCAACGCGCCGGAGGTCAAACGGGCCGCCGCGAAGGTCTGGTTCGACTGCCAGAAGTTCTGCGAGGGATAGCCGGTGAACAAGCTCGAGCGAGAATCCTTCTTCCGTGACCACGCCAAGGCGAAGCTCACCGGAGACGAGGAGGAGGCGGGCCGCATCCACGCTCTGCTCTACCCCGCACAGATGTTCCGGCATTACCTCTTCGTCTTCTCGCTGTTCGGCGCGTTCGTAGTGGACCGCTTCGGCGACGAACCAGACCGACACGAGCTCCTGCACTTCATGGAAGGCTTCCGAGAGGCGATCCGACGCAACGGGTCTAGGTTGCGCGCACTTCGAGCCGAAGCCCTGACCCGAGTCGTCTACGGCGAAACCCAACTGCTGGTGGAGATCCCACAGGCGGAGCACACCAGCTACATGTGGGCGGTGATGCGGCAACTGGTCGATGAAGGCGAAGCCGAAGAGGCGCTTGACGAACGACTGCGGGACGCGAACCGGATGGCGAAGGAGTGGATCACCGAGATGATCGACTCCCCGGCACTGTCCGACCTGCGCGAGGCGTCCGCCTCCGCAGGAGAGGGCGAGAACACGTGACCCCCGAGCAAATGCACAGGGCCTCGATCAAGGCGCTCGCGCTCGGAGAGCGCGACACTGCGGACGAGCTGCGGAAGCGGTTCAGCGAGTCCGACCATCGGTTGTCAGTCCTGTACATGTACGGCGTCACCTGTGTCGTACTGCGATACCGCTTCGGCGAGGAGGAAGACGGGCTCGATTTCACCGAGCTGCAACGCTTCATAGCCGAGATGCGCCACGACTACCGGAATGCCGAGCCACCACTGGAGTACCTGAACATCGAAGCGGTCATCCGCGCGCCGTATGGGGAGGAATACCTGCTCGACGAGATGAACTGGCGCGAGAAGTACTTCAGCTTCTACCGCGTGCTCCGCCAGTTGGTGGAACGGCGACCCGACATCAAGGAAGACCTCGACCAGATCATCACCCGAACCCAGAAGCTGATCGAGCACTGGATCTGCACCCCAGGCTCAAACCTGTAGATCGCATATCCCATAAGAGCAGAGCCGCCGGGCCGAAGGCCCGGCGGCTCGAACTTCAGATCAGCTAGACGTTTCCGGCACCTTCAGCAATCCACCGTTCAGCAAGCTCCTCGGCTTCTCCGAAGAGCTGTTCCAAGTGCCGACCGAGCACCGTCTGATCCGTGATCTTCCGCATCACGGCCCACATCACGACCGACTGCTCACCGGCCGGGACCTCTTGAAGGAACTGGTCCTCACCGTAGATTGAACGGATCATGCCTTCGACATGAAGCGAGTTGAGCGGAGGATTGGCGGTCTGGAAGTCCTGCCGGACGCCGCTCATGAACCGCTGCAGTTCTTCCGCATGAAGTTCCGTTCCGAAATGCCGGAGCACGATCCGGGTGAACAACGCACCTATGAAGATGAAATGCGCTCCGTGATCGTCCCTGGTAAACTGGTCAGCGATCCGCTGAGCTTCCTGCCCTTCGCCATTCAGCAATGCACGCGCGTGCTGGCGAAACCTCTCATCACGATCCATCGCGCCTCCTTCTTCCTCTCGAGTCTATGGCCCAACCAATGCCGTGCAACAGGGCACCGACTGCGAACAGCGCATTCCCAAAAACGTCTCCCGCTTGGATATTCGGGCTTTCATTATCGGCAGCGGCCGGAGGAAGGCTCGAACTGACCGATGATTCGGTCGATGTTTGCGCCTGGCTGCCGCGGAACGGCTGGTAACCGTCGGTCAGCAGCGATTGAGCCGTCTGCCCAGCCTCTTTGGCTGCGTCCTGGTGGTCACCGATGTTCTTCAAGAAGCTGCGGCCAACTCGCCCGACCTTGCTTCCTCGGTCTTCATCGAGGTCGAGTTCAGGCAGCGGTTCAAGCGGCTTGCCGATATCGTCGCGCAGGCGGTCCGGATCTTCGCCATCGAGACCTCCGGCAATCGGCGGGTTCGGCGGCTCGGTGGGGCCGCCTACTCCTGCGGCCGACGGCGGTTCCTTCTCGTCCTCCTTGGACTGCCCGCCAGCGGGGGTGAGGGCGATTTCAGTCTCGCCTCCTGCTGGTACTCCTCCGCCGGCCCCGCTCTGTAAGCCCCTGAGCGCCTCCGCCTGCGCCTGCGCCGTTTCAACCGCCTGCGCCGCGCTCGCCAATGCCTGCTGGGCCTGCTCCATGCTCTGCTTCACCTGCTCGACGCCGGCGACCTTGTCGTCCGCACCGAGTCCTTGGAACTGGCCCGACAACTCATCCGCGCTGCTCATGCTCGCGGCGAGACCGACATTCGCCTGCTCGACCGCTTCCTTGTTCGCGCTGATCGCGCTCGACAGCTCATCGATGCTTGCCATATGGGGTGACCCTTCTCCATCGCTACGTTCGGGGGGGAACTCGGCCGCATTCGCCTGAAACACAACACGACTGGGTCTCACATTACCGAATTCCTCACACCCTGTCATGGCGCGCTACACGCCTACCGCCTCGCTTCCGGTTGGCTTGTTGACATGGGCGGTTCGGGGCGCGGGCGGCTGGTGGCTGGTGGAACGCCCGGGGAGCCCGGAAATGGCCCTTGGGGCGCTGGCGGGATGTCTCGTGTGGATGGTCGATCTGCGCCAAGGGCGGCAGCGACGAAGAGGTGGAGGGTTTCCCGGGGTGCGCTGCGGGGGTCGGGTGCCCGTGGGGCGGCGTTGGTGGGTGAGTTTTGCTCGTGTTGTGTTGCGCGGCAGGCGGTCCGGGGTCTGAACATGAGGGGTTTCTCCCCCTAGTGGGTGATGATTTCCGCTGGTCAGGCCCGTATCATTGAAGT
>NZ_JAKZEW010000062.1:16861-16972 GCF_022548875.1 Glycomyces sp. L485 | reverse complement strand
GGCGACCCTACGCAGCCGTGCTATTCGAACATCAACAGCTACAACCAGATCTTCGTCGACACCGTGCGACAGACTGGCGGCAACAACAGTTCGCGGTGGCTGCTCGTTCCT
>NZ_JAKZEW010000062.1:616-16749 GCF_022548875.1 Glycomyces sp. L485 | reverse complement strand
TGGGGGCAGGAGGACTACATGGACGCGCAGTTGCAGAAGACTTACGACGCATTCGTCACGCGGGGATACCCGGTCGTCGTAGGCGAGTACGGCTCGGTCGACAAGTCATCGCACGACTCGGCGAACAACCGGTATCGGGAGGACTTCGCGCGCGCCATGGTGGCCACCGCCAAGCAGTATGGAGCCGCCACCATTTACTGGGACAACGGCGTCAACGGGCAGTACGGGTTCGGGCTGTTCGACCGAACCTCTTATGCGGTGACCCAACCGGGCATCGTCGATGCCATCATGAGCGGCCTCGGTGATGACGACCCGGGCCAACCGTCCGGCTCCGTCGAGATCGTGGGCGCGGCGTCGAACCGCTGCATCGACATCCCGAATTCCTCGACGACGAACGGGACGCAGGCGCAGCTGTGGGACTGCTCGCAGAGCTCGGGCCAGCTGTTCGCCCACACCTCCGCGGCCGAGCTGAAGGTCAACGGCAAGTGCCTCGACGCGGAGGGCTGGGGTTCGACCAATGGCACTCGGGCGGTGATCTGGGACTGCTCGGGCGGCGGCAACCAGCGCTGGAATGTGAATTCGAACGGCACCATCACCAACGTCCACAACGGGCTCTGCCTGGACGCCAACGGCGCCGCTACCGCCAACGGCACCGAGATCATCCTCTGGACCTGCAACGGCGGCGACAACCAACGCTGGAACCTCCGATAGACCCGACCGCGTAGGCACACCTACTACTGCGGCCTTGGGCGTGGAGGCGGCACCGCGATGCGGTGCCGCCTTTTCCTTGCGCTAACCCTCGCGCAGCAGGGCGTTGCATTCGCACTGGAGCGCCTCGTCGGCCCGCTGAGGGGAGCTACCCCAGCCACGAACTGCTGCAAGCAGGACTAATCGGGAATCTCCCCTAGAGTTCGCACTCGGGGCGGGTAGGAACCGGCCGGCGGGCGGGCGGCCGGTTCCCTACCCGCCCCGACTGCGGTCGTCGGGTCGGATTCTCATTTCTTCTCCTACAGGGGGCTAGGCTCAGCAGCCCGTAGATATCGGTATCTGACTGCTGGGCGGCGCATGCCGCGAGCGCAGGGCCGAGTCGTCGAATTGTTGCCGCTGGTGATCCCACTGATTGTCTGACACGGCATCACGGCAGGTTGATCCGCCCGAAAAGGAGTAGCGATCCGCTGGACGCGGAGACTCGACAATCGGCTGCGTTGTCTCTAGGATAGAAACCGATATCTATCCACCCCTGACTGGAGGAGCCCCAGTGGCCGACCGACCCCGGGCGCTGTTCGCGATGAGCCCCGAGCACCTGAACCAACTGTTCCCCGAGCCGCTCATGCGGCGCCTGACCGCCGTGCTCGACATCGACCCCGCCCTCGTGGCCGAGCGGTTCGACGATCCCGCCGCCGCGGCCGTCCTGGCCGACGCGGAGGTGATCGTCTCCAGCTGGGGGTCCCCGCGCGTGGACGGGACGGTCCTGGAGAAGGCCCCTCGTCTGCGGGCCGTCCTCCACGCCGCAGGTTCGGTCAAGTCGCTCGTCGGGGCCGACGCCTGGGACCGGGGCGTCGCAGTCTCCTCTTCCGGCAGTGCCAACGCCCTGCCGGTCGCCGAGTACACCGTCGCCGCAATCCTCATGGCGGGCAAGGGCATCTTCAACCTGCGCGAAGACTTCCGGGCCAAGCGCGGGTTCACTCTCGGCCTGGTCCACGACGATGTCGGGAACTTCGGGCGCGTCGTGGGCCTCATCGGCGCCTCCGCGATCGGGCGCCGCGTCATCGAACTGCTGCGCCCGTTCGACCTCGACATCCTCCTGGCCGACCCCTACGTCGACGAGGCCGAGGCCGCGAGGCTCGGCGTCGGCCTGGTCGGACTCGACGAGCTCGTCGCCCGCTCGCATGTGGTCAGCGTCCACGCCCCCGACCTGCCAGAGACCCGGCATCTCATCGACGCGCCGCGCCTGGCAGCGATGAGGGACGGCACGGTCGTGGTGAACACCGCCCGAGGACGGCTGGTCGACACCGACGCGCTCACCGCCGAACTGCTCACCGGGCGCCTTTCGGCGGTCATCGACGTCACCCACCCCGAACCGCTTCCGGCCGACTCGCCGCTGTTCGACCTGCCGAACGTCTTCCTCACCCCGCACGTCGCCGGATCGCAGGGCAACGAGCTGGCGCGCATGGGCCTGTACATGGTCGAGGAGGCCGAACGCCTCGCGGCCGACGAGCCCCTGCGCCACCGAGTCGACCCCGGGCTGCTTTCCAGACTGGCGTGAGGACCGGGCGCGGTCTTGAACGGACTGGCGTGAGTTTCGAGCGGGCTGCCAATAGGATCGAGGGCATGAGACTGATGCCCGTCGCGGCCGCCGGACTGGCCGCCCTGATGCTCGCCGCCTGCTCCGGCGCCGAGGAGCCGCCCGCCGCCGAAGAGACCGTCCCCGGCGCGGCATCGGCCATGGCCGAGGTCGAGAACGTCCGGTTCGACCTCGCCGTCGACGGCGACGTCCCCGGGCTCGACATCTCCTCGGCCGACGGCGTCGTCACCGCGGACGGCGACGCCGAAGGCACCGGGGTCATCACCGCGATGGGCATGGACGTCGAGGTCGAGTACGTGATCGTGGGGGAGGACGCCTACGTCAAGGGCTTCACCGGCGACTACCAGCAGATCCCCTTGGGCGACGAGATGCTGCCCTACGACCCGACCGTCCTTCTCGCCCCGGACCGCGGCATCGCCGAGCTCCTGGCCGCCTACGACTCCGCCGAGCCGCAGGAGACCGAGGAGGTCGACGGCACGGACGCCTACCGGTACCGCGTGACCTTCGACCCGCAGGTGTTCGCGGACTTCATACCCGCCGAAGGGGACTGGAACGAGGCCACGGTCTGGTTCGACACCGAGACCCTGCGCGTGGTCAAGGCCGAGTTCGAGGAGGGCGGCGCGACAGTCACTCTCCGCCTGTCCGACTACGACGACTCGGTCACCGTTGAAGCCCCTTAGCACGACGGACCGAACTCGGCGCCGCGTCGCGATCAGCGCGGCCAGCGCCACTGTCCTCATCGGATCAATCGACGCGTACGTGCTCGTGTCGGTCCTAGTCGACATGATCCAGGACCTCGGCATCCCAGCCAACCACCTCGAACGCGCCACGCCGCTGGTCACCGGCTACCTCCTCGGGTACGTGGCCGGGATGCCGCTGCTCGGGCGGCTCTCGGACCGCCTCGGGCGCCGCACCGTCATCCACGCCTGCCTCGCCGCCTTCGCGATCGGCTCGATCATCAGCGCCACCGCGACCGGCCTCGTCGTCCTCGCCGCCGGGCGGGCCCTCCAGGGCCTCGCGGGCGGTGCCCTGCTGCCGGTGACGATGGCCCTCGCCGCCGACCTGTTCTCCACGCGCCGACGTGCCGCCGTCCTCGGATGGGTCGGCGCCGCGCAGGAACTCGGCGCGGTCATCGGACCGCTGTTCGGCGCCGGCGTCGCGGCCCTGGTCGGATGGCGCGGGATCTTCTGGATCAACGTCCCGCTCGCCATTCTCGCCGCGCTGGCCATCCACTTCACCGTCCCCGCGCCCGGAGCGGACCGGCGCGGTCAGCGCGTCGACTTCGTCGGCGGCTCGCTCCTGGCGCTGGCCCTCGGCCTGCTCGTCGTGGGCCTGTACAACCCCGAGCCCGAATCGTCGGTGCTGCCCTCCTGGGGCGCGCCGGTGATCGCCGCCGGGGCGGTGGCGCTGGCGGCGTTCGCGCTGTGGCAGTGGCGCTCCCCGGTGAAGCTCCTCGACCCGGCCGGGGTGCGCTGGCGGCCGTTCGGACTCAGCCTGGCCGCGAGCCTCGCCACCGGCGCCGCCCTCATGGTCACCCTCGTCGACGTCCAGCTCATGGCCCAGACCCTCCTGGACAGGGATTCGGCCGGCGGCGCGGTGCTGCTCCTGTGGTTCCTCATCGGGTTGCCGATCGGCGCGGTCCTCGGCGGGCGGCTGGTCGCGCGCTTCGGCGAACGCATCCCTGCCGTGGCGGGCCTGGCCGCCGCGGGGGCCGGCTACCTCCTCATCGCGGCGCGGCTGCCCGAGGTGGAGGCGGGACTGGCGCTCGCCGGGATCGCCCTCGGCGTCGTCATCGCGCCGCTGTCCGCGGTGGCGCTGAGCACCACTCCGGAAGGCCAGCACGGCATGGCTTCGGCGGCGGTCGTGGTCGCCCGCATGATGGGCATGCTCCTCGGCATCGCGGCCCTGACCTCCTGGAGCCTGCACCGCTTCGCCGAAGCGACCGCCGACCTCGACACGCCGCTGCCGTTCGGGATGTCCGAGGCCGAGTACCTCCAGCAGCAGGAGGTCTACCTGGAGGCCCTCGACGCGGCCCTGGCCGCCCAGTACAGCGACGTCTTCACCGCCACCGCCGTGATCTGCCTGGCCGGGGCCGTAGCCGCCCTCGGGCTCCCCGGCATGCGGCGCGCGGCACTATGAGCCCGAGCTCCTCAGCATGTATTCGGCATGTTCCAACCGGCCGAGGAACGCGAGAACTGCGGCCTGGCGTGGAGGGATAGTGTTGCGGTCATGGCTGATCTTGCGATCGTGGAGAACGCGGACGAGCAGCGCTACGAGCTGCGGGACTCTCAGGGCGGCGTCCTCGGGTACCTGGAGTACCTGCCGCGCGAGGAGTTCACGATCCTGCCGCACACCGAGGTCGACCGGTCCCTGCGCGGTCAGGGCTGGGGCGACGCGCTCGCCAGGCACGTCCTCGACGACTTGCGCGGCAAGGGCGTCAAGGTCTATCCGACCTGTCCGTTCGTCACGCGCTGGATGGACCGCCACGCCGAGTACGACGACATTCGATACCGGCAGTAGCCGACTCTGTCGGGCATTGTTCACCTGTAGGCCCGATCACGGTTAACCTTCCGTTCACTCAGGGGCGCAGCATCTTCGTATGAGCTTCCTCCCGGCATGCGACGCGGCCTGATGCTGTCCGCCCTCATCCTCCTGCGGCACGCCGCGACGTCGATGCCGCCGGCCCGGCTCGACGCCGCCGAGACCCAGCGCGCCGCGGCCATTGCCGACTTCCTTCAGCTGTACAACCCGACCGTCCTCGTCAGCGCCCCCGAACGCGCCTGCGCCGACACGCTCGCGCCCCTCGCGAGCCGCCTCGACCTGGAGGTCACCGCCAGCGCCGACCTCGCCGCCGAGCAGCCGAAGTTCCCCGGCGACGGCGGCCCCGCCCACGCAGCCGCCTGGTTCGCCTCCCGCGCCCTCCGGGCCCTGCCCGACGCCCGCCGCACCGCCGTGGTCTGCGCCGAAGGCGTCGTCCTCGCCGCCGCATTGGTCGCGATCGCCGCCCGCGACGACCACGACCTGTCCGCCTACGGGTTCACGCTCCCGCTGGAGGGCCCGCAGACACTGCCGCCCGGCGGCGGCTGGGTCGTGCACCGCGACGACGGTCGCCTGGTCGACGTCAAGTCCCTCGCCCCGCGGTAAATCGATTGCCCGCCCGGACCGGCCGCGATTAGCATCGAGGATTCGTCTGCCTCAAACCGTGCCTGATCCGGGGGACCGCCATGTCTGAAGCCGAGCTGACCGCGGAGATCGACTACCACGAGCGGGCGCGGGCCCACATGGCCGAGATGCTCAGGACCACCGCCGACACCTACGACCGGCATGAAGCCGAGTTCAACGAGGGCAACCGCGGCGGGGGCGGAGGCGACGTCGGCCCCGACAAGGAACTCGCCTTCGCGATGGCCAGGTACACCACCGGCCGCATGAAGGACCTCACCGACCGCGACATCGCGCTGTTCTTCGGCCGCATCTGGTTCGACTCCGGCGAGCAGTACCACATCGGCCGCCGCCACATCCGCGACGAGACCGCCGCCCCGCTCGTCCTCGACTGGCGCGCCCCCGTCGCCGAGCACTACTACCGCGCCTCCGCGCACGACCGGCGCGAGGTCGCCAAGCGCCGCCGCTTCGGCTTCCGCGGCGCTGAGATCACCGGTTTCGAGGACGAGGACCTGCGCCTCGGCGAGGAGGTCTCATCCGACATCCTCACCGCCGAGATCGAACGTCCCCGCACCGGGCCCATGAGGGACATCGTCGCCACCATCCAGCCCGAGCAGGACGAGCTCATCCGTCGCGGCGCGGCCACCACCATGTGCGTCCAGGGCGCGCCCGGCACCGGCAAGACCGCCGTAGGCCTCCACCGCGCCGCCTGGCTGCTCTACAACTACGCCGAGCACCTCCACAAGGCCGGCGTCCTCGTCGTCGGCCCCAACGAGGGCTTCCTCGCCTACATCGCGAACGTCCTGCCCACTCTCGGCGAGTCCGCCGTCTGGCAGGTCACCGTCCAGCAGATGCTGAAGGCCGACACCGCCACCGCCGCCGACCGCCACGAGGCGGCGATGGTCAAGCACGACGCCCGCATGGCGCTCGTGTGCGAACGGGCCGTCTGGGGGCACGTCGGCCGCGCCGAAGACGCCGGGCTGAGCGCCGATGAGGGCCTGCTCATCAACGACGGCGGCTGGCGCTGGCGCCTCGGCGTCCGCTATCTCAACGAGGCGATCGACACCGCCCGCGCCAACACCCGCACCTACGACGCGGGCCGCAGGGCCGTCGAGGACGCCATCGTCCAGGGCGCCCGGCGCCAGGCGGAGATTCGCGCCGGGCACTCCCCGGACGGCAGGTGGGCCACCAAGCTCAAGCGCACCGAAGCCGTCAAGGGCTTCCTCGACGCGGTCTGGCCGAAGCTGAACGCCAAGAACGTCCTGCGCAAGCTCTACTTCGATGCGGCCTTCCGCGCCGACGCCACCGGGGGCATCCTCACCGACGAGGAGGCCGGACTCATCGCCCCGCAGGGCCGCGCGCTCAAGACGACCGCCGCCGACATCCTGATCGCCGACGAGATCGCCTCGCACCTCAAGCTCCCGCCGCCCTCGGACTCTTACGGCCACATCGTCATCGACGAGGCCCAGGACCTGTCCCCGATGCAGTGCCGCGCGATCGCCCGCCGCTCGGGCGGCGGGTCGCTCACCGTCCTCGGCGACCTCGCTCAGGGCACCACCCCGTGGGCCGCCGTCGACTGGCGCGGCCAGATGGCCCACCTTGGAAAGTCTGAAGTGGAGTTCACCGAGCTCACCACCGGCTTCCGCGTCCCCGGCGTCATCATCGAGCTGGCCAACCGCGTTCTGCCCCACCTCGGTGTCGACGTCGCCCCCGCCCGTTCCATCCGCTCGGACGGCTCTCTCGAATACATCGCCGCATCCGATCTGCGTCGAGGCGTGGGCGAGGCCGTCGAGAAGGCCCTGGCCGAGGAGGGCCTGGTCGGCGTCATCGCCGCAGACCACCGGGTCGACGAAATGCGTGACGCGCTCGGCGAGAACGAGCGGGTCGAACCGGTCGCCGCCAGTCTCGCCAAAGGGCTCGAGTACGACCACGTCGTCGTGGTAGAGCCCTCCGAGATCGTCGCCGCGCCCGCCACGGATGGAGCGGCCGTCGAAGGAGTCGGTCTGCGGCACCTCTACGTCGCACTCACCCGCGCCGTCTCCAGGCTCACCATCGTCCACACAAGGCAACTCCCGCCCCAGATGAACTCCTGAGTTCCACGAGCGGATTCGTGTAACGTCGCCATCACGAACACCGGTCGTCGCACGAAGAACACGGTGGGAGACGGGGCGGCCCCCCGGATCGCAACATCACGGAATTATCACGAATAGACTCCAGTTGGTCACTGGGTGCTCGCTTCCGGCATCGGGCATGTCTAGTGTTGCAGACACACCGCCGAGGGTGACCCTGACCGCTGCCTCTGATCTGGAGTCCTGCGGCTCCCACTGTTTCATGCGGGGCGACAGCGTGATCGCTCCAGAACCCGGCGACGGCCTCGGCAAGACAAACGGAGGAGATCTATGACTCTCAAGAGGAGAGCGCTCGCGGGCATCGCGACGGCAACCGCCGGCGCGCTCGCACTGTCGGCCTGCGGGGGCGGCGGCGACGATGACAGCGCCTCGCAAGGTGGCGACGTCACCTGGGCCATCGCGTCGAGCTTCAACAACTGGTACCTGGACACGAGCGCGGGCAACAGCTCGTACCTGCGCCAGATCCTGTCCCCGATGCTGCCCACCTTGGGCGACTTCCACCCCGAAGACGGCTCGTGGGTCGTCAACGACGCGGTCGTGGCCGAGGACCCGGTGCTCCTGAGTGAAGCCCCGATGCAGGTTCAGATCAAGCTCAACCCCGACGCGAACTGGGGCGACGGCAACCCGATCCGCATCGAGGACTTCATCTACACGTGGCACCAGCGCGCCGCCACCGAAGAGTTCTGCGACGAGAAGTGCGACACGGTCAGCGCCGAGGGCTGGGCGCAGATCGAGTCGATCGAGGAGCCCGAAGAGGGCACCGTCGTGATCACCTACGAAGAGGGCTACGCCGACCCCGAGTGGCTCTACACCGAGTACCTGCGGATGCCCTCGCACATCGCCGAGGAGAACGGCTTCACGGACTGGGCCACCGACCCGGCCCAGATGGGCGAGAGCGTCGAATGGTTCGCGTCCAACGCCCCGACCTGGTCGGCCGGCGCCTACCTTCCGGCCGACGCCGAGCTCGGCGAGTTCATCCGCTACGAGCCGAACCCCGATTACGCCGGATCGGCCGACCCGAGCCTCGACAGCCTCACCCTCGAGGTCATCGAGGACACCGAGTCGATCATCACCGAGGCCCGTCAGGGCACCATCGACGGTGCATGGCCGAACACCTTCACCATGGACCAGCTCACCAAGCTCGACGACACCCAGGACGTCAGCTACGAGACCTACCCGGGCTCGATCTGGATCCACCTGGACATCAACGCCGAGAACCAGTTCCTGAGCGACCAGGCGCTGCGCCAGGCGGTCTTCACCGCCATCGACGTCAACGAGCTGATCGAGCGGAACTTCCAGGGCATCGACGGCGTCAGCCGCAAGCTCAACCCGTTCTTCACCGAGGGCTCGCCCTACTACGAAGAGGTCCCCGCCCTTCTCGAGCAGGGCACCGGCGACCTCGACGCCGCCCGGACCCTGCTCGAAGACGCCGACTACACCGTCGAGGGCGACACGCTCATGAGCCCGGACGGCGAAGCCGTGACCTTCAACTTCCGGTTCGGCGGCTCCGACGAGATCCGCAAGACCATCGCGGAACTGGTGCAGGCGCAGCTGGGCGAGCTCGGCATCACCGTCGAGCTCAACCCGATCGCCGACAACGCCCTCGGCGACGTCATCGGCGGCAAGGAGTTCGACATGGTCATCTTCGGCTGGTCGGGCAACCCCGCCTTCGTGGTCGCTCCGAACCAGTTCTTCGGCGCGGAGTCGCCGTACATGTTCGGTCCGACCGACAATGCCGAGCTCCAGGCCGCCATCGAGGGCGTCCGCAACTTCGACATCGACGCGTCCGCCGCCTCGGCCAACGAGGCCGCCAAGATCGCCGGAGAGCTGGCCGTCCAGCTGCCGATCCTCGACGAGCCGCAGAGCATCATCGTGGCCGACTACCTGGAGAACGTGGGCCCGAACGGCAACAGCCAGGCCGGTCCGCTGTGGAACGTCCAGGAATGGGCCGCCGGCTAACGGTTCAGTCCGCTTCCGAATCCCCATGAGAGCCCGGCTCTCGCAAGCGGGGCCGGCCCTCGGCCGGCCCCGCTTCCCCGTTCGCGAACCAGGCGAAAACGATCACACCTCGATCACGGTGGCAGCGTGGTGCGGACCGGGGCCTGCGGTGTAGCGGCCATCGTTCCGCCGCAACTGATAACGATCAAATAACGAACAAGGCTCATATGTAGTTCGAGAGAGGCCGACGGCACCGATCCCGTGGAAGGCTGTATCAGCGCCACCCGGCTCGCCCCCAAGGCCGCGGCGACGCCGACCCGCACCGAACCGTCCGGCCGGCCAGCCCGGTCCGCGGTCCGAGGACGGGGCCCACCATGGTTTCCGAAGGAGAAAAATGCGTCCCAAGCACCGACCCGCGGCCGTCGCGGCCCTCCCCGCCGCAGCGACCCTGGTTCTGTCGGCCTGCGGCGCAGGCGCCTCGGCTGGCGGCGGCGGATTCGACGACTGCGAGGACCGGCCCGTCACGTGCAACTCGGGCGAACGGGCCGACGGCGGCGAGATCACCTGGGCCATCGACGGCTCCTGGGCCGGATGGAACCTCTCGGTCGCCGCCGACAACAGCGCCTACCTGAACTCGGCGCTGGCGGGCGTCCGGCCCTTCGAAGGCCAGTTCGACCAGGAAGGCCGATGGCAGTTCAACGACGGGCTCCTCTCCGCCGATCCCGAACTGGTCAGCGAAGACCCGGTCCAGGTCGCCTACGAACTCAACCCCGACGCCACCTGGGGCGACGGGACCCGCATCGGCGTCGACGACTTCGTCTACCACTGGTACGCCCGCTCCGGCGACGAATCCCTCTGCGCGGGCTGCACCCCGGCCACCACCTCGTACGGCTCCGCCGTCGCGTCGATCGACGCCAATGGCAGTACGGTGACCGTCACCTACGACGACGGCTACTCCTCAGCCGAATGGCGCTACGAGCAGGTCCTGTCGCACCCCGCCCACATCGCCGAGGATGCCGGCTTCGACTGGCGCGAGGACCCCGAGGCGATGAAGGCCTCCCAGGACCACTTCTCAGAGACCGTCCCCACCTGGACAGCCGGGCCGTACCGGATCACCGACGCCGAACTCGGCCAGTTCGTGATCTACGAGCCCAACCCCGAATGGGCCGGCTCGGCCGAGGTCACCCTCGACCGGATCACCCTCGAATCCTTCGACTCGGTCGACTCGATCATCACCGAGATGCGGCAGGGCACCGTCGACGGCGCCAGCCCCGTAGCGATCGGCGCCGAGCACATCTCCCAGCTCCAGTCGGCCGACGGCATCGACTTCGCGGTCGCCCCCGGGCCCGGCTGGGAGCACATCGACCTCAACACCGACAACGAGTTCCTGTCCGACCCCGCGCTGCGCACCGCCGTGTTCCAGGCGATCGACGTGGAGAACATCATCGACCGCACCTACGCGAACGTCCAGACCGACGCCCAGCGCAAGCGCAACCACCTGTTCCGGGGCGAGTCCGAGTACTTCGTCGACAAGCTGAGCGCCACCGGCCAGGGCATCGGCGACATCGAACTCGCCCGCCGGACGCTCGACGCGGCCGGCTACAGCTGGGACGCCGACAACCGGCTCCGCACACCCGACGACGAGCCGGTGACCCTCTCATACGGCTACACCGAGAGCCGCGCCGACCGCGCCGTCGTCGCCCAGCTCGTCCAGGCCAACCTCGCCGACCTCGGTGTCGAGATCGAACTCGACCCGTTCTCCTCGGCCGACCTCGGACCCACCCTGTTCGAAGGCCGGTTCGACATCGTCGCGTTCGGCTGGTCCACGTCCCCGACCTTCGTCGGCGGCGCGAGCCAGTACTGGTCGAGCTCGTCCTCCTCGAACTTCGGCGGGCTCGACGACGAAGCGCTCGACGAGATCCTCGACAGGCTCAACGGGACGCTCGACATCGACACGGCCGCCGAGATCGCCAACGAGGCCGTAGCCCAGGTGATCGGCGACGCCTACGTACTCCCGGTCATCGACACGCCGGTCGCCGTCATGGCCTCCGATGAGCTCGTCAACGTCCGAGACAATTGGGCCTCGCAGGAGCGGGCACTGTACAACATCGCTGAATGGGGAGTGCGCACCGACGAATAGTCCATGCCCGTGGCAGTCGGCCCGGGCCCGAGCAGCATTCGCCTCTGGGGCCACTCCGCCGCAGGCCATCGCCCATGCCTTTGCAATCATCGAGGAACTATGCTTGTATTCACCATTCGGCGCATCGTGATGATGATCCCGGTCCTCATCGGCGCCTCCCTGCTCGCGTTCGTCCTGGTGAGCGTCTCAGGGGACCCGGTCGCCGACCAGGTGTTCATCCTTGAGCAGTCCACCGGGGAACCGGTGCCCCAGGAGACCGTGGACAACATCAAGGAACGGCTCTACTACGACCGCTCGCTGCCCGAACGCTACTGGCTGTGGCTCACCGGCATCGGCGAGACCAACGGCGACATCGGACTCCTGCAGGGCGAATGGGGTCCGTCGATCGAAGGCAGCGCGATCGACGTCGGCGAGGAGATCGGCTCCCGCTTCTGGATCACCCTGCGCCTGGTCCTGTTCGCCACCGTCGCCTCGATCGCCATCGCGATCCTCACCGGCGTGGTCTCAGCCGTCAAGCAGTACTCCAAGGTCGACTACCTCCTCACCTTCATCGGATTCCTCGCCCTGTCGATGCCCACCTTCTGGTTCGGCCTGCTGATGAAGGAGGCCGCCGTCCAGACGAACAACGCCATCGGCTCGACGTTCTTCCAGACCTACCGAGACTCGACCCGGGGATTCCACGGCAACGGCTGGGAGGTGTTCCTCGACGCCATCCCGTACCTGATCATCCCCACCATCGTCCTCATGCTCACCGGTTACGCGGCGATGTCCCGGTACCAGAGGGCCTCGATGCTGGAGGTCCTCAACTCCGACTACGTGCGCCTGGCCCGCGCCAAAGGCGTGCGCAACGGCACCGTCATGCGCCGCCACGCCCTGCGCACCGCCCTGATCCCGGTGGCCACCTTCGCGCCGCTGGGACTGGCCACCGCGATGGGCGGCTCGCTCGTCATCGAGCGGATCTTCGGCTGGCGGGGGCTCGGCGCCTTCGCCTACGACGCCATCACCCACAACGACGCGTTCGCAGTGCTTGGCTACCTGTTCATCTCCGGCGTCATCGTCCTGATCGGCATCCTGATCTCCGACTTGATGTACGGCGTGCTCGACCCGAGGATCCGCTATGAGTAACACGACCACCACCGCCTTCGAAGCGGAGGCCATCACCACCAAGGAGCGCACACAGCTCCAACTGGTCACCAAGCGGTTCTTCCGCCACAAGGCGGCCGTGATCAGTCTCATCGGCTTCATCACGATCGTCCTGTTCGCCTTCGTCGGGCCCTACCTGTGGCAGTGGGACCACCGCATCCACACCGAGATCCCGTCGTGGGCGCCGCCGTCGCCGGAGCACCCGTTCGGCTCGGACCGGGCCGGACGCGACATGATGGGCACCGTCATGCGCGCCACCGGGCAGTCGCTGAAGGTGGCGCTGGTGGTCGCGCTCGGCTCGACGTTCATCGGCGCCGTCGTCGGCGCCGTCGCCGGGTACTACCGCGGCTGGGTCGACGCTCTGCTCATGCGCTTGGTCGACATCCTGTTCGTCATCCCGTTCCTCGTCATCACCGCAGCCATGGCCGGCAACGTCCGCGGCGGCACCACCTGGTGGCACATGGCGCTCATCCTCATGGTCTTCGGCTGGCTCGGCACCTCCAGGGCCGTGCGCGCCGAAGTGCTGAGCCTGCGGGAGAAGGAGTTCATCGAGGCCGCCCGCTCGGTCGGCGGATCCGACCTGCACATCATCTTCAGGCACCTCATCCCGAACACGATGAGCGTCATCATCGTCTCGGCGACCCTCCAGATCGCGTTCGCGATCCTGTCGGAGTCGACCTTGTCCTTCCTCGGCCTGGGCATCCAAGCGCCGGACACGTCGCTGGGCCTGCTCATCCAGGCGGCAGAATCATCTGCGTTCTCCGAACGCTGGTACCTGTTCTACATTCCGGGCATCTTCGTCATCCTCATCGCGCTGACGATCAACTTCGTCGGCGACGGCCTGCGCGACGCGATGGACCCCCGGCAGACGATGGTGAGGCGATAGGCCATGGACCTGACAGTCAACGGCACGCGAGTCGAAGGCTCGCCCGGAGCCGGCGAGAAGGGCGAGCTCGTCCTTGAAGTCGACGACCTCAACGTGGGCTTCCCGACCGACGACGGCATGGTCAACGCCGTGCGCGGCGTCTCCTACCAGCTGCGCCGCGGGCAGAGCCTCGGCATCGTCGGCGAGTCCGGCTCGGGCAAGTCGGTCACCTCCATGGCGGTCCTGGGCCTGCTGCCCAAGACCGCGCAGGTCACCGGCTCGGCCAAGCTGCTCGGCGAGGAGCTGCTGGGCCTCGGAGACGCGGCCCTGTCCGAAGTGCGCGGCAAGCGGATCTCCATGATCTTCCAGGACCCGCTCACCAGCCTCAACCCGGTCTACACAGTCGGCTTCCAACTGGCCGAGGCGATCCGGGTCCACTACCCCGAGGTGAAGAGGGCCGAAGCGCGCGAGCGCTCCATCGACCTGCTCGACACCGTCGGCATCCCCAACCCGTCCCAGCGGGTCGACGCCTACCCGCACGAGCTCTCCGGCGGCATGCGCCAGCGCGTGGTCATCGCGATCGCCATGGCCAACAACCCGGACGTCATCATCGCCGACGAGCCCACCACGGCCCTCGACGTGACGGTGCAGGCGCAGGTGCTGGAGGCGCTGGAGCGGGCCCGCGAAGAGGTCAATGCGGCGCTCATCCTCATCACCCACGACCTCGGGGTCATCGCCGGGCACACCGACGACGTGCTGGTCATGTACGCCGGGCGCCCGGTCGAGCAGGGCACGGTCGACGAGATCTTCTACGAGCCGCGCATGCCGTACACGCTCGGCCTCATCGGCTCCATGCCGCGCATGGACGAGGAGCGCGGCCACCGGCTCACGCCCGTCCACGGCACGCCGCCGTCCATGCTGAAGCTCCCGTCCGGCTGCCCGTTCCGACCCAGGTGCCCCATGTCCCAGGACATCTGCGCCGAGGTCGAACCGGACCTGCTGCCGATCGGCTCCACCGGTCACGTCGCGGCCTGCCACTTCGCCGACCAGTTGGAGGGCAAACGGCCCGAGGACGTGTTCGCGCCCGACTCGACCGACCCCGAGATCGAAGTCGCCGTCGAGTCCGAAGCCCCGCAGGAGCCCCGTTCCCAGGAGGACATGTGAACGCCATGCTCGACACGCCGCAGGCCGCGACGAGCCCGGTCATCGCCGGCAAGGACCTGGTCAAGGAATTCCCGGTGCGCTCCAAGGGCGTCGTGCGGCGCAAGATCGGCGCGATCCACGCCGTCTCGGGCGTGAACCTGGAGATCGGCGCGAACGAGACGCTCGCGCTCGTGGGCGAGTCCGGCTGCGGCAAGTCCACGACGGCGCGGCTGCTGATGAACCTCATCGAGCCGACGTCCGGGGAGGTCTTCTACGAGGGCAGGGACCTGACCAAGCTCTCGCGCAAGCAGATGCGGCCGATTCGGCGCGACATCCAGCTGGTGTTCCAGGACCCGATGGCGTCGCTGGACCCGCGCATGACGGTCTTCGAGATCATCGCCGAGCCGCTGCGCGTCCACGGCCTGTTCAAGAACGGCGGTCGAGACCGCGTGCGGTCCCTGATCGAGATCGTCGGGCTCAACCCAGAGCACCGCGACAGGTACCCGCACGAGTTCTCCGGCGGTCAGCGCCAGAGGATCGGCATCGCCCGGGCCCTGGCGCTGCAGCCTAAGGTGCTCATGCTCGACGAGCCGGTGAGCGCCCTGGACGTGTCGATCCAGGCGGGTGTCATCAACCTGCTGGAGGATCTCCAGGAAGAGCTGGGGCTGACCTACCTGTTCGTGTCGCACGACCTGTCGGTGGTGCGCCATATCGCGGACAAGGTCGCGGTCATGTACCTGGGCAAGATCGTCGAGGAGGGCACGACCGACGAGCTGTTCGCGGGGCCGGCCCACCCGTACACGCAGGCGCTGATGTCGGCGATCCCGCTGCCGGACCCGCGCAAGGAGCGCGCCAGGGAGCGGATCGTTCTGGTGGGCGACGTGCCGAGCCCGTCGAACCCGCCGTCGGGCTGCCGCTTCCGCACCCGCTGCCCGCTGTTCCAGACCCTGTCGAAGGGCGAGCAGCGCAAGTGCATCGAGGTGGAGCCGCTGCTGCGGTCCGACCACCAGGGACGGACGAGGGCGGCGTGCCACTACGCCGCGCCGAAGCAGCTCGTCTAGGCACATCCTCCGTCAACCTGGGCCGTCTCGCGAGCGCGGGGCGGCCCCGGTGGCATGTGCAGACTGCGTAGAAGTGAGCGGTGACGAGTGTGCACTGATCCCGCTCAACGGATCCCGTCCTGCCCAATGGTCCCCACCGTCAGCCGCCTGGGGAGTCCGGCAATGGGCGCGGGGGCGTTGGCGGGAGTGGTGTCGGGCAGATGGTTGCTCTGCGCCAAGAGCGGCGGCGATGACGAGGTAGGAGTCGGGT
>NZ_JAKZEW010000062.1:0-492 GCF_022548875.1 Glycomyces sp. L485 | reverse complement strand
GGCTGCGGGTGTGTGGAGGTTCGGGCCGGTCGAGCACGGAGTCTCGGGCCGTTCGGGTTTGCTGTTTTGGCCCTGGGCACGGGGAATGGCTCGAAGCCGTTTCCGGTTTCGAGCTGGCGGCTGTATATGGCGCCTTCCCCGCCGCGGCGTCCCGCGGCGGGCAGGTTAAGAACGGGATGGGATCATCGATCAGGTTCGAGCGCACCGGGATCAGCGGTTCATTCGTCTTCGGGTGAACCAGGCGCATCGCCGCGACCGGTACGGCCGCTGCTGCTGGCGGTGTGGTCGGCGTGGGGGTGTGCTCGTCTTCGGGGCGGGAGCGTCCGCCCGGTCCGGAGCCTGGCGCGGAACCTTGTTCAGAGTCCTGTTCGGAGTCTCGCTTGGGTCCGGTTCCGGTTCGGGGCCCGTGTTCGGGTCCGGTGTTGCGCTCGGGCTCGCTCCCGGTCCCGGGCTCGGTCTGCGAGGCCGGTGCTGGTGCCTGTCCGGGTTCGG
>NZ_JAKZEW010000124.1 GCF_022548875.1 Glycomyces sp. L485 | reverse complement strand
AAGAAATACGCCGCACCCAAACCCACACCGGCACCGGCTTCACAGACCGAGACCAGGACCGGGACCGGGAGCGAGCCCGACCAGGGAACCGGACCCGAACACGGGCCCCGAACGGGAACCGGACCCAAACACGGGCCCCGAACGGGAACCGGACCCAAGCGAGACTCCGAACAGGACTCCGAACCGGGCTCCGGGCCGGGCGGATGCACACGCCCCGAAGACGAGCACGCCCCCACGCCGACCACACCAGC
>NZ_JAKZEW010000020.1 GCF_022548875.1 Glycomyces sp. L485 | reverse complement strand
CCCGCCCTTGTGGCGGGGGTTTTCGCGTGCCCGGAAACCGGCGAGCGGTACCGGTCGCGAGGCGGTTGGTAGTCGGAGATGGCAAGAGCCGGCCGTGCCGTGCGCGGTTAGGCTGTCAGCGCATTGTATTCGGGCGGGTCCGCAACTGAAAGGTTGCGGACCCGCCCGTCTGCGTCTATAGGCTCAGGAGGTGGACAGGACGTCCCTGAGCTTGTAAATCCCGGCTCCGACGCCGAAGATGGCTCCCGCCACCAGGAACGCGATCACCGACACGCTGACGAGTAGGAACGCGACTCCGACAGCTCCAACGACACTGAAGAACGTGCTCATTTGGCCTCCTCCATTGCAGGCTCGGTGGGACGGGGTTGCCCTCACTCACATTCTCGCACATCGATTCATAGCTCGTAATGCGCATCACAAGTTAGGCAGGTCACATTAGTGTACACTGGTTCAGTCTCGCGGCTCCCCGAGGTGCCCATTCCGGAATCGGCCGAGCGGCGGTTGGCCGCCGTCGGGCGAGAACCCATCAACCTGCATCGGGCGCTCTCTCATGCTCCCCGACTGCTGGGGCCGATGCTCGATCTCATCCACGCCGTTCGTTACGAGGCCTCGGTTTCTCGGGCCTCGCGGGAGCTGCTCATCTGCCGGCTCGCCCAGATCGAAGGCTCTGCATACGAACTCGCCCATCACCTGCCCATGGCGATCGCAGCGGGGGTGAGCGGCGAGCAACTGGATCGGCTCGCCGAATGGCGCTCAGCAGATTGCTTCGGTGATGCCGAACGGGCCGTGCTCCAGTACGCCGAGCATCTCGGCACCGGCGCTGCATTCCAGTCGGATCTGCTTGCGGCGCACTTCGATCCGGTTCAGCAAACGGAATTGACCGTGGCCGGGGCGACCTATATCGCCCTGGCCCGAATCCTGCGGGCGCTCGACGTGCGGGTCGATGAGGGCCTCTCGTGACAGCGCGATCCCGAGTACACGGCATTTGCGACGTTTCGCGACGTAGAACTCCAGAACTGGACTAAAATTCTCCGAGTTCGGTGTCCTCCGGTCTCCTACTGGAGGACATGGCGAACCTGAAGAAGGTCGGATCGGTGAAACCTGCCAGCTGATCTGACGGCGAAGGGGGTGGCCGGCATCGGCCGCCCCCTGGTTTTCCCGGTTTCCTGTGGGTAAGGCGTATTCGAAGGCGATCGCGCTGAGGATGTAGACCTTGGAGGCGCGAATCGCCGGGGCGATGGCCGCCATCGGTCCCGCCGGGACCGCCGCGGCGAGGCAGCCGACGATGAGCAGGGTCGGTGCGGCGGAGGCACCGTCGCGTCGATGAAGCGGGGGAGGGGGAGGCGCTCGGCGCCACCCCCTCCTTTCCGGTTTCCTTTGAGAGTGAAGCTATTCGTAGGCGATGGCCCCCAGGACGTTGAGCTTCGCTGCGCGGGCTGCGGGGGCGATGGCGGCGAGTAGGCCCACTACCACGGCGGCGATCAGGTAGACCACGATCAGGAGCCACGGCAGCGCGAACTGCGTCAGGCCCTCTGATTCGAGCGCCTGCTGGACCGTCCAGCCCAGGCCGATGCCGACGGCGATGCCGAGCACCGCGCCGAACATGCAGATGATGACGCTCTCGATGGTGATCATGAGCCTGGCCTGGCCGCGGGTCATGCCGACGGCCCTGAGCAGGCCCAATTCCCTGGTGCGTTCGAGGACCGACAGGACGAGGGTGTTGACCACGCCGATGATCGCGATGATGATCGCGAGCATGAGCAGGATCTGGACGCTGATGAGGATGAAGTCGAGCTGGCTGGTCTGCTGTTCGACGAATTCGGCGTTGTTGGCTACGCCGACCTCGGGCTCGTCGGCGAGGAGGTCGCGGACCTGCTCTTGGACCGCCGCCACGTCCGCGCCTTCGGCGACGTCGATGTAGGCCTGCATCGGCTTCGGCAGGGTGAAGTGCTCGATCTGCTCGGGCGCGACCCAGAACCCGTCGGTGAGCTCGTAGCCGTCCAGGATCGCCTCGACTCTCAGCGTCTCGGAGGCGCCGTCGCCGAAGGTGGCCTCGACCGTGTCGCCGAGGCCGAGTCCGCGGTCGTCCGCGGTGTCCTCGTCGATGACGACGCCGTCGGCGCTCAGATCCTCGACCGAGCCCTCGGAGACGGTGCCGCCGAACACCTCGAGGCTGGCTCCCAAATCCTCGCTTGAGGAGAGCGGCGCGTCCTGCCCGTCGACCTGGGTGCCGAAGAAGTCGATGTAGACGTCCCCGACCTGGTCCACATCCGGCAGTCCCCGCAGCTCGGCGAGGGTCTGGCGCGAGAACGACGGGAGGTTGGCCCCGCCTTGGGCGCCGCTGACGATCAGGTCCGAGTTGAGGTTCAGGTCCAGTACTTCGGAAGTGGTGGCCTTGATGCTGGAGACCAGCGACGCGATACCGGTGATGAGCGCGACGGCGATCATGAGCGCCGAGGCGGTGATGGCGGTGCGCCGCGGGTTGCGGCCGGCGTTCAGCTTGCCGAGCTTGCCGGAGAACGACCACGACATGATCGCGCCGAGTCCGGCCACGAGCGGGCGGGAGATGATCGGAGTGAGCATGGTGATGCCAACGAACGCGATCCCGATGCCGGTGAGCATGCCCGTCAGTGTGTTGCCGCCGAGGTTGTCGGTCAGGCCGAGCACGAGCAGGACCGCTCCCGCTGCGAACACGATCGCGCCGGCGATGGTGATGGTGCGCAACGGCTTGGGCGGATTGACCGCCGCGCGCATCGCCGCCACCGGCGGGACGCCGGAGGCTTTGGTCGCGGGGACGAGTGCGGAGAGGAGGGTGACGCCGATGCCGACGGCCAGTGCCCACAGCGTGGTCGGCGGGACCAGCAGCTCGACCGGCAGGCCGTCGAAGAGGCTGGAGCTGACCAGTTGCGACAGGCCCCAGCCGAGCAGGACTCCGAGGCCGAGGCCGATGATGGAGGCGATCACGCCGATGACGAGCGCCTCGGCCAAGACCGACCTGACCACCTGGCCGCGACCGGCGCCGATGGCGCGCAGCAAGGCGAGTTCCCTTTGGCGCTGAGCGACGATGATGGTGAAGGTGTTGATGATCAGGAAGACCGAGACGAACACGGCGACCAGGCCGAAGCCGAGGAAGATGTAGCCCATGAAGTCGGCGACGACGGCGAAGCCCTCGGCGGCCTCCTCGCTGGCCTCGTCGCCGGTCTGGACCCGGTAGTCCGATCCGAGGGCCTCGGAGAGTTCGCCGGTGTCGACGTCGCCTGCGACGTAGACGGTCGTGTAGACGTCCTCGCCCTCGGTCATCAGCCGCTGGGCTTCGGCGGTGGTGAATCCGACCTGCGTCTCGCCCGCGAGGGAGTCCCGGTCGCCGGAGAGGCCGTAGACGCCGACGATGGTGTAGTCGGCCCGATCGGCGGTGTAGGAGTAGACGGTGACGGTGTCGCCGAGTTCGAGACCGGAGTCGGTGATGAACTTGCCGGAGACGGCGACTTCGTCGTCCGCGGTCGGTTCGCCGCCCTCCCGCATCTCTATGTAGCCGTCCTGGGCGTCGAGGGACTCCCAGTTGAAGCCGATGCTCGGGGCGAAGGCGCCGACGAGCTTGCCGTCGGCGCCGATGGCGTTGACCTGGCCTTCGACTGCCGGCCCGACGTCGGTGACGCCGGGGGCCGATTCGACTCGGCCGATCATCTCGGCCGGGACCGTTCCGGTGGTGCCCTGGCCGGTCGACCAGTCCGTTTCGGCCTCGTTCGAGGTGACGACGGCGTCGACACTGGAGTAGCCGTCGGCGATCGCGCCGCGCACGGAGTTGTCCATGGTGGAGGTGAGGATCATGGCCGCGGCGACGAACATGGTCCCGAGCAGTACGGCGATGCTGGTGAGGGCAAGTCGGGCTTTGCGACTGGCCATTCCTTTGAGAGTGGCACGCAACATGGGTCAGGCAACCTTGCTTTCGGCCGCGGCGACGAGCTCTTCGAAGTGCTTCATCTTGTCGATGATGGCGTCGGCGGTCGGCTCGTTCATCTCCTCGACGACCTGGCCGTCGGCGAGGAAGATGACCCGGTCGGCGTAGGCCGCGGCGTTCGGGTCGTGGGTGACCATGACGATGGTCTGGTCGAACTCGTCGACAGAGGTGCGCAGGAACTTGAGGACCTCGGCTCCCGAGCGGGTGTCGAGGTTGCCGGTGGGTTCGTCGGCGAAGACGACCTCGGGGCGGGAGGCGAGGGCGCGGGCGCAGGCGACGCGCTGCTGCTGGCCGCCGGACAGCTCGGTCGGTTTGTGGTCGAGTCGGTCGGCCAGGTCGAGGGTGTGGATGATGCGCTTGATCCAGTCGGGGTCGGCCTTGGTGCCGGCGATGGCGGCGGGGAGGGTGATGTTCTCTTCGGCCGTCAATGTCGGCAGGAGGTTGAACTGCTGGAAGATGAAGCCGATCTTGTCTCGGCGGAGCTTGGTGAGTGCCTTGTCGCCGAGGCCGGTGATGGTCGTGTCACCGACGCTGACCGTGCCGCGGTCGGTGGTGTCGAGTCCGGCGAGGCAGTGCATGAGGGTGGACTTGCCCGAGCCCGAAGGGCCCATGATGGCGGTGAAGGCGCCCGAGGAGAATTCGACCGAGACGTCGCGCAGGGCGACGACCTGTGCTTCACCGGAGCCGTAGGCCTTCCAGAGGCCTTCGGCTGCGACGGCGGCGGTCTTTACAGGGGATGCGGTGGACACGACGCGCTCTCTTTCGGTGATGGTGGCGGTGTTCCGAAAATTGAAGTTGAATGACATCGATGCATCAGATTATGACATCATACATGATGTCAATTAGCATCGCGGTACTTCCTTGATCATGGTTCGACCCTATGGGAGGTTCGGCGGGGACGCATCCGCTTTGAGGACGGTCTTGGCATCCGACTTGAGGTGTAGGAGGCGGTACCCGAGTACTACTTACCTGCCGGGTGTGACCAGGCCGCTCTCGTAAGCGAGGACGACCGCTTGGACCCGGTCGCGCACACCCAACTTGGTGAGCAGGTGCCCGACGTGGGTCTTCACGGTGGTCTCGCCGACGGTGAGGGAGTCGGCGATCTCGGCGTTCGTCAGGCCCTTGGCCAGCAGCATGAGTACTTCCCGCTCCCTGGCGGTGAGCGTCTTCAGCAGCGCGGGGGCCTTTGCGTTCTCCGGCCGGTGGTGTTCGGCGAAGCGGCCCAGCAGCGTCGAGAGGATGTGCGGGGCCACCACGGCTCCTCCTCGGTGGACGGTGCGGATCGCCTCGACCAGATCGGCTGCGGGGGCGTCCTTGGTGAGGAAGCCGGCGGCGCCGGCGTGCAGTGCGCCGACGACGTATTCGTCGAGGTCGAATGTAGTCAATACCAGTACTCTGGCCTTGAATGACGCCTCGACGATGTCGGAGGTGGCGGCAACTCCGTCGCGGCGCGGCATGCGGATGTCCATGAGGACGACGTCGGGCACGAGCCTCCTGGTCAGGTCGAACGCCTCGAAGCCGTCTGAGGCCTCGCCGACGATGTCGATGTCGGGCTCGGCGCCGAGTACCATCTTGAATCCGGCGCGCAGCAACTGCTGGTCGTCGGCCAGCAGCAGCCGGATCGGACGCTCGCTCATCGCTTCACTCCCTGGAGGTGGGCGTTCTTGGGGAACCGGGCCTCGACGAGGTAGCCTCCGCCGGACTGCGGCCCGGCCTGGAGCGTGCCGCCGTACAGCGTCGCGCGCTCCCTCATGCCGATGAGGCCGTGGCCGCCGCTGAAGCCGGTCATGACCGGAGCCCCACGACCGGAGTCGCCTATGGACACGCTGAACTGCAGTTCACCGTAGTCGACCACGACGCCGGCCTTCGCCTTCGGGCCGGCGTGCTTGATCGTATTGGTCAGCGCCTCCTGCACGATCCGGTAGACCGCGAGGCTCACGCCGGTCGGCAACGGGTATTCCGCGCCGCGTACGTTGTAGCGCACCGGCAACCCCGCCTCCTTGGTCTGGGCCACCAGCGCGCGCAGCGAGTCGACCGTCGGCTGCGGTTCCAGGTCGGCGTTGCCCGGATCCTCCTGGCCCTGGCGCAGGACGGTGAGGATGTCGCGCATCTCCCGCAGGGCGGTGCGGGCGGTCTGGTTGACCGTCGTCAGCGCTTCCTCGGCGGTGTCCGGATCGGTGCGCAGCACCCGCTTGGCGCCCTCGGACATGACGCCGATGACCGAGATGTGGTGGGCCACCACGTCGTGCAGCTCCCGGGCGATGCGCCGCTGCTCGTCGGCCACGGCCTGCGCGGCCAGAGCCTCCTGGCTCTGCTCGGCGATCCGGGCACGGTCGGACAGCTCCTCGACCTTCTCGCGACGGTTGCGCATCACCCAGCCGATCCAGAACACCGTCGCCGCGAGCACCAGGTTGATCAGTACGAGGACTGTGCCGGTGAGGTGGTCGCCCTCGCCGAGCCCCAGGAAGTAGACGACGCCCGCCACCGGAAGCCAGATCACCGCGCTCGCGATGAGCGCGCGAGGCAGCGTCCGATAGACCGCGGCCGTGTAGGTCAGGACGAAGAAGCCGATGCCGCTGTCGGCGCCGAGGGTCCGGAGCGGCTCGACGGTGACCGCGACGATCAGAATGGTGAGCGACAGTCCGACGGCGCCCCAGAACCATTTGCGGCGCAGGCAGATCGAGGTGAACGGGACCAGGAGCATGCCGGCGTCCGCCCACGAGAAGCCGATGTCGGGGGTGATTTGGACCGAGGCCAGATAGAAGCCCTGGTACATGACCGCCATGGCGGCCGCGAAGAGAGTGTCGGAAAGGAACGGGCGCTCGTGGAACCAACATCGGAGGCTTCTGAGGCGTTCGGCGGCTTGCACGTTCCAACCGTAGCGGTCGGGCTGACCGAACTCATCGAACGCGAGAACGACTCCCGTCTCCGTCTCAGGTAGGAGGCATCTCCAGGCCGGGCAGGACCGTCGGCAGCGGATAGCTCGGCGGCTCGCCCCCGAACTCGGGGCACCGCTGCTGGTGCGCGCACCAGTCGCACAGCTTCGACTTCTGAGCGCGGAACCGGCCGGTGGCGATCGCCTCGCGCATCGTCGCCCACAGTGCCTTCAGCCCCTTCTCGAAGCTCTCCAGCTCGGCGAGGGTGGGGGAGTAGTCGAGGAACTGCCCGTCCCCGAGGTACATGAGCCGCAGCAGCTTCGGGACCGTCCCGCGGGTGCGCCACCACACGAGCGCATAGAACTTCATCTGGAAGATCGGCTTCTCGCAGAACCGCTCGGGCGGGCGGCGTCCGGTCTTGTAGTCGACCAGGCGCACCAGGCCGTCGCCGTTGACGTCGGCGCGGTCGATGAAGCCCTTGAGCCGGGTGCCGTCGTCGAGCGTGGTCGTCACAAGGCACTCGGTCCGGTACGGCTCCAGCCTCGTCGGGTCCTCCATGCTGAAGTAGGTCTCGACCAGGCGGCGCACGCCGCGCAGCCACGCCGACTCGTCGTCGAGGCCGTTGAACAGTTCGGAGACGTCCTCGCCTGCCTGGAGCCTTGCCCACTCGGGCTCGATCAGTGCCAGCGCCTCCTCGGGGGTGCGCCTGCCCGCCTCGACCTCGTAGAGGCGCTCCAGCACAGAGTGGACGAGCGTCCCCTGGACCTGCGCCTTCGAGGACGGCTCGGGCAGTCGGTCGACCGCGCGGAGCCGATACAGCAGCGGGCACTGCTGGAAGTCGAGGGCGCGCGAGGGTGACAACTGGGTCGGACGGGTGGCCTGCGGCATCCTCTAAGCCTATGACGTCCGCGCTCGCGAACACGAGGCCGCCCGACCGTCGCCAAGAAAACATAACGGGTGTACTGTTTAATCATGAGCACCGACGCGACACCCTCCCCCGAGCAGGCCCTGTCGTTCGGACAGGCCGCCGAGCTCTACAACGCCACCCGCCCCGCCTATCCCGCCGAAGCCCTCGGCTGGATGCTCGGTGACGATCGGCTCGACGTCATCGACGTCGGCGCCGGCACCGGCCTGCTCACCCGCGGCCTCATGGCCCGGGGCCACCGTGTCACCGCCGTCGAACCCGACGCCGAGATGCTCGGGACCCTCACCGCCGCCGGCCCTGGCCTCGCCGCCGGCCTCCAAGGGAGCGCCGAAGACCTCCCTATCTCCGACGCCTCGGCCGACGCCGTCACGGCCGGCCAGGCCTTCCACTGGTTCGATCGCGAACGCGCCCTCCCCGAGATCCGCCGCGTCCTTCGAGACGGCGGCGTCCTCGCCCCCATCTGGAACACCCGCGACGAGACTGTCGACTGGGTCGCGGCGCTCACGGGCATCATCGGGGCCTCCAAAGGCGAACGCACCGCACAAGCCGCCGCCGAACCCGGATTCTTCGGCCCGCACTTCGCCGACCCCGAAGTCCGGATCTTCCGGCACGAGAAGACCTTCGACGGACCCGGCCTCCTCCGCCTCGTCCAATCCCGCTCGGTCTACCTCACCGCCGACCCGGGGCGCAGACGCGAGATCACCGCCGGCGTCGAGGACCTGGTCGCGAACCACCCCCGACTCGCCGGACGCGGCGCCTTCGCGATGCCGTACGCGACCTACGCCTTCAGAGCGCGCCCGAACTGACGGCCCGAGCACGACGCGTAGCATTGCCGCCGATGTCGACAGTGATGCCGTTCCGCCGTTCCGGATTCACCCTGTGCCGAGTCCGGGGGATCCCGGTAGTCCTCGGCTACACCTGGCTGCTCCTGGCCGCCATGGTCGTCGCCGTCTACGCCCCGATAGTGCGCCGCTCCGTCCCCGGCATCGGCGACGGCACCTCCTACCTCGTCGCCGCACTGTTCGCCGTCACCCTGCTCGTCTCCGTGTTCCTCCACGAACTCGGCCACGCCCTGGTGAGCCTGCGCGCCGGCATCGGGGTGCGCCAGATCAACCTCGACGCACTCGGCGGCTTCACCGAGATGGACCGCGAGGCAGCCCGGCCCGGCACCGCCGCTGCGATCGCACTGGCCGGACCGGCCGTCTCGGCCTTCCTCGGGGCAGCCGGACTGGCGGGCCTCGCCGTGACCGATCCCGGCTCGCTCCCCTGGCAGCTGTCCTTCCAGGTGTGCGTCGCGAACCTCCTCGTCGCCGTCTACAACCTCCTGCCCGGACTGCCGCTCGACGGCGGCAAGGCCGTCCAGGCCGGCATCTGGGCCGCCACCGGCGATCGGTGGACCGGATACCGCCTCGCCGGCTGGGCCGGGCGGCTGGTCGCCCTCGGCACCGCCGGAGGCGGACTGTGGCTGTTCGCCAACCGATGGTTCAGCTGGTTCGGCCTCATCCTGCTCGCCCTGGTCGCCTTCGAACTGTGGCGAGGGGCCACCTCCGCGATCAAGGCCGGGAGCATGGGACCCAAGATCAACGGTCTGGACGCCGCCGCGCTGGCCCGCGCCGTCGCGGTCGTACCGGCCTCGGCCACCCTCGGCGAGGCTCTGGCCGCCGCCGACGGCCGCGAGGTCGTGGCCGTCGCCGAACGGCCCGTCGGGATCCTGGACCGTGTCGCGGCCGAGGCCGTCCCCTCCGACCAGGTCGCGTCCATGCCCCTGGACGGACTGCTGCGCTCGGCCGGGCCGATCCCCGGCATCGAGGCGGGACTGCGGGGCCAGGCCCTGGTCGACGCGATCGGGCGCAGCCGCGCCGAGGAGTACTTCGTGGTCGAGGAGGGCCGTCTGACAGGGCTGCTCTACACCGCCGACGTCGTCCGCGCCCTCCGCTAAGATGCTTCGGGCCTATCCGAAGGAGAACACGACCGTGTCAGACGAGCTCAAGGCGGGCGACCGCGTCCAGTTGACCGACGCGAAAGGCCGCAAGGCCACCATCACCCTCGCCGAAGGTGGCGTCTTCCACACCCACCGCGGCCAAATCCTGCACGACGACCTCATCGGCCGGCCCGACGGCGTCACCGTGACCTCCTCGGGCGGCACGGCCTACCTGGCGCTGCGCCCGCTCCTGCCTGACTACGGGCTGTCGATGCGGCGCGGGGCGCAGGTCATCTATCCCAAGGACATCGCCCAGATTCTCACCTTCGGAGACATCTACCCCGGCGCGCGCGTAGTCGAGGCCGGTGCCGGCTCGGGCGCGCTCACCAACTGGCTGCTGCGCTCGGTCGGGCCGGAGGGCCACGTCCACTCCTGGGAGCTGCGCGAGGACTTCGCCGAGATCGCCCGTCAGAACGTCGCCGGGTGGTACGGCAAGGCGCCCGACAACTGGACGCTGACGGTCGGCGACGTCGCCGAGGCCGACCTGGAACCGGTCGACCGCGTCGTCCTCGACATGCTCAGTCCTTGGGACGCCCTGGACACTGTTGACCGGATCCTGCGGCCCGGCGGCGTCTTCATCGGCTACGTCGCCACCACGACGCAGATGTCCGAGCTGGTCGAGGCTCTGCGGGGGCGCCGGACCTTCACCGAACCGGAGGCGTGGGAGACGATGTTGCGCGGTTGGCACCTGGAGGGTTTGGCGGTGCGCCCGGATCACCGCATGGTCGCCCACACCGCGTTCCTCGTCACCGCCAGGAAGCTCGCGCCGGGCACTGTCGCGCCGACGCGGAAGTACAAGCCGTCGAAGGGCCAGCAGGCCCTGCGCGAGCGCAACGCCCGGATCGCGCAGGCGGCCGAGGTATCCGAGTCGGATTCCTGACAACGCAAGACCGTCCTAATCGGCGTCGGCCCCGGGCCCGGCGACGGGCGCCTTGTCGGCGCTGCCGCGGACGTAGATGCACTCTCCGGGGCAGTCATGAGCCGCGTTCACAATGTCCAGACGCAGGCGCTCGGGGACTCGCGTTTGCGAACCCTCCGTAGTCAACAGGTCGCCGTCTGCGTTCTTCACGTAGGCGAGGCCGTCGATGTCGAACTCGAACACATCGGGGGCGTACTGGACGCACAATCCATCCCCTGTGCAGGCGTCCTGGTCGATCGACACTTCGAGTTCACGTTCCTCAGCCATGTCCCCCAGATTAATTGCAGCCGAGAATGTAGCGCAATGTCGGTGTCGAGTCTTACTATTGGCGTCCCCAGCCAGCTACGGTTGGAGTAGGACCCTCACTCGGGAGGTGTGATCCGTGGCACGAAGCAACGATGACCGTCGACAGGGACTGGGCCGGGACTCAGAGCACGACGAACTGTCAGGACAGGTCGAAGAGCTCCAAGAGGAACTGGCCGCGGCTCGCCGTCGACTCACCGAAACACCCCGGCATGTCCACATTCTGGAAGAGCGGCTCGCCGCCGCTCAGTCCCAGATCGATCGGCTGTCGGACCAGAACGAACGACTCGTGGCGACCCTGAAGGAGGCCCGCGAGCAGATCGTCTCACTGAAGGAGGAGATCGACCGGCTCGCGCAGCCGCCGTCCGGATACGGCGTCTTCCTCGGAGCCCGTGAGGACGGGACCGTGGACGTCTTCACCTCCGGGAGGAAGTTCCGTGTCGCGCTCGCCCCGTCGATTGACGTCGACGAGCTCGAGCGCGGCCAGGAAGTCCTGCTCAACGACGCCATGAACGTCGTCGAGGTGCTCCAGTACGAGCGCATCGGCGAGGTGGTGACGCTCAAGGAGCTCATCGAGACGAACGACGGAGGGCCGCCCGACCGGGCGCTGGTGACCAGCCACGCCGACGAGGAGCGCGTCGTGCTGCTGTCGGACGCCCTCATGAACTCGCCGCTGCGCGCCGGCGACTCGATCATGATCGAGCCGCGGGCCGGTTACGCCTACGAGCGGATCCAGAAGAGCGAGGTCGAAGAGCTCGTCCTCGAAGAGGTCCCCGACGTCGACTACTACGACATCGGCGGGCTCGACGGCCAGATCGAGCTCATCCGGGACGCCGTCGAGCTGCCGTTCCTGCACGCGGACCTGTTCCGCGAGCACGAGCTGCGCGCCCCCAAGGGCGTGCTGCTGTACGGCCCGCCCGGCTGCGGCAAGACGCTCATCGCGAAGGCCGTCGCGAACTCGCTGGCCAAGAAGGTCGCCGAGATGCGCGGTGAGGAGGCCTCCTCGAAGAGCTACTTCCTCAACATCAAGGGCCCCGAGCTGCTGAACAAGTACGTCGGCGAGACCGAGCGGCACATCCGCCTGGTCTTCCAGCGCGCTCGTGAGAAGGCCAGCGAAGGCATGCCGGTCATCGTGTTCTTCGACGAGATGGACTCGATATTCCGCACCCGCGGTTCAGGAGTCTCCTCCGACGTGGAGAACACCATCGTCCCCCAGCTGCTGTCGGAGATCGACGGCGTGGAGGGCCTGGAGAACGTCATCGTCATCGGCGCCTCGAACCGCGAGGACATGATCGACCCGGCGATCCTGCGGCCCGGCCGCCTGGACGTCAAGATCAAGATCGAGCGGCCCGACGCCGAGTCGGCGAAGGAGATCTTCTCGAAGTACATCACCCAGAACCTGCCGCTGCACGCCGACGACCTCGCCGAGCACGACAAGGACCGCGAGGCCACGGTGTCCTCGATGATCCAGGCGGTGGTCGAGCGGATGTACTCCGAGGTCGAGGAGAACCGCTTCCTGGAGGTCACCTACGCGGACGGGGACAAGGAGGTCCTGTACTTCAAGGACTTCAACTCGGGCGCCATGATCGAGAACATCGTGGCCCGGGCCAAGAAGATGGCGATCAAGGACTTCCTGACATCGCAGTCGAAGGGACTGCGGCTCACGCACCTCATCGACGCCACCGTCGATGAGTTCCGCGAGAACGAGGACCTGCCGAACACCACCAACCCCGACGACTGGGCGCGGATCTCCGGCAAGAAGGGCGAGCGGATCGTCTACATCCGCACGCTCGTCTCCGGCAAGGGCTCCGACTCCGGCCGCAGCATCGACACCGTGTCGAACACCGGTCAGTACCTGTAGCGCGGGGCTGCATCCGGCACCGAGTGAGTGATCCGATCGGCCGGCGGGCTAACCCGCCGGCCGATCGGCGTCTCCGACCAACCGCGTGATCAGCAGGGTCGTGTCGTCCGAGCGGACGTAGCGGCCGGTACGGAAGTCGTGGCGCAGCCGCGCGCGCAGCCGGTGCGGATCCCGCTCGCCTTCGCTCACGTGTCTGTCGACCAGGTCGATCAGCGGGAAGTTCTCCCCGGCGCGGTTGCGCGCCTCGACCAGACCGTCGGAGTAGGCGATGATCAGCGCGCCGGGGCGCAGTGGTCGCTCTAGCACCTCGGCGGACGTCGGACCGAATTCCGCCAGACCCAGCGGCGGCCGAGGCTTGGGTGAGAGCGGCTCGGTCCGGTCGTGGACGATCAGCGGCGGCGGGTGCCCGCACAGCATCACGCGTACGAGGTGCTCCCCGGGAGGGATCTCGATGAGGGCGGCGGTCGCGAACGTCTGCTCCCATTCGCTGCGCCCGCGGTTGTCCAGCGCCACCCGTCGCTCCAGGCGCGCGGCCAGAGCCGTCAGATCCGGATCGTCCAGGACGCCCTCGCGGAAGCTGCCGAGGACCGCCTCGGTGATGCGGACCGTGCTCAGGCCGTGGCCCTGGACGTCGCCGATGGCGAGGCGGATCCCGTGGTCGGTGCGGTGGACGTCGAAGAAGTCGCCGCCGACCAGTCCCGGACTTCCCGCGGCGGTCCGGTACGCCGAGGCGACCTTGAGCGGCCCGACGTGCTCGGGGAGCTCGGGCAGGATCGCCAGTTGCGTCGTCTCGGCGACGCTGGTCATCTTCAGCAGCCGAAGCACCACCCGGTCCCTTATCCAGGCGAGCAGGACCGACAGCGAGCCGAGTGAGAGGATCGCGATCACGTCGGGCCAGCCGCTCGCCGGCAGCTCCAGCAGGCCGAACGCATTCCTGCCCGAAGCGACGAACGTGGCCACAGCCAGGACTGCCAACGTGGTCGCTACGGGGCCGTTGACGAGCGCGGTCAGCACCGGGAAGGTGAAGATCAGGTACGTGTAGCGCAGGAAGTCGGGGTCGATGGCGAAGAAGACCAGCGGCGTCATCGCCAGGAGCGGGAGCAGGCGCAGCCACAGCACCGAGCGCGGATCGCCGCCGGTGATACGCGTCCACGGACTTTCGTTCGGCAGGTAGGAGCGAGTGAACCCCTGGTCCTGATGCGCCTCCCTCATCCTCCCCATCGAGGTGATCGTATGCGGCAGAGACGGATCGATTTGCGAGATCGAGGATTCGGCAGGTCCGGAGGCGCTCAGGCAAGCCCGAATCGCATAAATCCGATTGGAAGCGGTCGCAAGGAGCCGTTGCGGCGAACGACGGACTACGCTCAAAGGCATGACCGTACGCCGCATTATGGGCACTGAGATCGAATACGGGATCAGCGTGCCCGGCCAGCCAGGGGCCAACCCGATGGTGACCTCTTCCCAGATCGTCAACGCCTACGCCGCGCGTCCCGAGCTGTCGAAGGGAGGTCGGGCGCGGTGGGACTACGAAGAGGAGACGCCCCTGCGCGACGCGCGCGGCTTCACCTACACCGGCGCCCTCTATGATCCGGCCGAGAACCTGGCCGACGAGGACACCGGTCTGGCCAACGTCATCCTCACCAACGGCGCGCGGCTGTACGTCGACCACGCCCACCCCGAATACTCCACGCCCGAGGTCACCAACCCGCGCGAGATCGTCCTGTTCGACAAGGCCGGCGAGATGACCATGGCCGAGGCGGCGCACCGCGCCGCCCACACGCCCGGCATCGGTCCGATCAACCTGTACAAGAACAACACCGACAACAAGGGCGCCTCCTACGGCGCGCACGAGAACTACCTCATGTCGCGCCAGACCCCGTTCTCCGAGATCGTCTCCCACTTCACGCCGTTCCTCGTCACCCGCCAGGTGTTCTGCGGGGCCGGGCGCGTCGGCATCGGCCAGGACGCCTCCGAGGCCGGATTCCAGATCTCCCAGCGGGCCGACTTCTTCGAGGTCGAGGTGGGCCTGGAGACCACGCTCAAGCGGCCGATCATCAACACCCGCGACGAGCCGCACGCCGACGCCGAGCGCTACCGGCGCCTGCACGTCATCATCGGCGACGCGAATCTCGCCGAGAACGCCACGTTCCTCAAAGTCGGCACCGCCTCGATCGTGCTGTCGATGATCGAAGCCGGCGCCTTCGACGGCTCCCTGGCGATCAGCGAGCCCGTCGCCGAGCTGCGCGCGGTCAGCCACGACCCGTCGCTGTCGCACAAGATCGAGCTGCGCAACGGCAAGCGGATGACGGCCGTCGAATTGCAACAGTCGATCCTGGAACAGGCCGAGGACTACTGCGGCGCGGACGCCGACCCCGACACGCGCGAAGTCCTCGACAAGTGGGCCCACGTGCTCGACGCGCTGGCCCGCGACCCGTCCGAGCTGTCCGACATGCTCGACTGGCCGGCGAAGCTCTCGCTGCTCAACCGATACCGCGAGCGCGAGGATCTCGACTGGGGCGCGTCGAAGCTCCAGGCGATCGACCTGCAGTACCACGACGTGCGCCCTGAGAAGGGCCTGTACCACCGGCTGGTCAAGCGCGGGTCGATGCAGCGGTTGCTGGCCGACGTCGAGGTCATGGATGCCATGACCGAGCCGCCTGCGGACACGCGGGCGTTCTTCCGCGGCCGGTGCCTCGCCCGCTACCCGTCCGAAGTCGTTGCGGCGTCCTGGGACTCGGTGATCTTCGACGTCGGTGCGGACTCGCTGGTGCGGGTTCCGATGATGGAGCCGGAGAGAGGCACCAAGGTGCACGTGGGAGAGCTGTTCGACCGTTGCGAGGCCGCCAAGGACCTCCTCGACGTCATCACCGCCGAGTAGGGCCTGTTCGCCCTGGGCGTATTTCCCAGCCGTCCGGCATCGGACGGTGATGTCGTAATCTCCCTGTGTGCTCGTCTTTCACCCATGTGGGATGTTTCGGGCGTCGGAATATTGCGGGCCGGAACGGCGTCGTATCTGGCGTGGTGTCGTACCTTCGCGGTACGGTTTATTCACCGTCGGTCGAAGGCCGGCGTTCGAAGGTAGAAGGGAAAAGCGATGGCAGCGAAGGACTCCGGCGGGCAGTCGCAGTCGCAGCGGTCACGGCAGGACACTGACGCCGAGGCCACAGAGGCCGCTGTCGACCCCGAGATTGCCGAGCGTCACGAAGAGATCACCGAGGAAGTAGACGACCTGCTCGACGAGATCGACGATGTCCTGGAGACCAACTCCGAGGAATTCGTCCGCTCGTTCGTGCAAAAGGGCGGCCAGTAGAAGGCCCCCTGCCAGTGGACAAAGGGTTGCCTGGTGCGTCCTGGCGACGATGACCGGCTCAAGATCGGCCGGTCTAGCGAAGCTCGTCGGCTGTAGTTTGGTGACGCACCAGGTGCTCTGCACCACCGACGGCCCTTCGGTTCGACAGGCCACCGAACACGGGCCGCGCTATTGAATATGGAAATAGGGAGGTCAAGTCGTGACAGGTGAAGGAATCCCAGGCAAGCTACCGAACGCGTATATGACGGCTGGAACCTCCTCGTTCTCGGAGTTTCTGATCCAGGCCGCCCCCGAGCTGCTCCCGGGCAGACGCCCGCTGCCGCCGGGGGACTATGCCGAGGTGAGCGCGCATGCGACCACGATCGTCGCCATGAAGACCGCCGAGGGCGTCGTGATGGCGGGCGACCGACGAGCCACAATGGGCAATTACATCTCCAGCCGCGATATCGAGAAGGTCTTCGCCGCCGACGGCTACTCGCTGATCGGCATCGCGGGGACGGCCGGCCTCGGCATCGAGCTTGTCAAGCTCTACCAGGTCGAACTCGAACACTACGAGAAGATCGAAGGCGCGCCGCTGACCTTGAGCGGCAAGGCCAACCGGCTTGCCACGATGCTCAGGGGCAACCTCGGCATCGCCCTCCAGGGCCTCGCCGTCGTCCCCCTGCTGGCCGGATACGACCAGGACGCCGCCGAAGCCGAAGCCGGCAAGATCTACAGCTTCGACGTCGTGGGCGGCATCTACGAGGAGCGAGACTACGACTCGATCGGCTCGGGATCGATATTCGCCAAGAGCGCGCTGAAGAAGCGCTTCCGGCGGGGACTGAGCTCCGAGGAGTGCGTCAAACTCGCCGTCGAATCGCTGTACGACGCCGCAGACGACGACTCCGCCACCGGAGGACCCGACCCCACCCGCGACCTCTACCCGGTCGTCATGACCGCCACGGCCGAAGGCACCAAGCGAGTCGACGAGGCCGCCGTGGCCGAAGTGGCACGCGAGGTCATCGCCGCCCGCACCGAGAACCCCTACGGCTGAGAGGACCACGGACATGGGAATGCAGTTCTACACCAGTCCCGAGCAGATCATGCGGGACCGGTCCGAATACGCCCGCAAGAACATCGCGCGCGGACGCAACGTCGTGGTGCTCTCCTGCGCCGACGGGGTCCTCTTCGTCGCCGAGAACGTCTCGACGGCCCTCCACAAGCTCTACGAGCTCTACGACCGTATCGGCTTCGCCGCCGTCGGCAAGTACAACGAGCTGGAGAACCTGCGCACCGCGGGCGTCAGGATGGCCGACCTCCGCGGCTACTCCTACGACCGCCGCGACGTCACCGCCGCCTCGCTGGCCAAGGCCTACGCCCAGACGCTCGGATCGATCTTCACCGAGCAGACCAAGCCGTTCGAGGTCGAGATCTGCGTAGCCGGCGTCGGGTCCGCCCCCGAGGACGATGAGCTTTACCGGCTCACATTCGACGGGTCGATCCTCGACGAACCGGGCTACCTCGCCATGGGCGGCCAGGCCGACCAGCTCGTCGAGGTCCTCAAGGTCGGGCACGACTTCAACGCGCCGTTGGCCGACGCGTTCGCACTGGCGCTGAGCGCCCTCACCTCCGGGGGCGACAACGGCTCCAGGCGGGAGCTCACCACCGACGTCATGGAGGTGGCGATGCTCGAACGAGCCCGTCCCGGCCGGGTCTTCCGCCGCATCGAGGGCGCCGCCCTCGAAGCGCTCATGCCGATCGCAGGATCCGCATCCTCGGTCGAAACCGACGAGACCGGGGCCTTCGACGAGGGCCCCGAGGCGACCGAGTCCTGACGGACGCGTCGAGCCGAAGCCCCGCCGCCGAACCGCGTTTTCGCGGCCAGGCGGCGGGGAACCATTGGGAAGGCCGGCGACGGCCGGAACCGGAGTCCGCTCCGGTCGCGACGCGGATCGATCCCACTCATGTGGATGGTCGTCGCCGGCCCGACCGGGGCAGTCGTCTACAGCTCCATAGTGCCTGTCGCGTTCTGGGACCGTTTGATCGCGGGGGGTGTTCTCCTCATACGAATCGGGGTAGGGTTTCGACATGGACAGGCGCATTTTCGGACTAGAGACCGAATACGGGGTCACTTGCACATTTAGGGGACAGCGCCGCCTCTCCCCGGACGAGGTGGCCCGCTACCTCTTCAGGCGCGTCGTCAGCTGGGGGCGCTCCTCCAACGTCTTCCTCCGCAACGGCGCCCGGCTGTACCTCGACGTGGGGTCCCACCCCGAGTACGCCACTCCCGAGTGCGACTCGGTCGAAGACCTCGTCAAGCACGACCGGGCGGGGGAGCGGATACTCGAAGGACTCATGATCGACGCCGAGAAGCGCCTCCACGACGAAGGCATAGCCGGCGACATCTACCTGTTCAAGAACAACACCGACTCGGCCGGCAACTCCTACGGCTGCCACGAGAACTACCTGGTCAGCCGCCACGGAGAGTTCGGCCGCCTCGCCGAGGTGCTCATCCCGTTCCTGGTCACACGGCAGTTGATCTGCGGGGCCGGGAAGGTCCTCCAGACCCCCAGAGGCGCCCGCTACTGCCTGTCGCAGCGCGCCGAGCACATCTGGGAGGGCGTCTCCTCGGCAACGACCCGTTCGCGTCCGATCATCAACACCCGCGATGAACCACACGCCGACGCCGAGCGCTACCGGCGCCTCCACGTCATCGTCGGCGACTCCAACATCAACGAGATCACCACGATGCTCAAGCTCGGCTCCGCCGACCTCGTGCTGCGGATGATCGAGACCGGCGTGACGATGCGCGACCTCACCTTGGAGAACCCGATCCGGGCCATCCGCGAGATCAGCCACGACACCACCGGCAAGCGCCTGGTCCGACTCGCCTCCGGCCGCGAGGCCTCCGCCCTGGACATCCAGCGCGAATACCTCGAGAAGGCCATGGACTTCGTCGACCAGCGCGGCGCTGACGCGGTCACCAAGCGCGTCCTCGAACTGTGGGGGAGGGTCCTCCAGGCCGTCGAGACCGGCGACCTCGACTCGGTCGCCCGCGAGATCGACTGGGTCGCCAAGCTCAAGCTCATCGAGCGCTACCGGGAGAAGCGCGGCCTGGCCCTGTCCAGCCCGCGCGTCGCCCAACTCGACCTGGCCTACCACGACATCCGGCGCGGCCGCGGCCTGCACCACCTCATGGAGGCCCGCGGCGAGGCCGAGCGCCTCACCCACGACGTCGAGGTCTTCGAGGCCAAAGAGGTGCCGCCGCAGACCACCCGCGCCCGCCTGCGGGGCGAGTTCATCCGTAAGGCCCAGGAGCGGCGGCGCGACTTCACCGTCGACTGGGTCCACCTCAAGCTCAACGACCAGGCCCAGCGCACCGTGCTGTGCAAGGACCCGTTCCGCTCCCGCGATGAACGCGTCGACAAGCTCATCGCCAGCATGTGAGGAAACCAGTGAGTCACCACGACTCCGGCCAACGCGAAGGCCGCGAGCCTGAACGGGGCGGCCGCCGTGGCCTGTGGGACCCGGTCGAGGCCTACAAGCGCAGGACCGAGCGCATCCGCGAGGAGATCGCACGCAACCGCCGTGGTGAGTACACGGTCCCCACCTGGGTGCTCGCGCTCGCGCTGGCGGGCGTGGTCGCCCTGTGGATTCTCGTCCTGTTCGTTCTCTAGCCGCGCGAGAGCGCCAAGAGCGCGGCGTGGCGCCCGGCGGCGGCCTCCGCCACGAAGTAGACGCGGTCGCGGTCCAGACCGCGGCCCATGGTCGACAGCCGCACCGGCAGCGCCTCCATGGCCTCGACCAGCCCCGAGCAGTCGACCTCGACCAGCCGGTGTCGGTCGGGCAGCCCGGCGAGCTGCGATTTGATCTTCGACTCCAGCTCGGCGGGCAGCTCGTCCGGGACGGGGATGTCGGCGCCGGAGAGCGCGACCTTGCCGTAGGCGGTCATGGAGTGGTGCGAGACGCCGCGGTGGCGCTCCCTGGCGTCGCCTTCGCTGATGCGGAGCGAGGCCACGGGGCGTCCGCCGAGCACGGCGGCGGCGTTGACGGCCTCGCCCGCGGCGGTCCCGGAGAAGCCCCAGACGGTCCCGGTGCCGAGGTTTCCCGGGCCTTGGGCGACGATCGCGATGTCGGCTCCGCCGACGACCTTCGCGGCGATGAGCGCGTTGTGGACGTTCGTGGCCTCCAGGTCCCCGCCGAAGCACTGCCCGGCCGTGACGACCGTGCAGAGCCGGTCCGAGAGCTGGTCGAGCTGGCGGGAGAACCAGGCGGGGAGCGACCCTCCGTCGGTCATGACGTAGGCGACCTTCGCGTCCGGCGCGGTCGCGTGGATTCCGGCGAGGACCGGAGCGAGCGCCGAATGCAAGTCCGCGACGACCACCGGCATCCCGCCGAGGTCCTCGCAGCCCTCGACCGCGGCCCGGTGCGGCGAGTCGTCCTCGTCGACGGCCAGGCGCATCGCCTGCATCGGCGTGTAGCGGGCCTTGACGATGTGCCCCGGCGCCTCCACGTCCGGCGGGAGCCGATCGGGCAAGGCCACGACCAGCGCGTATCCGCCGGTGCCGAGGCCCTTGGCGATGGCGTTGCAGTTGAGCAGGACCCGGTCCCCGGCCTCGGGCGCGCCGACGAGCTCGTCATATGCCAGGCCCCGGCACGAGAACGCCCCCTCGCTCTCGCGGGCCTCGACGTCGACCTCCAGCTCGGTGCAGCCCCGCCAGCCGCCGCGAACTGCGCGAACGGTGCCGTATCGCCATCTGATCACGACCGGACACTATCAAGGGGCCGGGCGGGGCCGGTGCACGGCTCGCGCGGCTCGCCGAGGGGCGACCTGGATGGCGAGCACCTGCCCGAGGGCATAATCTGGGCAGGTGTCGAACGATCGCACTGAACGGCTGGTGAACCTGGTGTTGTGCCTGCTGTCGTCGCGGCGCTTCCAAACGGCGAGCAAGATCGCCAGGACCGTCCCCGGCTACGAGCACGACCCAGAAGACAAGCGCGCCCACGAAGCGTTCCAGCGCAAGTTCGAACGCGACAAGGCCGAGCTGCGCCGCATCGGAGTCCCCCTCCAATCCGGGGTCGACCCCTACTTCGACACCGAACCGGGCTACCGCATCGCCCGCGGCGACTTCGAGCTGCCGCAGATCGAATTCACCGACGCCGAGGCCGCCGCCGTCGCAGCCGCCGCCAGGCTCTGGCACCAGCCCGAACTCCAGTCCGGGACCGCCCAGGCCCTGCGAAAGCTCCGCGCCGCCGGCATCGACGTCGAGTCCCACGCCGCCTCCAGCCCGGTCAAGGCACTGCCCGGCACCGAGGCCGCGCTCTCGCCACTGCTGGAGGCCATCGCCTCGCGCCGCGCCGTCGCCTTCGACTACATGGGCCCCCGCGACGGGACTCCGCAGCACCGCCGCCTTCAACCGTGGGGCTGCGCCGCCTGGCGCGGCCGCTGGTACGTCGCCGGCTACGACCTCGATCGCGCCGCCCAGCGCGTCTTCAGGCTCACCCGCATCAACGGGAACGTCCGGCTGACCGGCCCCGAAGACGCCTACACGATCCCCGACGACGTCGACGTGCTCGCCTTCGCCTCCGAGGCCGAGGAGCAGCACATCCCCTCGCGAGCGAGGGTCGTGGTGCGGCCCCGCACCGCCTGGGGCGTGCGCCGCCGCGCCGACCAGATCGGGCCCAGGCGCGAGGAGGGCGACGAGGTGTGCTTCTCCTACACCGACACGCCCCACACCGCCTCCTGGCTCGCCTCGTTCGGCTCCGACGTGCTCGTACTGGAACCGCCGGACCTGGTCAAGGAGACCGTCACGTGCCTGCAGAACCTCGCGGAGGACCCGGCATGACCAACACGAGGGTCGCCAGGCTGCTGAACCTGGTCCCGTACCTGGTCGCCCGCCCCGAAGGGGTGCCGATCAGCGAACTCGCCGACGACTTCGGCGTCCCGGTCGTCCAGATCCGGGCCGACCTGACGCTGCTGTGGATGTGCGGCCTGCCCGGCTACGGCCCCGGCGACCTCATCGACATCGCCTTCGACGCCGACACCGTCCGCGTCATCTTCGCGGCCGGCATGGACAGGCCCGTGCGCCTCGCCGGCCACGAGGCCCTCGCCCTGTCGGTGGCACTGCGGGTCCTGGCGGACACGCCCGGCGTCGGCGACCGGGCCGCGATCGCCTCGGCACTCGACAAGCTCGCCGCGGCCGCAGGCGTCGAGGCCACCGAGGTGCCCGTCCGTGACACCGTCGCCGAGGCCGACGTCGAACGCTACGCGGCCCTGGTCGAATCCGGGAATGCCGCCCGCATCACCTACTACTCGGCCAGCCGCGACACCACCTCCGAACGCATCATCGACCCCATCGAGGTCGTCGCCGCAGAAGGCCACGCCTACCTGCGGGCCTGGTGCCGCTCCGCCGAAGAGGTCCGCCAGTTCCGCCTCGACCGCATCGACGCCTGCACCGTCATCGACGAGCCCGCCGCGTCCTCGGCCGGACTGGCGAGCCGCGGACCTGCGGGAGCCGCGGACAGCGCCGAACCGGCCCCGACCGCGTTCCTGGAGGCCGAGCTGCCTCGCATCGAACTGCGCGTCGGTCCGGGCGCGAAGTCGATCACCGACTCCTACCCGTGCGAGGAGGTCGTCGGCGAGGCCGACGGCCACCGCAGGGTCACCATGCGCGTCCGCGACCTCGACTGGGCTCGCCGCCTCGTCCTCGGTCTCGGCGGGGAGGCACAGGTCATCGCCCCTGCCGAGCTGCGCGAATCGGTCAAGGACTCCGCGAGGGCCGCCCTCGCCCGGTACGCGGACGCCGCTAGACTGTCGCAATGATCTGGGCGATATCGGGCGCACTGGCGCTCGCCGGGCTCGTGCTGCTGGGGGTCGCCGCCCTCAAGCTCCTGGGCCCCCTCCGTGAACTCAACGCCGGGCTCGACCGACTCAAGGAACGCGCCGAACAGGCGCAGGAACTCTCCGAACGCCTGAACGCGACCATGGCCGACGCCGAGCGCGTAGCGGGCTCAATGCCGCAGAAGTGACACGGTCCCGTAATCGGAGCCACATTCTGATAAAGATCGGAGATCTCTGAGGCTCCTGTGTTGACGGAACTGTCAACCGTCGGTCATGCTTGTCCGGCTCGCCGACTATCGAGGCAGGCGGCTCGCACGCTCTTCTGGGCCCGCCGACCGATCGCAGCCCGCAAGGCTCTGTGGCCGGATGCGATCGGGGGGCATACGATGGTTAACGTCACTGACATATATCCGGAGGGATCGAACAATGGGCGCATTGAAACCCTGGCACATCATCATTCTCGTCATTGTGATCTTGCTGCTGTTCGGCTCCAAGAAGCTTCCGGACATGGCCAGGGGTCTGGGCCGCTCGATGCGCATCCTCAAGTCCGAGACCGAAGCGATGAAGGCAGACTCGTCGAACCCCGAGGCCGACACGGACAACCGCGCAGAGCCCAAGCACTCCCGTGAGCCGCTCGAAGCACCGCAGTCGGTCGACGAGACCGTGATCGACGGTGAGTCGGTCGAAGCCGACCGCAAGAAGACCCGCTAGGCCGGACGCCGCTTAAACGAATATGGCTGTCAAACCCCGGCGCGAAGGCAGACGCAAGTCCAAGTTCCAGCGTGCCGCCGACGGCTCCATGACTCTCATGGAGCACCTGCAGGACCTGCGGACCCGGCTGGTCATCGCCATCCTCGTGATCCTGGTGGGGACCGCGGTGGCGATGGTCTTCTCCAAGAGCGTCATCGAGTTCCTCGCCCAGCCCTACTGCAGCGCCTCCGGCGCGCCGATCGAAGACGGCGAACAGGCCCTGTGCAACTTCACCTTGAACTCGCCGGTCTCCCACATCGGCCTGTACCTCAAGGTCTCGCTGTACATGGCACTGGTCGCGACCTCGCCGATCTGGCTGTACCAGCTGTGGGCCTTCATCGCGCCCGGCCTGCACCGCAACGAGCGCAAGTACGCCTACATGTTCATCGGCATCGCCGCGCCGCTGTTCCTGGCCGGCGCCGTCCTGGCCTACTTCGTGGTCAGCCACGGCCTCGAATTCATCATGCTCCTCCAACAGGACACAGGGCTGCAGATCGCCCTGAACCTGGAGAACTACATCAACTTCTACCTCGCGGTGATGCTGGTGTTCGGGCTCGGATTCGAATTCCCGCTGATCATGCTGATGCTCAACGTCATGGGCATCGTCACTGCCAGGAAGATGCTCAGCTGGTGGCGGATCGTGGTGTTCGTGAGCTTCCTGTTCACCGCCATCTTCACGCCCACCCCCGACCCGTTCGGGATGACGGCGCTGGCGATCTGCATGCTCATCCTCTACATGGGCGCCGTCGGCATCGCCACGATCAACGACAAACGGCGCGGGATCCACGACGAGCCCGAATGGTCGGACGACGAGGCCGGTGACATCGGCGAGGCCGACGGCGTCGGCGCGGCCGACCCGGTCGGCTCCTCCGAGGTCGACGAGGACGACGAGGACCCGGTGCGACGCAACCGCCTCGGACGACGCGTCGACGGATACGACGACATCACCTGACCCGCTCAGGGCAGGACACGACAGGAATGAAGCGAGAGTGAACGGGCCGGAGTCTCAGACTCCGGCCCGCACCAGTCTCAGGACCGCTTCCAAGCCGACGACGCGCCCGGCGTCGGCGTGCGGCAGCAGGTAGGTGCGTGCTCCGATCCGGCTCGCCCCAGCGTCGGCGATCGAGTCGCCGACCATGAGCACCCGCGACGGCTCGACGTCGAGTGCGTGGCAGGCGGCGTAGAAGATCTTCTCGTCGGGCTTGCAGTAACCGATCTCGTAGGACAGGACCCATACGTCGATGAACCGGTCGAGGCCAAGGTGGCGCAGCACCGGGCGGGCGTCGAAACCGATGTTGCTGACCAGCGCGATGGGGTAGCCCTGCGCCTTGAGCGACACCAGCGTCGCGAGCGTGTCGGCGTAGGCCACCCAGCCCTCGGGGGAGGCGAGCCGGTCGTACAGCGCATCGGCGAGGCCGTCGAAGACGCCGTGGGCCTGCGCGGCCAGCGCGGTGAACGCCTCCCGGTGGGCGTCCTCGTCGAGGTCCCGGTCGGCCCAGGCGTCGGCGAAGTGCGGACGCACGCGCGCCTCCAGCCCCGAGCCCAGCCAGCCCTGCGCGCCGATGGCGTCCGCCAGCGCGGTGACCGAGAGCGGCGACATGCTCCGCCCGCACGCCTCGGCCGCGAGTGACACCGATCGTGTCAAGGGTTCGAGCTGCGCCAACGTGCCGTGGAAATCGAACAGGACCGCGTCGATATTGCCGCGGCCCCCCTCATCGTCACCTGGTGAGGAATCCTGATGCACAACCGGACGATACCTGGCCGTGTAGGCGTCGTCACAACCGGGTGAGCATGTATGCCGCGCCTGTGTCGTTGTCACAGCAAGCCATTAGGCTTGAGCGCATGGTGTCTTCCACCGGCGACATGCATTATGCAGACGACCGATCCCCCGCCCAGCGACAGGCCGCCGCCAAAGCACGGCGGACCTGGCCGGAACTGGCGGCCTTCGCCGGGGACTACTCCTTCGAACTCGACGACTTCCAGATCCAAGCCTGCCGGATCCTGGAGGACGGCCACGGCGTCCTCGTATGCGCGCCCACCGGCGCCGGCAAGACCGTGGTGGGGGAGTTCGCCGTCCACCTCGCACTCGCCGAGGGCGCCAAGTGCTTCTACACCACCCCGATCAAGGCGCTGTCGAACCAGAAGTTCAACGATCTCACCGCCGTCCACGGCGCCGAGAACGTCGGGCTGCTCACCGGCGACACGGTCATCAACGGCGAGGCCCCGATCGTGGTCATGACCACCGAGGTCCTGCGCAACATGATCTACGCCGGCTCTCCCACCCTCTCCGGGCTGCGCTACGTGGTCATGGACGAGGTCCACTACCTCGCCGACCGCTTCCGGGGCGCGGTGTGGGAGGAGATCATCATCGAACTGCCCCAAGAGGTCCGCGTGGTGAGCCTGTCGGCGACGGTCTCCAACGCCGAGGAGTTCGGCGACTGGCTCAAGAGCGTGCGCGGTTCCACGGAGGTCGTCGTCTCCGAGACCCGCCCGGTGCCGCTGTGGCAGCACATGATGGTCGGCGGATCCCTACTCGACCTGTTCGAGCCCGATGGCGACTACGTCTCCAAAGAACTGCTCAAGAAGGACGCCCGCGCCCGCGAGCGCTCCGAACGCCACGGCGGCGGGCGACGCCGCGGCAGGCCGCACGTCGAGCGCGGCCGCGTCGTCGAGCGCCTCGACGGGGCCGGGCTGCTCCCGGCGATCTACTTCATCTTCTCCCGCGCCGGCTGCGACGCCGCCGTCGACGAGTGCGTCCGCGCCGGGCTGCAACTGACCGGGGGCGCCGAGCGCGACGAGATCATCGACTACGCCACCGCCGCCACCGCGCACATCGAGGCCCGCGACCTGGAAGCCGTCGGCTTCGAACGGTGGCTCGACGGGCTCGCCGCCGGCATCGCCGCTCACCACGCCGGGCTGCTGCCCGTGTTCAAGGGGGTCGTCGAGAAGCTGTTCGAGCGCGGCCTGCTCAAGGCCGTGTTCGCCACCGAGACGCTCGCGCTGGGCATCAACATGCCCGCCCGATCGGTGGTGCTGGAGCGGCTGATCAAGTACGACGGCTCCGACCACGTCATGCTCACCCCCGGCCAGTACACGCAGCTGACCGGCCGGGCCGGGCGGCGCGGCATCGACGTCGAGGGCCACGCCGTCACCATCTGGGCCCAGGACATACGCCCCAAGGAGGTAGCCGGGCTCGCCTCCAAACGCACCTACCCCCTGAACTCGTCGTTCGCGCCGTCCTACAACATGGCCGTCAACCTCATCGGCGCCGCCGGTGTCGACCGCGCCCAGGAGGTCCTGGCCTCCTCGTTCGCGCAGTTCCAGTCCGACACCGAGGCCGTCCACATCGCCGAGCAGGCCCGCGCCGTCGGCCGCAAGGCCGCCGAGTCGGCCGAGGCCGCCGCCTGCGACTTCGGCGACTTCCTGGAGTACTACGAGCTCACCCAGCGGCTCGCGCACGCCGAGCGAGGCGCCCAGAAGCGCCGCAAGGGCGCCCGCAAGGACGCCGCCCGCTCGACACTGGGAGAACTGCGCGGCGGCGACGTCGTGTGGATCGCCCGCGGCAAGCACGCAGGATGGGCGGTGTTCCTGCGCCCCACCAGCCACCGCAAGGCCGGGCACGACCCGAGGTGGGCCGTCGTCACCGCCGACGGCTGGACCGGCAGCCTCGACACCTCCGCGTTCGACGGCGGCGTCGAGGTCGCCACCCGCATCCGCATCCCCAAGCACTTCAACCGCAAGGACCCGCGCGAACGCGCGGACCTGGCCGCGTCCCTGCGCGAGGCCACCCGCGACGCCCGCAAACCCACCAGGCGCGGCGGAGCCGCTGACACGCCCGAGATCGCGAAACTGCGCGACGAGGTCCGCGCCCACCCGTGCCGCTCGTGCCCCGACACCCACCAGCACACCGTTCACGCCTCCCGCTGGATACGCCTGCACCGGGAGGAGGAGAACCTGCGGCGCCGCGCCGGCCGGAGGGAGCACTCCCTGGCCCGCCAGTTCACTGCCGTCCGCGAAGTCCTCACCGAATTCGGCTACCTCGAAGGAGAGGCCGTCACCGACTCGGGGCGGTTGCTGCGCAATATCTTCTGCGAGACCGACCTGCTGGTCGCCCAGTGCCTGCGCGACGGCGTCTGGGAGGGGATGGACGCGCCCTCACTGGCCGCGGTCGCCTCCACGGTCATCTACGAGTCCCGCTTCGAGGAGGACGAGTTCTTCGTCGCGGTGCCCGGCCCCATCAACGATGCCGTCGCCGCCACCGGCAGGCGATGGGAGGCGATCCGCCGGGCCGAGAACCAGCGGGGCCTGTCGCTGACGTCGAAGCCGCAGCTGGGCTTGGCATGGCCGATGTACCGGTGGGCCAGGGGCGAGGAGCTGTCGAAGGCGCTGGCCGCCTCGGACGGCCCCTGGCCGATGCCCGGCGGCGACTTCGTGCGCTGGGCCCGCCGCACCGCCGACCTGCTCCACCAGATGGGCACGGCCGCGCGGGTGATCGGCACCCGGTCGTCCAACGCGCTGGCCGACGAGGCGTTCGACGCGGTCGACGCCATCAGGCGCGGCGTCGTCGCCGACGTCTGATCCACGAAGACACCTCACCTATTCGGCGGTGACGGCCTCACGGAAACGGCGCAGTGCCGATCCGACGCCCCACTGCTCGGTCAGCGCCTCCACCGTCTCCGAGTCGGCGGGCCCGGTCGGCAGGCTGGAGTCGATCAGCGGCAGTTCCACGTCGTCGACCACCGTCGAGACCTTCAGTGCCCGGTCGAGGTAGTCGGCGGCGTCCGCGATCGCCTGCCGCTGCCGCGCCGGCATCTCCGAGCCCTCCTCCATCGCGGCCGCGCGGATGCCGTTGACGCCGCCGTAGGTGTTCACCAGGCTGACCGCCGTCTTCGCTCCGATGCCCTTGACGCCCGGCAGTCCGTCGGAGGGGTCGCCGCGCAGCACCGCGAAGTCGACGTAGTGGTCGGGTGCGACGCCGAACTTCGTCGCCACGGCCTCCGCATCGAACACTTCAGCCTTGGATATCCCGCGGGCGAGGTATACGACGTTCCGGTCCCGTCCGTCGTCAACCAGCTGGAACAGGTCCCGGTCGCCGGTGACCACGCAGACCGGCTCCGCCGTGCGCGCGGCCAGCGTCGCGATCACATCGTCCGCCTCGAAATCCGGGTGCGTCGCCGTCGCCACCCCCAGCGCCGGCAGCAGCGCCTCGATCGCCGCCACTTGGGCGTCCAATCCCTCCGGGGTCGCCTCCGAGCCGTCTTCAAGGGCCCTGGCGGCCTTGTACTCGCCGATGAGGTTCGTGCGCCACTCCGGCCGCCAATTGCCCTCCAGGCAGCACACCATTTCGGTGGGGGAGAAGCGCCTGGACAGCGTGGCCAGGCCGTCGAAGAAGCCCCGCACCGCGCCCGACCGCGCCCCGCCGGGCGCCTTGATCGAGGAGGGGAGGCCGTAATACGCCCGGTACCAAAGGGACGCGGCGTCGATGAGCATGAGCATGCACACCACTGTCTCACGCAGGGGCGATGATCTGCCGCTCGCAAGCGGTCCCGGCGACGATCGCGAGGCACAATGCCGTCTCGGAATGCGAAACCTGCCCCAAACCCGGCCGGGTGCCACAACGATGGAGGTTGCACGACCTGGAAGATCCGCAACCGACCGCGAAGCCTTAAGGAGCATCCCGGTGAACACCAACGCCCGCCGCACCGTCGCCGCACTCGCCATGATCGGGACCGGGCTCGCCGCTACGGCATGCTCGTCCGACTCCGGCGACGACGAGACCCTCTCCGTCTGCACCAACGTCCCGTTCGTCCCGTTCGAATCTCTCGAGGACGGCGAATACGTCGGCTTCGACATGGACCTGATGCATCTGCTGGCCGATCGCCTCGACCAGACCGTCGAAGTCGTCGAGATCGACTTCGACGCCATCCAGTCCGGCAGCGCGCTCAATGCAGGCACCTGCGACATCGCCGCCGCCGGCATCTCCATCACCGAAGAGCGCCAGGAGGCCATGGGCATGTCACAGGCCTACTACCGCGCCGACCAGGCCCTGGTCACCGCTGCCGGCTCCGGCATCGCCTCTCTCGACGACCTCGACGGCACCAGAGTCGCCGTCCAAGCGGCCAGCACCGGAGAGGCCTACGCCGACTCGGTGTCCGACCAGTACGGTTTCGAGATCGTCTCCTTCGAGAGCATGGGCGACATCGTCTCGGCGCTCGGCTCCGGCAGCGCCGACGCCTCCGTCGCCGACCTCCCCACCTGGACCCAGATGGTCGAACTGTCCGGCGACCTGACGCTCGCCGAGACCATCCCGACCGACGAGCACTACGCCTTCGCCGTCGAGACGGGCGACACCGAACTGCTCGACGAGGTCGACGCCATGCTCGACGAGGCCTTCGAGGACGGCACCTACGCCGAGCTCTACGAGAAGTGGTTCCACGAGCCCTACACCGAGGGCAGCATCGACCAGTGACCGCCCAAGCCAAGACCGGGCTGACGGTGCGCCAGCGCCGCCGCATCGCCCGCGCCATCCAGTACCTGGTCGCGATAGCCGTCCTCGCCCTGGTCGCGGCGTTCGCGGACTGGGGACGCATCGCCGAGTCGTTCCTCCGCACCGACATCGCCGCCGCCATGTTCCCGGATGTGTGGGTCGCCTTCGGCAACACCGTCGCCTACACCCTCCTCGCATTCGTCTTCGGCATGGTCGTCGGCGTCCCCGTCGCGCTCATGCGCACCTCGACGTTCGCGCCATACCGGTGGTTCGCGACCGGCTACGTCGAGATCTTCCGCGGCCTGCCGGCACTGCTGGTGCTGTTCCTGGTCGGTTTCGGCGTCCCCCAGGCGTTCCCGGGCATCCAGTACCCCGGCGGCGTCTACGGGCAGGTCGCCCTCGGCCTCGGCCTGACCTCCTCGGCGTACATCGCCGAGTCGGTCCGCGCCGGCATCCAGGCCGTCCCGCGCGGCCAGGTCGAGGCCGCCAGGTCCTTGGGAATGAGCCATACCCGCACCATGATCACCGTGGTGCTGCCGCAGGCGATCCGCATCGTCATCCCGCCGCTGACGAACGAACTGGTGCTGCTCACCAAGGACTCGTCATTGGTGTTCGTCCTCGGCGTCACCAGCGGCACGATGGAGTTGACCAGGTTCGCCCGCTCCGAATTGACATCCACCGCCAACGCCACCCCGCTGCTCGTCGGCGGCCTGCTCTACCTGCTGCTGACCGTGCCGCTCTCGACACTGGCCCGCCGCCTCGAAGACAAGGAGGGCCGCAAGTGAGCGAGCCGATCGTCACCATCCGCGGACTCCACAAGCGCTTCGGCGACAACGAAGTGCTCCGCGGCATCGACCTCGACGTCGCCGAAGGCGAAGTCGTCTGCGTCATCGGGCCCTCCGGATCGGGCAAGTCGACGCTCCTGCGCTGCGTCAACCTCTTGGAGACGCCCACCGCCGGCACCGTCGGGGCCGCCGGCCACGACATGACCCACCTCGACGTCGACCTCGACGCCGCCAGGCGCGAGATCGGCATGGTCTTCCAGCACTTCAACCTCTTCAGCCACCTGACGATCCTCGACAACGTCGCGATCGCCCAGCGCCGCGTCCTCGGCCGCTCCAAGAACGCCGCCTACGCCGAGGCCCGCCGGCGCCTGGCCGAGGTCGGCGTCGAAGGCAAGGAGCAGGCCCGGCCCTTGCAGCTGTCCGGCGGCCAGCAGCAGCGCGTCGCGATCGCCCGCGCTCTGGCCATGGGCCCCAAGCTCATGCTGTTCGACGAGCCGACCTCGGCGCTCGACCCCGAACTGGTCGGCGAGGTCCTGTCGGTCATGAAGGGCCTGGCCTCGGAGGGCATGACGATGCTCGTGGTCACCCACGAGATGGGCTTCGCCCGCGAGGTCGCCGACCGCGTGGTCTTCCTCGACGACGGCGCCATCGTCGAACAGGGCCCGCCCGCTCAGGTCCTCACCGATCCCAAGACCGAACGTGCCCAGAGCTTCCTCCACCGCGTGCTCCACCCCGCAGGCTGAGACACTGGAGGCATGAGCCTCCTCAAGACACTGTGGCGCGGTGGCCGAGTTCTGAGCCCCACCAGCCCGGACGCGACCGCCATGCTCGTCGAGGGCGACAGGATCGCCTGGATCGGGCCCGACGACGAGGCCCCCGCCGCCGACGAGACCGTCGAACTCGACCGGGCGCTGGTGACCCCGGCGTTCGTCGACTCCCACGTCCACCTCACCGGCGCCGGCGCCTCCCTCATCGGCCTCCACCTGGCGGGCCTGCCCTCGGCGCGGGCGACGCTCGACAAGGTCGCGGGCTTCGCGGCCGCGCTGCCCGACGACGCGATCGTCCTCGCCCACGGCTGGGACGAGACCACCTGGGACGACCCGACCCTCCCGACACCCGAGGAAGTCGAGAACGCCGCCGGAGGCCGACTGGCCTACCTCTCCCGCACCTGCGGGCACACCGGCATCGCCGGTCCCCGCGTCCTCGACGCCCACCCCGATCTGTACACCCTCGACCACTCGGTCGGCACCGGCGTGCTCAAACGCATGGCGCACAAGGCCGCCCGGGGCTACCTGAACGCACAGATCCCCGTCTCGCAGCGCCTCGCGACCGCCCAGGCCGCGCTCGAGCGGGCCGCGAGCCTCGGCATCGCCGCGCTCGCCGAGCACACCATCCCCACCCGGAGCGACCCGCACACCGAAGCCGAGTTCACCGGCCTCATCGCACTCGGGGCCGAACGGACCAACCCGGCCGTCCACGGCTGGTGGGGCGAGCTGTGCGCCGCCGCCAAGGCCCGCGACATCGGCGCCCACGGCTGCGGCGGCGACCTGTCCATCGACGGGTCCCTCGGCGCCCGCACCGCGTACCTGCGCACGCCCTACCGCGACGACGACACCACCGGTGTCCAGTACTTCACCTCGTCCCAGGTCAGGGACCACCTCGCCGACTGCCACCGCCACGGCCTGCCCGCGGCCTTCCACGCCATCGGCGACGGCGCCATATCGACCGTCCTCGACGGCCTCGACCTCGCCGAACAGGCCATCGGCATCGAGGCGATCCGGCAAGCCCGCCACCGCATCGAGCACGCCGAACTGCTCGACGCCGCCCTCACCGCCCGCATGGTCCACTACGGGATCCACGCCTCCGTCCAGCCCGCCTTCGACGCAGCCTGGGGCGGCGCCGACGGTATGTACGCCGCCCGCCTCGGCACTCAGGCGGCCCTGAACGCGAACCCGTTCTCGCGCATGGCCGGCGTCGGCGTCCCCCTCGCATTCGGCTCCGATGCGCCGGTCACCCCCCTCGATCCCTGGGGCGGCGTCAGAGCCGCAGTGCGCCACCACAATCCGACCCTGCGGCTCTCCCTCGGCGCCGCGTTCACCGCCGCAACCAAAGGCGGCTGGAGGGCCCTCGGCGTCGACGACTCCGGTTCGCTGAGCCCCGGCATGCGCGCCGACTTCACCGTGTGGGACCTCACTGACGGGGCCCTCCCCGACTTGAGTGATCCGCTCACACCCGACCCGAAGTGCGCTGTCACCGTCGCAGAAGGGCACGTCATCCACCGCCGGAGCTGACCAGCGATGACGCTGCGCCGCTCCCGGACACGAGAAAAATTGCTGGGTCAATATCGCGACCCGGTTGACGCTGGCGGCACAGTTTGGCTTACGGTGGTCTGGTCCTCGGCGAACGACCGGAAACGGAAAGATCGCCGAACGTCGGGGGCGACTCGACTTGCTTTGCTCCCACGCAGACTGGACAAGGTGGCGGCGCGGCCGCACCGCTACCGGCGGCCAGGTCCAGATCGCGGGGGTCGGCGGAGGAAGGCGAGCCGGTCGCCGGTGGTGGACCCGCGGCAGACGTAGGTGATCCCTAGACAACAACTCGCAGTCGATCAGCCAGATGGTTGCGAGTTGGTCCGAAGATCACCAGCCGACGCCGCAGGGGACACCGGCCGTACAGGGACTGGGAGAAACCCGTGCGAGGGGCGTAGCAGACACAGCTACGCCCCTTTGCCGTACCCGCAGGTAGGCTTTGATCAACCCCCTGGAAAGCGAACAAGGAGCGGCACTTGAGCACCGTCATCGACCGTGACGCACAGGAGCGGCCGGCACCGCCCACGAGCGGGAGGCCTCGCCTCGCGTTGACCGTCGACTCGGCTTACGGGCGCAGGCTCGGCCTCCCCGCCGCGCTGATGCTCGCCCTCGCCTCGGGCGGTGCGGCCGTGCTCGCGTTCCCGCCCTACGGATGGTGGCCGCTCGCGATCGTGTCGGTCGCCGGCCTCGGCGCCGCCGTCCACCGCCGCCGCCCGCGCGCGGGCCTGGGCATCGGCTTCGTCTACGGCATGGCGTTCTTCCTGCCGCTCCTGGCCTGGTCCTCGACGCAGGTCGGCCAGTGGCCCTGGGTCTTCTTGTGCGCGCTCGAAGCGCTGGGCACCGGCATCCTCGGCGCCGGCCTGGCCGCCTGCTCACGCCTGATCGACCGCCACCGCTGGGCCTGGGCGCCGCTGACCGGGCTCGCCTGGGTCGCGCAGGAGAGTTTGCGCTCCCACCAGCCGTTCGACGGCTTCCCCTGGGGCCGGCTCGCCTTCAGCCAGGCCGAGGCGCCCACCGCGGCCGCCGCCTGGCTCGGTGGCCCGACGCTCGTGTCCTTCCTCGTCGCCCTGGCCGCAGGACTCATCCTCACCGCCGTGTGGAGAAGCCCCGACTGGCGCAAGACCGCGGCGTTCGCCGCCGCGGCCGCCGTAGCCGTCTTCGGGCCCCTCGCCCTCCCGATCGGCGCCACCGCGCCCGACGGCGACAGCGTCGACATCGCCGTCGTCCAAGGCAACGTCCCGCGTCTCGGCTTGGACTTCAACGAGCAGCGCCGCGCCGTCCTCGACAACCACGTGAACGCCACCCTCGATCTTGCCGAAGCCGTCAACGCAGGCCGTGCCGACCGCCCCGACCTCGTCGTCTGGCCCGAGAACGCCTCCGACATCGACCCGATCAACAACGCTGACGCCTACGAGCTCATCAGCGACGCCGCAGCCGCGATCGGCGCCCCGATCGTCCTCGGCGGCCTGGTCACCGATGACAGCGGCGACCGCTACAACATGAGCATCGTCTGGGACCCGGTGGACGGCCCGGTCTTCATGTACGCCAAGCAGCACCCCGTGCCCTTCGCCGAATACGTCCCCTACAAGGGCTTCTTCCGGACCGTCGCCGGCTGGATCGACCCGCGCATGGCCGCGGGCATCGACTCGGTCGCCGGCTTCGCTCCCGGCACCGAGCCGGGCGTCATCCCCGCCGCCGGCTTCACCATCTCCGGATCGATCTGCTTCGAGGTCGCCTTCGACCACGAGACCCGCGAGTCCATCCGCGAAGGCGCCCAGATCATGGCCGTCCAGACCAACAACGCCACCTTCGACACCAACGAGGCCCAGCAGCAGCTCGCGATGGTCCAGCTGCGCTCCATCGAACACGGCAGGGACGGCCTGATGGCCTCCACCGTCGGCGTCTCGGCCTTCACCGACCACACCGGGACCCTGGAACAGGCAACCGAGTTCAACACCGCCGCCGTGATCCAAAAAGAACTGACCCTCTCTGAGCGGACCACACCGGCCACCGAAGCCGGTATCCTGCCCGAAGCAATCCTCACCGGCGCCGCAGTAGCCGTCCTGGCCGCCGCGGCCGCGCTCAACCTCCGGCACCGCCGAGCCGACCGCAGGTCGCCAGACTAGGAAGCACCGACATGAGCACCACACCGGACCGGCCAGACCAACCCGACCGTCGCGAACCCCGCGCAGACGTGAACTGGCCCGGACCGGCGCTCGTCGTCATCCCCACCTACAACGAACGCGACAACCTCGAACACGTCGTGGCAGCCACCCGCCGCTCCTGCCCCGCGGCCGACGTCCTCGTCGTCGACGACTCCTCACCCGACGGCACCGGCGACATCGCCGACGCCCTCGCCGCCGACGACGACCAGGTCCACGTCCTCCACCGCACCGAGAAGCGCGGCCTCGGCGCCGCCTACATCGCCGCGTTCGCCTGGGCGGGCCGGCACGGCTACGGCGCCGTCGTCGAGATGGACGCCGACGGCTCCCACGACCCCACCGACCTGCCCCGCCTCCTCGACGCCCTCGGCGGCGCCGAACTGGCCATCGGCTCGCGCTACATCCGGGGCGGCAAGGTCCGCAACTGGCCCCTCCACCGCCTCGCACTCTCCCGGGGCGCCGGCATGTACACCCGGCTCATGCTCGGGCTCGATGTCCGAGACGTCACCGCCGGTTACCGCGCCTACCGCCTCGACGCCCTCCACAAACTCCAACTCGACACCGTCACCTCCGTCGGCTACTGCTTCCAGATCGATCTGACCTGGCGCGCGGTCATGGCCGGCTTCGCGATCACCGAAGTCCCCATCACCTTCACCGAACGGCGTGCCGGGGCCTCCAAGATGAACCGGTCGATCACCGTCGAGGCGCTGCGCAACGTGACCCGCTGGGGCATCGCCCACCGCCTGCGGCAACTGCGGGGCGCTCTCGGCCGTGGCAGGATTGAACGGTGACGCAACGCCGAGAGCCGAACGCGCCCGCACGGGCGCCCTATCCCATCCGGGCCGCGCTGGCGGCCTGGATCGTCGCCGAGGCCGCGGCGTTCTTCGGACTGATCTACCTCATAGGGATCGGTTACACGCTGCTGGTCTTCATCGCCACCACCTTCCTCGGGGTGGCGCTCCTCCCGTACGCGGGGGCGAAGTCCTTCCGGGCCGCACGCGACTACCTCAACTCCGGTGGTGACCCCTCGCGCGCGACGCCGAACGGCTACGCGGTGGGCGGAGCGGTGTGCCTCATCGTCCCCGGGTTCGTCACCGACTTGATAGGCCTGCTGCTGCTGTTCCCGCCGACGCGGCTGCTGTTCCGCGGCCTGGGCCGCCACATCGCCGCCCGGACGCCCCCGATGCGCTTCGGTGGCGGCGAGGTCGTCGATGGGGAGGTCCTCGACGAGCGCGACGCAGACCGAGGACCGGACTACGGGCACGAAAAAGGGCCCCGGTCCATCGAATGACCGGAGCCCGCGAGCCTGTCGCCCTAGCTCTCGCCGCGGCGGGCGCGCATCTCCTGGAGGCGCTCGTCGAGGATGTCCTCGAGCTCCTCCATGGAGCGACGCTCCAGCAGCATGTCCCAGTGGGTGCGCGGCGGCTTCGTCTTCTTCGTCTCGGGCTCCTCCCCGTCGACGAGTTTGGCCGTCGACCCGTCGAGCCGGCACTCCCACGTCAGCGGGATCTCAGCCTCGACGGCGAAGGGCACCTCGAAACGGTGGCCCTGCGGGCACACGTAATCGCGAGTCTGGCGCGGGGCCAGCTCCGTGTTGCGGTCTGATTCGTAGCTGACGGCGCCGAGACGTGAGCCCCTCAGCATTCTGTCGCCCATGTTCCCCTGCACTTTCTTGAGCACTTGCCCTGAAATACGCTGCTGACCTCGAAAAATCACGGCTCGCAAGCTTCGCCGCAGAGGTCTGCCGCTCCGGTCGAGCTGTTCTGGTCACGCGGAGCACCGGAGTTCGCACTGTTCAACGCCGAGACCTGGCCGGATGCTTCCCGACATCGACCCCCAAGTGTGGCGCGGCGAGTCTCGGACCGCCACGGCCATCCCCTTGAAGTGTGACACAACACCGTCACGATTGCGCCACGGTGAGGCGCAACGGGGACGCGGCTGCACCGACGCCTCCCCCCAACCTAGCGCGGAGAACGCCGCCGGCCCAGCGGGCAAACTGCCGCCGGCGCCCCTCGCGAGGCCGACAGGGTCTCAGCCGCAGTAGGAGAGACCAGTATGGTGTGTGCAGACTTGGCTAATTTACGGCTCGCAAGCAGCGCCGAGGGAGAGTTCTCACATGCACGTGCTTGGAATCGATTTCGGAACCTCGAACACTGTCGCCGTGCTGCGCTCGGCCGACGGCCGAGTCCGCCCGCTGCTGTTCGACGGCGCGCCGATCCTGCCCTCGGCGGTCTACTACAACTCCGACGGCCGCATGCTCGTCGGACGCGACGCCGAACGAAACGCCCGCATGGACCCCGCCCGCTTCGAACCGAACCCGAAGCGCCGCATCGACGACGGCTCGGTGTTCCTGGGGACCTCCGAGATCCCGGTGCCCCAGGTGTTCGCCTACGTGCTCCAGCAGGTCGCTCTCGAAGCCCAGCGCCAGGCCGGCCAGATGCCCGGCCAGGTCCGCCTGACCCACCCGGCGCGCTGGGGCGAGCGCCGCCGCTCCATCCTGGTCGACGCGGCCCGCCTCGCCGGACTGCCCGCGCCCCAGCTCATCCCCGAGCCGGTGGCCGCGGCGTCTTATTTCACCTCAGTGCTCGGCACCGCCGTCCCCCCGGGGCGAAGCCTGGCCATCTACGACCTCGGCGGCGGCACGTTCGACGCGACCGTGGTGCGCCGGACCCAGACGGGGTTCGAGGTGCTCGCGGAGGAAGGCGTCGGCGACGTCGGCGGCCTCGACTTCGACCACGGGATCGTCGAACATCTCGGCAAGACCTACGGCGCCTCGCACCCCGACGACTGGCGGCGCCTTCTGGGCCCCTCCGACGACCGCGACCGCCGCTACCGCCGCATGCTCTATGAGGACGTACGCGGCGCCAAGGAGACCCTCTCGCGCACTGCGAGCGCCGACATCCACCTGCCGGCCCTGGAGGTCGACGCGCACTTGACACGCGCGGAGTTCGAGGACATCGCCCGCCCGCCGCTGGAGCGCACCGTCGACTGCCTCCAGCGAGCGATCAGCGCCGCGCGATTGAACCCGGCCGACCTCGTCGGCATCTTCCTCGTCGGCGGCTCGTCGCGCATCCCCATGATCTCCCAGCTCATCCACACCAAGCTCGGTGTGCCGCCGCACACGTTCGAGCAGCCCGAGACCGTCGTCGTCGAAGGCGCCGTGCGCGCCTCGACCGGCCCGATCCCGAACGAGATGCCGCCGACCGGCCCGACCTCCGGCGGCCCCGTCTCGCCCGGCGGCATGACCTCGGCGCCGCGCCCGCCGGTGCAGGCGCCGCAGATGCTGCCTCCCCAGAACCCGATCATGCAACCGCAGCAGCACTCGCCGCAGCCGATGGTCCAGCAGGCACCGGCGCACCGCCCGCTCCATCAGGAGCCGGCGGTGCTGGTGACCGGCGCGACCGTGGTGATTCTGTTCGTGGTCTTCTTCGTGCTGCTGGCCAACATCCTCAACGGCTAGTCGCCGGTGCGCTGGCGGACGGTGTAGCCGGCGCGGCGGTCGAGCTCGGCGATCTGGCTGTCGAGCCAGTCGATCTCGCCAAGGTTGAACGAGCGGTGGATCTGCATGAGCCCCTTGCGGAACGGCGAGTCGAGCTGGTCGGCGGGGATGGGTCTGCCGTGCTCGTCGAAGAACAACTGCGTGGGCTGGTCGAGGAATTCGCGCCTGCGGGCGAGCACGATGGACTGCTCGCGCGCGTTCTCCAGGTGGTGGAGGAAGGCGAGCAGGACATACCACTTGTTGTCGTCGGTGATGAAGACCGGTTCGGGGTTGCGCAGCCACCGGCGCAGCTGGTCGGTGCCGTCCTGGGTGATCTCGAGCATGTGGCGCGGCGCGGCGACCGATCCGGGGGCGGTCCGGCGGGTGAGGCAGCCGGCGTCTTCGAGCTTCTTGATGGTGGGGTAGAGGGTGCCGTCGGCGATGGGCCGGACGTGGCCGGCGAGCGCCGCGACCCGGTTCTTGAGGTCGTAGCCGTGGAGCGGGAAGTCCCGCAGGAATCCGAGTATGGCCATCTTCAGCATGCCCACATCATCGCAGATTCCACAATATATATCGACACCAAGACAAGCACCGCCGTGGCGCCCAACCACACCTCATCACTCTACATAGAATATATATCGACTCCGAGGTAGAGTACCTCTCTGCATCCCGAGGTCACCGTCCGCCGAAGAAAGGAGCGTGGGCTACGCCCACGCGCTCACCAAGAAAACCTGCCCGTCCCGCAAGAGGTCGCGTGACCAGTACGGTGGCGCACGCTCAGTCCTTGTATCGCTGTACAGCCTCTCGGATGGAATCCGAATACAGGTAGATGTCGTCGAGCGAGTCGATCAGATGGCGACGCTCGTTCTTGTCGGCGTCGAAGGTGCCGAGGTACTTCTTGCTCTTGCCGTTGAAGTGGAGCCTGGCTATAGGTTTGCGATTGTTGTCGTCGAGCAGGATCGCGAAGTAGCTCTTGGCATCTCGGTGGATGATCCGGTGGGGCTTGACCTCGCTGCAGGCGATGGCCTTGACGATCTGGTAGCCGCCGATCTCTTCGAGGGTGGTCTCGACGTCGGATTCGCGATCGGTGCCTTCATCGTCGCTCGGCTCGTCGGCGGACGACTCGGCTGTCTCGGGCTCGCTCGGAGCGGCGAATCCTGATCCGAGCGCTGTTTGGAGCCGGCTGTTGACCTGGTCGTTGAGGAATTGGGTAGCCGCCTTCGCGACGAGTGGAGTGAACTGTTCGCGCACCCGTTGCGTGAAGGAACCGTCGTAGACGCGCGTCGTGAGAAACTTGACCCATTCGGATTCGGGCTCTTTGAATTGAGCTGCGAGCGTTCGCTTGATCTGGCCGATGTACTTCAACTCCTCGGCGGCGCTGATGATCGATTCGAGGTCGAATGACTCCTTGGTCAGCTTGCGCAGCTCCGGAAGGAGGGTCTCGTCGATGTCATGGAAGTCGAGTACGAGGAACGGCTTGGCGTCCATGCGATTAGGTGCGTCGAGATCGGTGTAGAACTGGTAGACCTCACCGTTGGTGAGAATAGCAATGCGGGCGTTGGTCACGGCGAAGTACCGGAACAGTTGGGAGGCGTGCTCGGCCGTCAGTTGCCCGTTCGACCGCTTGCATTCGATGAGGATCTGCACTTCACCGCCGTGAAGGATCGCATAATCGACTTTCTCGCCCTTTTTCAAGCCGACGTCTGCGGTGAATTCAGGGACCACCTCGAGCGGGTCGAAGACGTCGTATCCCAGAATGGTGGAGATGAACGGCATGATGAAGGCATTCTTGGCGCCCTCTTCGGTCTGGACCATGTCGCGCTGATTCCGGACTTTTGTGATGAGCGCGGCAATCCGTTCATTGAATTCCATGGGTCGCTCCTTTGCGAGATTCCGTGTGCGAAGACGGGGGCTAATGGATCGGGCAATACGCTGCTAGCGCTGGGTCGCGTCTTGGCGTCTCGCTGGGGATGCGCGGCTCAAGCGAGTACGTATGGTGGGGATCATACGATGGTTCGAGGGGAGGGGCAAGGTCTAATGTCCGTCCGAACTGGCCGAATGGTTATTCTCAGAGAGATCTTCGGAGATGCCGGCACGAAAATGCGGTAACGCCTTGGCATTCATAATGAAATATATATCGACTCCGAGGTAGAGTACCTCTCTGCATCCCGAGGTCACCGTCCGCCGAAGAAAGGAGCGTGGGCTGCGCCCACGCGCTCACCAAGAGAAACCTCTCCGCTTCGACGGGTAGCGCAATGAACACGGCTGGGTCCGTTCAAGTTCTGCCGTTCAACCCGCCGGGTTGAACGGCGCTGCCACGGTTCAGGCCTTGGCGAAGTGATCCCCGTGTCGATCTGTGCCCAGCCCTCACCGCACAGCGACCGCCTGCTCGACCGGGTCAGATGATCCCTGTGAAGCGGAGTGCGAAGTAGGCCGAGGTGCCGAGGAAGGCGATGAGGAGGAGCAGGACGAGCCAGCCCGAGGCGGCCTCGAAGACTCCCGGGCGGCCGGACTCACCGGTCGCCTCCACGACCGGCTCCCACGCTTCATTGCCGATGAGGCGCATCGGGGCGATGGCCTTCGCCGGCGGGTACCAGGCGCGAGACTGGCGCTCATCGGCCGTCCGGTTGGCAGGCTGGATGCGCCCGCGCCGGTTGTAGGTGAAGATCGCGACCTCGCACTCGTCGGCCTTGGCGGCGACGGCCGGCGTGCAGGGCATCGAGCAGTACAGGTGGCGGCGGCGCTGGGGGGCTCCGGTGCCGACGATCATGGGGATGTCCTGGGCCGTGACCGCCTCGCCGGGGTACTTTATGCCCGCGACGGTCCGCGCCGACTCCGCCGCGGCCGTCCACTGCGGCGTGGCCAGCGGCTCGGCGTCGACCTTCTCCAGGTGACGCAGATGGCTGCGCATGAGACTCAGCAGCGCATAGGCGTGCGGGGGAACGTTGGGCGCGATATCCATTGCAGCAGTGTCACACATCGGAGGCGCGTCAGTCGCCCCAGAAGACCTCGATTTCGGCGCCGAGTTTCTTGAGGCGCTCGGCGAGCTGCTCATATCCGCGGTGGATCACGTTGACGTGTCGGAGCACGGAGGTACCTTTGGCACGCAGCATCGCCAGCAGCAGCACCACCGCGGGGCGCAGGGCCGGCGGGCAAACGACCTCGGCGCCGGACCACCGCACCGGTCCATCCACATAGATTCGATGCGGGTCGAGGAGTCGCACGCGGGCACCGAGCCGGTTCAGCTCGGTCAGGTAGATCGCCCGGTTCTCGTACACCCAGTCGTGGATCATGGTCGACCCCTCTGCGCAGGAGCCGATGAGCGCGAAGAACGGCAGATTGTCGATGTTCAAGCCAGGGAAGGGCATCGGGTGGATCTTGTCGATCGGCGCGCGCAGCTGCGAAGGGAAGACGGTCAGGTCGACCAGTCGGGTGCGGCCGTTCGCGGCCAGATACTCCTCACTGCAGGAGTAGCGCAGGCCCATCTCCTCTGCGCACGCCAGTTCGATCTCGACGAATTCGATCGGCACCCGGTTGACCGTTATCTCCGATTCGGTGACGATCGCCGCCACGATCAGGCTCCACGCCTCGATCGGATCCTCCGAGGGGGCGTAGTCGACCTCGACGTCGATCGTCTCCCTGCCGTGGACGGTGATCGTGGTCGTCCCGACCCCCTCGATGCGCACCCCGAGCCGTTCGAGGAAGAAGCACAGGTCCTGAACCATGTAGTTGCACGAGGCGTTGCGGATCGTCGTCGACTCCGGGCACCGCGCGGCGGCCATGATCGCGTTCTCGGTGACGGTGTCCCCGCGTTCGGTCAGCACAATAGACCGCGGCGGTTCCACATCTTCCTTGACCGAGGCGTGGTAGCACCCGTGCGAAGTCTCCACCGACAGGCCGTATCGGCGCAGCGCGACCATGTGCGGCTCGACGGTCCGGTCGCCCAGATCGCAGCCGCCGGCGAACGGCAGCTCGAACTCGGTGTAGTCGTGCAGGAGCGGACCGAGGAACATGATGATCGACCGAGTGCGCCGGGCCGCGTCGACGTCGATGCGCGACAGGTCGAGCCGCTCGGGCGGGGTGATCTCCAGGTCCCCGTCGGCGCCGAGCCACCGGTATTGCACACCCATGCTGGACAGGACGCGCAAGATTCGGATGACCTCCTCGATGCGCGCGACACGCCGTAGTGTCGTGGTGCCCTTGTTCAGCAGGCTCGCGCATAGCAGCGCCACCCCGGCGTTCTTGGACGTCTTGACGTCGATGGACCCCGACAGCTTGACGCCGCCGCGGACCCGCAGATGGATCGGGGAAGTCGCGGGCCGGACGCCAATATCGGTGTCGATCATGGCGTCAGACTAGCGGACGGGCGGCACCAGCATCGGTGATCACCGCCACTGCCTGTGCCACTCTCGGCGTGCCAGTGGGGTGCGCTTGGGGCCGTTGTGGTTCAGGGCAGCTCGTGGAAGGGCTCCTCGGCGCGGCCGATGCCCTCGGCTTCACGGACCAGCTCGTCCAGCAGCTCCATGACCGCCGAGACCGCCGGGCGGCGCTGGCCGCCGCGCAGGGTGACGGCCCGGAAATGGCGGAAAGGCGTGAACGGACCGCTGACGGGCACGCGCACGAGGTCGAGGTGGGGCGGTAGGTCGACCAGTCGGGGGATGAGTGCGACCCCGAGGTGGTGGGCGACCATGACCGCGATCACCGTCCATTCGCGCGCCTCGCCGACCACCGTAGGCCGGAATCCGGCGTTCGAGCAGGCGGTGAGCACATGCCGGCGGTGGATCGAACCCGGCACGCCGATCACCCACGGCTCGCGCTCCAGTGACCGCAGGTCGACCGACTCGGCCCCGGCGTACGGGTGTCCGCCGGGAACGACGAGGTCGAACGGGTCGTTGAAGACCGTCTGGGAGTCGAATCGGATGTCCTCGGGAGGCGGGTTCTCGGGGGTGGCCTCGACGAGTGCGAGATCAGCCTCACCCGCGAAGAGTAGGTCGAAGCTCTCCGAGGCCTCGGTCTCGCGCAGACGCAGCTCCATCGCCGGGTAGCGGTCGCGGGCCCGGTCGACCAGCGGCGCCAGGAGCGTCGCGATCGCGGTGGGGAAGCCGCACAGCCGCAGCAGCCCGGACGGCTCGCCCTCGGTGGCCTGGAGCTCGGCTTCGGCCAGGCGCCACATCGCCTCGATGGCGTCGATGTGCGCCAGGAGGATCTGCGCGGCCGACGAAAGGCGCACGCGCCGCCCGACCGGTTCCAGGAGCGGGACCCCGAGTTCCTTGGACAGCAGCCGGATCTGCTGCGAGGCGGCCGAGGTCGACATGTGCAGCGACTTCGCCGCACCGGAGACGGTCCCGTGGTGGGCGATGGCGCGCAGCACATGGAGACGACGCAGATCGATCAATTCAGCAGCTCCCTGGACGCTTAAGCCATTGCTTCACGATGAGTTTCGCAAACTCGGGCTGTCGCCGTCTTGTGGCCCGCCCGAATGAGGCCTTACCGTTGGTACCAGCGGGCGTCGACCCGCACGATCCCAATGTTCTCAAGACATCCTGTGAGGAGGAATGGCCCATGCTGCGCTGCCCATTTTGCGGTTGGCCCGATGATGAACCGGTAACGACCGTGTCAGTCCATCCCACGCCGTCGGGCGTCACCATGTGGACGCGCTGCGCCTGCGGGTCGCTCCAGACCAGGGTGCTGCGCGGAGCCACGGCCGTGGTGACGGCCCGGAGCCGACCTGTGGCGAAGGCAACCACCGCCTAGCGCCGAGAACTTCGGAACCTCGTTCCAAAATCCCTTCCACCCGAAGCGGCAGCGCCGCCGCTTCGGTGTGCCCTCGCTTCCTCCTTTCCACCCATGACACAGAAAGAACCTGCCGATGCCGGACATTGACCTGCGCATGGTTCTGCAGATCAGCGGTGCGCTGCTCTGCGTCGCCAACTACCTGCTGATTCAGACGCGGCGAATCACGGCCACTCAACCCGTATCGCTGCTCATCGTCGCCTGCGGCGGCGTCATCCTCCTCGCGTCGGCCATCATGGGCGCCGACTGGGGACTCATCATCCTCGAGATGTCGTGGCTGATCATGGTCAGCGTGACACTCATCATCCGACACCGCGAAGCCGTCGCGGCCGCGACGGCCGCCAGCGCGGCCACTACCGCGATGCTGACGACCACGGGTGAGCTCGAATTGGTCGGGGTGGGCGATAGCCTTCACATGTGACGATTCGAGTGCTGATCGCCGATGATCAGGAGATGGTGCGGGCCGGGTTTCGGGCGATCATCGACGCTCGACCGGACATGGAGGTGGTGGCCGTTGCCGCCGACGGCGTGGAGGCCGTTGCGGCGGCGCGGTGCCACCGTCCGGATGTGTGTTCGTTCGATATTCGGTTGCCGGGTCTTGACGGGTTGGAGGCGGCTCGGTCGTTGTTGTCGGGGGTGATCGGGTCGGGTCCGGATACCGATGAGTATGTGTACGGGGTTCTGCGGTCGGGGGCGACGGGGTTCTTGTTGAAGGATTCGGGTCCGACGTTGCTGGTGGAGGCGGTGCGGGCGGCGTCTGACGGGGAGGCGTCGGTGTCGGTGCGTTTGTTGGAGCACGGGGTCGTGGGCTGAGGCTGTGCGCATTATCGCTGTCGACGGGTTTGTCGGTGAGACGGTCGTGAACAGGTCGCGGTTCGTGTGCACGTTGTATCGGGTGGCCGATGAGGTGCGGGTGCGGGAGTTGATCGCGGCGCATCGCAGGGCGAATTGGGATGCGACGCACAATTGCACTGCGTACGTCCTCGATGGAGGGGCGGTTCAGCGGTCGGCTGATGATGGTGAGCCTGCTGGGACGGCGGGGGCGCCGATGCTTGAGGTGCTGCGTGGTCGGGAGTTGACCGATACGCTCGCGGTGGTCACGCGTTATTTCGGTGGTGTCAAGCTGGGTGCTGGTGGTCTGGTGCGTGCGTATGGTGCTTCGGTGTCTGATGCGGTGGATGGGGCCGGTTCTGTCGCGTTGGCTTGGTGGACGCGGTTGCGTGTGGTGGTCGATTATGTTTGGGCGGGGAGTCTTGAAGGGCAGTTGCGGGCCCGGGGGGATGTTCGTCTGGTCGATGTGGTGTTCGGGTCGGCGGTGGTGTTCGATCTGGCGTGTGTTGATGCGGGTGTGTTGGGTGCGTGGTTGGCGGGGCGGACTGCTGGTGCGGCGGTGGTTGAGGCGGTGGGGGAGCTGCGTGTCGAGTTGCCGGTGGATTGAGGCCTCATTGTTGAAGGTGGTTGTTCGAATCCTGTCGTCTGGCCGCGTTCCGCTGCCGGGGCCGGGCGGTTCTTACGCTGTACGGTAGCGTCGCTAGGAGGGGGTGTGCGCTGTGGCGACACGTGAGGAGTCGAGGGTCGATCGGCAGGTCCGTCTGAGCCGGGAGCGGGTCCTCGGCGCGGCCGTCGCGCTGGCTGACGCGCGGGGGGTCGGTTCGCTGACGATGCGGAGTCTGGCCGAGTCGCTGGGGGTGGAGGCGATGTCGCTGTACCACCATGTGGCGAACAAGGAGGCGGTTCTCGACGGTCTGGTCGAGGTCGTCATGGCCGAGATCGAGCGGGCGGTGGCCGGTCTCGCATCGCCTGCGCCGGAGGACGACTGGCGGCGGGCGATGCGCATGCGGGTCTTGGCCGCGCGTGAGGTGCTGTTGTGCCATCCGTGGGCGCCGGGGGTGTTCGAGACGCGCCGGGGTACGAGTCTGGCGGTGGTGCGCTACTACGACGGCGTGCTCGGTCTGATGCGCCGCGGGGGGTTCGATTACGACCTGGGGCATCGGGCCTTGCATGCGCTGGGGAGTCGGGCGTTGGGGTTCTCGCAGGAGTTGTTCGAGCCGCCGGGGGAGGGGGCGGAGGAGGCGCTGGCGGCGATGGCGGTCGAGGTCCCGCATTTGGCGGCGATGGCAGCCGAGGCGAGTCATGGGGTGAGCGGGCGGTTGGGCTGGTGCGATTTTCAGGCTGAGTTCGAGTTCGGGCTCGATTTGATCCTCGACGGTCTCGAGCGGTTGCGGGTCGCGTCCTGAAGTGTCGGTCCGGGGCCCGCGCTCGACAGCCTTACGCAGTAAGACTACCGTGAGTCTTACATCGTAAGGAAACCTGAGGAGGGGCCATGAAGGCCGTCGTCCAGGAACGCTTCGGCGCACCCGAGCAGGTGCTGCGACTGACTGACATCGACCGTCCCTCGCCCGGCGAGGGCGAAGTGCTGGTGCGCATGCGGGCCACGAGCGTCAACACCCCCGACTGGATCGCCGTCGCCGGCGTCCCCTACCTCCTGCGCGGCAATGCCCGCCCGCCCCGGGGCGGCGCCGTGCGCGGCACCGACGTCGCCGGCGTCGTCGAGATCGCAGGCGAGGGCGTCACCGACCTCAAGGCCGGCGACGAGGTCTTCGGCACCCTGTGGACCAGCACGATGGCCACCGCCGGCACCTTCGCCCAGTACACCGTCGCCCCGGCCGCCAATCTCATCCCCAAACCCGCCGGCGTCACCTTCGAGGCGGCGGCCGCCTCGGTCATGTCGGCCCTGACAGCCCTTGTGGCGGTGCGCGATACCGCACCCGTCCGCGAAGGCACGCGCCTGCTGGTCAACGGAGCCTCCGGCGGCGTCGGCACCTTCGCGATCCAGATGGCCAAACACTTCGGCGCCGAGGTCACCGCCGTCTGCGGCCCGGCCAACCTCGACACCGTCCGCCGCCTCGGCGCCGACCACGCCATCGACTACACCCGGACCGACTTCACCGCCGGCTCCGAACGCTACGACGCCATCCTCGACAACGTCCTCAACCATCCGCCGGGCCGCGCCGCCCGCGCGCTGGCGCCCGGCGGGGTCCTCATGCCCAACAGCGTCGGCAACACCGGCGGCATGCTCGCCGGCCTCGGGCGTATGGGCCGCGCCTACCTCCTGGGGCTGCTCCGCCGCGCCGACGTGCGCTTCATCCACGGCGACTTCACCCGCGACAGGCTCACCGCCATCGCCGGACTCCTCGAAACCGGCGCGATCGAAGCCGTCATCGACCACGCCTACCCGCTCGAGGACACCCCGAAAGCGGTCGCCCACATGTACGGCCACCACGCCCGCGGCAACATCGTCATCACCATGACCTAGTCGTCGGTGTCGCGCCGCAACCGCTTGACGATCGACCGGCGCCGCTTCGACTCCAGCCGCCGCCGCTTCGCCCCTTTCGACGGCTTGGTCGCCCGCCGAGCCGGCGGCGGCGCCGCGATGGCCTTGCGCAGCAGCTCGGCGAGCCGCTCGGCCGCCGCGCGCCGGTTTTGCAACTGCGAACGGAACTGCGAGGCCGTCACCGTCACCGTCCCGTCCACCACCCGGCCCGACAGACGCGACAGCGCACGCTCGACCAGCGCCGGCGGCAACGCCTTGGTCGCGCGCAGGTCGAAGACGAGCTCGACGCGCGAGTCGGTCGTGTTGACCCCCTGCCCGCCGGGCCCCGAGGAGCGGGAGAACCGCCAGGTCAGCTCGCTTTCGGGGATGACGATGTCATCGGTGACGTTCAGCGCCACGTCGGCGGCTCCCTTCGGTTTCGGCCTCGATTCACCGTCTAGTCGGTGAAGTCCTCTATGCCCATGACGACGGCGCCGGCCTCGTCGCTGGCGTCGAGGTCGACGGTGAAGACCATGGCCCAGTCGCGGTCCCCGGCCGGGTCGTCGATGGTCTGGCGCACCGTCCAGGTGCGGCCTTCCTTGCGGACGTCGAGGAAGTCGTCGCTGCGGGCCCTGGTGGTGGTGCCGATGTCGTCGTGGGCGTCGAAATACGCCTCCAAGGCCCGGTCCCATTTCGACTCCGGCCAGCCGGTCTCCAACGCGGCCAGCGCGGCGGGCTTGTCGTTGGCGGCGAGCTCGACGTGTCGGAAGACCGTGTTGCGCACCGCGATCGCGAAGGCCCGCTCGTTGTCGGTGAAGGCCCGGGCCGGGCGTCCGACGTCGATGTCGTCGCCTTGGTCGGCGGGGTTGGTCAACTGCTCCCACTCGTTGATGAGCGAGGAGTCGGTCTGGCGGATCGTCTCGCCCAGCCAGGAGGTCAGGTCGTCGAGTTCGGGCCCGCCGGCGCCTTCGGGCAGCGTCTGGATCAGGGCCTTGTAGGCGCTGGAGAGGTAGCGCAGGAGCAGGCCCTCGGCGCGTGGCAGGCCGTAGACGCCGATGTACTCCCCGAAGCTCATGTGCTGTTCCCAGATCTCGCGGAGGATCGACTTGGGTTCGAGCTGGTAGTCCGCGGCCCACGGGTGGCTGGTCTTGTAGGCGTCGAAGGCTTCGTCGAGGAGCTCTGCGAGGGGCTTGGGGTAGTCGATCTGGTCGTCGTCGAGGCGGTTCATGCGGTCGAAGTAGTCGACGCCGTCGGCTTTCATCGCCTCGATCGCGGCGCCTTTGGCCTTGCTGCGCTGCGCGGCCAGGATCTGGCCGGGGCCCTCGAGTGTGGCCTCGACGACCGAGACGACCTCCATGGCGTACTCCTCGCCCTCGGGGTCGAGCAGGGCGAGGGCGGCCAGCGCGAACGGGGCGAGCGGCTGGTTGAGTGCGAAGTGGTCGGGCAGGTCGACGGTGAGTTTCACCGATTCCGCGTCGATGACGATGATGCCGGCGTCGCGGAGGGTTCGGGCGATGGTGAGGGCGGTGCGGGCCATGCGCAGTTGGGCGGGCCGGTCGGCGTGGGAGTCTTCGATGAGGTCTCGGACGTGGCTGAAGGCGTCGCCGCCGCGGGCGAGGATGTTGATGAGCATCGCGTGGCTCATGTGCATGCGGCTGGTGAGCGGTTCGGGTTGGGCTTCGGAGAGGTTGAAGTAGGTTTCCTCGGTCCAGCCGACGAAGCCTTCGGGGGGTTTCTTCTTGGCCATCTTCTTGCGTTTTTTGGGGTCGTTGCCGAATTTGGCGAGGGCTTTCTCGTTTTCGATGACGTGTTCGGGGGCCTGGCAGACGACGAAGCCTTCGGTGTCGAAGCCGGCGCGGCCGGCTCGGCCGGCGATCTGGTGGAATTCGCGGGCGCGCAGGCGGCGGGTGCGGCGGCCGTCGTATTTGGCCAGTCCGGTGAAGACGACGGTGCGGATGGGGACGTTGATGCCGACGCCGAGGGTGTCGGTGCCGCAGATGATCTTGAGTAGGCCCTGTTGTGCGAGGCGTTCGACCAGGCGGCGGTATTTGGGGAGCATGCCGGCGTGGTGGACGCCGATGCCCGCTCGCACGAGTCTGGAGAGGGTGGCGCCGAACTTGGTGGTGAAGCGGAAGCCGCCGAGTGCGGTGCTGATCGCGGTCTTGGCGTCTTTGTCGACCAGTTTGAGGCTGGCGAGGGCCTGGGCGGTCTCCAGGGCGGCGGCTTGGGTGAAGTGGACGATGTAGGCGGGGGCCCGGTCGTGGTTGACGAGGTTCTCGACGGTCTCGTGCAGGGGGGTTTTGCGGTATTCGTAGTCGAGGGGGACCGGGCGGGTCGATCCGGCTACCAGGACGGTCTCGCGTCCGGTGCGGCGGGTGAGGTCGGTTTCGAAGAACGCGGTGTCGCCGAGGGTGGCGGACATGAGGGTGAACTGTGCGCGGGACAGTTCCAGCAGGGGGACTTGCCAGGCCCAGCCGCGGTCCGGTTCGGTGTAGAAGTGGAACTCGTCGGCGACGACCGAGTCGCAGTCGAGGGCGGCGCCTTCGCGGAGGGTGAGGTTGGCGAGGATCTCGGCGGTGCAGCAGATCAGGGGCGCGTCGGGGTTGACGGCGGCGTCGCCGGTGAGCATGCCGACGTTGTCGGTGCCGAACTGCTCGCACAGTTCGAAGAACTTCTCTGAGACCAGGGCTTTGATCGGGGCGGTGTAGAAGGAGGTGCGTTGGTGGGCGAGTGCGTTGAAGTGCGCGGCGGCGGCGATGAGCGTCTTGCCCGATCCGGTGGGGGTGCCCGCGATGACGTTGGAGCCCGAGCAGATCGCCAGCAGGGCCTCTTCTTGGTGTTCGTAGAGGGCGATGCCGGCGTCTTCGGTCCATGCCGTGAACGCCTCGTAGACGTCGTCGGGTTCGGGTCGGTCGGTGTCGGGCAGGAAGTCGATGAGGCTCACAACGTTCAATGGTGCCTGGCGTGTGACCGGACCGCCAGGTGGGGTCAGAGGTCGTAGGTCACCAGTACCGGGGCGTGGTCGGACCAGCGGGTGTCGTGGGAGGGGGCGCGGTCGACCCAGGCTCGTTGCGCCTTCGGTGCGGTCGCGGCGGTGGTGACCTGGAGGTCGATGCGCCAGCCGGTGTCGTTGTCGAATGCCCGGCCGCGGTAGGACCACCATGAGTAGGGGCCTTCGACGTCGGGGTGGAGGGTGCGGACGACGTCGGTGAAGCCGTGCTTGTCGTACAGGTCGGTGAGCCATTGGCGTTCGCCCGGGAGGAATCCGGCGGTCTTCTTGTTGCCGCGCCAGTTCTTCAGGTCGGCTTCGGTGTGCGCGATGTTGAAGTCGCCGCCGACGATGAGGTGGCGGTGTTCGGTGCGGGCGCGTTCGGCGGCGGCGGTGAGGTAGTCGGCGAAGGCGTCCATGAACCGCTCTTTCTCTTCCTGGCGGGGTGTGTCGGTCTCACCGGAGGGCAGGTAGAGGCTGCCGACGGTCAGGCCGGGCAGGTCGACCTCGGCGTAGCGCCCGCACGTGTCGAACTCGTCTGATCCGAAGCCGATGCGGGTCGCCTGGGGCTGGTCGCGGGTGAGGACGGCGACGCCGGCGCGGCCCTTCGCGCCGTGGTTCTCGGCCGGGGCCAGCAGCCAGTGCCATTGGTCGTTGTCGGTGACCTCGGTGGGCACCTGGTCGGCGGTGGCGCGGACTTCTTGGAGCAGGACGATGTCGGCTTCGGTGTTCTGGAGCCATTCGACCAGGCCTTTCTTCGCGGCGGCCCGGATTCCGTTGACGTTGGCGGTGGCGATGGTGCGCATGCGGCCAGCCTAGCGTCCGGGGCGGTGGATGCGATGCAGGCGAGAGGAGGGCCACGGCAGGGATAGGCTCGCTCGGCGGCGGCGACCCCATACACTACGAGGCATGACTTCGGCGGCGGGCTCGGGTACGGGCCGTAACTGGTGGAGGCGGATCCTCGCCGGCGCCTCGGCGGCGCTCATCGGTGTTCTGGCGGTGCCGGCGGTCGCTGTGGCCCAGGAGGGCGATGAGGCCGTCGGTGAGCCCGGCGGCGTCGTCATCGTCGGTGTGCCCGGCTTGACCTGGCACGACATCGACGCCGCGGAGACGCCGACGTTGTGGGATCTGGCCGGGGCCGGCGCCACCGCGTCCATGAGTGTCCGCTCGATCGGCGCGTGGACGTGTGCCGAGGCCGGGTGGGTGAGTTTGGGCGCCGGGGAGCGGGCCGGCGGGCTCGCCGCCCGCGACGCCGCCTGCATGGCCCAGTCGCGGATCCCCGCGCCGGTCGCCTCCGGCGGCGAGTGGACCTTGCCGTGGTATGGCGAGTTGGAGGAGGCCAACGCCGGCTACAACTACGGCGCCCGCCTCGGGTCCCTCGCCGACGCCGTCGTCGATCTGGCCGACGACCAGGCTCGGGCCGCCGAGGATGCCGCCGCGTCGGGCGAGGAACCGGTCGAAGTCGACGACGGGCTGTGCGTGGCCGCGATCGGCGTGGGCGCCGCCCTGGCCGCGGCCGATCCCGAAGGCGGCCTCGCCTACTGGGGCGCCGACCTCGAATCCCTCGCCGAGGCGATGAACACCTGCGACATCGTCGTCGTCGACCCCGGTGTCATCGTCGGCGACCAGGCCGTGGCCGACACGGACACCAGCACCGACTACGACGCGATCGGCGAGACCGACACCGACGTGAGCGCCGGCGACGACCCGGCCGAAGGGGCCGAACCGGACCCGATCCGCGTCGCCGCCGCCTCCGAAGCGGACGCGGCCATCACTGACGTCGCCGCCGCCCTGCCCGACCGGTGGCGGCTCATGATCGCCGGCATCGCCGACGAGGCCGCCCCTTCCTCGCTGCACCCGGTCATCTACACCGGCTACGGTGTCGAGCCGGGGCAGCTCACCTCCGCGACCACCGGCAGGGACGGCTATGTCCAGCTGGTCGACCTCGCGCCCACCGCGCTGGACATCATCGGCGCCGACGTGCCGCCGGCCATGTCCGGGCGGCCGGCCGCCGTCGACGCCGACCCCGAACACACCTCCGCCGCAGCCGTCGCCTCCGGCATAGACGAGACCGAGGCCGCCAGCGCCGTCGCAGGGGTCGGCTGGAAGTTCTACGGCGCGCTCGCCGCGCTCGGCAGCCTCGCGGTCGCCGCGGCGGTCTGGCTGCTCACCGGCCCGGCCCGGCTGCGAAGGACCGCGAAGACGGTGTGTCTGGCAGTTTCGTCGATTCCGGTGGCCGGCGTCGCCGCCGGCATCCCGCCGTGGTGGCGGGCGGAGAACCCTGAGTTGGCGTTCTGGGCGATCATCGCCGCTGTGGTCGCCGCGGTGACGGTCGTGGTGTCGTTGCCGTGGCTGCGCGAGGGCGCCAGGCCCGCCATCGGTGTCGCCGCGGTGACGGCCGCGCTGATCGCCGTCGACCAGTTCACCGGCGCCACCTGGCCCCTGCACACCCCTATGGGGTATACGGCGCAGGCCGGTGCGCGGTTCGCCGGGCTCGGCAATTACGCCTTCGCCGTGTTCGCCGCCGCGGTGATCTTGCTGATCTGCCTGACCCCGTGGAAGGGACGTGGGTTGTATGTCGGCCCGGTCGTGCTGTCGGCTGCGGCGATCGCGTGCGTGGGCGCGCCCACGCTCGGGCGCAACATGGGTGGGACCCTCACCCTCGTCGCCGCCTGTGTCCTGGCGTGTATGCGGTTGTGGGGGCGTCGGCTCAACGTGGGGGCGTTGGTGGCCGCCGGCGGCATCGCCGCCGGGGTCTTGGCGGTGGCCGGGACGCTCGACTACCTGCGGCCCGAGGCCGACCAGACGCACCTGGGCCGGTTCGTCGGCACCGTCTTGGACGGCGACGCCGGGGAGGTGCTGCTGCGCAAGGCGGCTGCGGCGATCGGCACCGTCGGCGGGCCGTTGACGTACCTCGTGCTCGCCGCGGCGGTCGGCGCGGTGTGGATCTGGCGCAAGAGGGGCCCGGTGACGACGCCGCGGACGGCCGCGGCCGTGATCGGTTTGAGCGCGATCGCCGTCATCGGCTTCAGCGTCAACGACTCGGGGACGGCCGTCCCCGGGTTCGCCGTCTCGATCGGGTTCGGGCTGCTGGCCGTCACCGTCGGGCCCAGGCCCGAGGACGCGCCGCCGGGCTCGCCCGGTGGGACCACAGTAGAGCGCGCCGCGTCCGCCGGACGCGAACAATAGGGACCGGGACCGGTCACCGAACGTGACCGTTGCGGCTCTGCGACCAGCGGCGACGCGCCCCCGACAGCGGAGAGGTATCGTGAGGCCCATGCGCGTCGCGACGTGGAACATCAACTCGGTCAAAGCCCGCCTCGACCGGCTCCTGGGCTGGCTCGAGTCCGCACAGCCCGACGTGGTGTGCCTCCAGGAACTCAAATGCGCCGCCGAGGAGGTCCCCGTCGCCGCCATCGAAGCGGCAGGCTACGAGATCGCCGCCCACGGCACCGGACGCTGGAACGGCGTCGCCATCCTCTCGCGCGTCGGCATCGACGACATCGTGCGCGGACTGGAGGGCCAGCCGCGGTTCGCCGAAGCCGACGAAGCCCGCGTCATCGCCGCGACCTGCGGGCGCCTGCGCCTGTGGTCGGTGTACGTCCCCAACGGCCGCGACGTGACCGATGCGCACTTCCCCTACAAGCTCGCGTTCCTCGAAGCGCTGAAGTCCACCGCCGCGGGCCCGGCCGCCGGCCCGGCCCCGTTCGCGGTCCTCGGCGACTTCAACATCTGCCCGAGCGACGACGACATCTGGGACGTCGAGGAATGGCCCGGCACCACCCACGTCACCAAGGCCGAGCGGGCCGCCCTCGCCGAGATCGAATCAGCCGGCCTGACCGACGTGTTCCCCCGAGCCCTCAAACACGCCTGGCCGTTCACGTTCTGGGACTACCGCAACCTCGACTTCCCCAAGAACCGCGGCTTGCGCATCGACCTCGCCCTGGTCAACGCGCCATGCAAGAACGCGGTCACCGACGCCTGGGTCGACCGCAACGAACGCAAAGGCAAAGGCGCCTCCGACCACGCCCCCGTCGTGCTCGAACTCGACCTGTAGATCCGCTGCCCCAGCATTGGAAGGCAAGAGACACCAAGTGCGCCGAAGAATCCTCCCCATGGTGTGCATCGCCGCGATCTGCGCGCTGCTGCCCGCTCCCGCGATGGCCGACCCCGACGAGGAGACCCTCGAGTCCGACCTCGCCGACGCCATCGCCGCCGTCGCCGACGCCGAAGACGAGGTCACCGCCGCCGAGCAACGGGCCGACGACCTCGCCGACGAGATCGAACAAACCCAGACGCACCTGACCGAACTCGCCGACGACCTCAACGAGTACGCCGTCTACCTCCACACCGAAGGCGACCTGCGCACCACCGCCGCGCTCCTGTCCGCCGAAAGCCCCGACAGCATGGTCGACGCTTTGACCTTCACCGGCTACCTCGCCGACGAGCGCGCCGCCCTCGTCCAAGAGGCCGGCGACCTGCTCACCCGGCTCGAAGCCGAGAAAGAGGCGCACGCCGACGAGATCGAAGCCGCCGAACAGGCCCTCGAAGACGCCGAACAGGCCGCCGACGACCTCGAAGAGGAACTGGAGGACCTGCGTGCCGAAAAGGCCGCCGGGCCCGGCTCCGACGGCGGCGCACCCGCCGCCGACCCGGTCGCACGCAACTCCGACGGATCCTTGCCGAGCGAAGGCTGCACCGAGGACGACCCCACCACCGACGGGTGCCTCACCCCCCGGACCCTCCACGTCTACAACGAGACCCGCGAAGCTGGCTTCACCCGCTACGTCTCGTGCTACCGGCCGTCCGGATCCGGCGAGCACCCCAAAGGCCGCGCCTGCGACTTCTCGGCCAACTCCAGCGGCTTCCAGAACCAGGCGGCCACCGGCGGCGACAAGGACTACGGCGACCGCCTCGCCGCCTGGTACGTCAACAACGCCAGCACACTCGGCATCGAATACGTCATCTGGTACCGCCAGTTCTGGTCGCCCTCGAGCGGATGGCGGTCCTACTCCGGCGCCAACGGCACGCCCGCGGCCGACCACACCAACCACGTCCACGTCTCCGTGCGCTAGAAAGGCACCGCGTTGACACCCATCAGGAAGCAGTACCTCACCGCGTCCCAGACCGCCGTCGACCTCCTCGCCGACGGCGACGTCGCCGGAGCGTGGGAGAGCGGCTCGGCCCTCGAAGGGTTCACCGTCGGCGGACTCGCCGCGCACCTGGCCGCCCAGATCCGCTCCGGCGCCGAAGCGCTCGACACCGACTTCACCGGCAAAGCGGTCATCGGCGTCCTCGACCACTTCGACCGGGCCGCCTGGCTCGGCGCCCGAACCGACAACGCCTACAACACCGCCATCCGCACCGGCGGCGAACACGACGCCGCCTCGGGCCCCGAGACCGTCCTCACCGAGGCCAAAACCGCACTGAAAGACCTCCACGACCGCCTGCCCGCCCTCGGCGACAACGCGATCGGCGGGGCCGTGCGCTGGCCGTACGCGACCGGATTCGACGACTTCCTCATCACCCGCATCATGGAGATCGTCGTCCACGCCGACGACCTCGCCTGCTCGGTCGGGATCGACACACCCGAGTTCGACGCGGACGTGTTCGACACCGCCACCTGGATCCTCACCCGGCTGTCCGCCCGGCGCCACGGACAGAGCGCAGTGATCCGGGCCCTGGCCCGCTCCGAACGCGCCGGCGACGACGTCAGCGCCCTCTGAACCGATGACCACTCCGCCAGAGGCGACCGGGCGCCGCGCGATCACCGCGGCGGTATGGCTCGCCGTCGCCCTGACCGGACTCATCACCGCCGCGTGGGCGGTCGGCTGGGCCCTGTCGGGAGGCAGCCCGCCGAGCCTGGCGACGGTCGCCGAGGCCACGCACCTGCACTACCCGGACTCGACCGACGTCCTCGACGCCGACCTGGCCGAACTGCACACCCCCACGCCCGGATCGAGAGGCGAGGCCACCGTGGAGGTCCCGGCCGGCGACTTCGGCGACTTCATCGCCGGCAACGACATGGACGCGCCGCTGGTGTCGGGGACGACCCCGACAGGGGCGGCCACCGGCATCATCCCCTCCGGCTGCACCACCGAGATCTGCTACTCGGCGACCCTCATCGTCGACGACGACGCCGTCACCGTCGACTTGCGCATCACCTTGATCTAGACGGCGAACAGGGACTGCTCACCGCGTTCGAGCGCCAGCAGCCACTCCTTGCGCCACACCCCGCCGGCGTAGCCGGTGAGCTTCCCGTTCGCCCCGATCACCCGGTGGCACGGGACGACGATCCCGATCGGGTTCGACCCGTTCGCCAGACCGACCGCACGCACCGCCGCCGGATTCCCGACCTCGCGCGCGATATCCCCATAGGACACGGTGACGCCGTAGGGGACGGTCCGCAACGCCGCCCACACGCGACACTGAAAATCAGTGCCGCCGGCCGCCAGCGGCAGATCGAACTCGGTCAGCGCACCGGCGAAATACGCCTCCAACTGCTCGAGCGCGGCCTCCAGCACCGGCGTCGGCTCCTCGGGCCCCCACGCCCCCTTCACCTCCTCGACACCCATGTGGACATGCGTCAGGCCCTCCTCCACCGCCGAGACCGCGATCAGCCCCAGCGGCGAGTCCATCGTCAAATGCTTCGCGCCGTTCACGTTCGCGCTCATCGTGCGGTCTCCTCCTGGCCGGTCGGCACCTTGTTCGTCGGATGGTCGCTGGTCGCCCACAGATACTGGGTGGCATACGCCCGCCACGGACGCCACGCCTCGGCCGAGGCGGCCAACGCCTTCGGCGAGGCAGGCAGCCCCAGGCGCTCGGCACCCCTGACCAGGCCCAGATCGCCGACCGGGAACGCGTCCGGGTCGCCCAACGCACGCATGGCGATCATCTCAATCGTCCACGGCCCGACCCCCGGCAGGAGCGCCAGCGCCGCACGGGCCGATGCCCAATCGGCGCCCGGGCCCACATCGACGCGCCCGTCGGCCAGCGCCGCCGCCAGCGACAGCACCGTCCGCTTGCGCCGCCCGGGCATCGGCAGGTCGGCCGGGTCGACCTCGGCCATCCGCTCGGGCGAAGGGAAGAGCCGCCCGAGACCCCCGTCGGGGTCGGCGACCGCCTCCCCGTACTGCTCGGCCAGGCGAGCGGCGATCGTCGCCGCGGCCGCGGTCGAGACCTGCTGGCCGATCACCGCCCGCAGCGCGTATTCGGCGCTGTCGGCCTTGCGCGGCACCCGCCTGCCGGGCGTGTGCTTCGCCGACGGGCCCAGCAGCGGGTCGGCCTCCAGGACCTCGGCGGCGGCGACCGGGTCGGCGTCCAGGTCCAGCGCGCGCCGGCACCGCGCGACCGCGGCGCTCACATCCCGCACATCGGCCAGGCGCAGACGGCACTCGACATAGCCCGGGCCCGGGCGCAGCGAGGCGACACCGGGGCCGTGCGGCAGGCGCAGCGTGCGCCGGTAGGCGCCGGCCCGCCACTCCTCGACACCGGGTGCGGCGGCCGCGGCCAGGTGCCCGAACAGGTTCGACGCCTCGAACGGCTCCCGGTAGGCCAGACGCAGACCGATCACCCCGCCCGCGTCCGAGGAGCCGTCGCCGCGGGCGGCGGCCCGCTGCCGCAGTTCGGTGGGGGAGCAGGCGTAGACCTCGGCGACGGTGCGGTTGAACGCCCGGATCGAAGCGAACCCGGCAGCGAACGCGACCCGGCCCATCTCCAGGCTCGTCGACTCGATGAGCACCCGGGCGCACTGCGCGCGCTGCGCTCGCGCCAGAGCGGCCGGACCCGCGCCGACCTCGGCGATCAGGAGCCGTTCGAGTTGGCGCAGCGAGTATCCGAGCCGGGCGGCGAGCCCGGTCGCGCCCTCGCGGTCGACCACGCCCTCACCGATCAGCCGCATCGCCCGCGCGGCCACGTCCGAGCGCCAGTCCCACGCCGGCGAGCCCGGCGCCGCGTCCGGGCGGCAGCGTTTGCACGCCCGGAATCCGGCCTCCTGGGCCGCCGCGGCCGATGCGTAGAACCGCATGTGTTCGCGCTTGGGTTTCACCGCCGGGCATGAGGGCCGGCAGTAGATGCGCGTGGAGGTGACCGCCAGGAACACCCATCCGTCGAACCGGGCGTCGCGGCCGGCCACGGCCGCGGCGAGCCGCTCCTCGTTGCCGAGAATCGCAGAAAGGGCCATGCCACTAAGCGTGCCCGCCGGCACCGACAACGGCTAGCCGGAATGCGACATCACGTTTCGGGCAGCTGCAGCCGGTCGACCGCCTCGCGGGAGCGGCGCGCCGGACGCCGGTCGTAGCGGGCCGTCGTCGCCGGCGAGGCGTGCCCGACCAGCGACTGCGTGATCGCCAGGTCCACCCCGGCGTCGAGGAGCTCGCCGATGAACGTGCGGCGGAAATCGTGCGGGGTGTGGCGGCGCTGACCCGCCTCCACCAGCCGCTTCGTCAGCAGGTCGGCGATCGCCTGCCCGGTCATGCCCGACAGGCGGTTCCCGGTCCGCCGCAGCCGCCCGGCCTTGTTGACCGGGCAGAACAATGCCCCGGGCGTGACGCCGCGCACGCCCATCCACCGTTCCAGGCGCTCCTGGGCCGCCTCGGTGAGATACACCAGGCGCTCCTTGTTGCCCTTGCCGACGATCCGGACCGACCGCTCGGCCGCGTCGTAGTCGACCAGGCGCATCGCGGCGATCTCCGAGCGGCGGCACCCGGTCGAATACAGTGTCGCCAGCACCGCCGCGTCCCGCGCCCCGGCAGGAGAGGAGTCCATGTCGCACGCGTACAGGGCCGCGCCGAGCGCCTCGGCGTCCACTTGCGAACCCACCGGCAGCCGTGCGGCCTTGACCGGCGCGAGGTCGCAGGCCCGCTGATAATCCTCTGCGGCCATCAGATCCAGCCGCCACGCCTCCTTCAACACCCGCCGCAGCGCCGCCAGATGCTTGTTGACGTACGCGCCCGACCAGCCACGGTCCAACATCGCCGCCCGCAGGCGTGAAGTGTGCTCATAGCGCAGCAGGTGCCACGGCTGCCCCTCCCCGGAGACCGACTCGTCCCCGGCCAGCAACTGCGCGATCCGGTCCAGGCACCCCCGCATCGTCCGCCGCGACTCGGCCGACCCCAACGAGTCCAAATAGGCCCGATACGGGTCGGCGGCCGGCGAGGCGGCGACCGCACCCGCCTCCCAACCGGACTCGGCGATCTCAGCAGACGACATGCACCCCACCATAGTCGAAACCACCGACAACCGGACCGCACAGCCCCGAGGCGAGAACCGACCCCCGGTGCGACACGGGACGGCACAGAACATGGCAGGATCGACACCATGGGCGAGAGCTTCCACACCACCACGATCCGCATCACCACCGGGCCCCGCGAGACCGTCCGCGACCTCACCGGCGAATGCAAGACGTTCCTGCGCGAGATCGGCGCCCGCGACGGCCTGCTCAACGTGTTCGTCCCACACGCCACCGCCGGCGTCGCCATCATCGAGACCGGCGCCGGCTCCGACGACGACCTGCTCGACGCGCTGGCCGACCTGCTGCCGCGCGAAGACCGCTGGCGCCACCAGCACGGCTCCACCGGGCACGGCAGGGACCACATCCTGCCCGGCCTGGTCGCCCCGCACGCCACGATCCCTGTCATCGCCGGCAGCCCCGCTCTGGGAACATGGCAGTCGATCGTCATCGTCGACACCAACCGCGACAACCCGAACCGGACCGTGCGCATCACCTACCTCGGCTAGCGCGGCCGACCCCGACACCCCGACGAGGAAACCATGCGACGCACCACCGCCCGCCTGCACCTGTACAACACCATGCTCGCCCCGGGCCTGATCACCAGACGCGACGTCGACCGCGTCTTCGAAGCGATCCGGCGCAAGGCCGCAGCGGCGAACGGCGGCGTCGCCCTCACCGACGCCGACCAGACCGACCTGGCCGACCTGAAGACCCTCCTGGGCTGCTTCGCCGCCATCGAAGGGCTCTCCGGCGTCGGTTGGAGAAGCGCCCAAGACCTCGTCAAATCCCGCATCGAGAACCGCTACCGGATCAGAGGCCTCCAAGCCAAGCACCCCAAGATCCTCGACGAGCCGGTGAACCGCCCGATCTTCGTCGTCGGCCTGCCGCGCACCGCCACCACCCTCACCCACAAGATCCTCGCCCGCGCCGACGGGTGCCGCGGCCCGAAACTGTGGGAGATGTACAACCTCGGCCTCGCCGTCGACGACGCCACCCGCGCCCGGCAGATCAAGCAGACCCAAAAACGCGTCGACATGACCCTGCAGATCAGCCCCGACTGGAACATCATCCACCCCGTCGATGCCGACGGCGAAGAAGAGGACTACTTCGTCAAAGACCACACCGCGCTGCACTGCGCCGTGGCCCCCATATGGGACTACCTCGACTTCCTCACCGAACACGACTTCAGCGCCGACTACCGGCTCCTCAAAGAGGCCCTCCAGGTCCTCTCCTACGAGCGGCCCCGCGCCAGGTGGGTCATCAAACACCCCGGGAACCTGTTCAGCATCGCATCGATCCGCGAAGTCTTCCCCGACGCCGACATCGTGTGGACCCACCGCGACCCGAGCACCGTCATGGGATCGATGTGCTCCATGGCCGAGAGCCTCCACCGCCTCCACATCAAACCCGGCGCCGTCGACCTCGCCGACATCGGCCGCATGTGGCTGCGGATCCTGTCCGAAGGCGTCGCCGGCGCCCGCGACCAGCGCACCACCATCGACCGCGCCGCCATCCACGACGTCGGCTACCACTGGCTGATGTCCGACCCGCACACGTACGTGCCCGAACTGTTCGCCGAACTCGACCTGCCATGGACCGGCCGCGACAGGAGCCGCCTGGAAGCGGCCCTGTCACGGCCGATCGACCGCCGCCTGCACGAGTACACCCTCGGCCGCTACGGCCTCGACCACGCCACGATCGAACAGGCCTTCGGCGACTACGTCGAATTCGTCACCGGCCTGAACCAGCACCGCCGCTAAGCCGCCTCGGACATCCGCCGCCACTGGTCGTCGTCGAGCCGCAGCCCGATACCCGAGACGACCTCCTCCAACTGCGCCACCGACGACACCCCGACCAGCGGCACCAGCGGCGCCTCGTGCGCCACCAGCCACGCCAACACGACCTGGTTGCGGCTCGCGCCGGTCTCGGCGCACACCTCGTCGAGCACCCGCAGCCGCGCGTCGGTGCCCGGATGCCGGTACGGCTCGGTCAGCGGCTTGTGCGTGTACCGGCCCGACAGCAGCGCCGAATACGTCAGCATCGCCATCCCCGGCGTCGACCCCACGTAGTCGAGGTCCTCCGGCGCCGCATGCACGTGCCCGCCCTCGGGCAGCACCGTGGCCGGCCGCGGCCGCAGATACGAATACCGGTTCTGCATCGCCGTGTACGCCGGAGCGCCAGCCGCCTCAGCCAGGTGCCTGGCCCGCTCGACCCGCCACGCGGTGTGGTTCGACGCGCCCACGATCCGCGCCTTCCCCGCCGCCACGACCGCCGACAGCCCCGCCACGGTCTCCTCGGGCGGCGTCTGGCGGTCGTCGCGGTGCGTCCAGTACAGGTCGACGCGATCGGTTCCCAGCCGCCGCAGCGACTCGTCGATCGACTCACCGATCCGCGCGGCCGTCAGCGGCTCCGAGTGCTCCATGCCGCCGCCGGGGAACGTCGGACGCCGCCCCACCTTCGTCGCCAGCACCACCTCGTCCCGCACGCCTCGGTCGGCTAGCCACGAGCCCAGCATCAGCTCCGACTCGTCCCCGGTGCCGCCCTCGACCCAGAACATGTAGCAGTTGGCGGTGTCTATGAAATTCCCTCCCAACTCCACGAACCGGTCGAGGATCGCGTACGAGGTCTCCTTGTCCTGGACGCCGCCGAGCGCCATCGCGCCCAGACACATCCGCGAGACCTCAACACCACGGTCTCCAATGCGAATCCGCTCCATCGCGGACCCTCCTTCCCATCGATTCGCTCTCGACGCTAGGACCTGGAGTGGACTCCAGCGCAAACCCGCAGGCAGACACCGGCGAGCCGCACTCTCCGAGGCGAGCGGCTATCCTTGGGATCCGTGGTTGCCAACCTGACCTCCCCGCCCGGCTACTCGATCGGCGAATGCGCCCGCCGATCGGGCTTCACCATGGACACCCTGCGCTACTACGAACGCGTCGGCCTCATCGACGACGTCGACCGCACCAAGACCGGCCAGCGGCGCTTCACCGACGCCCACCTCGAATGGCTCGGCACCCTCAAATGCCTGCGCGACACCGGCATGCCCATCGAGCAGATGTGCCGCTTCGCCGAACTCGTCCGCGCCGGAGACGCCACCGTCGCCGAACGCATCCGACTCCTCGAAGACCACAAACACGCCGTCGACGAACGCATCGCCGACTTCGAGGCCAAACGGCGCTACATCATCGGCAAGATCGACTACTACAAGTCCGTGTCTTGAAAACCCGTGGCGGCCCGCGCACGGCGAGCACATACTCGTCACCGTGGACCACACCCGACAAGCACGCGCCATCGCCGAAGCCGTCGCCGCACAGATCGCCGCGACCACCCGCGGCATAGCGCTGACCGGATCGATCGCCTTCGGCACCGACCACCCCGACTCCGACATCGACCTCATCGCCGTCACCGACACCCCCGGCGACCTCGACGTCTTCGACATCGACGGCCGCATGGTCACCATCGGCCGCAAAACCCCCGAACAGATCGACGCCGCCTTCGACCAGCCATCGGAAGCGCCCGTCGCCGTCCCCACCTGGCGCGCCGCACACATCCTCACCGACCCCGAAGGCCTGCTCACCCGCACCAAGTACAAAGCCGGCGCCTGGCGATGGGACGCCATCGCCGCCAAAGCCGACCAATGGGCAGCCGAGGGCCTGGTCGGCCTCGCCGAAGAAGTCCACAAAGTCGCCGGCATGCTCGCCGGAGGCAACCCCCGTGCCGCCGCCGCCAACCGGGCCATCCTCGCCCTGCAACTGCCCGGCCTCATCGCCGCGGCCGACCGCATCCTCTACCGCACCGAGAACGAACTGTGGAACCTCGTGTGCGACACCGAAGGCCCCGACTGGACCGAGGCATGGGACGCCGCGACCGGCACCGCCCCGACCGACCTCGACACCTCCTGCCGCGCCGGCCTCAAGCTCTACCTGATCGCCGCCGACCGCCTCGAAGCGGTCTTCGACGAACACCAAAGACCGGTCGTGGCCACCGCCTGCCGCCTCGCCGCCAACACCTAAGCCTCGCCGAGCAGGCCCCTGGCATAGTTCACCGTCGAACGCCCATAGCGCGGCAGGTGACCGGCCAGCGCGATGAGCGCGACCGACAAGCCCTCGCGGTCGCGGCCGAGCTTCGCGAGCGTCAACGCCCGGCACATCGCGATCGCCCCGTCGTACTCGTCCGACCCGGCCGCCGCCTCGGCGTCGAGCAGTTCCAGTGCCTGCTCGGGCCGACCGGTCTCGCGCATCGACGAGGCCATCTGGATCGTCGCCTGCCGGCGCCGCGATGCGTCCAGGCCGCCGTCGAGCGCCCTGCGGTAATAGCCGATCGCCTCCCGGGTGCGGCCGGTCGAATCGTGGGCGCCGCCGATCTCGAACAGCGCCACCGGGTCGTCCGCGCACTCGGCCGCGAGCGCCTCCATCGCCTCGACGAACGCGTCCGGGGCGTAGTCGTCGAAGGTCTCCCACAGCGCCGCGGCACGCCGGTCCCAATCTGCGGTCGTCATGGCCCGCAACCTATACCGGGTCCGGTGCGCGGAGGCAGTCGGGGAGCGCCCCGATTCCAGCGAGCAGCTCCAGGCGCTCATGCCCGCTCAGGGCGCCGCAGACCGGCTCGTCACGCCGGTCGGTATCGTCCTCAATGGCCTGCCGTTCGGGTCCGGGCCGCATCTCGACGATGTCGGTGGCGCTGAGCCCGCCCCGCGCCCACGCGGCCCGGTGCGCGTCGGCCCGGTGGTACACCCGGTCGAGGACCCGGCGGATCAGTCCCGCGAAAGTCACAGCGGCTTCACTTCTGTCAAGCGGGCGAATAGGATTCACCCATGGTCGACAGTGTCGCACTTACCGCCTTGCGCGCCGAGTCGGCGCGGTTGTCGGCGGCTGCCACCGAACTGGAGACCCGACAGTGGTCGGCGCCCACCAGGTGCGTGCCGTGGGACGCCGCCGCGCTGCTGGCACACATCAACACGACCCTCGCCCGCCTCGACCCGATGCTCGACGAGTCGCCGCCTGCGGTGGCGACGGTGGACGCGGCCGGATACTACCGGGACGACGCGCGCTTTTCGGCCGCCGCCAACGCCGCCCGGATCGACGGCGCCGCCGCAGCGGCCACGATCGGCGGACCGGCGCTGGCCGCCGAATTCGACCGCATCTGGAACGGCATCGCCGCCCGGTGCGCGGGCGCATCGCCCGGCCGCCTGGTGACGACCCGCCACGGCGACCCGATGACCTTGGAGGACTTTTTGATCACCCGCGTCGTCGAGCTCGCCGTCCACGGTGTCGACTTGGCAGATGCCGCAGGCCGGGCCCGCTGGACGTCCCCTGAGGCCGCCGACGTCATCGCCGAGCTGCTCCTGGGGGATGCCGCACGACTCGACGATCTGGGCTGGGAGCCGGTCGCGTTCATCGCCAAGGCCACCGGGCGCGATGCGATGAGCGAGGCCGAGCAGGCTCGGGCCGCGCAGCTCGGCGTCACCTGGCTGGCGCTCGGCTTAGCAGTCGGCGGCGTAGCCGAGGAGCGCCTCGGCCTCGGCGGCGTCCACGCTCAGGTCCCATTCGGTCTTGACCTGCACCCACGCCCAGATGTAGGCGCAGGCGACCTCGCCGAGCTCGGGCATCCAGTCGGCGGGGTCCTTGTCGGACTTCGACCGGTTCGACGAGGCGGTGACGGCCACGAGATGCCACGGCTGGTCGAGCCCGTTCGCGTACGCCTCCCGCTCCTCGGTCGACCAGGCGTGCGCACCGGAGCCCCACGCCTCCTTGAGCGGCACGAAGTGGTCGACGTCGAGATCGCCCGACGCGGTCACGGTCTCGCCGTCGTACATCGAGACCCATTCGCCGGTCATGGCCTCGCCGCAGTCGGCGTCGCTGAGGTTCCCCGACCGGTCCTCGGCGACGAGCGTGTCCTCGCGTGCGTTGCAGCCGTTGCCGTCCAGGTCGTTCCAGTGCGGGAACAGCGACCGGTCGTAGCCTTCGTCGGCTTCCTCGGCCACGGTGAGCGCCTCGATCGCCGCGTTCAGAGTGGCGGCGTCCACTTCGACGGTGAACGGCATGAGTTCGGACTGGTCGCCCGAAGCGGCCGGGGCGTCCGCGGGCGTCTCGGTGGCCTCGGCGAGCAGGTCGTCGACCGCTTCGCAGGAGGCCAGCGCGGGCAGCAAGGCCGCCGCGGCGACGGCGGCGGCGAGGCGGGAACGGGTGGACATGCGAGGATCCTGTCTGACCGGGGACGTTGGGAAGGAGCGAGGGCAACGTAGCACATTCACGACCCGAACGACACGCCCGAACGCTGCAAGGATCGCTCGAATGATCGTATGGCTCAACGGCACTTACGGTGCCGGCAAGTCGACCCTCGCGGACCTCCTGGCACAGGCCCTCCCGGCCCGCCTGTTCGACTCCGAGCACATCGGATACCTCCTGCGGCCCATCATCGGCGACATCCCCTGCGAGGACTTCAAAGACTGGGATCCGTGGCGTGGCCTGACGATCGAGCCCGCACGGCAGGTCCTCGACTTCACCGGCGGCACCTTGGTCATCCCGCAGACCGTCCTGCAGCACCGGTACTGGACCGAACTGGTCGACGGTTTCACCGAGGCGAACATCCCGATGCGGGCGTTCACGCTCCACGCCGAGCGCGAGGTGTGGGCCGAACGGGTCGAAGCCGACACGGTCGAGACCGGCGCCAAGGCCTGGCGACTGGACCACCGCGAGGTCTACGAGCGGGCCTTGAGCGACTGGATGGCCCGCGAGACCACCGTCGTCGACACCACCGGCCTGGCCCCCGACGAGGCCGTCAAGCACCTCCTTGCGCAGCTCGGGGCCTGAAATACCCCGGGTCGATCGGTCAAGATCCCCAAAACGTCACACCGACGCGCGACGATGAGGACGACAACATCCGCACACCCGGCTAGGAGACCCGGACATGGGATACCTCGTCCTCATCGGCACCAAGAAAGGCCTGTTCACCGCCACCAGCGCCGACCGGCGCGAATGGGTGCTCAAAGGCCCGCACTCCCTCGACGCCGACGGCTTCACCGCCGTCTCGGAGATCTACGCCGTCGCCTGCGACCCCGAGACCGGCACGATCCTCGTCGGCGCCGAGTCACCGCACTTCGGGCCCAGCGTCTGGCGAAGCGACGACCTCGCCGCCACCTGGCACGAGCCGGAGGCCGCGCCGCTCGCCTTCCCGCAGGACCTGCCTTACCGGCCCTTGGACTTCTCCGAAGCCCCCGGCGTCGACCAGCCCGACTCGGACAAGAAGAACACCGTCAAACGCATCTGGCAGCTCACCTTCGGCCTCCAAGACGGCCGCGTGTGGGCCGGAGTCGAACCGACCTCGCTGTGGCGCAGCGACGACGGCGGTCAGACCTTCACGTTCAACCGCGCCCTGTGGGAGCACCCCGACCACGAGACCTGGGGGCCCGGCGGCGGGGGAGCGGCGGTCCACACCATCGTCCCCGACCCGAACGAGCCGGACACGCTCACCATCGCCATGTCCGCCGGCGGGATCTACCAGACCCACGACGACGGCCAGAGCTGGACCGGCGTCACCCAGGGCATCACCGTCGACTACGGGCCCGACCCCGAACCGGCCTCGGGCCAGTGCATCCACAAGGTCGCCCGCGACGCCGAAGGCACCTTCCTCGTCCAAAGCCACGGACCGGCCTACCGCTCGGACAAGCCCGAAGCCGGCTGGACCAACATCTCCGAGCACCTGCCGTCGAACTTCGGTTTCAACGTCACCGCCCACCCGACCCAGGCCGGCGTCGCCATGGCCTACCCGGTCTCCGACGCCATGGACCGCTTCCCGCCCGACCACCGCATCTCGGCCTGGCGCACCGACGACGCCGGCGAGACCTGGCACCAGTGGGGCACCGGACTGCCGACCGAGGCGTACTTCGGGATCGTCCTGCGCGACGCCGCCTGCCACGACAACGCGTCCGACCCAGCCTGGTACTTCGGCACCCGCTGCGGCGACGTGTGGACCGCCGTCGACGCCGACGGCCAATGGCACCCGGTCGCCGCGCACCTGCCCGACGTGCTGAGCGTCCGCGCCATGGAGACCCGCGAATGATGGACATCGACGTCAAGATCCCCGCCGCGCTCGCCAGCGAATGCGGCGGGGCCCGCCGCATCAGCGTCGCCGTCGACGACGGCGCCGACCTCGCCGGCCTGCTCGACCGCATCGAAGCCGACCACCCGAGGCTCGGGCGCCGCCTGCGCGACGAGGCCGGGAACGTCCGCCGCTTCGTCAACGTCTACATCGGTGACGAGGAATGCCGGCGTCTCAAAGGCCTCGAGACCGCCCTCGCGCCAGGTCAGACCGTCCAGATCCTGCCCTCGATCGCCGGGGGCGCCTGAAACGGCCAGGCCCGCATGCGGCCCATGCGGGCCTGAACCGGGAGCGTGAAGAGAGTTCGGCGCCCGGCGATGAATCGGGCAGCCCGGCCGCGTCCACACCAGGAGAAGACGACACCGCTGCCATCAAGGAGCCACCACCATGACCACCGACTTCCGCTACACCGTCACCGCCGACGCCGACGCCCCCGTCGACAAGATCTGGCAGGCCTGGACCGACCAGCGCCATTACGAAGCCTGGAGCTACTCCGTGCCCGGCTCGGTCGCCCTCGACGTCGGGCCCGGCGGGTAGTGGCAGGCCACCGTCGCCTCCCCTGACGGCCAGGAGGTCCCGATCACCGGCACCTACCGCGACGTCGTCGAGCACGAGCGCCTCGACATGAGCATGGACGTCCCCGGCGACGAACCCGAGGTCATGGTCCTGACCCTGACCGACCTGGGCGACGACCGCACCCGCATGGAGATCTCCCAGGACTGCACCACCCAGGAGGCCCACGACCAGGCCGAAGAAGGCAGCCAGATGCTCCTGGACTCCTGCGCCGCCTACGTCACCGCGACCTGAAGCCCCGGGATACGGCGAGGGGCCCGACCGATCGGTCGGGCCCCTCGCCGTATCCGCCTAGGATTGGCCGTTGATCGCGACCACGTCAACGACGAACACCAGCGTCTCGTTCGGACCGATCACACCACCGGCACCGGCCGCGCCGTAGCCCAGATCCGGCGGGATCACCAGCAGCCGCCGGTCACCGACCTGCGCACCCAGCAGCCCGTCGTTCCAGCCCTGGATGACCGGCGCCGACCCCAGCGGCGTCACATCGAACGGCGTCGCACCCCGATCCCATGAAGCGTCGAACTGCTCACCGGTCGACCAGTTGAAGCCCGCGTACTGCACCGACACCGCGTCACCCGCGGCCGCCTCGGGACCCGAACCCTCGACCACGTCGACCGAGAACAACTCGGTCGGCGGCTCGCAGTCAGGGACGCTCACCTCGGGCTTCGCCGAAGAATCGGTCGAGACCGACACCTCGCAGCCCGCGCTGATCTCCACCACACCAGACTCCTGTCCACTACCCTCACCGGTGCTCTCATCGTCACCGGCGCCGCAACCGGCCGACAGCGCCGCGCACAAAGCGGCCCCGGCCAGCGGCTTCCAAACTCGGCTCAATGCCACCGCAGGAAACTACCACCCGCCGCACCGGACCCGTCACCTGTCCCGAACGCGAGATCCAGGAAGTCTCGGGCAGGTGCCTCAGCACCGGATGGTGCACACGCTGGAAGATCGTCGAAGCGAGAAAACGGGTCGCCTCGCCACGAGTGGCCGGCCGGTCCACCAAGAACGCACGCAGCGGCTCGCCTCGCCCCGCCGCGAGCTTCACCGCCGCCGCCAGCGCCGTCAAACCCCTCGATTCGAGGCGCGGACGCGTCACCGCGGGAGGCGCCACCGCGTTCACCGGCGTCGTCCTGACCGGGCTCGGCCCGTACCTCCTCGTCCCCGCATCTCACCGCGGTCGCCGCCGCCTACCCGGGCGCGAAACGACGTGGCCGCCACACCGATGGGGCCGCTACGCTTCAATCAGCCAGCGACGCACCCCAGCGATCCAAGGAGCACCATGACCGCCGGGCCCACGACCCGACCAGCCCACCCGCTCAGGCGAGCGCTGACACTGTGGGGCACAGTCATCGCCGCCATGTGGCTGGTCCTGCTCGCCGACCTGGTCACTCCGGTCGCACTCACGCAGTACGGGATCGTGCCCCGCCAGGCCGACGGCATACTGCCAGGCTTCATCGCCGCGCCGTTCCTCCACGGCGGCACGGGCCACCTCATCTCCAACATGGTCCCGCTGGCAGTCCTGGGCACCGTCGCGGCGCTGCGCGACTGGCGCGCGTTCTGGGTCGCCATGGGCGTCATCGTGATCGTGTCCGACCTCGGCGTCTGGCTCACCTCGCCCCCCGGATCGGTGACCGTCGGCGCCTCCGGCATCGTGTTCGGACTCTTCGGCTACCTGCTCGGCCGAGGCGTCTTCGTGCGAAGCCTCGGGGACATCGCCATCGGCGTCCTGCTGATCCTCGTCTACGGCTCGATGGTGTGGGGCATCTTCCCCAGCCAGCCGCAAATCTCCTGGCAGGGACACCTGTTCGGTTTCCTCGGCGGCCTCGCGGCCGCATTCGCCCTCGGACGAGGCAATCGACCGACACCCGGGCCCGAGACACCGAAGTTCGGGTAGGGGAGGACTCCGGTGGGCGCACCAAACGGGTTCTCCTACAGCCAGCGCGGCGACGGCACCGTCGTCATCGTCCACCGCGGCCGGGCCGCGGCCACGCTCAGAGGTGGGCGGGCGGCCAAGTTCCTCGCCGAAGTCGACGAAGGCGACCCCGGGCTCGTCATGGCCCGCTGGACCGGCGCCTACAAGATCGGCAACGAACGCACAGCCCGGCGCCATCCCCGCAACCAGCGCCGGTAGCGCCGGTAGCGCCGGTAGCGCCAACTGTGCCGAGCCGTGCTTACTTCATGCCCCGGGCGTGGACGACGGCGACGGCAAGTCACCGAAGCGGAGGACTGCCAGAGGAAGCCATGCCGCCCCAGGAGTGCATTGGGAAGTTGCGAGGCGACCTTCGACGTAACCGGACCCTCCAAGGGATCGAACTCGGCAGCACGCCGGCCCTGCCGTCGGTCCTCATCGGCATCCTGTAGACGCGTACCCCGGCCCGTCGCAGACACAGCGAAACGGGGTGCGGCCGCTTCTGGCGGCCGCACCCCGCCGCGTACGGCTATCGGGAGTTGATGTTGACCATCCAGCTGATGCCGAACCGGTCGACGCAGGCACCGAACTCATCGCCCCATATCTGCTTCTCCAGAGGCATGGTGACCGTCCCGGACTTCGACAGTCCGTTCCAGTACCCACGCAACTCGTCGGCGTTCTCGCCGCTGAGACTGATCGAGAAGTTCCGGCCGGGCTCGTATGCCATGCCCGGAGCCGTGTCCGAAGCCATGATCACGCCCGCGTCGGACTTCAGCCGAGCATGCATCACCTTGTCCGCGGTCGCACCGGACTGGCCGAACTCACCGAAGGTGTTGATGTTCAGCTCGCCGCCGAGCACATCGCGGTAGTACTCCATCGCCTCCCTCGCATTGCCGTCGAAGACGAGATACGGATTGAGGACCGACACCATCGCAATCTCCCTTGACCTGTAGTCGTTGACCTACCGACATCGTGTCAGCGCCCATCCGCACCGGCAGAAGAATCGACGACTCGGCCGGGGAGCGTCAGTCGACGGCGGCCGCGCCGGGCCGCCTCGGGGAACACCGCCTCCGCATTCGACAGGTGCAACTCGGCCAGCGCGCCGCCGTCCCGCAGCACCGACACCGAACGCTCCGCATAGTCACCGGGCAGCGTATTGAGGACCACATCCACATCCGACACCACTTCGGTGAAATCGACCGCCGCATAGTCGATCATCTCGTCAGCGCCCAGGCTCCGCACGAAATCGTGCTTGCCCGCGCTGGCAGTGTCGATGACATGGGCGCCAAGCGACTTGGCGATCTGGACCGCGAGATCACCGAAGGCCGCTGGCTGGTCACCGGCAGCGGGCAGCTGCTGAGCAGCGTCGCGGGGGCTCTCGCCAGGGCGCAGGTCGTGGCGGAAGATCTCCGCGTCGACCAGCGCAGCCTCGACGACGCGTTCGTGGCCTTTACGGGCCGCGCCCCCGAATCCCCAGAACCCCGCCGGAAGGAAGGCTGACCCATGCCTGCTCTCGCGAACATGGCGATTCTCGAGCTGTTCGATGGTGTGCCAGGTGTTGCGAGCCGGTCACCGTCTATTTTGGCACCAGGCGATTCACGAAGTCCGCCACGCGCGGTTCTGAGGAGTCACCACAGTGGTTATCGATGCTGGTCCCACGTTCCACTACCGGCGAGCCTGCGTACCACGCCGAAGAAGCGATCAGGGACCTCGAAAACCGGCACATCCATGCCGCTGGACCTGATCAACCGAGCGATCCTGCGGCTGCGGGTAGCGGCGATACGCACTGACCGTTTGCGGATCGCCTCGGGCACCCTCGTATCCGGATACGGTCGGTCCTGGGGTTCAACCACCGGAAACTTGCCCTCGTTGTCGAATCGGTATCCGTCCGGCACTCTGATGCCGATCATGGTCGTTTTATGTCCGCCATAGCTGTCATACCAGATCACCACGGCTTCAACGTGCTCCCAGCGGACGAAGATGCCGCTCCGGCCGGACTCAGTACGCAAGGTGATGCCCTCAGGATCGGTCGTGACTGCCGGGGCGAGAAGAAGCCCACGCCTCCAGCTCAACATGATGAAAAGGGCGAACGCAAGCATGGGAAGCGGCGAGATTGACGGCTTGATGACCAACGCCCGAATACACATAATAAGGACCACGGCAGCAAATGCCATCATAAGCCATGCGAGCCAACCAATCCAGAGTCGAACCTTCCCGAATCGATGTACCGGCGTGAGCGGGGAAACTCCATTAGCCGATCTTAGTCGGGCACCCTTGACGAGGACCTCGCTGAAGCTCAGCGTCTCCACATCGGCCATCGTCAGCATGCCGAGCGGGGCCTGATCGGGCCATGTCGATTGACCCATCAACCAGGGCAAAATCGTAGTGCGGAGAAGCATCTACGCGTCCTGCGGCCAGGAGGCGTTCACCGAGGGCCACATCGAGGCCTTCGGGGTGCTCGGTGGGCTTCCGACCCGGCATGTCCGTTACGACAACCTCTCGCCGGCGGTGACGAAGGTGCTGCTGGGGCGGTCCCGCAAGGAAACCCAGCGATGGCTGGGCTTCCGCTCACATATGGGTTTCGACGCGTTCTACTGCCAGCCTGGCGCGAAGGGTGCGCATGAGAAGGGCGGGGTCGAGCACGAAGGCGGCCGGTTCCGGCGCAATCACCTGGTCCCGCCGCCGATGGTCGACTCGCTCGCCGAGCTCAACGAGCGCCTCGCCGTCATCGACGCGGCCGAGGACTCCCGGCATGTTCACGGCAGTCTGGAGTCGGTCGGCGAGCGATTCGCGGTTGAGGCGCTGCTGCTTCGCCAGGCGCCGGTCGAGGAGTTCGAGCCGGGCACGGTCAAGACCCCCTTGACCCAGATCACCGGCACCACCCGAGTGCCCAATCCCCGCACCGCCGCAGACAGTGGCCTTGACCCGGTCGACGAGGCCATCATCGATGCCTGCATCGCCCTGCGCCTGCCCAGTATCCGCGACCACTACGCAGAGATCACCGAGCACGCCCTGCGCGAACGCTCCAACTATCGCGGTTTCCTGCTCGAGCTGCTGAAAAATGAGTGCGAGCACCGCGACGAGCGGCGCAAGGAACGCCTGATCCGCGGCGCGAACTTCCACCGCCCCAAACGCATCGAGGACTTCGACTACGGCGCCAACCACAACGTCGCCCCCGAGCAGGTCAACTCGCTCGCCGACCCGTCCTGGGTCCAATCAGGCCAGCCGCTCTGCCTCATCGGCGGCTCCGGGACCGGCAAGTCCCATCTGCTCATCGGCATCGGTACCGCCATCGCCGAAGCAGGCCTGAAGGTCCGCTACACCACCACCGCGGCCCTGGTTAACGAGCTGATCGAGGCCGCGCACGAGAAGCGCTTGACCAAGACCATCCACAAATACGGCCGCTACGACCTGCTGTGTCTGGACGAGTTCGGGTATCTCAACTTGGACAAGACCGGGGCGAAGCTGCTGTTCCAGATCTTCACCGAGCGCGAGGAGCGCCGCTCGATCGCGGTGGCCTCCAACGCGCCGTTCTCAGAGTGGTCCAAGACCTTCACCGATGAGCGGCTCTGCGGCGCCATCGTCGACCGGCTCACCTTCAAAGGCCATGTCATCGAGACCGGCCAGGAGTCCTACCGGCTCATGACCACCCTCGCCGAACGCGACGCGACCCGACCAGACACGATCCTAACCACCCCGACCACCGACCTCCGCGATCGAAACGCATCCGGCTTCGCGAACCCCCGCAAGTTACAACAGCTCGTCAGACGACGATCGCGGGAGGGAGGTCCGAGACATGGTGATCCCAAAGCGGAGGTAGCACCGTCGCTTCCCACTCCGAGTCCGGCTTGAAGTCGGTCAAGGTTCCGTCGAAGGGATACGCCCCGGCCTCGATCAACGCGATCACGCGTTCGCCCTCGGCCCTGACCGGGACTGCTTCCTCCACCGACCAGTAGTCGGGATGCCCCGTCCGCTCGGCGAACTCGTCCTCATCCTTCCATTTCCAGGATCGATCCGGTTCCACCCAGATGTCGAGCACCAGGTCGGTCATGTCAAAGCCGCCCGACCATCTCTGCGAGGGCGTCTCCAGGTTCACATACCAGCCGCAGAAGACCCCATCGGCGTCGAAGAACCACCAGATCGAATGCGAGGCGCCGGGCGGGGTGAGCCTCAGCACGTTGGTTCCGGCCCACTGTCCTGGGGAGAGCATCGTCGGCACCACGGCCAGTTCATCAACACTGAACTTGCGGACGCGTTCGCCATGCAGAGTGGTCCGCCACATGACCTGCGATCCTTCCGCGGTCCAGGTCAGCAGTCCGCGGGCGTCGTCGGCGACGACCCGAACCGCCACCGCTGATGTGATGCGGCCATCGTGATGGATGTCCCGATGAAGGATCGTCTGCCCGACCTGAAAACTCATGGCGCAAAGCCTATGACAGATAAATCCTTCAAGTTCCCAAGGCCGAACGCGTCCCAAACTTTCCACCCAACCGCGACCCAAACCACCTGTCGAAATCACCAGGTCGCCGAGTTTCGTGCCGCCGCCAAGGAAGAGGCCAAACGGCTCGCCGCCGCCCGCCGCCGTGCCGCCCGGCGAGCCCGAACCGAACTCGTGCCCATGGACGGCACCGCGGCACCAAAAGAGTCCCGCCTGGTTCCGCAGCGGCACGGCACCGATCAGTCTGGACGGCAGACTGACACCGCCCTCCGCCGTCGCGCCCGCGCCGACCTCCTCGGACTGTCCCGCCCTGCTGCGTTGCGACCCGACGCCCACACCTTGGCGTTCCCGTCGCGCCCGAGCATGCTCCGCGCCGCCAGCGACCTCATGTCCATTTCAGGTTGATCGTGCAGCTCGTGACCTGCTCGAACAGGCAGGTGAATGGTTACTGCGAACGGTGCTCTGTCGATCTGTTCGCAGTAACTCTGCATTTCTGGACGGACTCGATGGCGTGGGCGGCTGAGTCGACTCGTCGTGTCGGCTCTCGCTGAAGTTGCCGCAGTCCATCAGCGGCGATCTGCGATGCGACAGATGAAACGAGAACTGCGGCTTGGCTTCGCAGTTGGTCAGGTCGGCACCAGCTCAGATCAGCTGGTAGTAGTGAG
>NZ_JAKZEW010000071.1:485-11607 GCF_022548875.1 Glycomyces sp. L485 | reverse complement strand
CCCGCCGTGACCTCGGCTACAGGCCTGGCGGGCGCCTTCGAGGCGCGGCCGTCAGGACTCGACGACGGGCAGGTAGACCTTCCCGCCGGACTCCATGAACTCCTCGCTCTTCTCGAACATGCCCTGCTGGGCGTAGTCCTTGAGTTCCTGGCTGATCTTCATGGAGCAGAACTTCGGTCCGCACATGGAGCAGAAGTGGGCGGTCTTCGCGGGCTCCGCGGGGAGGGTCTCGTCGTGGTATTCGCGCGCCCGGTCGGGGTCGAGCGAGAGGTTGAACTGGTCCTCCCAGCGGAATTCGAACCTGGCCTTCGACAGGGCGTCGTCCCAGGCCTGCGCCGAGGGGTGGCCTTTGGCGAGGTCGGAGGCGTGGGCGGCGATCTTGTAGGCGATGACGCCCTCTTTGACGTCCTCGCGGTTCGGCAGGCCGAGGTGCTCCTTGGGGGTGACGTAGCAGAGCATGGCGGTGCCGAACCAGCCGATCATGGCGGCGCCGATCGCGGAGGTGATGTGGTCGTAGGCGGGCGCGATGTCGGTGGTGAGCGGGCCGAGGGTGTAGAAGGGGGCCTCGCCGCAGATCTCCTGCTGGAGGTCGACGTTCTCCTTGATCTTGTGCATCGGGACGTGGCCGGGTCCTTCGATCATGACCTGCACGTCGTATTCCCAGGCGATCTTGGTGAGCTCCCCGAGGGTGCGCAGCTCGGCGAACTGGGCCTCGTCGTTGGCGTCGGCGATGGAGCCGGGGCGCAGGCCGTCGCCGAGGGAGAAGGAGATGTCGTACTTCGCGAAGATCTCGCACAGCTCTCGGAAGTTGGTGTACAGGAAGCTCTCCTCGTGGTGCGCGAGGCACCAGGCGGCCATGATCGAGCCGCCGCGCGAGACGATCCCGGTGACGCGGTTCGCGGCGAGCGGCACGTAGCGCAGCAGCACCCCGGCGTGGACGGTCATGTAGTCGACGCCCTGCTCGGCCTGCTCGATGATGGTCTCTCGGTAGACCTCCCAGTTGAGCTTGACAGGGTCGCCGTCGACCTTTTCGAGCGCCTGGTAGAGCGGGACGGTGCCGATGGGGACCGCCGAGTTGCGGACGATGTGCTCGCGGGTCTCGTGGATGTGCTTGCCGGTGGACAGGTCCATGACCGTGTCGGCGCCCCACTTGGTCGCCCAGGTGAGCTTCTCGACTTCGGCGGCGATGGAGTCGGAGACGGCGGAGGTGCCGATGTTGGCGTTGATCTTGGTGAGGAAGTTCTTGCCGATGATCATCGGCTCGATCTCGGGGTGGTTGACGTTCACCGGGAGGATGGCGCGCCCGGCGGCGATCTCGTCGCGCACGAATTCGGCCTCGAGCCCTTCGCGGACGGCGACGAACTCCATTTCGGGAGTGACGACGCCCTGCCTGGCGTAGCGCAGCTGGGTGTTGCACTCGCCGTCGGTACCGCGCTCCTTGATCCAGGCGCTGCGGAGGGCCGGGAGGCCGGCCTCGGGGTCGGAGCCGGGCCCGGAGGTGTCGTAGAGCCGCACTGGCTCTTCGCCGCCGCTGAGCTCGACTTCGGCGAACGGCACCTGGATGTCGGGGCGCGGCCCCTCTACGTAGACCTTTTTCCTTGCAGTGGTCATGAAGTTCTCCTCATTTCTCTCCGTCGAACCACCACATGTGGTCCACCGGTCCTGATCCTTGGCCGAGTCGCAGGTCCGCGCCTGCGGTCAGCGCTCCGGTCACGTATTGCTTTGCTGCCGCGACGGCCTCGAGCAGGTCGTGGCCGAGGGCGAGGTTGGCGGTGATCGCCGCCGAGAGGGTGCAGCCGGTGCCGTGCGTGTTGTCGGTGTCGACGCGCTCGGACTCGAATTCGAAGCATTCGCCGTCGATGCAGAGCAGGTCGAGAGAGCTGTCGCGGTTCAGGTGACCTCCGGTGACGAGTACCGCGGCGGAGGTGGACGCTGCGATGAGGCGCGCGGCAGTGCGCATGTCGTCCTCGTCATGGATGATCACGCCCCCGAGGGTGTCCGCCTCGCTCAGGTTGGGAGTCAGCAGGACCGCGCTGTCGCCGAGGCTCCGGAGGTACTCGGCGGCATCTCCTTCGAACAGGGTGTCGCCACTGGTGGCGATCATCACCGGATCGACCACCAGGTTGGGCAGTCGCCCTGAACGCGCCGCCCACCCCACGGTCTTCAGGATGTCCGGGTCGGCGAGCATGCCGGTCTTGACGGCGGCGATCTCGAAGTCGTCGAGGACGGCGTCGAGCTGTGCCCGCACGAAGTCCGCTCCGACCGGCTGCGCGGTGCGGACTCCGACGGTGTTCTGGGCGGTGAGCGCGGTGACGACGCTGGTGCCGTGGACTCTGTGGGCGGCGAAGGTGCGCAGGTCGGCTTGGATGCCGGCGCAGCCGCCGGAGTCGGAGCCGGCGATGGTCAGTGCGGTTTTCACAGGTCGGCCATTCCTTCGAAGCTGGTGGAGGCCTGCGCCAGGTGACGCTTGGGAATCCGGCCGGCCAGGCGGGCGGCCCTGCCGGCGTTGACGGCGTCGCGCATGGCGCGGGCCATGAGCGCGGGGTCGGCGGCGCGGGTGACGGCGGTGGCGAGGAGGACGGCGGCGCAGCCGAGCTCCATGGCCTGGGCCGCATCCGAGGCGGTGCCGATGCCGGCGTCGCAGATGACGGGCACGTTCGCCTGCTCGCAGACGAGGGCGAGGTTGTGCGGGTTGCGGATGCCGAGCCCGGTGCCGATGGGCGCGGCCAGCGGCATGACCGCGGCGCATCCGGCGTCTTCCAGGTGGCGGGCGAGGATCGGGTCGTCGTTGGTGTAGGGCAGTACGGTGAATCCGTCGGCCACGAGGGTCTCGGCGGCGTCGAGGAGCTCGACGGGGTCGGGCAGGAGGGAGTCCTCGTCGCCGATCACCTCGAGCTTGATCCAGTCGGTGCCGAAGGCCTCACGGGCGAGGCGGGCGGTGCGGACCGCCTGCTCGGCGGTGAAGCATCCGGCGGTGTTGGGCAGGACGTCGACGCCGCAGCGTTCGATGACGTCGACGACGGAGCCTTCGGTGTCCGGGTCGACGCGGCGGAGCGCAACGGTGACCAGTTCGGTGCCCGAGGCGGTGATGGCGTCGGCGAGCTGGGCGTGGTTGGCCGCGCCGCCTGTCCCGAGGATGAGGCGCGAGCCGAAGGTCTTGTCGGCGATGCGGAGCCTGTCCATGGTTCAACCTCCCTGTGTGGCGGTGAGGACTTCGACGGCGTCGCCGTCGAGGAGCGGCCGGTCCCATTCGGCGCGCGGGACGACCTCGCCGTTGACGGCGACGGCGGTGCCGCGGCCGAGCCCGGCCGCGTCTCGGCTTCCGTCGGGCGCGCCGAGGGCGACGCGGACGGCTTCGGTCACGGTCCCGATGCCGTCGTGCGGCCGGCCGTTGAGTTCGATCTTCATGGGCTCTCCTCGAATCGCAGCGGGTCGAACGCCTTCGGCACCGTGTCGTCCTCCCCCGTCGCCAGCGCGGTCACGCTTTCGGCGGTGGCGGGGATCAGCGCTATGCCGTGCCGGTAGTGGCCTGTGGCCGCGATCGTCCGCTCGTCGGTCCGGCCGATCAGCGGGAGGTTGTCGGGAGCGGCTGGACGGAATCCGACTGTGACCTCGTCGAGGTGGTATTCGGCGATCTCCGGTACCAGGGAGATCGCCCGGCGGAGCAGGTCGTGTGCGGCTCCGGCGGTTCCTGTCAGTCGATCGAAACCACGCTCGTCACTGGTGGCGCCGATGACGACTTCGCCCGATTCCCTGGTCACGATGTAGACGGGGTGGCCTTGTACGTAGCCGCGGACGGTGGTCCGGGGCACCGGCTGACCGGCCTGGGCGAGTAGGCGCAGGACGGCGCCGCGGACGGGCCGGATCGGCAGTCCGAACCGGGAGGAGCCGCAGCCGGCGGCCAGGACCACGCGGTCGGCGTCCAGCGATTCGAGGTCCTCGACCGTTTCGCCCTGGAATGCGACGCCGGCGCGCTGGGCGGCGGTCAGCAGTGCGGTGTGGACGGCGCGGGGGTCGACGGCGTGGTCGCCGGGCACCAGCACGCCGCCCCTGGTCCGGTGGCTGAGCAGCGGCTCGATCTTCCGGGAGGCGCGGCCGTTGACGGTCTCATAGTTCCTTTCGGTCGACCGATAGATATCGATCTGCCGTTGGACCTCCGCCCGGTCGGCGTCTTCGAGTCCGACGAACAGCGTCGGGAGGTCCCGGTATCCGACGCGGATGCCGGAGGCGCGCTCCAGGTCGGCCGCGAACGCGGGCCAGGCGTCGGCGGATGCGGCCATGAACGGGAGGAGCGCCTCCTCCCCGAACTGGGCTTCGGTGACGGCTGCGAGCATGCCGGCGGCGACGCGGGAGGCTCCGGCCCCCGGCTCGGGGTCGTAGACGGTGGTCTCGGCACCGCGCTGGGCGGCCCGCCATGCGATGGCGAGCCCGATCGACCCGGCGCCGATGACGGCGAGTCGCATCAGGCGTCCTCCAGTCGCCGGCCGCCCGAACCGGTCTGGAAACGGTGCTCGCCGACGGCCTCCAGGAGTTCGGCGGTGGCGCGTTCGGGGTTGTCGGAGCCGGAGATCGCGCCGACGACGGCGACGCCGTAGGCTCCGGCTTCGCGGCAGGCTGCGGCGCGTTCGGCGGTGATGCCGCCGATGGCGATGACGGGGAGGTCGACCGCTTCGCAGACGGCCGCGAGGCCGGCGAGCCCGATGGCTTCGGGCAGTCCGGTCTTCGTGCCGGTCGTCCAGACGGGTCCGACGCCGAGGTAGGTGGCTCCTGCGCGGCGGGCGGCGCGGGCGGCCTCGGGTTCGCGGCAGGTGCCGCCTATGACCGCGGCGCCGGGGAGGATGCGGCGGGCGACGTCGAGGGGGAGATCGTCGGCTCCGAGGTGGACGCCGTCGGCGCCCACCGCTTGTGCTATGTGGATTCGATCGTTGACCAGGCACATTGCGCCCAGCTCGTCACAGAGTTCGGCGATGGAGGCGGCGAGGTCGAAGGCGGCGCGGTCGCTGTAGTGGTCTTCGGGCCGGACCTGGATGAGGCGGGCGCCGGCTTCGAGCGCGGCCGCGGCGACGGCGATCGGACCGCTCGGGAGGTCCGATTCCCGGCTCGCGAACTTCGCGCGCGGGACCTTCGAACCGTGGTTCGGGCCCGCGCCGTCGCGCGTGTCGGTGATGACGTGCAGCCGAGGTAGACGAGTAGCGTTCATAGCTCCTTCTCCCTGCGCCAGCATGATCTGGATCAGGTTCGACGGTCGGGACTGCACAGTCCCCTCTCAGCCCGATGCATCGGGCTCCCGTGGGTTTATTCGTTTACGCGGCCTAGGCTACGTCATCACACTGAGCTATGACAAGACCGATGTCAACATGCGGACGCCCGGAGTTCGACCGGTTCGGCGCACCGCGTCGATCTCCGCGCGTCCTCACCGCCGAACGCCGGCTCTTCCAGCGTCAGGTGGACGTCGAGAAGGGGAGCCGGGCCGTCATGGCGGGTCTGGGGTTCGAGGACCGCCGAGCAGGAGGGCGGCACCTACTCCCCGCGTTCCACTCGAAGCACCCGGTAGCCTTTCGCGCTGGCGTGTTTGTCGACGGCCCAACCGTTCTCGGCCAGCCAGCGCGCCAGCGAGTCCGCTCCCAGGTGCTTCGAGACGACCAGCCAAGCCACACCGCGCTCCTTCAGACGCGGCAGCCACGTCTCCAGCAGTTCGTGCAGCGCCTCCTTGCCCACCTTGATCGGCGGGTTCGACCAGATCTCGTCGAACGCCGCGTCGGACGGCACCTTGTCGGGCGTAGCCACGCGCACCGTCCCTGGCAGCTTCTCGGTGTTGCGCCGCGTCAGGTCCAGCGCTCGACGGTTCACGTCCACCGCCCACACCTCGGCGTCGGCCCGCTGCGCCAGCACCGCGCTGATCGGTCCGTACCCGCAGCCCAGGTCCAGGAACGTCCCGGGCGCTTCCGGCGGCACGACCTTGTTGAGCAGCACGCCCGTTCCCGAATCGAGCCGGTTCCCCGAGAAGACCCCGGTGGAGGTGGTCAGCTCGTACGACACACCGTCGAGCTCGAACGTGACGGTGCGCTCGCGGTCGTCGACGGCGGGCTGCTCGCTGAAATAGTGCTCTGGCTGCTCGGACACGCCTCTATTGTCACCTGCGGTCCGCGCCTACCGGTCGGGGATCGCGCGGTGAGCCCGGCCATGACACACACCCGGCTCCCGTGGCTGCAGTGACTCCATGTGCCTCCTGTTCCGTTCGCGACCGGGGTGGCGCGCGGCCGCTACCTCTCCAGGGGGAAGGTTCCCGGTTTCAAGTCCTTCTGCGACTATGCTCCGAGTCATGGCACACGGCCCGTCCCCTTTCGGCATCCCGCAGCGCGAGCAGGAACCTGACGACACCGACGCGGATCTCGACCGGACCGACCGCATCGACCGCGCGCGGGGGACCGCGCCGGCGATGCGGCTCAGCCCGGAGCAGATGTCGCCGACGCGGCGCTCCGCCGAGGAGGAGATGGAGGATCACCTGGAGCGCATCCATGCCTCGCGTCCACTCCGCCGCGCAGCGCAGCGCGCCCACCGCCGCACCCGCTGGTGGCTCATCGCGCTCGCCGTCGTCAGCGGCGTGGCCGTCGTGGCCGCTTGCGGCGCAGGGGCCTTCATCGTGCTCCGCGAAGGCGAGACGGCTCCGGCGGCGCAGCCTCAGACCACGCCCGGAGACCACCGGCAGGAGCAGTCCGATGAGGATGCCGCATCGGACGCCCCCGACGTCGTCGACCCGATCGAGCGGCGTGGGACCGACGCCGCGCCGATCTCGGTCGGCGAGCTGTTCGGTTCGGCCGCCTTCACACCGGCCGGAGCGGCCGGGCAGTACGAGGTCCTGGAGACCGAGGAGCTGGCCGACTGCGCCGACGCCGGCCTCGACGAACTCGCAGAGCTCCTCGCCGACGCCGACTGCGCCCAGACGGTCCGCGCGACCCTTGTCAACCCCGACGGCGAGTACGCCGCCACCGCGGGCGTGCTCAACCTCGCGGACGCCGCCGAGTCCGAAGACCTGCGAAAGGCCATTGAGGATGGCCTGGAAGGGGGATTCTCCGCGCTGCGCACAGACGGCGCGGGCGCCGAGCTCGGGCGCGCCGCGACCATGGTCGGGTACAACACCTACGGCCACTTCCTGATGTACGTGGTCATCGGCCGTACCGACGGCGAACCGCTCGAGGACGCCGACGAGGCTGTTATTTCGGTGGTGAACGACATCGTGGACGTGTGGCTGGTGGACCAGCTCAAACCCCGCCGCGACTCCGAGTTAGACGAGCGGCCGCGGTCGGGAATGTCCGGCGTCCGACCATTCTGTGAGGAACACGTGTCGATGTCGTTAACCCTTCGCGGCACCCCTTGCGGGAGCCCATCATCCTATGTTTTGATCGATAAGAGTCGATGGGTCCTGTCTGCCCAGACTCGCGTCCTTCCGACCGGTCCCCCCGACCAGCCCTCGCAGGAGCACAAAACATGCATACCGTGAAGCGCCTCGCGCGGCGCGCCGTCGCCGCGCTGGCATCGGCCTCCCTCGTACTCGCCGGCGTCCTCGTCCTCGACACCGCGCCGGCCGCCGCCGTCCGCCCGCCGGGCATCCCCTCGGCCTCCACCGCCCAGTCCGAGCTGGGCGCCCTCACCGTCGCCGCGGAATCCCACAACTCCAGCTACGACCGCTCGCTGTTCCCGCATTGGAGGAGCGTCGGCGGCGGCTGCACCGCCCGCCAGTACGTCCTCTCCCGCGACGGCTCCAACGTCCAGACCGGCTCGGACTGCCAACCTGATTCGGGCTCATGGCAGTCCGATTTCGACAACACCTGGACCAGCAGCGTCTCCAACGCCACGATCGACCACGTCGTAGCACTCCACGAGGCCTGGGGCTCCGGCGCCTGGGCCTGGTCGACCTCCCAGCGCCAGGCCTTCGCCAACGACATCGACTCCCCGCAGCTGTGGATCGCCTCATCCTCGGTCAACAGCTCCAAGAGCTCCTACGACCCGGCCGAGTGGATGCCGCCGAACATCGCCGTGCGCTGCGACTACGTCAAGGCCTGGATCCACGTCAAGTACCTGTACGACCTGACGGTCGACCCGGCCGAGAAGAGCGCCCTCCAGTCGCACCTGACCGACTACTGCGGCACCTCCGGCGGAGAGTGCACCGGTGCCCACGGCACCTCCCGGACCATCACCGAAGGCACGACCATCGAATCCCCGATCACACTGAACTGCAGCGGATCGGCCTCCTCGTCGAGCACGGTGACGGTGACCATCACGCACCCGTACCACGGTGACATCCGGGTCGCCCTGGAAGCGCCCGACGGGACGACCCGCACCCTGCAGTCGTCCGGCTCGGGCAGCGGGGACTTCGGAACGCGCTCGTACACGGTGAACCTGTCCAGTGAGAGCGCATCGGGCACTTGGACCCTGCTGGTCACCGACACCTACAGCGGCGGATCGACCGGCACCCTGAACAGTTGGTCGATCAGCGTCTGATGAGCTCGGCGGCGGCGCGACCGTAGCGTGCCGGATCGAGGCCGGGGTCCCAGGCCTTCTGGAGGAGGTATCCCTGGAGGAGGCCGAGCAGGACCCCGGCGACATCATCGGGGTCGGCGTCGGTCCGGCTCCGGTCCCGCGCGATCCGGTCGCTGAGAGCAGAGCGGACCGCCGCCATTCCGGCGCGCATCGCCTCGGCCAGGTCCGCATTGCGCAGGCCCTCGCTCCACGCCTGCACGGCGAGGCGCGAGCGCTCGTCGGTCCGGCCGAGCGATTCGAAGGCGCCGGGCAGTCCCGAGACCAGGTCGGCCAGCGACTCGTCGGCCGCAAGCGCCCCCCGTACCACCGACTCGATGTGCGCCATCGCCTCGATCGAGATGGCCTCGATCAACTCGTCCTTGGACCGGAAGTAGCGGTAGACCGCGCCAGGTGACAATCCGGCCTCTTCGATGACGTCCTGCATCGAGGTGCGGTGGAAGCCGGCGGCGGCGAAGCGGCGGGCGGCGGCGGCCAGGATCTGGTCGCGCCTGGCGGCGAGGTATTCGGCGGAGACTTTCGGCACGGTCCGATCATAAAGCGAACGTTCGCTCTTGACGGTGCGGACTGCAGCGTCGTAATTTAAATAGAACGAGTATTCGTTTTATTTTCTGCGAGGTTCACCATGTCCCACACCGCAGTCCTCATCGTCGGAGCCGGACCGACCGGACTCGCGCTGGCGTGCGAGCTCGCTCGCCGAGGCGTCGACTTTCGGATCATCGACGAACACGCCGGTCCGCAGCCGCTGACCAAGGCCGCCGCCCTCCACGCCCGGGCACTCGAATACCTCTCCGACTTCGATGCCGCCGAGCGGGTCCTCGGCGAGGGCCACCGGGTCGACCTGCTCCAACTGCGCACCGGCCACCGCGACCGCCTCGGGGTGGACTTCCGCGTCCTGGAAGGCGAAACGGCCTTCCCCCACATGATCGACCTGCCGCAGCACCGCACCGAGCAGATCCTGCTCGACCGCCTCCGCGAACTCGGCGCCTCCCCAGACCGCGAGACCGCCCTGACCGGACTGTCCACACGGTCCGACAGCGTCCAAGCGACGCTGAGGGGGCCGAACGGGACCGAGACCGTCGACGCCGACTACCTCATCGGCTCAGACGGCGTCCGCTCGACGGTCCGCGAGTCGACCGGTCTCGCCTACGAAGGCGCCGACTACGCCGACCCCTGGGTCCTGTGCGACGCGGTGATCGACTGGCCCCTGCCGCGCAACGAGATGACCTTCTCGGCCGACACCGACGGCATATTCGGCGTCTTCCCTCTCCCCGGCACCGGCGCCTACCGGATCGCCTACACGCAGCGCCGGACCGCCTCCGGCGAGCCGATCGAGCCGAGCATCGCCGACGCGCAGGCCGCCATGTCCCGCACCGGCGTCGAGGGGACCATCCGCTCTGCGGGGCAGTTCTCGACGTTCTCCCTGGCCCACAAGCAGGCCCCGCGCTACCAGGTGGGACGCGTCCTCCTCGCCGGGGACGCCGGACACGTCCACACGCCCTTCGGAGGACAGGGCCTGAACCTCGGCATCGGCGACGCGGCCAACCTGGGATGGAAACTCGCCGAGGTCTGCGCCGGTCGTGCCCCGGCCACGCTGCTCGACACCTATGAGCCCGAACGGCACCGCGTCGCACGCCAGGTCGTGAGGATGACCCATCTCGGCGCCGAGGCGATGCTGCTGCGCGCCGACCCCCGCCGCCATGTGCGCGACGCGGTCTTCGGCATTCTGCGCGGCACGCCGTACGCTCGGGCGCTGGCCGCCCGGAGGCTCTCACAGCTGGCCCACAGTTACCGCGGCAGCGGCGGGGCCGTCCTCGGCGGCGCGGGCGATCGGTTGCCGGACCCTCCGATCTTCGATGGCGTCCAGGGCATCGACACTCGGCTGCACCGGATCGCCTCCAGTGAGCGCCACACGCTGCTGATGACCGGAATGGACGCATCCGAACTGCCGCGGGCCGCCGATATCGACGCACGGTTGCGCGGCGACTGGGAGACCCCGGTCGACACGGTGGTGCTCACGGACGACTGGCGGGCCAGGACCTCAGCGCCCGAAGGAGTGAGGATCGTGCTCGACCGCGAGCGGCAGGCAGGTCCACTCCACACCGGCCACCCGCGCGCGGTCCTGGTGCGCCCCGACCACCACACCGGCTACGAGGGGCCGGTCGACTACGTCCGGATCAGCGAGTACATGGGTTTGACCTCCCTCGCCCGCAAGTAGGTGCGGGCGTGAACGAGAAATCCGATCCGCTTCGCGCAGCGACACTCTACGCGGTCCATAGGCCGGCCGAGCCGTCTCGATGCCGATCGACCGGCTCGCGGTGCGCCTGGGGAGCCCGGAAATGGCCCTTGGGCGGTTGGCGGGGTGCTGGTGTGTGGCTGGTTGTTGTGCACCAAGGGCGGCGGCGACGGGGAGGTGGAGGGATGTTCGGGGTGCGTTGCGGGGGTCGGGTGCGTGGCGGGTGGCTTTGGCGGGTGAGCTCTGCTCGTGTTGTGTTGGGCGGCAGGCGGTCCGGGGCCCGAACATGAGGGGTTTCTCCCCCTATCGGGTGATGATTTCTGCTGGTCAGGCCCGTATCATTGAATC
>NZ_JAKZEW010000071.1:0-341 GCF_022548875.1 Glycomyces sp. L485 | reverse complement strand
AAAGCTTGGATGACGGAGGGGGTGTGTGATGGCGAAGACGAAGGCGAACGGGTCGGAGCGGAGCGAGAAGTCGAAGGTCATCCACACCGAGTTGGGTGCCTTCGCCGATGCCATCAACAGCGCGCACGCCGGGATCCTCAAGCGGGTGATCGAGGCGCGGGATTGGAACATTCACCGGGACGTGGACGGGTTCTCCGCGTTGCGGGCGTGGCTGATGGAACGGTTCGACTTCCACGTGCGCACCGCGGCCGACATCGCCGCGATCGCCCGCCTGTCGAAGAAATTCCGGGCGCTCGCTGGTGCGGCGTGTGCCGGTGAGGCCAGGATTGATCCGGTCGCGT
>NZ_JAKZEW010000029.1:235-58006 GCF_022548875.1 Glycomyces sp. L485 | reverse complement strand
TGGATGACCTTCGACTTCTCGCTCCGCACCGACCCGTCCGCTTTCGTCTTCGCCATCACACACCCCCTCGGTCACCGCCATATCTTCGAACAATCTCCCTGTTTCCGACTGTTCGTCCTATACTTCAATGATACGGGCCTGACCAGCAGAAATCATCACCTGATAGGGGGAGAAACCCCTCATGTTCGGGACCTGGATCGCCTGCCGCGCAACACAACACGAGCAGAACTCATCCGCCAAGGCCGCCTCGCCCGGGATGCACCCGTCCCCCCGCAGCGCACCCCGGGAAACCCTCCACCTCCCCGTCGCTGCCGCCCTTGGCGCAGATCGACCACCCACGAGAACGACGCCGCCAGCGCCCCAAGAGCCATTTCCGGCCTCCCCAGGCGGCTGCGACCTCAAGACCCCACGACCTGGAAGGGGGCGCTCAGGTGCGGTGTCGCCAATCTGCCGCCCGCCGCTCTGACTTGTCTCAGCAGCCCCTCTCGGGAAGTGCGGGCCAACTCCGAGTCGACTTCGTGTGCATAGGCCACCTCCGGGTACAGCAGCTGCACGGCGTGAACCAGGACGTCCCCGGTGATCGCCACGAGCTCCCCGCCAGCCTCCAGTCTGCCTCCCGCCACTGCTCCTCGGTCACCGTCGGGAACGCCTCGGCCCGATCGGAGAAGAACGGTCCTTCGGCGTCGGTGAGGGCGAAGATCTCCGCCGAACCGATCTCCAAGCGCGTCGTCATGGACCGAATGGTGCCACGGGCAGCCAGTGGGGCGTGAATGACCTGGAGTCTTGACTTGGAGTGCGCTCCAGGTCTTAGGCTTCGGACCGAGATGGATCAATCTTGAATCGGAAGGAAGGCCCCATGGCGAATCGCGTGGCGGTGACCGGCGGCAGCGGCAAGCTCGGACGGGCGGTGGTGCGCGACCTGGTCGAGCACGGCTGGGAAGTGGTGAACCTCGACAGGATCCCCTCCCCGGACTCGCTCGCGCCGTTCACGAAGGTCGACTTGACCGATTACGGCCAAGCCGTGGAGGTGTTGACCCGCATCGACGACCGCTACGACAGGGTGGACGCGCTCGTCCACCTGGCGGCGATCCCCGCACCGGGCCAGTACGCGAACGCCGAGACGTTCCGAAACAACATGCTGACCACCTTCAACGTCTTCCAGGCCGCGCGCCTGGCCGGGATCAAGAACGTCGTGTGGGCCTCCAGTGAGACCGTGCTGGGCCTGCCGTTCGAAACCCCGCCGCCGTACCTGCCGGTCGACGAGGAGTACGCAGCCCGCCCCGAGAGCACGTACTCCCTCGTCAAGCACCTCGAGGAGACGATGGTCGCCGAGCTGTGCCGCTGGGACCCCGAGCTGAAGGCGACGGGCCTGCGGTTCTCGAACGTCATGTACCCCGAGGACTACGACGTCTTCCCGGGCTTCAACGACGACCCGAAGCTGCGCAAGTGGAACCTGTGGTCTTACATCGACGCGCGCGACGGCGCCCAGGCCGTGCGGCTCGGCCTGGGCCGCGAGGGGACCGGCGAGGAGGTCTTCGTGATCGCCTCTCCGGACACGGTCATGACGACCCCGACGATGGACCTGGTCAAGGAGTACTACCCGGACCTGGACCTGCGTCGCCCCGTGGAAGGCCACGAGACGCTCCTGTCGATCGAGAAGGCCCGCAGGGTTCTCGGCTACGACCCGGTCCACTCCTGGCGCGACTACCACCAGCGGTAGCGTCCGGTCGGCGCGAGGTCGGCGTGTGCCCCGACGGGTTCGGGCGTCGCCGGTGAGGACGGCTGCGGGGGCCGCCCTCACCGGCTTCGCGATTCGGGCCCTACGCTCCGCGCCGGTCGAACTCGGCCCGCGCCACCAGGTAGCCGAAGAGCGCGATGGCCCCGGCCCAGGAGACGGCCAGCGCGATGTCGGAGCCAGCGGCGCCGGTGCCGTCGAGCAGGCCGCGGGTGACTTCGATCCACGGTGTGAACGGCTGGTATTCGGCGAACCACTGCATCGCGGTCGGCATGGACTCGGTCGGCACGAAGCCCGAGCCCATGAACGGCAGCAGCATAAGCGGCATCGGCGTGTTGCTGGCCGTCTCTGGGCTCTTGGCGGTGATGCCCGCCGCCACGGTCAGCCAAGTGATCGCGAATGAGATGAGCAGGAACACTCCGAGCAGCCCGAACCAGTCGGCGACGCCGGCGCCGGTCCGGTACCCGATCGCCGCCGCGATGCCGAGGACCACGGTGATGGCCAGGAGGATCTGGATCATGCTGGCGAGGACGTGCCCGGTCAGGACCGAGACCCGCGAGATGGCCATGGTGCGGAAGCGGTCGATGATCCCCTCGTCCATGTCCATCGCCACCTTGAGCGAGGTGCCTTGCGCTGATCCGGCGACGGCCATCATGAGGACGCCCGGGACGACGTATGCGAGGTAGGCCGCGCGGCCGCCGGTGATGCCGCCGAGTCCGTCGCCGAGCGTCCCGCCGAAGACGTAGACGAACAGCAGCAGGAAGACGACCGGGATGCCGATGACCATGAGCGTCAGCGACGCGTACCGCCCCATGTGTCGGATCTGGCGGCGCAGCATGGTCATCGAGTCGGTGAGGGCGTAGGACATGGTGCTCATCGCAGGGACTCCTTCTGGCTGGTCGGGTTTTCGGGCCGTCCGGTGAGGGCGAGGAAGACGTCGTCGAGGTCGGGGGTGTGGACGCTCAGGTCGTCCACTTCGATGCCGGCGCGGTCGAGCCGCTCGATGACCGATCGCAGCGAGTCGACCGTCCCGTCGCCGGGCACCTGGATCGTGAGCTGGTCGGGATCGGTCGAGGTCGCCTCCAGTTCCCGGGCGGCGGGTTCGAGTTGGTCGACCCGCTTCAGCCGCACGCTGATGTGGCCGCCGGGGATGAGCCGTTTGAGTTCCTCGGCGGTGCCCTCGGCGATGATCCGGCCGCCGTCGAGGACGGCGATACGGTCGGCCAGTTGGTCGGCCTCCTCCAGGTACTGGGTGGTCAGGAAGATGGTGACGCCGCCTGCGACCAGCTCGCGGATGATCGTCCACATGGTTCGGCGGCTGCGCGGGTCGAGCCCGGTGGTGGGTTCGTCGAGGAAGATCACCCGCGGGTCGCCCATGAGGCTCATCGCGAGGTCGAGGCGGCGCCTCATGCCTCCGGAGTAGGTCTCCGGGGACCGTTTCGCGGCCTCGACCAGGTCGAATTGTTCGAGCAGTCGCTGGGCGCGCTCGTGGATCTCGGTCTTGGGAAGGTGGTGCAGGCGGCCCATCAGGTGCAGGTTCTCTCGCCCGGTGAGCAGCTTGTCGATGGCGGCGAACTGCCCGGTGACGCCGATCAGGCTCCGCACCTCGTCGGTCTCGTGGTCGAGATGGTGGCCGCCGATCCGCGCTTCGCCGGCGTTCGCGCCGATGAGGGTGGACAGGATGGCGACGGTGGTGGTCTTGCCGGCGCCGTTGGGGCCCAGCAGGGCGAAGACGGCTCCTTCGGGCACGGACAGGTCGATGCCGTCGAGGACGGTGTTGTCGTCGTAGGACTTGCGCAGTCCTCGGGCTTCGATGGCCAGTGGTTTCGCGGTGGACACGATCACTCCTCGATAGAATGTGCTTTGTGGACTGATTTTGGGCGCACGGAACCCCACTGCGAGCGATCGTTCGGAGCGCAGGATCGGCTGACGGCGCCGGGCCGGTGTGCGGTTCGGGTTCGGAGGTCTAGATGTCGAGGTCTTCGACCGGCGGCGCCTCGGCGCCCGCGGCGACCATGTCGTACAGCTCGGCGGGGATCTTCGCCTTGAGTTCTTCGAGGGTGCCGACGACTTCGAGAGTGCCCTCCTCGGGCGTGGTCGCCCAGGTCTGCTCGCCGATGCCGAGGTGCCGCTTCCAGCCGCCCTCCTTGGTGTCCCACGTCCAGTCCGGCGTGCGCTCGATGTGGATCACGAACTTGCCGGACTTGGAGCGGTAGACCTTGTAGATCTCGGCGCGCTTGTCGTCCGAACGGCCCCATTCGCCGAGCTTGACGCCGGTGAAGCGCTGTCGGCGGCGCTTGCGGGCCGGGCCGACGCCGACTTTCACGGTGATCTCGTCATAGCCCTCCAAGCGGCCCTCCTCGGCCTCGACGTAGCGCCGCAGCGCCCCTGTGATCGCCTTGGAGAGGTTGCCGCCGGCGAGCTCCTGCGCTCTGGCGTAGAGCGGCAGGTCCTTGTCGGATACGTAGATCGTCTTGTTCGGCATGACGGCATCTTAGCCTCCTCTGCTCGCCGCATCTATGTATACGTACATCATATACGTATAAGTATATCGAGTGCAAGCCCGGAGCGGGAGCATCTCCGAAGACGCGAAGACGGGCGGCCCCGCGATCACTCGCGGAACCGCCCGTCGGGCGTATTGAGCTGCTGCTACGCGCCCTTCTGGGCCAGCAGGCGGTCGAGCTGCTCGCGAACGGACTCGGTCGCGTCCGCCTCGTCGGCGGTCGGCAGGCTGAACCGGACGGTGGTGTTCAGGTCGGGAGCCAGCAGCCCTGCGGTGTTGTCGGCCTGGAAGACGACGTCCGTGTTCGCCTCGCCGGCCACGAACGTCACTTCGAGCTCCTTGACACGCCCGGCGTAGGGCTCGTCGGTCGCCCAGAACTCGACCTCCTGGTAGAACGGCACCGTCGAGCCCTGGATCGAGCCCGTCTCCAGGTCCGTCTCCTGGAAGGAGAAGCCCAGGCCCTCCAGAGCCGCCCACACCGTCCGGTGCACCGGCAGCGGCTCCACGGTCAGCCAGTCCAGGTCGCCCTTGTCGAACGCCTGGTCCAGCGCCAGCTTCGTGGAGACGCCGAGCTTCATGCCGCCCACCAGCGGGCGCCCGTCGCTGGAGTTGAACGGGGTCTCCCACGGCACCTGGATCTCGAACGGCACCGAGTGCGCCTGGCCCTTGAGCAGGTCGAACTTGCCCGATACCTCGGTGCTGAAGTACTCGTGGACGCTCTTGGCGTCCTCGCCCTTGGCGTCGTCCTCGACCAGGGCGGTGAATTGGATCTCGACGCCCTCGACGGCGGCGTCCACTTCGCCGCCGGAGATGCGCACCTCGCCTTTGAGCGTCCCTCCTGGAGTGACGGACGTTTCGTGCAGGAGCGTGTCGATGGCGACACCGGCGCCGAGGATGGCCTTGATCTTGCTGAACACCATTGGGGCGGGTCCTTTCCGGGACGATTTCGGGGGATGGCCGATAAGGGCATCCGAATCGTATCCCGAGCGCTCACGCACCCGCTTGACGCATGATCACCGGAATAGCGGGGTCGCCGGGGGACAGTTTCAGCCCCTCCCAGGGGATCGAGATGAGCCGTTGGCGAAGCAGCTCCCGCGATTCGTCCAGGCTCGGCGGATTCACCGGTTCCCCGGAGCGGAACAGCGGCACCTGCAGGCGCTTGTCGCCGGGCATCGTTTCCGGCTCGCCCTGGGAGACGACGACCTCCTCGACGGCTGTCCCGGTCGGCTTGTGGCGCCGGACGGCCGTCTTGCGGCCGCCGGTGGTGCCCTTGTGCTCCGAGCGCTTGGCGACGGGGCGCCCGTCCACTTCGACGAGCTTGTAGACCAGTTGCGCGGTCGGAGCGCCCGACCCGATCACCACCGAGGTCCCGGCCCCGTACATGTCCACCGGCGCGGCGGCCAGCGCCGCTATCGAGTACTCGTCGAGATCGCCGGAGACGACGATCTTGGTGTCGACGGCGCCCAGCTCGTCGAGCAACTCGCGGGCGCCGGTGGCCATGACATCGAGGTCGCCGGAGTCGATCCTGATGGCGCGCAGGCGGGGCCCTGCGACGGCGATGGCGTTGCGGATGCCCTGGGAGATGTCGTAGGTGTCGACCAGCAGCGTCGTGTCGGTGCCGAACGTGGCGATCTGCGCCTCGAACGCGGCCACTTCGGAGGCGTGCAGGAGCGTGAAGGCGTGCGCGCTGGTGCCGGCGGTCGGCACGCCGTGGCGGCGTCCGGCCTCCAGGTTGGACGTGGCGGCGAAACCGGCGAGGTAGGCGGCGCGGGAGGAGGCGATGGCGGCGGCCTCGTGGGTGCGCCTGGAGCCCATCTCCAGGATCGGGCGCCCGCGGGCGGCGGTGACCATGCGCGCCGCCGCGGAGGCGATCGCGGAGTCGTGGTTGAGGATCGACAGCGTCAGCGTCTCCAGCAGGATGCATTCGGCGAAGGTGCCCGAGACGGTGACGATGGGGGAGCCGGGGAAGTACAGCTCGCCCTCGGCGTAGACGTCGATGTCGCCGCCGAAACGGTAGTCGGACAGCCAGGCGGCGGTCGATTCGCTGATGACGTCGTGGCCGATGAGGTCCGCGAGGGTCTCCTCGTCGAAGCGGAACCGCTGGATCGCCTCCCAGAGGCGTCCGATGCCTGCGACGACGCCGTAGCGGCGGCCGGTGGGCAGGCGGCGTCCGAACACCTCGAACACGCAGGGGCGGTCGGCGGTGCCGTCGCGCAGGGAGGCTTCCAGCATCGTGTACTCGTAGTGGTCGGTGTACAGGGGTGTGCGGGGGAGCGTGACGGACATGCGACGAGCCTAGTGCACGAGCCCGACTCGCAGTCGCCGTTGCCTCCCAGGTCCAGCGACGGCCTCACGCGGCGGGTGACTAATCTGGAAAAGGCTTGCCTAGCCGGTCGGCCAGCAGCCTCTACCCCCTGGGAGCGCCGCTCGTGATAGCCCGCACCGCCGAACGCAGGTTCTCCGGTCCCCGCATGGTCGTCATCGCGACCCTCGCAATGGGCCTGACGTTCCCGGGCCAGACCGCCTCCATCTCGGTGTTCATCGATCCGATCATCGCCGAGCTCGGCGTCGGCCGCACCGCCGTCTCCGCCGCCTACATGATCGGCACCCTCGCCGGCGCCTTCACCCTCCCGTGGGTCGGACGCGCCGTCGACCGCTACGGGGTGCGCTCGGTCATGTCGGTGGTCGTCGCGGCCCTCGGCCTCGCCCTCGTCGGCCTGTCGTTCGCCGCCGACCTGTTCGGCCTCGCATTCGGCTTCATCGGCATCCGCATGCTCGGCCAGGGCGCCCTCGGCCTGTGCGCGGCGACGCTCGTCTCCCGCTGGTACGCCAAACGGCGCGGCCGGGTCCTCAGCGTCCAGATCGCCGTCGGCGGCGGCATCATCGCGCTCTCCCCGGTCCCGCTGGAGCGGCTCATCTCCGCGTTCGACTGGCGCACGGCGATGCTCGTCGAAGCCGCCGTCGTCGTCGCGGTCATGCTGCCGTTGGCGCTGGTGTGGACCCGCGACCGCCCCGCCGAACTCGGCCAGTTCGTCGACGGCGACCCCGCGGGTGGCGCCCGGTCCGGCCCCGAGCCCGGCATGAGCCGCGGGCAGGCCATGCGGCACCCCTTCTTCTGGGTACTGGTTGCGACCTTCGCCACCGCCGGTTTCTTCAACGCCGCCATCGGCTTCCATCTCATCGCCCTCCTCGGCGAGAGGGGCCTGTCCGCCACCGAGGCCGCCGCGAACTTCCTGCCTCAGGCCGTCGCCGGCACCGTCGCGACCCTCCTGGTCGGCTCGATCCTCGACCGCGCCAGCCCCCGCCTCCTCATCGCCGCCGCGATGCTCGCCTTCGCCGTCGCGTTCGCCTGGGGCACCATGGCCGACCCCGGCTGGTCCGCCGTCGGCTTCGGCATCGTCTTCGGCGCCTGCGGCAACGCCCTCCGCGCCATCGAGATCGGCACCACACCGCGCCTGTTCGGCACCGCCCACATCGGCGCCATTCGCGGCGTCGTCTCCGGAGTCACCATCACCTGCAGCGCCTTCGCACCCGTCATCTACTCCCTGTTCTATTCGTGGACCGGCTCGTTCTCCCTCGTGCTGTGGCTTTCGACACTCGTGCCGCTCGCGGTCATGGTCGCCGCCCTCACCGCACCGCTGCCGCACCAGGAAACGGAGCCCGACACGCGTCTCACGACCTGAGCGAGGGCAGCGGCGCGGCGGCCTCCCCGTGTACGCTTGTCCGCGTGTTGCGGATAGCGCATGAACTGGTCGAGGCGATGGTCGCCCACGCCCGGGCGGACCACCCGGACGAGGCGTGCGGACTCATCGCCGGCCCCGAGGGCACGGGAGAGCCGACAAGGCACATCCCGATGATCAACGCCGCCCGCTCCACGACCTTCTACGAGTTCGACGCCGAAGAGTGGAAGCGCGTCTACGACCAGATGTGGGAGGCCGACGAGGAAGTCGTCGTCGCCTACCACTCCCACACGGCCACCGAGGCCTACCCGTCGCGCTCCGACACCGGCATCGCCTCCGAAATGGGGCTCCCGCAGGCGCACTACGTGCTCCTGACCACCCGCGACCCCGACGTCGCCGAGATCCGCTCGTTCCGCATCAGCGACGGCGAGGTCACCGAGGAACCCATCGAGGTCGTCGGCGCGCCCGACGCGGTGCAGACGTACAAGTTCGCGCACAGCCCCGACTCGACGGTCTACGACTGTCACTGACCCCGCGGCCGCCCACCCCGAGGCGGCGTGATGAGTCTGCCGTTTTCCCCATGACCGAAGGAATCTCCATGTCCATTGAAGTCCGCGTCCCCACCATCCTCCGCAGCCACACCGGCGGCCAGAAGCTCGTCTCCGGCGACGGCGACACCCTCGCCGAACTGTTCGACGACCTCGACACCGCCCACACCGGCCTCAAGGGCCGCATCGTCACCGACGAGGGCGCCCTGCACCGCTTCGTCAACGTCTACGTCAACGACGAGGACGTCCGCTTCATCGGCGGCCTCGAAGCGAAGCTGTCGGACGGCGACTCGGTCACGATCCTGCCCGCCGTCGCGGGCGGCATGTAGGGAGCAGGGAAGCCGTGGCACGCTACTCCGACATCACCGAGACCCTCGGCGACACGCCGCTGGTCGGCCTGCCGCGGCTCTCACCCTCGCCCGAGGTCCGGCTGTGGGCCAAGCTCGAAGGGGCCAACCCCACAGGCTCGGTCAAAGACCGCGTGGCGGCCAAGATGATCGCGGCCGCCGAACGGGACGGGCGCCTCACCGACGACTGCACCATCCTTGAGCCGACCTCGGGCAACACGGGAATCGCCCTGGCCATGCTCGCCCGCCGCAAGGGCTATCGCCTCGTCTGCGTCATGCCCGAGAACACCTCACTCGAACGCCGCCAGCTGCTCACGGCCTTCGGCGCCGAGATCGTGTTCTCCCCGGCCGCCGGCGGCTCCAACGCCGCCGTCGCCAAGGCCCGCGAGATGGCCGCCGACAAACCCGAGCTGGTCATGCTCAACCAGTACGCCAACCCGGCCAACGAGGCCGCCCACTACGAGGGCACCGGGCCGGAACTCCTGCGCGACCTCCCCGGCATCACCCACTTCGTCGCCGGGCTCGGCACCACCGCCACGCTCATGGGCGTCGGCCGCTACCTCACCGAGCACGTCCCAGGCGTCCAGATCGTCGCCGCCGAGCCCCGCTACGGCGAACTCGTCTACGGCCTGCGCAACCTCGACGAGGGTTTCGTGCCTGAGCTGTACGACGAGACGGTCCTCACCCGCCGCCTGTCGGTCGGGACCGAGGACGCCCTCAAGCGCACCCGCGAGCTCCTGTCGGCCGAAGGCCTGTTCGTCGGCCTCTCGACCGGCGCGGTCGTTCACGCCGGGCTCGCGCTGGCCCGCGAGGCACGGCGGGCCGGGCGCACTGCCGACATCGCGCTCCTGGTGGCCGACGGCGGCTGGAAGTACCTGTCGACCGGCGCCTACTCCGACGGCCTCGACGAGGCCGCCAACGCTTTGGACGGCCAGGTGTGGGCCTGATGTCCGAATATGCGCTTGCTAGCCTGGCCGGATGAGTACCACCGAGCCCGCCCCCACTTTCCTGTCCGGGAAGGCCGCGGAAGTGCCGCGCCAAAACGGCGCGCCGCTCGGACCGGGCGGCCCCGACACCGACCCGACTCCGCCCGAGTCGCCGCAGGTCCGCCTGCGTCGCCTCGCCGGCGTCGCCTCCTGGGCGCTCGCGCTGGTCCTGGCCGGTTCGGCCTCGGCGATCGTGGGCCTGTTCCACGTCTTCGGCGACGGTCCGTCCTGGTTCACCCCGGCGTTCATCACCACCGGCGTCGTCGGCATGCTGCTGACGATGATGGCGTTCGCGACCTTGCGCTTCAAAGGCGTGCCGTGGATGTTCATGGCCGCCGCCTCGGCGACGGTGCTGGCGGCGTTCGCGATGCTGTCGATGGCCTGACGACTTCGAGTTCACCCTGAGCACGAGGCCGCCGCAGGTTTTACTGTGGCGCTCGCCACCATGTCATTTTGGCGACATTCCCGTGGCGAGAACGGGCGACGATGCGGTCTGTGGACGTACGCTCGGAGCCCATGAACGACGCGCCCATCGGGATCTTCGACTCCGGTGTCGGGGGCCTGACCGTCGCCCGAGCGGTCGCCGAACTGCTGCCCGCCGAACGACTGGTCTACGTCGGCGACACCGCGCACGTCCCATACGGGCCCAGGCCGATCGCCGAAGTCCGCCGGCTCACGCTCGGCGCCTGCGACCACCTGGTGGAACAGGAGGTCAAAGCATTGGTGATCGCCTGCAACTCGGCCTCGGCCGCTAGCCTCGCCGACATCCGAGACCGCTACGACATCCCGGTCGTCGAGGTCATCCGGCCCGCGGTCCGCCGCGCCGTCGCGACCACGAAGACCGGCAGGGTCGGCGTGATCGGGACGCGGTCGACGATCTCCTCGGGGGCCTACCTCGACGCCTTCAACGCGGTACCGGACGTGAAGGTGACCTCGGTGGCCTGCCCGGCGTTCGTCGACTTCGTGGAACGAGGAGTGACAACCGGCCGACAGCTCCTAGGCCTGGCTCAGGGGTACCTTGAGCCGCTACAGCAGTCCGACGTCGACACGGTCGTATTGGGCTGCACCCACTATCCGCTGTTGTCGGGGCTCATAGGACTGGTGATGGGAGAAGACGTGTCGTTGGTGTCGTCCGCGAGCGAGAGCGCGCGCGAACTGTACCGCGTGCTCACCGAGCACGACCTGCTCGCCTCGCGCGAGCAGCCGCCAGAACACGCCTTCTACGCCACCGGCGACCCGGAGGCCTTCACCCGGACCGCGCGCCGCTTCCTGGGAACCCTGTTCCCGAACGCCGCGACGGCAGCACTGGACGAGGTGTGATCTGCCATGAAACTCACCGTGATCGGATGCGCAGGCTCCTTCCCGGCCCCGGATACGCCCTGCTCGGCTTACCTGGTCGAGGCCGGAGGCTTCCGGCTGCTGATCGACTTCGGCACCGGCTCGCTCGGCGAGCTGCAGAAATACGTCGACCCGCACCTGCTCGACGCGGTCATCGTCACGCACCTGCACCCCGACCACTTCTTCGACACCTGCGCCTACGCCGTCATGCGCCGCTACGCCCCGGCCCGCCCCGAGCACCCGCTGCCGCTGTTCGGGCCCGCCGGCGTCGCCGACCGCATCGTCTCCGCCTACGGCGGCCAGGGCGAACTGTGCCATCCGCTGCTGCGCGACGTCTACGACTTCCGCGAACTGCGGCCCGGCGCCTTCGCGCTCGGCCCGCTCACCGTCATCGTCGACCGCGTCGCCCACCCCGTCGAGACCTTCGGCGTCAGGGTCGAGCACGCCGGGTCCTCCCTGGCGTACTCCTCCGACACCGGCCCCTGCGCGGCCCTCGAAACCCTCGCCGCGCACTGCGACATCCTCCTCGCCGAGGCGTCCTACCTCGAAGGACGCGAGAACCCCAAGGACGTCCACCTCACCGGGAAGGAAGCCGGCGACTACGCCACCAAGGCCGGCGCCGGACGCCTGCTCCTCACCCACCTGGTGGAGCCGTGGGGGTCGCGCCAGGACACCCTCGCCGAGGCCCGCGCCGCCTACACCGGGCCGGTCGAAGTGGTCAGACCGGGACAGGTCTACGAGTTCTGACACCCGCTTGGCACTTAATCGGGATGTGCGCCTCGCACCGCCGATCTAGCGTCGAAGGATGTCGAGTTACAACGGCCCCCAGCAGTACAACGCCGGGCCCGAGCCCGGGCCCTACGGCCCGCAGCAGCCCCGGCCGTACGTCGAGCAGCAGCCGCCGCCGCCGAACGCCGGCGGGCAGCCGCCGTACCCGCCGCCGGGCGCCTACACGCCCATGCCGCCGCCCCCTCCCAGGCCCAGGCGGCGGGGCACCGTCGTCCTCGCCTCGGTCCTGTCCATCGCGCTCCTGGCCGGCATCGGCGCCTTCGTGTTCTTCAACCACGTGTGGACCTCAGGGCCCGACCCGGCCGAGCGCTTTCCGTCCTCGGCCGCCATGTACGTCGAGGTCAACTTCGACCCGTCCTTCGACCAGACCCCCAAACTCCTCGAACACCTCAACAAGTTCGAGGGGCTCGACTACGACGACACCGACGACATGCTCGCCGACCTCCTCGAAGAGGCAGGCCTCGACGACGTCGACGCCGAAGAGGACCTCGCGTCCTGGCTGGGACGGCGGCACGGCTTCGCCGTGTGGGAGTACGACGGCAAGCCCTACGGCGTGGTCAACCTCGCCAGCACCGACGCCGAAGCCGCCGAGTCGGGCCTGGAGAAGATCCGCACCGCCGCAGGCGTCGCCACCGAGGAGTGGGCCTTCAGCGTCGGCGACGACTCGGTCCTGATGGTCCTCGGCGACGGCGGCGCCCGCGAAGCGCTCGCCGCCGCCGAATCCGAGGCCGGCGCCTCCCCGCTCTCCGAATCGGACGGCTATGAGCAGGCCCGGTCCTGGCTCGACGGCGACCAGCTCCTCGTCTACTGGATCGACACCGAAGGCGTCGCCGACATCGCCGCGGCCATGGGCGAGGAAGAGGAGTTCGCAGCGTTCGAGACGATGTACTCCGGCGACCTCATCGCCGGCCTCTCCGCCTTCGACGACGGCTTCGAACTGAGCTACCGCCTCTTCGGCGACCAGGACGACCCGTGGACCGGCTCCGAGGACCTCCTCGACGACATGGCCGCCCTGCCCGCAGGTGACATCGCCGCGGTCGCCGACCTCCCCGACGAACTCGCCGAACTCTCCGAAGAGTGGATGAGCGAACTCGAAGGCGACGGCGCCGCCGAGACCGGCGAGGCCCACCCCGAGGGCGAGGGCCCGCTCACCGATCAGGAGTACGCCGAATACCAAGAACTCGACGACCAGTGGTGGAACGACACCCTCGCCGCCGAGGACCAGGCCCGCTACGAGGAACTCGAAAACCGCTACTGGCAGTACGGCACCGAAGACGAGCCGAACTCCTACGAGGACTACAGCACCGGCCCCGACTTCGAAGAGGCCTTCGGCTCCGTCAAGGAGTTCACCGATCTGCTCTCCGGCGCCCGCCTGTCCTTCTCCGCGAGCTTCCCCGCCGAAGGCGAGGACTTCGACCCCGAGACGGTCTTCGCCTCCGTGGTCCTCGCCGGCGACCAGGCCGAAGCCCTCGAGGCGCTCATCAGCGAACACGCCGGAGAAGAGGAACTGCCCGAAGGCATCGAAGTCGACGGCTCGACCCTCAGCTTCGAAGGCGCCGACGTCGAGGAGGGCCGCCTCGGCGACGACGACCGCTTCGCGGACTTCGCCGCCGGCGCCCCCGACAGCGCCGCGCTCGCGGTATGGGTTGACATGAGCGACGTCGTCGAATACGAGGACCTCGAAGGCGCCGAGCCGTTGTCGGCCTTCGCCTGGGCCCACGGCACGGTCGACGGCGACGGCACCGGACTGGCCCGCCTCTACCTCGAGTAGCCGCGACCGACAAAACCCGGGATCGGTCACGCTAGGCTCTGGAGCGTGACCGATCCCGTTCTGCACGTCGACGACCTCGCGGAGCGCTGGCCGGCCGAAGAGCGCAGGGTGGTCGAGCCCGAGTCCTTCAGGTCGCCGTTCCAGCGCGACCGTGCCAGGGTGCTGCACTCGGCCGGATTCCGGCGCCTGGCCGACAAGACGCAGGTGCACGCTGCCGGCACCGACGACTTCCTGCGCACCCGTCTCACCCATTCCCTGGAGGTCGCCCAGATCGCCCGCGAGACAGGGGACCTGCTCGGCTGCGACCCCGACGTGGTCGACGTGGCCGGGCTGGCGCACGACCTGGGCCACCCGCCGTTCGGCCACAACGGCGAGGACGCGCTGCACGACGCGGCGGGCCCGTGCGGGGGCTTCGAAGGCAACGCCCAGACGCTCCGCGTGCTCGCCCGCCTCGAGGCCAAGGTCCTCGACGCCGAGGGCGACTCGGTGGGCCTCAACCTCACCCGCGCCTCACTGGACGCGACCTGCAAGTACCCGTGGGAGGCGAGCGCGGGCGTCCGCAAGTTCGGCGTCTACACCGACGACCGGGCGGCGTTCGACTGGTTCCGGGCGGACGCACCCGAGGGCCGCCAGTGCCTGGAAGCTCAGGTGATGGACTGGTCGGACGACGTGGCGTACTCGGTCCACGACGTCGAGGACGGCCTGCACGGCGGCTACATCGACCTCGCGCGCCTGATGGACGACCAGGACGAGCAGGCCGGGGTATGCACCGACGTGGCCGGCCGCTACTCCGAGGAGTCCGAGGCGACCCTCCGAGAGGCACTGAAGGACTTCCTGCGCGACCCGGTGATGCGGGACCTCCACGACTACGACGGCTCGTTCGGGGCCCTGGTCTCGCTCAAGTCCTTCACCTCGACGATGGTGGGCCGCTTCGTGACCGCCGCGGTGGAGGCGACGCAGGGCCAGTTCGGTTCCGCGCCGCTGCGCCGCTACGACGCGGACCTGATCGTCCCCGAGCCGGAGCGCATCCAGTGCGCCCTCCTCAAGGGCATCGCCTGGCGCTACGTCATGCAGCCGCGCACCGGCGAGGCGTACTACACGCGCCAGCGCGAGATCCTGACCGACCTGGTGGCGCTCCTGAGCGACCGGGGCCCGGACGCCATGGAACCGATGTTCGCCCAGGCCTGGAACCGGGCCGGTGACGACGCCGGGCGCCTGCGAGCGGTGATCGACCAGGTGGCGTCCTTGACCGACGCCTCCGCGGAGGCCTGGCACACCAGGCTCACTTCCGAGTCTTGACTGTGCGGCGCACTGGCGGCTGCCCGGAATTGTCAAGTGACCTGCGGATGAATCCGGAGCCTTGTACCTCGCTCTTCTCCGTTGGCTGCGGCTGCGCGCTACCGGGGCCGAACGCGACCGGCTTCCGCTAGCGCTCATCAAGGAACGACCCGATTCATAGCCCCCGCATCACTCAGTCCTGCTCCACAGGACTGCGAGCAGGCAATCGCCCCGAACTCCTCCAGACTCTGAAGGGCCTGGGTTCCTTCGGGAAACCAGCTGAAGAGGAGCCGACGGGCGCGCCCGGGCTTCGGATGTGTCGGTATCGGCACGAATTCACTCTATTGTGGGACATCCGCTCGTTCCGAGGATGCATCGCCCGGGGGGCGGCTAAATCTGACTGAGTTCAATGGACTTGTGACCAAGGCCATAGTTCTTTCACGCAGAAGGGTGATGCCGTGGGCAGCAATACGACCAGCAGAACGAACCGTTACCTCATAGCAGCATTGACAGCGGCCGCGACCGCGGTCACGCTCGCCGTCTCGCCGGTCCAGGCGGAGAGCGCCGACATCATCGGAGCCGATAGCCCTGACGCTATTCCCGGCGAATACATCGTCGCGTTCAAGGACGAGGCGGTCCCAGTCGAACAACTCGTGACCCGGTTCGACGGCCGAATCGAGTCCCGTTTCGACTCCGTCCACGCCGTCTCCGTCCACATGGAAGCGGCCGACGCCGAGCGCCTGGCCGCCCACCCGGCAGTGGAGTACGTCGAGCAGAACACGCGGATCGAGATCGCCGCCACCCAGCTCAATCCCCCGGGCTGGGGCCTGGACCGCGTCGACCAGCGATCGCTGCCGCTCGACGGCTCCTATACGTACCCCAACGCCGGGGACGGGGTACACGCCTACATCATCGACACCGGCATCTGGCTCGACGAGGTGGACTTCGCGGGTCGGCTCGATCCGGGATACAGCGCCGTCGTTCCCGGCGGCAATTCCCGCGACTGCCACGGCCACGGCACCCATGTCGCCGGCATCGTCGGTGGCGAGCTCTTCGGCATCGCCAAGCAGACGCAGCTGGTGCCGGTCCAAGTGTTCAACTGCTCCGGCGTCGCCGACGCCGTCACCGTCATCGGCGGCGTCGAGTGGGTGACCCAGAACGCGGTCAAGCCCGCGGTCGCCAACATGAGCCTCAGCGGGGGTGCGAGTCAAACGCTCGACACCGCCGTCAGCGCTTCAATTGACTCGGGGGTCACTTACGTCGTGGCCGCCGGCAACGCCGACGCCGATGCCTGCGGGTACTCACCGGCCCGGTTGGTGGCGGCGCTGACCGTGGCGGCCGCGGACGCGAACGACGTCCGCGGGGGGTTCTCGAACTTCGGCTCCTGTGTCGACCTGTTCGCGCCGGGGGTCAACGTCCGGTCGAACTACCTTTTCAACGTCACCGTGAGGAGGGACGGCACCTCGATCGCGGCACCGCACGTGGCAGGGGCGGCCGCGGTCTATCTGTCGGCCAATCCGACCGCGAGCCCGGCAACGGTGGCGTCAGCCTTGATCGGGGACGCCACCTCAGGGGTGATCACCGATCCGGCCGGCAGTCCGAACAGGCTGGTCTACATCACCGCATAGACCGACTTCAAGAGCCGGACTGAGACGGGCCGTCCTCCAGCGCGCGTGATCGGTCGAGACGGCGCGGGCCGCGGCGGTCTGGTCGCCTTCCTCGATCGTCAGGTGCGTTTGCGGAAGATCAGGTCGAAGATCTCGCGGCCCGCTTTGACGCCGCGACGCTCGAACTTCGTGACCGGTCGGTGGTCGGGCCTCGGGGCGTACCCGTCGGCGGTGTTCGCCAGGCCCTCGTCCGCGGTGAGGACTTCGAGCATCTGCTCGGCGTAGTCGGCGATGTCGGTAGCGCAGTGGACGGTGCCGCCGGGCCGCAGCAGGCCCCGCATCGTCGCCGCGTGCCGGGGCTGGATGATGCGGCGCTTGTGGTGGCGCTTCTTGGGCCACGGATCGGGGAAGTACACGCGGATCTCGTCGAGCGAGCCCGGCTCGATCCCGTTCCACAGCAGCGGCAGCGCGTCCCCCTGGTAGAGCCGGACGTTCTCCAGGCCGCGCTCGTCGGCGCGGGCCATGAGGTCGGCCACGCCTTGCGGGTAGACCTCCACGGCCAGCAGGTCCCGCTCCCGGTCGGCGTCGGCCATCGCGGCGGCGGCCTCCCCGTTGCCCGAGCCGATCTCCAGGACGACCGGTGCGTGCCGCCCGAACAGCTTCGTGAAGTCGATTCTGCCGTCTTCGGGACTCCACTCCATGCCGTAGCGCGGCCACAGCCGCTCCATGGCCTCGTCGTGGCGCGGCTTGTTCCGGCCCTGACGGAAGTTGAACGTCAGAATGTGGCGGTGCTCGGTCTGCTCAGGCATAACCATTCGAGTTTAGCCGGGGACTCGTGCGGGACCTGACGCCGCTCGATGCACCTCGGTCGCCGCAAAACCGCCACATGACCGCAGGCTCGACCTACGATGGCGGTTACCGTACGTGACTATTCGGAGGTGGCGATGAGGCTGAGGCTGAGACTGCTGCTCATCGCAGCTGCCGTCGTCGCGTTGCTGCTCGCGCCCGTCTCGGTGGCCGCGGCGTCGCATACGAGCCTGACCGTCACCGTCCAGTCCGGCTCGCTCGCCATCAGCGTCCCCGAGGCGGCCGATCTCGGCATCGTCGACCCCGCCACGACCGCCTCCGGGCAGATCGGCTCGGTCACGGTCACCGACGAGCGGGCCCAGCTCACCGCGAGCTGGACCGCCTCGGTCTCGGCGGACGCCTTCACCACCGGCGGCGCGAGCCCGGAGGAGACCATCCCCACCAGCGACGTCCGCTACTGGTCCGGGCTCGCGACCGCGACGAGCGGCGTCGGGGTGTTCACCCCCGCTCAGCCGCTTCCGGCCAACGCGGTGACGCTCAGCACCGATCGGACCGCGTTCACGCTCACCGCGGGCGTCGGCAACAACTCCGCGTCATGGAATCCCACGGTCCTGGTCGATGTTCCCGCGGACGCGGTCGCAGGCGTCTACACGGGAGCGGTGACGCACACTGTCCTGTAGGCGCCGGGCGCTGAGCGGTCTTGCGGCGGCCATGGTTCTGCTCGGCGGCACCGCCGTCTCGGCCGCACCGGAGGCCCCGGGGAGCATCGGGATCCGGCTGGTCGAGGAATCGGTGCATCCCGCGGACTCCCGCTCCCGCCACTACATCGTCGACCACGTCGCCCCCGGGGACGAGATCCGTCGCGAGATGGATGTCCAGAACGCCTCGTCGGATGCTGTGCACATCGAGTTGTACCCGGTCGCCGCGTCGGTGGAGGACGACCGCTTCACCGCGGCCGAGGGCCGAGGCACCAACGACCTGAGCGAATGGACGACCCTGGACGAGTCCTCCCTCGACCTGGAACCCGGCGAGTCCGTGCGCGTCGGGGCCACGATCGCGGTCCCCGCCTCGGCCTACGAGGGTGAACGGTATGCGGCGGTGCTGGCCGAGGTCGCGGCGGACGACGGCGACATCCGCCAGATACACCGAGTCGGCATCCGCATGTACCTCAGCGTCGGCCCCGGCGGCGAACCGGCCACCGACTTCCAGATCGACGGCATGTCGGTGGTCCTGCCGCCCGGAGCGGACTGGCCAGTCCTCGTCGCCAGGGTCGCGAACACCGGAGAGCGGGCTGTGGACCTCAGCGGTTCGGCCTCCCTTCAACGCGCGAGCGGGACCGTCAGCGCCGGCCCCTTCGCCGTCGACGCCGGGGTGACGATCCTGCCCGGCGACACCGGACAGGTCCGCGCGGTGCTCGGCGAGCCGCTGCCCGCGGGGGAGTGGACCGCCGAGATGACCCTGGCCGCCGACGACGTCGAGCGCACCGCCGAGGCCGATGTGACGATTCCCGCCCGCGACTCGGAGGACTCGGGTTTCCCATGGGTCCTGGTCGTCTTCGCGGCCGCGGCGCTCGGGATCGCCGGGTACGCTCTCGTCCGCCTGCGGCGCGCGACCTAGCGCTCGAGCTTGGCCGGGGACTCGTAGGAGCGGCCCCTGACGCCGCCGGTCGAGTCGCTGCGCCGCGCTTCCGGGCGCGGGGGCGGCGGCTCGTCCTCGTCGTCGCGGAGCGTCCCGTTCTCGAACAGGAACGACTCCCGGTGCTCCTCGGCGCCGTCGCAGTCGTCGTCGGCGCCGGTCTGCTCCGGCACGTACGTCGGCGGCCCGTCGTCGGGGCGCGGCTCGGGCTCGGCGGTGAGCATCGCCCGGGCCGGATGCGCGGCCTTGGACTTCAGGAGCTGCTTCGCGCGGGCGCGCAGGAAGTACACGTAGGCGCCGAGCGCGGCGAGGGCGACTCCGGTGCCGATCCAGAAGCCGGGCCCGGCGACGATGACGCCGAGCAGCTCGGCGAGCGTCAGGGCGATGAGTACGTAGAGGATGCGGCGGTGGCGCCGTCGCCACCACTCCGCCCGCATCTGTGGAAGCCTGGCCGTCTCACGCATCTCGGGGTCCTCGCCGGTCACCGACTGGTCGAGGTCCAACCGTACCGACTCGCCGCGGCCTCTGCCGCGCCGCTCCCACCCGCGCGGCTCTCGCCGCACCGGAGGTTCCTGCGGCGCAGGCGATTCGTCGGGGTTGTCGTGCGGGACGGGGTGGTCGGGCCGGTGGGCCTCGCGGGCGAGGACGCGCGCGTCGGAGGCGGCTCGGTCGGCGATCATGCGCTCGTCCGGGTCGTAGCGGCGCACCAGCGCCGGGGTCAGCGCGAGCAGGCTCGTGGCCACCAAGAGGGCCAGCAGGACTGAAGCGGGCATCTCTCACCTCCTGGACTGGTTCGCGCGTTCCGGAGCGATACCCAACAGTACGCAATAGCCTGACAGATTTCCGACAGTCGCCTGGAAGGGCACTGCACGCCCAATGCCATCACACATAGTCACAGCAGCATCACAATTCACGAAACTGTCGGATATGTGCCCGAAAATACGGACATTGCCCTCTTTAAGCTGATTCTCATTTCGCCTAACCTCTAGGCACAACCTGAACCGACGTCATTCGTTAATCCAAGGGAGACTCCGAAAACCTCCTCTGTCCGGCATTACGACACCTCGCCCGTGAGCGCGCAACCCGAGCCCCGATGGTACGAGCTCGGCGCAACCAGGAAGGAGCACCGGCGCACGATGCCCGAGACCATTCCCGCCGGAGAGCCCCGACGCACCGACGCCCGATCTCCCGAGGACCGCTCCGACCCCGAGCTCATCGCCGCCACCCGCGGCGGCGACACGACCGCCTACGCCGTCCTCTACGAGCGCCACGTCCACGCCGGCCGCCGTCTCGCCCGCGTCCTCGCCCAGGACGCGGCCGCCGCCGACGACCTCGTCTCCGAGACCTTCGCCAAGCTCCTCCACACCTTCCGCGAAGGCACCGGACCCGACCTCGCCTTCCGCCCCTACATGCTCCGCACCCTCCGCAACACCTTCTACGACCGCCTCAGGCGCGACAAGCGCGTGGAGTACACCGACGACATCGCCAAGCACGAGTCCGTCGAGGTCTTCACCGACCCAGCCGTCGAGGGCGCCGAGCGCCGCTACGCAGCCCTCGCCTTCGGCAAGCTCCCCGAGCGCTGGCGGACGGTCTTGTGGCACACCGAGGTCGAGGAGGATTCCCCGGCCCGGGTCGCCTCCATGCTCGGCCTGACGCCCAACGGCGTGTCCGCGCTCGCCTACCGGGCCCGTGAACAGCTGCGCCAGAACTACCTCAACGAGCACGCCGCGGACTCCCCGCCCGAGGAGTGCCGGTGGACGGTCGACCATCTCGGCGCGCGCGTCCGCGGCAGGCTCGGCGTCCGCGACTCCGGGAAGGTCGACGCCCACCTCGACGGCTGCGTCTCGTGCAACCTGCTGTCCGCCGAGCTCGCCGAGCTCAACTCCGGCATGCGAGGCGCGATCGCCGGGGTCTTCCTCGGCGCCGCCGCCGCCCCCTACCTCACGGCCGGGGCCGCCTCGGTGGCCGGTATCGCCGTCGGCGGCGCCGTGGCCCTCCTCGCCGCGCCGTTCATGACCGCCGCGGACTGGATCAGGAGCGTCGTCCAGTACCTCGGCGCCAAGGGCACGATCGCGACCGGCTCCACCGCCGCGGTGGTCGCCGCCGCCGCGATCTTCGCGCTCGCCCCGGTCGAGCCCGACGAGGAGACGCGGGCGGCCCCGGACCCGCCCGCGGCGACCGATCCGCTGGACGAGGACCCGGTCGAGCCTGAACAGGACGACCCGGACCCGGCCGAGACCGGGCCCGATCCCGACCCTGGAGAGCCCGGACCGGAGCCCGGTGAGGAGCCGGCCGAGCCCGCGCCCGACGACGACGAACCGATCGACGTCCCGGCCGTCCCCGCCGTGTACGACATCGTTCACGGCCTCGGGGCCACCGGTCTGGAGGCGGGCGTCGAGGCGGTCCTGCCGATCCGGCTCGACTCGCTCGGATCCGGCGGCGGCTCCGCCTCGCGCACTGAAGAGGCCGGGGCCGCAGAGCACTCGCAGGTCGCCTCCGGCCGCGTCACCCTCGCCATCGACGTCCCCGAGGGCGTCACCTTGGCCTCCGAGACCGCCGAGCCCGGCTGGCGGTGCGAGAGCGAGGCCGACCGGATCCGCTGCTCCGTAGGCCGGATGCCCGCCTCGGCGTCCGCCGACGTCCGCATCGGCATCGCCGATGGCCTCAGCGGCTACCAGACCTTCGCCATCACCGTCTCCGGCCCCGACATCAGCGGCGCATCCGAACTGCGCGTCCCGGTCGCACCCGCCGGTTCGGTCGTCGGCTACGCCGGGCTCGACGCCACCGGCGTCACCGCCGCGGGCAACACCCTCATGACCTGCGCCGTGCCCGCCTGCCTGGCGGCGGCCGCGCAAGGAGGCGGCGACCGCTACCCTATGAAGGCGTACAAGGCCTCGAAGGGCGAACCGCAGCCGCCTGCGGGGCGTGGCGGCGAGGCTCTCTCCGGCGCCGTCCTCGAGATCCCCGCGGACGCCGAGGTCGCCTGGGCCGGGCTGTACTGGGCGGGCGCCCGCGACGACCTGCCGACGGACGTCTCGCTCGCCGAGCCGGGCGGCTCCTGGACCGACCTGGGCGCCGACGCCGTGCGCGCCGCCGGCCCCGGGGCTCAGGCGTTCGCAGACGTCACAGGTCTGGTCTCGGGCGGCGGCGAGTACTGGCTCGCGATCGACGACCATCCCCTGCCGATGTCCGGCTGCGTCGAATGGCCGCCCCCGGCCGAGCCGGACTGCCTGGAGCCGCGCTGGGCCGGGTGGTCGCTCACCGTCGTCTACGCCGAGCCCGGCGCCGAGCCCAGAGAGGTCGCGGTCTACGACGGCGCCCTCGCGTCCGACACGGCGATCGACGTGCGCGGCGGCGGGGAGGTCGGCGTCGCCCACACCCTGTGGGGAGGCTCGGCCTACCGCTCGGGCGACCGGCTCTCGATCGGCCCGACCGGGTTCGGCGAGCCGGCGACGTCCCGCGCGAACGGCGCCCTGAACAACCCGCACTGGTACACGTTCGGCGTCGACATCGCCGTGAACAGTGCGACGCTCGGCGAAGCGGGCGCCATCCGGATCGACCGCAGCGGCGATCCCTTCATCGCGGGGGTGGTGGCGGTCGCTGCCCCGAGCGGTTAGGCGGCGGGCACGATAGTCTGAAACGGTGTCGACCTCCACTGAGCCTTCACCGCGGCCCCCCTCGCGGACCGGCAAACCGGTAGTGCGAATGTGGAGGCTGCTGCGCGACCACAGCAGCGAACTGTTCCGCTTCGTCGGGGTCGGCGGCATGGCCTATTTCATCGACGTCGGCCTGTTCAACGTCTTCCTGATCGTCTTCGACTGGCCGGACTGGGGCGCGAAGACCGGCGCCGCCGCGATCGCCACGACCTTCGCGTTCCTCGGCAACCGGCACTGGACCTGGCGCGACCGGCTCGGTTCGGCCGCCGCCCACCGCCAGTACCTGCTGTACTTCTTCTTCAACGGCATCGGCCTGCTCATCGCGCTGGGCTGCCTGTGGGCGAACAACGGGCTCGCGCAGGTCTGGCCGCAGTACTTCGACACGGTCCTGGCGAAGAACCTCGCCGCGAACTTCGTCGGAGTGGGCATCGCCTCGACGTTCCGCTTCTTCGCCTACCGCACGTGGGTCTTCCCGCGCCCCGAGAGAGCCTGAGAAACGCAAGAACCCACCGGATCACATAGGATATATCCTATAGGATCCGGTGGGTCCGGTGTTGTTCCGCCGATCAGGTGCCGTCGCCGGAGGCGCTGGCGCGGCGGGTGCGGTCGTCCTCGGCGAGCTGGTAGATGACGGCCTTGACCTTGTCGACCTTGGGCACGTCGATGAGCTCGATCTCGCCGTCGTCGGAGGCCGAGTCGATCTTCAGGTCGCCGTAGCCCAAGATGCGCTCGGCGATCGACTGCGTGTAGGAGACGGTGTTGACGCGGGCCAGCGGGATGTGGCGGCTCTCCCGGGTGATCATCCCGATCCGCCACATGACGCGCTGGTCGGTGATGACGTAATGGGTGGTCTGCCAGGCGATCCACGGGACGACCGACAGCCACACGAGCAGGGCCGCCGTGATGCCGACCTCTGCGAGGATGAGCCACATCTTGATCGACCAGTCGGTCTGCGCGGTGTAGTAGATGCCGATCGCGCCGATGAGCAGGAAGACGACGAACCAGAGGACGGGCCCGACCGCCTCCTTCCAGTGCGGGCGGGAATGGAGCTTGACCTCTTCGCCTCGGGCGAGTTGGTCGTCGGGATACCCCACTGCAAGACCTCCAGGAGTGAGCGTTGGGCTGTATGTGTCTACGGCTTGCAAGCGTTGCCGTGTTCTGCAAATCTACGGCTCGCAAGTTTCACCGTGTTGGGCGGCGGTAATCGTTCACTTGCACAGTACAACACCGCGCCAGTGCTCGTGCCCGCCAGATTGGCCGTCGCGCGACGTGGGCCCTGTTAGGACACCCATCCGTTCTTCGCTGCGTGCCAGCCCAATTGGATGCGAGTGTCGACTTCGGCGAGGTCCATCAGGTCGCGGACTCTCCGCTGGACGGTGCGCAGGCCGATGCCGAGCTTCGTGGCGATGGACTGGTCGGTGAGACCGGCGATGAGCAGGCTGAGCAGGAGCGCACCGTCCTCGTCGATCTCGCTGCCGCCGTTCTGTTCCTGTACGGGGGCCGGGATGGCGGTATTCCAAAGCTGTTCGAACAGCGAGAGTGCGAGCTGCACGATGGACCTGTTCGATGTGATGATCGCCCTGGGCCGTCCGGCGCCGGGCTCTTCGATCACGGCGGCGTGCTCGTCGACGACCATCATCTTGAGCGGCAGGCGCTTCGCGAAGCGGATCTCGTCGCCGGAGTCGATCGAGTGGCGAAGACACGAGGCCTCGGGGGAGGCGTCGAGAACGGACCGGTCGAACAGGAGCAGGTGCCGCACTGCCCGGCCGTGGAGCTCTCGGTGCTGCTCGCGGTCGGGGACTGGCAGGATGATCGGGGGCCTGACGAAGGTGCGGATGGCGGACTCGGCGGTCTCGCGCAGCCGGGTGAGCCGCGATCGGATCGCGACGGCGCCGGTGATCTGCTCCCAGCGGCCGCGGTCGTCCCTGCCGCCCCGGCCAGGGCCCGTGCGGTGGATCTCCAGCAACTCGCGCAGCGCCTCGTAGCCGGTACGGACGGTGTTGAGCTGCATGGCGAGTCGTCCGCCGAGGACGATGTCGGGGGCGACGGCCCGATAGCGGGAATCGGCGATCATCGTGGCGAAGCCGGCGTCGACGAGCTCGGCGAGCATTGACCTGACCTCGGCGCCGTCGAGCCCGGCGTCGGCCGCGAGCTGGGAGACCGAGGAGTCGGCCTTCGACAGCAGGAGCCGGTAGAGCCGTTCTGAGTCGCCCCCGAGACCCGTGGCGGGCTCGTCGGACTCGTCTCGCGCGTCGTCGGTCAACTCGCCGCCCTCACTCGCTCCTTCTCAGGTGGACGACGTCGCCGGCGGCGACCGTCAGAACCTCCTCGCGCCCCTCCTCGCCCCGGTGCCGCACGACCAGTCGTCCGTCCCCGGAGATGTCGGCCGCGGTTCCCGACACCTTGCGGCCGTCCGGGAAAGTCACCGCGACGCCCCGCCCGAGCGTCGCCGAGTATTCGCGCCATCGCGCGATGACGTGCGCCGGGCCCTCGGCCTCCCAAGTCCGGTAGACGGCCGCGAAGTGGGCGAGGAAGTCCACGGCGATCGCCTCCCGGTCCAGTGTGGCGGCGCCGGCCAGCAGCAGCGAGGTCGCCTCGGGGACCGGCAGCTCCTCCTCGGTCAGCGACACGTTGAGGCCGACGCCGAGGACGACGGCACCGCCCTCCACGGCGGCGAGAATGCCGCAGACCTTGCGGCCGTTGATGAGGACGTCGTTGGGCCACTTGAGCCGCGTGTTGACGCCGGCGACGGCGCGGAGGGCCTCTTCGAGCGCGACGGCGGCGGCCAGGCTCAGCGTGCCCCAGTCTTCTCGCGGCCGCTCGGGCCGCAGCAGCATCGATATCATCAGTCCCGCGCCGGGCGGGCATACCCACTGGCGGCCCAGACGGCCCTTGCCGTGCGTCTGCTGCTCGGCGATGAGGACGCGTCCCTGCCCGCCGCCGTGCCGCGCGATCCCGGCCAGGTCCGCATTCGTCGATCCAGTGATGTCTACCACATCGATCTCGGTCCAGAAGTCGGATTTCTCCGACAACCTGGACCGGAGCGCGTGGACGTCCAGTGGCCTTCTCGTCGGTGTGCTCACGCACCCAGCCTAGCGATCAGACGGGCGGATACGATCCGAAGCGTGACCGACATCGACATCCACACGACGGCCGGGAAGCTCGCCGACCTCCAAGAGCGTCGCGACGAGGCGGCCACCGGCAATCCCCGCGCCATCGAGAAGCAGCATGAGAAGGGCAAGCGCACCGCCCGCGAGCGGCTCGCCGCGCTGCTCGACGAGGGGTCGTTCGTCGAACTCGACTCCCTGGCGCGCCACCGGTCGACGAACTTCGGGATGGAGGCCAACCGCCCCTACGGCGACGGCGTCGTCACCGGCTACGGCACCATCGAGGGCCGCGAGGTCTGCGTGTTCGCCCAGGACTTCACCATGCTGGGCGGCTCGCTCGGGCAGGTCTCGGGCGAGAAGATCACCAAGATCCAGGATCTGGCGCTGCGCACCGGCCGCCCGATCATCGGCATCTCCGACTCCGGCGGCGCCCGCATCCAGGAGGGCGTCGCGTCCCTCGGCGGCTACGGCGACATCTTCTTCCGCAACGTCCGCGCCTCCGGGGTCATCCCGCAGATCTCGCTGATCATGGGCCCCTGCGCCGGCGGCGCCGTCTACTCGCCGGCGATCACCGACTTCACCGTCATGGTCGACCAGACCAGCCACATGTTCATCACCGGCCCCGACGTGGTCCGGGCCGTGACCGGCGAGGACGTCGGCATGGAGGAACTCGGCGGCGGACGCACCCACAACGCCGTCGCGGGCAACGCCCACTACCTGGCCGGCGACGAGGACGACGCGCTCGAATACGTCAAGCACCTGCTGTCGTACCTCCCGTCGAACAACCTCGACGAACCGCCGGTCTACGAGTCCAAGGACTTCGAGCTCGACCTGACGGCCACCGACATCGAACTCGACGGCCTCATCCCGGACTCTGCGAACCAGCCGTACGACATGCACAAGGTCCTCGAGACCGTCCTCGACGACGGAGAGTTCCTGGAGACCCAGGAGCTGTTCGCGAAGAACATCATCGTCGGATTCGGCCGCCTCGACGGGCGCCCGGTCGGCATCGTCGCCAACCAGCCGATGCACTTCGCCGGCACGCTCGACATCGACGCCTCGGAGAAGGCCGCCCGGTTCATCCGATTCTGCGACGCCTTCAACATCCCGGTCGTCACCTTCGTCGACGTCCCCGGTTTCCTGCCGGGCACCTCCCAGGAGCACGACGGCATCATCCGCCGCGGCGCGAAACTCATCTACGCCTACGCCGAGGCCACCGTCCCGAAGCTGACGATCATCTGCCGCAAGAACTACGGCGGCGCGTACTGCGTCATGGGCTCCAAGCACGTCGGCGCCGACCTCAACCTCGCCTGGCCCACCGCCGAGATCGCAGTCATGGGTTCCCAGGGCGCGGTCAACATCCTCTACCGGCGCGAGCTGGCCAAGGCCGACGACGAGCAGGCCAAGCGCGCCGAGCTCATGGCCGACTACGAAGAGAAGCTGAACAACCCGTACGTCGCGGCCGAGCTCGGCTACGTCGACGCGGTGATCCAGCCGAGGGAGACCCGCGCGCAACTGGTCAGGGCCCTGCGCATGACCGCCTCCAAGCGCGACGAACTTCCCGCCAAGAAGCACGGCAACATCCCGCTCTAGACACGGTCGCGACGGGCCCGGCACACCGCCCGGGCCCCGCCGCGCCGCGCGGGCCCGACCGCACCACTCCCACCCCAGAGGCCCGTTCCGGGTACCGTCTTATAGAGCCGGGGGAAGCGGGACATTTCGTCCCGACAGAGATTGGGAGTGGGCCATGACACAGACTGTAGGGATGCTTCCTGGGCATTTGACCAGGCGGTTTGCCATATTGATCGACGTCGGCTACCTCTACGCGGCGGCCGCCGAGCTGCTATTGGACGCGACCAGCCGCAAGGACTACCGCGTCGACGCCGAGAAGGTCATCGGATCGCTCATGGAGCGCGCGGCCCGCCGTCTCCCCGACGGTGAACTGCTGCGCCTGTACTGGTTCGACGCCGCCCGCGACCGAGTGCCCACCGTCGACCAGCGCGTCATCGCCAATATGGAGTTCGTCAAGGTCAGGCTCGGCAACCTCAACTCGCGCGGCCAGCAGAAGGGCGTCGACGCCCAGATCCGCTCCGACCTGGAACAGCTGGCCCGACACCGCGCCATCCACGATGCGATCCTGCTCGCAGGCGACGAGGACATGGTGCCCGCCGTCGAGGTCGCCCAGGCCTACGGGGTGCGGATACACCTGTGGGGGGTGGAACCGCCGTACGGCACCAACCAGGCCGAGCGCCTGGTCTGGGAGTCGGACACGGTCGAGACCATCGACGCCGACGAGCTTCGGCCCTACTTCGCCAAGAGCGGCACCGCAGCGGCCGCGACCCGCGGCATGGTGGGCGCACCGATTGCCGAACCGGAGCCGGAGGTTCCCAGCCCGGCCGCGGTCTTCGGGCAGCGCCAGTCCGTGGCGGTGACCATGAACGCCGCCGACGCGCTGGCACAGGCCGAATCGGCCCGGCCGAAGTTCGTGCGCACCACCCAGACCGGTGAGAAGCTCGACCCCGAGACGGTCAGGTCGATCGGGGAGTACGTCGGCCACAAGTGGCTGCTGACCCGCGGCGCCGACAACATAGCCGACCTACTGCCGGGCCCCCAGCTGCCGACCGTCATCGACAAGGAGCTGCTGGTGGAGGCTGAGAAGGAACTCGGCTACTCTCTACGCGACCACCCCGAAGCCCGGATCTGGGTCCGCGACGGCTTCTGGGAGAGGGTCCACCGCGAATTCGACATCGAGGATTGAAGGGAAGAGCATGGAGCTCAAAGTCCTCCACGGCAATCCCACCGACGAGGAGCTCGCCGCGCTGGTAGGCGTCCTCACCGCGCTGCCGCGCGAGGAGGAGGAGTCCGAGACCGGAGGGCGGGGCCGAGCGGCCTCGTGGACCGACCCGGGCCTGCGGCTGCGGGTGCGCAGGTCGTGGCGCGACACGGCCGTCCCCGCGCGCAGGGGCCTCGACCGGTGAGCCGCACGTTCGTGCTCGCCTCGGCCTCGCCGGCCCGTCGCGAGCTGCTCGCCGCGGCCGGGATCGCGCCGGAGGTCGTCGTCTCCGGCGTCGACGAGAGCCGGGTGATGGGCCACGATCCGGCCGAGTTGGCGAGCACCCTCGCCGAACTCAAGGCCGAGGCGGTGCTCGACATCGTCAGCCCACGGACGCTCGTCCTCGGCTGCGACTCGGTGCTGCACTTCGACCACGAGATCCTCGGCAAGCCCGAGAGCGCCGAGGAGGCCGCCTCGCGGTGGAAGCGGATGCGCGGCCGCTCCGGCACGCTCTACACGGGCCACTGCCTGATCGACGTCGCCGCCGACCGCAAGATCGTGCGCGCCTCGGGCACCGTCGTCCACTTCGCCGAGGTCTCCGACGCCGAGATCGCCGCCTACGTCGCCACCGGCGAGCCGCTGCACGTCGCCGGCTCGTTCACACTCGACGGTTACGGCTCGGCGTTCATCGACCGGATCGAGGGCGATCCGGGCACGGTCATCGGACTGTCGATGCCGCTGCTGCGCACCATGCTCGGTGAGTTGGAGATTGCGCTCACCGATCTGTGGGGCTCTTAGCCGGTTCCGGCGTCTACGGCCGATTGCGATGCAATTCGGTAACACTGCGAGACAGGGACGGGCAACCGCTTGACACTGCCCGACTCGCACTGTTAGAAACGAACGACTAGCGCGCGCTAGTCGCGACCGCGTCTCCGAACAGGACTTCAGCGGCACGGTACGACGGCCCGTGCGCTCTCCAAGCCCTTCCATCCCTGAAAAGAGACCTCAATGAAGAGACGACTCGTAATCGCCGCCGGTGCGGCCATGCCCCTGAGCGCCTGCGGCTTCGTCGGCGGCGGCGACGGCGACGACAACACCCTCCGGTTCTGGCTCTCCGGCGACGCCAACCAGGGCGGCGGCTTCCAGGCGATGGCCGACAAGTACGAAGAGGAGACCGGCGTCAGGATCGAGATCGACGACGTCCCCTACGACGACTTCGCCACCCGGCTGCGCAACGCGGCGCAGGCCGACGGGCTCCCCGACCTGGCCCGCGTCACCGCGATCGACTCGATCTGGATGAACCGGCTCCAAGACCTCACCGACATCGCCGCCGAGCACGGCATCATGGACAACCTCCTGGTGGAGAACGCCGACGGCGAGATCCCGACCATCCCGACCGACCTCACCGCCGTCGGCATGTTCATCAACAAGAGCCTGTTCGACTCCGCCGGCGTCGCCTACCCCACGACCCCCGAGGACATCTGGACGTGGGAGGAGTTCATCGCCGCGCTCCGCGACGTCAAGGCCGGCACCGGAGCGCGCTACGGCCTCGTCATGGACGCCTCCTCGCACCGCCTGCGGTCCCTCATGTACCAGTTCGGCAGCGACGGCTTCGTCCGCAACGACGACTGCGTCTACGAGACCGACGACCAGGCCGCCGCGGCACTGGAACTCTTCGCCGACATCAACGACGACGACATCATGCCGCGCTCGGTCTGGGTCTCCGGCGACGACCCCAACGCCCTGTTCAAGAGCGGCCAGGTCGCGGCCTACTACTCAGGTTCCTGGCAGGTCGCCGACTTCACCCAGAACATCGCCGACTTCGAGTGGGCCTCGGTCTACATGCCAGCCCAGGAACGGCGCGCCACCAACCTCGGCGGCGGCCTCATGGTCGCCTTCGACGGCTCGAAGGCCCAGCAGGCCTACGACTTCGTCAACTGGCTCTACTCAGCCGAGAACTACACCGAGATCTCGGAGATCTCCGGCTTCCTGCCCGTCACCGAAGGGCTCGACATCGACTACGGCGACTTCCAGACGAGCTTCGACATGTACAACGACGAGGTCGCCGCCTCCGACCCGATCTCCAGCCACCAGATCACCTCGCAGCTCGAAATGGTCTATGCCGGCGAGACCGAGGCGGCCGTCGAGGGCGACCCGATCAAGGACGAGGCCGTAAAACTCGCCAACGGCGAGCAGGACGTCCCCACCACGGTCCAGAACATCATCGACGGCCTCAACGAGCAGTCGGGCAGCTGCGGGTAACCCTTGGCCATCACAGCGACCGAGAACGAACGCCGCACCGCGCCGAGACAGCGGCGCGGTGCGGCCCCGAGGCGCGTCAGCTACCGATCGGCCCCGCTGGCGCTCGCGGGCGTCAACATCGTCCTGTTCGGCGTCTTCTTCGTCTGGCCCGGCAGCCTCGGCCTGATCTACTCGTTCACCGACTACACCGGCATCGGGACCTTCGAGTTCATCGGCCTGGAGAACTACCGGAACCTCTTCGGCGACCCGACGTTCTACCAGGCCCTGACCCGGACCCTCCTGTTCGCCGCGCTCAGCGTCCCGCTGATGTACGTCATGTCGCTGACCATCGCCTCGCTCCTGGTCAGCAACTACACCAAGGGCAAAGCCGCCGCCAAGATCATCTTCTTCTTCCCGTGGCTCATCTCGCCCATCGTCGCCGGGGTCATCTGGCGGTGGATGTTCGGTGAGAGCTTCGGCTTCGTCAACTACGTCGTCACCCGCCTCGGCGCCGACCCGCTCGCCTGGCAGACCGACCCCGACCTCGCGCTCATGGTCGTAGTCATGGCCGGAACCTGGGGCGGAACGGCGTTCAACATGCTCATCTTCATCGCCGCGCTCAAGAACGTCCCGCGCCCCTACTACGAAGCGGCCGAGATCGACGGCGCGAACGCCTGGCAGCGGTTCCGGCACATCACCCTGCCCTCGATCGCGCCGACCTCCTTCCTCGTGATCCTGCTGTCCTCACTGGGCGCCATGAAGGAGTTCGCGATGGTCCAGGCGCTCAACGGCGGCGGACCCGGGACGTCGAACACGTTCATCATCCAGTACATCTACGAGACCGGCTTCGGCCAGGCCAAGGTCGGATACGCCAGCGCCGTCTCCATGATCCTGCTGGTCATCCTGCTGTCCATCGCACTGCTCCAGATGTGGGTCAACAGGAGGCGCGCCGCATGAGCACCGTCACGACGACCCCCGAGGCCCCCAAGGCGTCCGGATCCCGCAGACCGCGCAGGACGCGAGAGGTCGCGAGCACCGTCCCGATGTCCACGTTCTTGTGGGCGCTGGCCGCGCTGTACGCGTTCCCGGTGGTGTGGTTCCTGATGAGCGCCTTCAAGCCGGGCTCAGAGCTGTTCCGGTACCCGCTCACGATCCTCCCCGAGGACCCGACGACGGCCGGCTTCGAACTGGCGTGGGACCGGTTCGACTTCTTCCTGTACTTCTCCAACACGCTCGCCGTGGCGGTCACGACCACCGTCCTGACGGTGATGGCCAGCGCCATGACCGGCTACGCCCTCGCGAAGTACGAGTACCGCTGGGTGAAGGTCTTCTTCGTGTGCATCCTCGCGACCACGATGCTGCCCACCGAGGTGATCCTCTCGCCGACGTTCGTGGTGATCCGCGACCTCGGTATGTACAACACGCTCGCCGGCCTCGTCGTCCCCTCGATCCTCACCGCCACCGGCGTGTTCATGTTCCGGCAGTTCTTCGTGTCCATCCCCGACGACATCATCGAGGCGGCGCGGATCGACGGCGCCCGGGAGATCGGCATCTTCTTCCGGATCATGCTGCCGATGTCGCGGCCGATCATCATGACGCTGGCGATCTTCTCGTTCCAGTGGCGCTGGAACGACTACATCTGGCCGCTCATCGTCGTCGGCGACGAGCGGAAGTTCACGCTCCAGATCGCGTTGCGCAGCATCGTCGGCGCCGAGAACATCGACTGGCCGCTGCTGCTGGCGGCGTCGACCATGTCCATCGTCCCGCTGGTGCTCATCTACGTGGTGTTCCAGAAGTACGTCATGAACGAGGATCTCAATGCGGGACTCAAGGACTGACACGGACGAGCGGTTCGTCGCCCTGGTGACCGCCGCGGCGGACGGGCACGCCCGGCGCGTGCTCGACGGCCTCGACGGCCTGCTGGCCGGTCACGGGCACCACCGGACGGTGATGGCGGGCGCCAAGGCCCTCATCGCCTGCGCCGTCCACGGGGGCTCGCGGTTCGAAGGCTCCGAGGAGACCGCCTCGGCGGCGCTGCGGCTCGTCGAGCACCTCGCCGGGATGCAGGGCGATGACGGCCTGTTCGATGCCGAGAACCTCGCCTCGCCGCCGGACACGGCGTTCACGGTCAACGACCTGTGCGACGCTTGGGCACTGCTCGGCGGTGCCACCGCGCCGACGCTGGTCGCGGCGGCATCGACTTTGGAGCGGACAGCGTTGTCCGCGCTGGAGTCGCTGCTGCACGGCGGCGTCCACACCCCGAACCACCGCTGGGAGCTGTGCGCGGCGCTCGCCCGCATGCACCGGCACTGGCCCGATCCTCGGCTCGTGGAGCGGGTCGACCAGTGGCTGGCAGAAGGCGTGGACATCGCCGACGACGGCATGTACTCCGAACGCAGCGCGAACTACGCGCTGCACGTCTCGAATCCGTCGCTGACGGCGATCGCGACCGCGCTCGACCGCCCGGAGCTGCTCGACGCCGTGTGCCGCAACCTGGAGGCGATCGCGGCGACGACGCTGCCGGACGGCACCGTCGAGACCGTCCACTCCCGCCGCCAGGACCAGCGGGGCGCCGTCGACGTCGCCGGTTTCCTCATGCAGTTCCGGCGCTTCGCGATCGCTCGGAGCCGCGGCGATTTCGCGGACGTCGTCGAGAAGATCCTCGAACGGCCGCTGCAGGACCCCGCCGGGGCGCTCACCGAGATCCTCCTCGAACCGGAACTCGCGATCCCGCTGCCGGTCGCCGCTCCGAGTGCACCGGTTCGCGCGGTCTTCCCCTCGTCTGGCCTCGCGGTCGTCCGCGACGGCGACTTCTACGCCAGTGTGTACGGCGGCTCCGACTACGCCGGGCACGGCCGGATCCGGTCGGGGCTGGCCTCCAATCCGACCTTCCTGCGCGCGGCGAGCGGCCGGGCGGTCCTCGACGCGGTGCGGCTGTCGCGCGACTTCTTCGGCCTGGGTCCGTTCCGGGCCGACGGCCTCGAAGAGGACGAGGGCGCCTTCATACTTCGCGAACGGGTCGGCGCGTCGTATTACGGTCCGCTGCCCGCCGAGCACCGCCGCGCCGACGGCCGCTACGAACTCACCGACGACGGCCGCTTCTCGGCGTCAATGGACTTCGCCCACCGTCCGGCCGTCGAGGTCGCGCTCGCGACCCGGCTGCGAATCCAGATCGTGGACGACGTCATCCGCATCGACTGCGAGGCGGACCCCGCGAAGGTGAACCAGCGCTTCGAACTCACCTTCCGGCCCGGAGGCGCGATGACCGGCGCAAAGGAGTCCGCCGAACAAGGCGTCTTCGAGCTCGCCGGAACGTCATGCGCCTACCGGTGCGTGGACGACGTCGTCCGAATCGAGGTTTCCGGCGCCGACTCGGCCCCGGCGCCGACCGGCTACCACCCGGGCGAGGACTACACGCACCTGTCCGGCACCGACGCGACCGACGGCGTCAAGCTCCACGTCCCTCTCGGGCGGACCGGGCGCACCACGTTGGCCTTGCGGTTCGGTCGCGCCTGACCGCGAACGAAGGAACGGCGGCCGAGCCCGAGGCTCGACCGCCGTTCAGCGACTGTCCGGAGGTGCTATTCGCGCCACTTGATGCCGCACCCGGTCGACGGGTAGTGCGGCTCGGGGACCGGCTCGCCCTTGCGGACCTGCTCGATGGCCGCGGCGAGGTACTCGCCGGTCACCGGGGCGCCGTTGCCGGGCGTCGAGCCGTCGAAGGCGCCCCGGTAGGCGAGCTTGCGGTCGGGGCCGTAGAGGAAGAAGTCCGGCGTGCAGGCCGCCTTGTAGGCGCGCGCGACCTCCTGGGTCTCGTCGAAGAGGTACGGGAAGTTCCAGTTCGCGCGGGCGACCTGCTCGGCGAGCCCGGCGGGCGCGTCGTCGGGGTACTTCTCGGCGTCGTTGGAGCTGATGGCGACCACGTCGAGGTCGGCCTGGGCCGTGGTGAACGCGCCGAAGGCCTGCTCGATGTGGCGCACGTAAGGGCAGTGGTTGCAGACGAACGCGACCAGGAGGGCCGGGGCGTCGAAGTCGGAAAGGGAACGCTCGGCACCGTCGAGGTCCGGCAGCGTGAAGTCGGGCGCCGGGGTGCCGAGGGGCACCATGTTCGAGTTGAGAGCCACGGATATCGCACTCCTCCGGTAGATCGGTGGTCGTCTCCATCGTAGGGACCCGGCCTTCCGGATCCAAGCCGAGCGGTGCTCGTTACGTGTGCGCCGCGACTCCGGCGAGGTTGAGCGGCGGGGCTCCGGCCAGGTAATCGGAGCCCCGCCGCGGGCCGCTCGGTCTACCCCACTCAGCCGAGCGGCCTCCTGGTGATGGAGGCAGTGTTTCTTGTCGAGCAGCGACATTGTCGTAGCCGATCCATCACAAGTTGGCTTGGAAATACCGTACAACGGCATATTCGACTTGCGAAGTCAATAACCCGACAGGTGCAGACATTGCCATTTGGACATGGAATGAGGGCCCTAGCTGGGCATACGCTTTCGCGCCGGCGGCCACATGGATTCGCCTCAGCCAGGCCGTCGAACTCCACTTGCGCCGCAAGGAGAACCAAGGCAGCATTCGTCGAGGCCGACGGCGGCAAGTCGATGTGGACGGGCTGAGTGTGGCCCGGGCGCACATAGGGCACCGATTCGCGGACGTCCGCCGCCCCGACGCGCTAGGCTGGTGCGTTCCCGAATTCGAGCGAGGAGCGCTGTGTCCGAGAAGCCAGACCAGGTCGACACCGAACACCCGCAGGATGTCGACACGTCCCACGCCGTCCCCACCCCGAACCCTGCCAACACGCCCGAGCAGGAGATCGCGATCGAGCAGGAGTTCGCCGACCGCGTGTACGACCGTGTCGACGTGCTCCGCGCCGACGCCGAGGACCACCGCGAAGCGGGCTACGCCCACCGCGACACGACCGTGCCCGGCGCCCAGTTCGAGCGCGACGTGTTCGTCTACCGCGCCGCCCGCCGCATCTCCGACCTCGACTCGCAGCACGAAGGGCTCGTGTTCGGCCGCCTCGACTTCGACGACGGCCGCGTCCGGCACGTCGGGCGCCTCGGTGTCCGCGACGCCGAGTACCGGCCGCTGCTCGTCGACTGGCGCGCCCCCGCCGCCGCCCCGTTCTACCGCGCCACCGCCGTCGACCGCCAGGAGGTCGCCAGGCGCCGCGTCATCCGCTCGTTCGGGCGCAGCGTCGAGGAGATCAGCGACGACCTGCTCAACGAGGACGCCGGCGACAGACTGCCCGTCATCGGTGACGGCGCGCTCATGGCGGCCTTGGGCCGCAAACGCACCGGGCGCATGCGGGACATCGTCGCGACCATCCAGTCCGAGCAGGACGCCGCGATCCGCGCGCCGGGCCGCGGCGCGACGCTCATCACCGGCGGCCCCGGCACCGGCAAGACCGTCGTCGCCCTTCACCGCGCCGCGTTCCTGCTCTACCAGGACCGCAGCAAGTACGAGGCCGCGGGCATCCTCGTCGTCGGCCCCTCGGCGGTGTTCATGAAGTACATCGGCCGCGTCCTGCCCAGCCTCGGCGAGGAGACCGCCGCCCTGTACTCGCTCGGCGAGCTGTACGCCGGAGTCGAAGCGACCCGCCAGGACCGGCCGGAGGTCGCTTCGATCAAGGGCGGCACCGTGATGCTGCCGATCCTCAGGCGCCTGGTCCGCCAGTCCCCGCCCGGCGCGCCCCATGAGCTGCGCATCACCTACCAGGGCGAGGTCTTCAAACTCGACGCAGCCGAACTCGCAGCCGCCAGAGCCCGCGTCTTCGAGAAGGAGCAGCGCCCGAACCTCGCCAAGACCGAGGCCGGACGTGCCCTGCTCGTCGCGTTGTGGCGCAAGGTCAAACCGGCCCTTCCCGACGCCGAGCCGGCCAAGTTCTCCCGCGACGTCGGCTCGAGGGGCGAGTTCCTCACCTTCCTCGACCACTGGTGGCCCGACCTCGACCCGGCAGACGTGCTCGCCTGGGCCGGCGACCGCCGTCGCCTCGCCTCGGCCGCCGAAGGCCACTTGAAGCACTCCTCGATCGAGTCGGTCGCCGCGTCGATCCAGGCGCCGGAGTTCTCGATCCAGGACGTGGCGCTGCTCGACGAACTGCGCGTCCTCCTAGGGGTCGAACCCGAACCGCGCCAGAGGGACCGCATCCGCTCCTACGGTGGCGTCGCGGAGGTTTCGACGGCGCAGGACCGCTACTACGACCGCGGCGAGCGCCAGGTCCGCGACGCGTTCTACGAGGACTACGCCCACGTCATCGTGGACGAGGCCCAGGACCTCTCGCCGATGCAGTGGCGGATGCTGGGGCGCCGCGGCCGCGCGGCCGGCTGGACGATCGTCGGCGACGAGGCCCAGTCGAGCTGGCCCAGGCCCAAGGAGAGCGCCGACGCCAGGCGCCGCGCCGTGCCGACGGGACGGCTCCACGAGTTCCACCTGACGAAGAACTACCGGAACTCCAAGGAAGTCTTCGAATACGCCGCCGAGTGGGCCAAGCCGAGGCTGAAGAACATCGACCTGCCCGAGGCGGTCCGCGAGACCGGCGTCGACGTCGAGGAGCGCATGGTGGCCGCCGACGCACTGCTCCCCGAGGTCGCGGGTGCGGTGGTGGAGGCGCTCGATGCGGTCGAGGGCACCGTCGGCATCATCGCGCCGTACGCCCGCCACGACGAGCTCGCCGCGATCGTCCACGACGACCGGGTGACGCTCGTCGGTCCGCTCGAATCCAAAGGCCTGGAATGGGACGCGGTCATCGCCGCCGACCTCGAAGGCATCGCGGCCGAGCACGGCCCCGGCGTCGCCTACGTGGTCCTGACCCGAGCGACACAGCGCCTCACCAGGATCGACATCGCCTTGGATTGATTCCAAGGGGTCAGTGGTCGTAGACGGTCAGGGAGGATCGCGGACCCCGCTCCGGCATACGCCGGTGGAGCCTGGTCCACCGGCGAACGGTCTCGAGATAACTGAGCGTCTTCGGCGGAATCCTTGAACTCTCCGGCTCTCATCTTGATCGCACCTCCGTCACTGATCTCGAGTACGACATCGGCTCCCTCCAGGGTCGGCTGGTCGACCGGCAGGCGGCTCGAACCGGCGGCGATGAACACGTACCGCTCGCCCAGCAGCGAATCCATGATCGCCCCGGCGCTGTGCCAGGTCAGTTCCATGCCCGCCATGCTCATGCGACTCAGAGTCCGCTGCAAGTGGACGTTGTGCGCGAACACCAGAGTCGGGCCGCGCCTCGCCTCGACGTCCCGGATATCGAGGAGGTTCTGAGCCATGAGCGCGTCGCGAGTCGCTGACAGGCGTGACCACCTGGCGCTGTCGTCAATGCGCTGTGCCGCCTGCCGGTGGTATCGCAGCAGACCCAGACCTGAGGTGAGGTGCGTCTTGGTCCTCCACCATGCCGAGCGCGAAGTGGATGCGATCAGCTCGGGAGCGCGGGCGTAGAGCTCAGTGAGCATGTCGTCCGCGATCGCCCTCAGCCGTTCGGCCTCGGCGGTGTCACCGGGCGATTCGGCCGGGTCCATGACCGCTTCGGTGCGGCTCCACCGTTCGTCCTCGCCCGTCAGGCTTGAAATGTCGAGTTCGAGCCCGAGGCGGTCGCGACCGAATTCGAGATAGCGCCGAGGGCTTTCGGCGGTGAACTCCAGTGGAGCGTCGATGCCATGAAAGGCCGCCTGTAGCTGCGGAGGGCGCCCCTCGTTGTACTCGCGCATCCACGCGACCAGGCGCCGGTTCGCGTCCAGGTCCCCGAACCCGTGCGAGAAACCCTCGCTCATTGCCGCATCGAGCGATCCCTCGCCCTCCCGCACGTAGTCGTCCACCCCGAATGCGGCGACCCGATCGGATTCGAGCGCGAACGACCGGAAACCCCGGTCGACCAGCTCGGCGAAGATCTCGTTGCGGGCCTCACCGAAGGCCGGTTCCCGATGGTCCGCCTCGCCGAGCCCCACCAGGTCGCGCGAGCCGCTGATGAAGTCGCCAATATCTTGAGTCATGGTCTCAAACATATCGTTGAAACAACGGTTGAGACTTTCTTCGGCCATTGACTCGAAATCCTGCGCTAAAGTCTCAACCGATGGAGAACATGCGGCCTTCGGATCTCGCGCGCGAGCACGGCCTCTCGACTCAGGCGATCCGCAACTATGAGCGCGACGGGTTCATTCCGAGCGCCGAGCGCACGCGCAGCGGCTACCGGATTTACACCGAGGTACACGCCGCGGCGCTCCGCGCCTTCCTCGCGCTCTCCCGGGCCTACGGTCACGCGGACGGTGGCGAGATCATGCAGGCGCTGGACCGGAACGATCTCGACGGCGCCCTGATGATCATCGACCGCGGACATGAGCAATTGCTCCGCGATCGCTCCACTCTCGACTCGGTTCGGGCCGCGATCGACCGCCTGTCGACAGAGACCGGTTCTCCTTCGGAGTCGGGAGACATGGCCCCTTATGCCGTCGGCGAACTCGCACACCGACTTCGCGTCACACCGGCCACCCTGCGAAACTGGGAGGAAGCCGGAATCCTCGTCCCCGAACGGGATCCGGCCACCGGATACCGCCTCTTCCGCGCCGCCGACATCCGCGACGCCGAGCTCGCGCATCTCCTCAGGCGCGGCGGCTACCCACTCGAGCACATCGCGACCGTGGTCGAGCAGGTCCGCACCGCGGGCGGCACCGAATCGCTCTCCCGCTCGCTCGAGGACTGGCAGCGCAAGCTGACCGAGCGCGGCCGCGCCATGCTCGCCGCAGCCGCTCGCCTCAGCGGCTATCTGGACCTGCGCGGTCACGCGATGGAATTCTGATTGCGGGCACTGGCCTAAGATTCAGGATGATCCCCGGCACGCTGTGGAGATCTGGTGGGACGTGGCGTCCTCCGGATGAAGAAGCCGCTGAATGCGGACGGTCTCGGCGGCGTCGCAGCGGAACGCCGCAGTGGCGTGTTCGCGGAGGAAGGCGTCGCGTCCTCGAAAGTCCACCGGTTCAGCCCTCGCAGTCGCGTAGGCAGGCGAACCAGACGCGGGCGGCGGCGCACTTGAGGAGCGTCGTGTTGTCGCCTTCGAGCGCCCAGGCCTGATGTGCGGGGTCGGAGATCCACAGGTCGGGTTCGCCGACGACAAGGCCGGTCATGTATCCGATGAGATCCGGTTCGGTGTCATTGAAGGCGAGCCACAAGCGCGGGGCGTCGGCGAGAGTGCCGAAGATGATCTGGCGCTCTGCGATGGAGGTCGCGCCGAGGATGGTCAGGCGTTTCGGGTCGATCCCGGCCGCCGAGGCCGCCGGGATCGGGAGTGCGCTCAGTGCCCGTTGGTAGCGGGCGCGGATCTGGTGCGGGGCATAGCGGGACAGGCTCATGCGGCACCACCGCCGATCGCCGGGGCGTGACCTCGAAGGCGCTCGCCGATGCCCGAGGGCACCGGCATGACCAGGTAGCGGGTGCCGTCGGGCCGGGTGTGAAGGCCGGGGGAGTCGGGATTGCGGTCCGGTGGACGCGGCGGCGAAGGAAGGGCGCTGTCCGGTTCCCGTTCGGATTCCTCGTTGTCGGTGGAGGACGCGAGGCAGCCGGTCCAGGTGAGGCCGGTGGAGAGTGCCGCGAGGAACAGGTAGGCGAGGCCGAGGAACAGGAGCAGCCGCTTGGCGACGGTCGCGGACTTCGGTGGTCCCTCGATCGGGTGCTCGACGGTGTCGGGCTCCTCGAAGTCGATGCGCCAGGGTCGGAACGGCTCGGTCGGGTGCGGACTGGGCTTGCTGGCACCGGTGAGGGCCTCTGGCCGGGGCGGAATGGTCCACTCGTCCCAGGGTGAGGCCGGACGTGGAGCGCCGGGCGCGTGGTCGTCTCGGGCCCACAAAGGTGTGCCCGAGGTGGGACGAACGGCGGTGAGCGTGTTTTGGTCTGTTGCGCCCACCGGATCTTGGCGTAGGCTGACTGCAACCATGGGAGGTTTCCTCTCAGGGTTTCGAAGGTGGGCCGCCAACCTGTTTGGCGATAGAGGGGCGGCCCACCGGGCCATGTTCAGTTGGAATCTGGAATCCGCGCACTGCGCGTGCGAGCACCTTCGCACACCGGTTACGCGAAATCAACCACCAACACGCGCGAGCATCCGCGATGGCCGATCTATATGGCCCTCACCGGAACCCCCGATTGGTCGTAATGCGATAGCGTTCTGTGCGTAACTCATTCCCCACTGGAAATGCAGAAGGCGTGATCCGCGGATTCAGCGGTGAGGAGCACTTGCTCGACGAGATTCCGATCGAGGATCAATTGAGCGTCCAGTATCCGATCATCCGTAAGATCGTCGCTGAATCCGAAGCATTGCCGCGTCGACAAGGTCAGCGTGATGCGCGAGCCGCGGAGCGGGTCGGGTCGACTGGTCGATCCGCTCCAGAGCGACCAGGTCGAAGGTCGTCGGGGTCCCGTAGACGCCTGGTCCCGCGCACGAAGTCAGGCGCTCCTCGCTCGACCCGCGGGGACGCACCGTCACTCGGTAACGGCCGGCGCCGTCCAGTTCGAATTCGGCGCACACGGTGCCGTCCTCACCCGCAGAGTGGTGTTGCGACCACCTGAGACCTTCCGCCGCAACGATATCGAAGCGTTGCCGCAGGAAGTATTCGGCGGCTTGGACGGGCTGGGGCAGTCCGGCGCGGCCGCGCCACATCGACGGCACCACCCGGCCCTCCGCGATCGCGGCGGCCACGGCCTCGGCTTCCGCGACGGTCACGCCGCCGTGGTAGCCGCCGTCAGGCATCGTCACCACATTCGCCGCGAACCGGTCGCCGCCGACATGCGTCGTCTCCCACACCCGCCCCGGCAGCGCCCGATCCAGCTGCACCGCGACCGGACGCCCGTATCGCGCGCAGCACACGTCCCGGCGCCCATGCGTGCACACCAGCACGACCTGCTCATCGAAGACCTCGCCGAAACCGGGCGATCGCCCGACTGCCAGCGCTCCGACATCAAGACCCGACAGCTCCCGCAGGTCGGCCACCGTCCGGCGCTCCATGGGCCCGCCGGGAACCACGGCGATCACCGTGAAGGCGTCCCGTCGCCGGTCGCGGACGCGGCGCACCAGGTTGACGCGCACACCCGCCGCCTCGGCCGCGTCCATGACCGCCGCCGCCTCGGCGGGCACGTCGTCGGGCCACGCCCGCCACGGCCACGGTCCGGCGTGTTCGACGAGCAGCCACGGGGCCGCCCGCTCAGGCGCGGTGCCGAACACCGGCTCCGCGACCGCCTGGCTGACGACGGCGCAGCCGTCCCGGTTCGGACCGTTTCCCATGCGAAGGCCTCACTCGGCCGACGACTCGGCCGGTTCCCGGTCCGGATCGAGGGGGATGACCAGGGGTGCGCCGCTGACCGGGTCGGGCACGATGGAGCACGCGACGCCGAAGACGTCCTCGACCAGCTCCGGGGTGACCACATCGCCGGGCTCGCCGTGCGCGACGACCTCCCCGTCGCGCATCGCGACGACGTGGTCGGCGTAGCGGCATGCCTCGTGGAGGTCGTGCAGGACCATCACCACCGTGACCCCGCGTTCGTCGTTGAGGATGCGCAGCAGCCGGAGCACCTCGATGCGGTGGGCGAGATCGAGATACGTGGTCGGCTCGTCGAGCAGCAGGATCGGCGTCTGCTGGGCGAGGGTCATCGCGATCCAGGCGCGCTGGCGCTGCCCGCCGGACAGCTCGTCGACGGCCCGCGAGGCGAGCGCGTCCATGCCGGTTGCGGCGAGCGCCTCGTCGACGGCGTCCTGGTCGGTCCTCGTCCAGCGCCCGAAGGCGCCGCGGTGCGGGTAGCGGCCCCGGGCGACGAGGTCGGCGACGGTCAGCTGCTCGGGGACGGCGTTCGTCTGTGGCAGCAGGCCGAGCTCGTGGGCGACGGTACGGGTCGGACGCCGGTGCACCGGTTCGCCGTCGAGCAGGACGGCGCCCGATCGCGGTGCGAGCACGCGGCCCATCGCCCGCAGCAGCGTCGACTTGCCGCAGCCGTTGGGGCCGACGATCGCGGTGATCGCCCGGTCGGGGATGTCGAGGTCGGTGCCGTCGAGGACGGTCCGGGCGCCGTAGGCCACGGAGAGCCGGTCGGCGCGCAGGCGGGACGGTCGGGGTGCGCTCATCGTTTTCCAGTTCGGTGAAGGAGCCAAAGCAGGTAGGGGGCGCCGAGGGCCGCCGTGACGACGCCGGCGGCCAGCGAGGTCGGCGCGAACAGGCGCTGGCCGATGATGTCGGCGGCGAGCACCAGCAGCGAGCCGACGAGCACCGCCGTGGTGAGCGTGGCGGCGCGGGTCGGTCCGGCGATCCGGCGGGCGATGTGCGGGGCGCCGAGCGCGACGAACGCGATCGGCCCGGCCACGGCGACCGCGATCCCGGCGAGCACGGCGGACATGGCGAGCAGCGCGGTGCGGGTGTGCCGTACGTGGACACCGGCGCCGATGGCGAGGTCGTCGCCGAGTTCGAGCACCGAGAGCCGCCGCAGCAGCCAGTAGGCGGCGGGCAGGGCGATCGCGAGTCCGATCGCGGCGGCGGTCGCGTGCGTCCAGTTGCGGGCGTGCAGGCTTCCGGCGAGCCAGACTTCGGCGGCGCCGAGCCGTCCGACCGGCAGGCGGGACATGACGAGGGCGATCCCGGCGGAGGCGACTGCGTGTATGCCGATGCCGATGAGCACCAGTCGGCTGCCGGCGGTGCCGCCCCGTCCGCTGAAGAGGTACAGCAGGCCGGTGGCGGTCGCGGCTCCGGCCGCGGCGGCGACGGGCAGGCCGAGCGGCGGGACGGACGCGCCGATCGCGAGGACCGCCGCGAGGCCGGCGCCTCCGGTCACGCCGACGACGTCGGGGGAGGCCAAGGGGTTGCGCATCAGGCCCTGCATGAGCGTTCCCGAGGCGCCGAGGGCGGCGCCGACGAGCAGGGCCGTGAGCACTCGCGGGAGCCGCAGCTGCTGGACGATGAACACCTGTCCGGAATCGCCGAAGCCCCAGACGGCGCCGACGACTTCCAGGAGCGTGGTCTCGCTCGATCCGAGTGCCAGGGCCCACGCCGCAACGGCGGCCGTGAGCGCGAGCAGCGCGGTCACGACGATGCGGCCGCGCAGGGCCCGCTTCCGGATGGCGGCCCGGGCCGGGACCGCGGTGGCCTCGGCGGATGTCATAGGGCGACCTTCCGGTTCATGACGATGCGGACGAGGACGGGCGCGCCGATGAGGGCGGTGATCACCCCGGCCTGCACTTCGCTCGGGCGGGCCACGATCCGGCCGATGACGTCGGCGACGAGCAGCAGCGCGGGTCCGAGCAGGACGGAGGCGACCAGCAGGGCGCGGTGTCCGCCGCCGACGAGGAAGCGGGCGATGTGGGGTACCGCGAGGCCGACGAACGCGATCGGCCCGGCCATGGCGACGGCGACCGCCGCCAGCGCGAGCGCGGCGACTGCGGCGGCGAGCCGGACGCGGCCGGGGCGTTGGCCGAGGCCGACGGCGGCCTCGTCGCCGAGGGCGAGCGCGTCCAGCGGGCGGGCCAGCGCCCACGCGAGGATCAGCGCGGCCGCTACGAGGGGCAGCAGCGGTGCGACGGCGGTGATGTCGCGGCCGGCGAGTGATCCGGCGAGCCAGTCGCGGACCTCTTCGGCGGCGTATTCGTTGAGGGTGAGGATGGCGGTGGTCCAGGCGGCGAGCATGGTGGAGACGATGGCGCCGGACAGGGCCAGGCGGACGGGGGACAGGCCGTCGCGTCCCGAACCGGCCAGTAGCAGGGCGATGCCGAATCCGGCCGCGCCGCCGCCGAACGCCGCCCACACGGCGTGGCCGGAGGGGAGGCCGAGGAGCGCGACGGTGACCACGACGGCGAATCCGGCTCCGGCGGTGATGCCGAGCATCGCCGGTGAGGCGAGTGGGTTGCGGGTGGCGCCTTGCAGGAGCACGCCGGAGACGCCGAGGCACGCTCCGGCGACGAGGCCGGCGACGGTGCGGGGGACGCGAAGTTCCCGCACGATCAGGTGGGATTCGGCGTCGTTCGCGCCTTTGAGGGCGTCGAGGACGTCGCCGAGGGGGAGGGTGACCGAGCCGATCGCGACGCTGGCCGCCAGGGCGGCGGCCAGCGCCAGCGCGCTCGTTGCGATCACCGCGAGTTGTCGCGGTCGGCTCATTCCTGGCCCAGGAAGTATTCCCCGAGGTCGTCGAGCATGGCGCGCGCGGCGCCGATGCCGCCGCCGAGGTTCCAGTGGCTCTCGTTGACTTCGTGGACCTGGTCGTTCTGGACCGCCGAGAGCTGCTGCCACAGTTCGGTGGAGGTCCACTTCGACATGTTCTCCTCGGTCTCCTGGCTGCCGCTTTCGCTGTACCACTGCTCGGAGACCATCACGAAGACGACGTCGCCGTCCATTTCGGGGATGCGTTCTTCGCTGATCTCGATGAGCTGCTCGGAGTTCTCCCAGTCGTCGACCTGTTGCGCGGCGGGGCGTTGGAGTCCGGCGTCGCGCATGACCGAGCCGGGGAAGCCGGTGAGGTAGATCCGGACCTGGTCGGGCATGAAGCGGATCATGGAGGCCTCGGTGTCGGCCAGGCCCGCTTCGGCGAGCCCGTCGGCGACCTGCTGGGCGTGCGCCTCGTACTCGGCGAGGATCTGCGCGCCTTCGTCTTCGAGGCACAGGGCCTCGGCCCACAGTGGGACGTTGTCCTTCCAGGCCACGCCGATGGTCTCGGAGAACACGGTCGGGGCGATCTGGGACAGCTGGTCGTACAGCGCCTCGTGGCGGAGCTTGGAGCCGAGGATGACGTCCGGCTGCAGCGTCGCGATGGTCTCCAGGTCGGGCTCGATCTCGGTGCCGACCACGGTCGCGTCCTCGACTTCGTCGGGGAGGTATTCGTACCATTCGTCGGTCCACGGGCTGACCACGCCGACGGGTGTGACGCCGAGGGCCAGCACGGTGTCGGTCTGGCCTTGGCCGAGGGTGACGACCTTCTGCGGCGTGCAGGCGACGTCGGTGGATCCCATCGCGTGCTCGACGGTCACCGACGAGGCCGCGTCATCGGTGTCGGTCGCGTCGGCGTCGCTTCCGCAGGCGGTGAGGAGCAGGGCCAGTCCTGTCGCGGCGGAGGCCAGGCCGGTGAGTTGCGAGCGTTTCATCATTCCCCAATTTCGATCAGGCGATACAAAGGTTAGGCTAGCCTTCCTTCAAGGGTGCGGATGCAGGGGATGCCCACCTGTAACGTGCTTCACCGTATGCGACGATCACCGCACTGCCCGGCGGACGGCGGGATCGAGGATCTACAGGGGAACGACTTGGGCCGCTGCCGATCAGGGCCTTTCACTCGGCAGACGCGACGGCGGCGGTCAGATTCCACAGCGTCACCGCCCGGCGCCCGTGCTCGAAGCCGAGCGCGGCGACCGAGGCCGTGTCGATCGTGAAGTCCCGGCCGTCCCCGGCCGGGCGGCCCAGCCATCGCGCGGCCGCCACCCGCAGGCTGTGGCCGTGGGCCACGAACGCCACATCACCCTCGTCGAGGAGGCCGCTGGCCTCGGCGATGACGCGGTCCAGCCGCTCCTCCACCTCTGATGCCGATTCGCCTCCAGGACCCTTGCCGCCGCCGGTCCAGATCGTCCAGTCCGGGTCGGTCGCGCGGATCTCGTCGAGCGTCCTGCCCTCGTAGTCGCCGTACGCCCACTCGGCCAGATCCGGCTTGACCTCGGTGATGGTGAGACCGGCGAGCGCGGCGGTCTGGACGGCGCGCACCCGCGGGCTCGCCCAGATCGCGGCGAACTTCCGGTCCGCGAGCAGGGACGTCAAGCCCTTCGCCTGCGCCACTCCGGTGTCGGTGAGGTCCAGATCGGTGACCGAGGTGTGTCGACCCGAGGCCGACCAGGTCGTCTCGCCGTGGCGGATCAGCACGATTTCTCCCATGCCGATCACCCTAAAGAGTCACCCGGCGCCCTGCACCGGGTCGGGGAGCGCCGTTCACGCGACCCTGGCCAGGAAGAGCCCGAAGTAGTCGCTCGTGTCGGTCCAGCACTGCTCCGGCTCGAAACCCGCCGCCTGGAGCTGGACCTCCAGCTCACCGCGGTGGAACTTCTTCGAGATGCCCGTGTGGAGCTCCTCCCCGACGCCGAATTCGACGGCGAGGTCGATCGCGGCCAGGTCCACCCTCATCGGCTTGAGCGCCCGCAGCCGCAACTCGACCGTCGTGGCGTCCGCGTCCCAAAACGTGACGTGCTCGAAGTTGCTCGGTTCGAAGTCGGCGTCGAGCCGGTCGTTGAGCACGTGCAGGACGTTCCGGTTGAACTCCGCGGTGATCCCGGCGGCGTCGTTGTACGCGGCCAGGATGACCTCTGGGTCCTTCACCAGGTCGGCGCCCACCAGGAACCAGTCGCCCGGCCGCAGCGCGTCGCGCAGATCCCGCAGGAACTGTCCGCGCTCCATCCCGGTGAAGTTGCCGAACGTGCCGCCGAGGAACGCAACGAGTCGCGTGTGCTGGTGGTCCGGCACGTGCTCCAGATGCAGCGTGAAGTCGCCGACGATGCCTCCCAGCATGATGTCGCGGTAGCGCGCGGACAGCTCGCCCAGCACGCTGCGCACCGAGTCGGCGTCGACGTCGAACGGCCAGAACGACTCCAGCTGGCCGTCGCGGTCGAGCGTGTCGAGCAGCACCCGGATCTTCTCGGCCCTGCCCGCGCCCAGCTCGATCACCGACACAGGCGCCCCCATGGGGCTCTCGAAACCGCCGGAATTCGACTCGGTCGCGAGCACGTCGGCGATCGCCTCCGCGTTCGCCCCCAGGATCTCGCGTTCGCACCTGGACGGGTAGTACTCGCTCTGCCACGTCAGCTCGCTGAACAGCGCGGCCCCGCGGCCGTCGTAGTGCAACCGCATCGGCAGATACTTCGGGGCCGAGGTCAGACCCCTGCGGGCGTCGAAGCGCAAGGCCGCTTCGAGGTCGGACTCGTCGAGGCAGATGCGCAGTTCTGGTTCGGACACACCACGATCTTATGCCGCTGTGATGCTCGTTGCATTCGCGTCGGCCCCAGGGCCGCAACCGGGCCGCCTGACAACGCAGCGAGCGGCCGAACGGGCCCGTCTCGGGCCCGCAACCAGGCCGCCCTACGGCGCCCCGGGGACCGTGCAGGCCTGCGCGGCGAGCTGGCTCGCGTATCGCAGCGCCGCGGTGATCACGGCGCGGTTGCCCCACGCCGCGGTCCGGTCCAGACGCATCCAGCCCGCCGAGGTGAGCCAGCCCAGCAGCCCCGAGGTGAACGCGTCCCCCGCGCCGATCGCATCGACCAGCTCCACCGGCACCGCCGGCACCTCTGTGACGTGCTTGCGGTGGAACGCCACCGACCCCGCGTCCCCCAGCGTCACCACCACGAGCTCGGCGCCCAGTTCGATCCACCCGTAGGCGACCTTGTCGACATCGGTGTCCGGGTAGATCTGCGCCAGGTCCCGTTCCGAGACCCGCACCAGGTTCGACAGCCCCGCGAGCCGATCGGTGCGACGACGCACCTGGTCGGCATCGCCCATCGCCGGCAGCCTGATGTTCGGGTCGAACGAGACCGGCACCGACCGCCGCGCCCGGTTCACCCAGTGCTCGACGACCCGCGCCGACGGCTCGACGAAGGCCGCCAGCGAACCGAAATGGACGAGGTCGACCCACGAGGGGTCGACCGAAGGCAGCGACCGCCCGTTCCACGTGAAATCCGCCGTCCCACTCGTCCAGAAGTCGTAACTGGCCGTCCCGTCCTCGTCGACCACCGCGAGCGCCAGCGTCGAAGGCAGATCGGTGCGAAGCAGGAAGTCGCGCCGCACCCCGGCCGAGATGTGGCGCCGCCACACCTGCCTCCCGAAGTGGTCGCCGCCGACCGACCCGACCAGCGCCGTCGGCACGCCGCGCCTCGCCAGCGCCACCGCCGTGTTCGCGGGGCCGCCCCCGCAGGTCGGTCGCAACCCGCCTCCCGGCGCGGGCACGAGGTCGATCACGTTCTCGCCTACCACGAGAATCAACGGAGACTCCTTCCGGTCAAGGACGGCATGTGAAGTTCGGGTGAGGGTAGAGCAACGGCCTCCCGGGCCGTCGCTCGCGGGCTGTGGACAAGGGCGAGACGGGCAGGCCACCTGAAGGTGGGGCGGTGCGGCCCGTCTCGGGTCGGTCGGTCACCATGGGTTCATGTCCAGCGATGACGTCAAGGTTACGGCCGAGCCGACTTCCCGCCCGAAGCAGCGCCGGATGCGCGACATGGCGCTGTCCCTGGCGGTGCTGCTGGTGCCGCTGGCGGTCTTCTACTGGGCGTGGAACTGGGCTGCCTCCGACCGGGAGGTCAGCGTCGTGGATACCAGCGAGGTCTACATGAACGCGGCATCGCTCGGCCTGGACGCGGTCCACCCCGAGCTGCCCGAGGAATGGAAGCCGATCTCCAGCGCGCTGGCGACCGCCGACGACGCGGTGACGCTGCGGGTCGGCTGGTATTCGCCGGACGGGCACGGATTCCAGTTCGTGCAGACGACCGGCCCGGTCGACGAGGTCGACGATCGGCTGACCGGCGCGGGCGAGCCGGTGTCGGCGGGCGCCATGGACTGGGCGGCCTACGACACCGACGCCGGCGAGGCGTGGGTGGCCGAGTCGGCCGGCTCGTCGATCGTGCTCCTGGCCGAGTCGGACGGCGCCGGTGAACTGCCGCAGCTCGCCGGAGGCGTGGCCGCAGGTCTCAATTAGTCCTCCTCCTCGCTCGTCTCGGCGCGCGCTGCGAGGCGTTCACGGGCGCCTTCGAGATGCGCCTGGCACAGGTCCGCGAGGGCCTCGCCCCGCTCCCAGAGCTTCAGCGACTCCTCGAGGGTGGCGCCCCCGGCCTCGAGCTTCTCGACGGTGGCGACGAGCTCGGCCCGAGCCTGCTCGTAGGTCAGTTTCCGGTCGGTCATGGCCCCTCTTCTCTCTCGGTGACGGCCGCTTGCAGGCTGCCCGCGGCGAGCCGGACGCGGATGCGCTCGCCGGCGTCGGCGGCGTCGCGCAGGACCGCGCCCGTGCCGGCGTCGGTGGCGATCGCGTAGCCGCGGTCGAGTGTGGACTGCGGTGAGAGGGAACGCAGACGCGCCCGCAGGTGCTCCAGGTCGTCGACCGAGCGTTCGAGCCGGTGGCGCACGCGCGTCCGCATTCGCTCGGTCAGGTTGTCGACCGCTTCGGCGCGGGCCTCGAGCATGGTCTCCGGCCTGGAGAGCACCGGCCTGGCCCGCATCGCGACGAGCGCGTCCTGCTCGCGCGTGAGCAGCGCGTTCAACGCCTGGCGCAGGCGGGTGCGGCTGATATTCAGGCCACGCTGCTCCTCGGCGAGATCGGGGACGACCTTCTTGCCGGCCTCGGTCGGGGTCGAGGCGCGCCAGTCGGCGACGTAGTCGAGCAGTGGCGTGTCCGGTTCGTGCCCGATCGCCGAGACCACCGGCGTGCCGGCCTGGGCGACCGCCCGGCACAGGGTCTCGTCGGAGAACGGCAACAGGTCCTCCATCGAGCCGCCGCCGCGGGCGATGACGATGACCTCGACGTCGGGATCGGCGTCGAGCTCGGCCAGCGCCGCGCACACCTCGGCGACCGCCTTCGGGCCCTGGACGGCGACCTCGCGGACCTCGAAATCCGCGGCCGGCAGGCGGGCCCTGGCGTTCTTGAGCACATCCCGCATCGCGTCGGAGGCGCGGCCGGTGACCAGCCCGATCCGATACGGCAGGAACGGCAGCGGCTTCTTGCGTTCGGCGGCGAACAGGCCCTCGGCAGCCAGGAGCTTCTTGAGCCGCTCCAGGCGGGCGAGGAGCTCGCCGAGCCCGACCTGGCGGATCTCGCGCAGATGCAGCGACAGCGACCCGTTCTTGTCCCACCACTGGGCCTGGGCGCGGACGACGACCTGCGCGCCGTCCCGCAGCGGCGGATCGCAGGCCGCGGCGGCCCCGGTGAAGTCCACGACCCGCATCGACACCTCCGCCGAAGGGTCGCGCAGGGTCAGGTAGACGGTGCGGCCGCGGTGGCTGATCTCGGTGATCTGCCCCTCGGTCCACACCTCGCCGAGCCGGGCGACCCAATCGCCGATCTTCTTGGAGACCACCCGCAGCGGCCAGGGGTTCTCCGCGCTCATGGGAGCGGACGGTCCGGTACGTGGCGCTGGGTCGGTCACGTGGCCAGACTAACCGTCGCCTGTGACGAAACCGGGTCGGCGGCTACCATCGAGGCGTGGCAGACCCCAAGCGAGTGTTGTTGGCCAAGCCCCGCGGCTACTGCGCGGGCGTGGACCGGGCCGTGGAGACCGTCGAGAAGGCGCTGGAGCTCTACGGCGCTCCCGTCTACGTCCGAAAAGAGATCGTCCACAACCGCCACGTCGTGGAGACCCTCCAGGACGCCGGCGCGATCTTCGTCGAGGAGAACGAGGAGGTCCCGCACGGCTCGGTCGTGGTGTTCTCCGCGCACGGCGTCGCCCCCGAGGTCCACGAGCAGGCCGCCGAGCGCGAACTCAAGGCCATCGACGCCACCTGCCCGCTGGTCACGAAGGTCCACCAGGAAGCCCGCCGCTTCGCCCGCGACGACTACGACATCCTGCTCATCGGCCACGAGGGCCACGAGGAGGTCGTCGGCACCTCCGGCGAGGCTCCCGCCCACATCCAGCTCGTCGACGGCCCCGACTCGGTCGACCAGGTGAACGTCCGCGACCCCGAGCGGGTCGTATGGCTGTCGCAGACGACGCTGTCGGTCGACGAGACCATGGAGACCGTCGACCGCCTCAAGAAGCGGCTGCCGATGCTCCAGAGCCCGCCCAGCGACGACATCTGCTACGCCACCCAGAACCGCCAGCAGGTCGTCAAGGACATCGCCGCCGACTGCGACGTCATGATCGTCGTCGGCTCCCGCAACTCCTCCAACTCCGTCCGGCTCGTCGAGGTCGCCCTCCAGCACGGCGCGAAGTCCGGCCACCTCGTCGACTTCGCGCACGAGATCGACGAGGCCTGGCTCGAAGGCGCGGCCACTGTAGGCGTCTCCTCAGGCGCCTCCGTCCCGGACAACCTCGTCCAGGACGTGCTCGCGTTCCTCGCCGAACGCGGCTACGGCGACGTCGAGGAGATCGAACCGGTCACCGAGAAGATCACCTTCCAGCTGCCGCGCGAACTCGTCCGCGACCTGAAGGCCGCTCAAACTCCCTGAGACTCGTCCCAGGTCGGCCGCCTCGCCGGGGTCACGACCGGCGCGATCGGCTCCGGCGGATCCGAGGCCACCTCCAGCTCCGAGAAACGGCGCGCGGTCACCATCAGCCGCGACTCGACGCTCGCCACCGCCGCGTTGAACGACCCCACAGCGGCATCGAGCGACGAGCCGAGCCGCCCGAAATGCCCCGACACCGTCGCCAGCCGCTCGTGCAGTTCCCGCCCGAGCTTGTGGACCTCCTTGGCGTGCTCCGCGAGCGCCTCCTGCCGCCAGGTGTGCGCGACCGTGCGCAGCAGCACCATCAGCGTCGCCGGGGACGCCACGACCACGTTGCGCGCGAACGCGTCCTCCATGAGCGCCGGGTCCGACCGGAGCGCCCCGTCCAGGAACGCGTCCGCCGGGACGAACAGCACCACCAGCTCCGGCGAGTCCTCGAACGCCCGCCAGTACTCCTTGCCCGCCAACGACTCCACATGCCGCCGCAGGTGCTTCGCGTGCATGCGCAGCGCCGCCTGGCGCGCCTCCTCGTCGTCGGCTTCGAGAGCCTCCAGGTAAGCCTGGAGCGGCGCCTTGGCGTCCACGACGATCGAGCGCCCGCCCGAGAGCCGCACCACCAGGTCCGGTCGCACCACCCGCCCGTCGACCTCGCCCGAATGCTGCTGCGAGAAGTCGCAGTGCTCGACCATCCCGGCCGCCTCGACGAGCCGGCGCAGCTGCACCTCGCCCCACTGCCCCCGCACCTGCGGTGACTTCAGCGCCCCGAGCAGCCGCCCCGTCTGGTCGCGCAGCGCCTCGGAGATGTCGGCGACGCCGGAGAGCTGGATCCGCAGCTGCGCGTACGCGTCCAGCCGCGCCCGCTCCACGTCGCCGAGCCGGTTCTCATAGCGCGCCAACGTCTCCGCGATCGGCGCGAGCACCTCCCCGACGGCGTGCCGCGAATGGTCGGTCGCCTCGTAGGCCACCGCCTTCAACGTCGCCTCCAGCCGCTGCTCGTTGTCCGAGGCGGCCTCCAGCCTGGCCGACGCCGAGGCCAACTCCACCGCCTGGCGAGAACGCCCCGCGAACCAGCCGCCGAACGCCCCGGCTGCCAGGCACACCACCGCCAATAGGACCCACGTCATGGGGGCCAGTCTAAATGCGCCGACCCGGGTAGGCTCGGTCCATGGGACTGTGGTTGACCTTGCTAGTGATCGCGATCGCGGTCATCGCCTTCGTCGTGTACTCCAACAAGCAGCGCGCCGAGCGCGAGCTGGCCGACGCCGAGGCCGAAGCCCGGCGCCTGTACGAGCGACTCGGCGGGCAGAGCATGAACCTGACCGCCGCGGGCGACAACCCCGCCGCGGGCCAGGCGCTGGCCGACGCCGGAGAGCGCTACACCGCCGCCGGATCCCAGCTCGACTCGGCCGCCACCATCCGGCAGTACCGGTTGGTGTCCGAGACTGCCATAGAAGGGCTGCACTACATCCGGGCCGCACGCGAGGCCATGGGCATGGACCCGGGCCCCGAGGTGCCGCTGCTGCCGGGCCAGACCCGCGCCGGCGCCCTGAAGGAACCGGTGTCCGCCGAGGTCGAGGGCCGCTCCTACACCGGTTCGCCCGCTCCTGACAACCAGAACCGCCACTACTATCCGGGTGGCAATGTGGACGGACGTCCGGTCCCGTCCGGCTGGTACAACACGCCGTGGTGGAAGCCCGCGCTCGCGGGTGTCGGCGGCGCCCTGGTCGGCGTGATGATCTTCGACGCGCTGCTCGCCCCGGCATACGCCGAGGGCATGGTCGAGGGCGGCGACGACGCCGCCGCCGAAGGCGGCGGGGAAGCCGAAACCGAGGCCGGCATGGAGGACTCCGGTGACGTCGGCGGCGATTTCGGAGGGGACTTCGGGGGCGATTTCGGAGGCTTCGACATCTGACGCATCGCGATGACGGCCCGGCAGCGACGCTGCCGGGCCGTCATCGTATGTGATCTTAGTCACTCTGCCGGTCTTCGCTAGGGGTTTCGATCGCGTTGCGGACCGTCGCCGACCGGCATCGAATCGGGCTCCGGCGATCGGTCACGGACGGTCACAGTCCGAGTTCACGTCCATCGATATGTCTACGAATGTCGTGGCCCCCATGGTGATACGCACCGTTTCGGCCATCTGTCCGTTACGGCTTCGAAGCGCGAACCACCGCGCACCTGTACAAAACGGGGCCTTGTGCATTCTCGTGTGGACTGGCACGGTGTCTCGCGGGGGTGCCTCGCGGCGCCCTCCGCCACACCCGAAGCGACGGCGCACGGCCCCCGGCGCCGAAGCCCACCAACAGAACAGGAGCCGTCGTGACACAGTCACAACGATGGCGTCAAGCATTCGCGGTCGCGTCCACAGGCGTCCTGGTATCGGCCTTCGCCGGTTCCGCCGCCTTCGCCGAGTCCGAGTCCGACGTCGACGAGCTGGTCGAGCAGAAGGTCGCCGCAGAAGTGCTCGGCGAGATCGACGCCGAAGGCGAAGCCGAACTCTGGGTACGTTTCCAAGGCTCCCCGGACTTCGCACCCGCCTTCGGCGCCGACGCCAAAGACGACAAGGGAACCGCCGCCGTACAGGCGGCGAAGGAATTCGCTCGAACCTCCCAGGCCGACCTGGCCGCCGTCCTCGACGAGAACGGCGTGGACTACGAATCCTACTGGGCCACATCGACCGTGAAGGTCACGGGCGATGCCGCGATGGTGGAGCGCATCGTAGCCCTCGACGAGGTCGCGTCGATCGTCGAGGCCCCCGAGTACGCCATGGTCGAACCCGTCGAGATGGACATAGAGCCCGCCACGACCGAGTGGGGGCTCGACAACATCCACGCCGACGACGTGTGGGACCTGGGCTTCGACGGCACCGGCGTCGTCATCGCCGGCATCGACTCCGGCGTCGATCACACCCACCCCGCCCTGGTCGAGCAGTACCGCGGCAACAACGGCGACGGCACCTTCAGCCACGACTACAACTTCCTCGACGTCCAGGGCACCTGCGGCGGCGCCCCCTGCGACGGGGACGGCCACGGCACGCACACCATGGGCACCATGGTCGGCGACGACGGCGGCGAGAACCAGATCGGCGTCGCCCCCGGCGCCGAATGGATCGCCGTCAACGGGTGCTGCCCGAGCCTGGAGGCGCTCATCGAGGCCGGGGAGTGGATCGCCGCGCCCACCGACGCGGACGGGAACGACCCCGACCCGTCGATGGCGCCCGACATCGTCAACAACTCCTGGGGCACCACCGCCTCGGTCGACGACCCGTTCTACGAGGACATCGTCTCCCTGTGGCACGCGGCAGGGATCATCCCCGTCACATCCCTGGGCAACAACGGGTCCGGCTGCGAGACCGCCGGATCCCCTGGCATATACCCGAATGTGATCGGCGTGGGCGCCTACGACGTCAACGACGAGATCGGGGACTTCTCCGCCCGCGGCCCCGGCCGCGACGGCGCCGTCAAACCCGACGTCGCCGCTCCCGGCGTCAACGTCCGCTCGGCCCTGCCGGGCGGCGAGTACGGCATCGAAAACGGCACGTCCATGGCGGCCCCGCACGTCGCCGGCACGATCGCGCTCATGCTCTCCGCGGCACCGGCGCTCGAAGGCGACTACGACTCGGTCTACGCGATCATCACCGGCTCGGCCAGGGCCACCGCCGACGACCAGTGCGGCGGCACCGCCGAGCACAACAACGTCTACGGGCACGGCCGCATCGACGCGCTCGAGGCCGTCCTGGCCTCCCCGATCGGAGACACCGGCGGAGTCGAGGGCACCGTCACCGACGCCGCCGGCGACCCGCTCGAAGGCGTCGAGCTCGCCTTCGTAGGCGAGTTCACCCGCAAGGCCACCACCGGGGACGACGGCGCCTACGCGCTGCCGGTCGTCCCGGCCGGCGACTACACCGTGACCGCCTCGAAATTCGGCTACCGCTCGGCCGAGGGAACCGTCCTCATCACCGCAGACGAGACCGCCGTCCACGACATGACGCTCGGCGTCGTGCCGTCCGAGACGGTCTCCGGCACCGTCGTCGACGGCTCAGGCCACGGCTGGCCGCTGCCCGCGACGGTCTCCACCGCGGGCGGTGAGGCCACCGCGGTGACCGACCCGCTCACCGGCGAATTCACGATCACCCTCCCCGAAGGCGAATGGGAACTGGAGGTCGCCGCCGACTATCCCGGATACCAGGAGGTCACCGTCCCGGTCGTCGCCGCGACGGACGACGTCATCGAGGTCCCGATCGCGGACGGCTGCATAGCGCCCGGCTACGGCTACGACCCGCTCGGCGCCGGGTTCGAGTCGGACTCGGCCCCGCCCGGTTGGACCGTCGTCAATCGCGGCGACGAGCCTTGGCGGTTCGACGATGAAGGGAACCTCACCTCCGGCTCGGGGGGATTCGCCGCGGCGAACTCCGACGCGCAGGGATCGGGAAGCCGCCTGATGGACACCGACCTGATCTCGCCGGTCTTCGACCTGACCCGCGCCGCCGACCCGACCCTGACGTTCGACTCCGACTACTTCAAGGGCCAGTACGACACCGAGGCCGATGTCGCGATCTCGGTCGACGGCGGCGAGAGCTGGGAACAGGTCTGGTCGGCCGACTCCGACCGGCGCAGCGCCACCGAGACGGTCGACTTGGCGGAATGGGCCGACGCCACCGCCGCGCAGCTGAAGTTCCACTACACCGACAACACCGACTGGGCCTGGTGGTGGCAGATCGACAACGTCCTCGTCGGCGCTGACGACTGCGTGCCGCTCGAAGGCGGCCTCGTGGTCGGATCCGTCACCGAACTGGACACCGGCGCGGCGATCGAAGGCGCGACGGTCACCCACGACGCCTCCGACTTCGGCGGCACCACCGACGCCGACGGCTCGTACTGGACGTTCGCGACCGGCTCGGGCCCATCGGATTTCACGGCCGTCAAGGCCGACTTCGGCGCCGTCGTCGAACAGGTCGACATCGTGCCCGACGGCGTGACCGAGGCCGACTTCGCCATCGGGACCGCCGAGATCACCGTCAGCTCGGTCGCCCTGAACTCCTATGTGCAGCAGGGGAGTTCGTGGACGCACAAGTTGCGGCTCTCCAACTCCGGAGCCGCCGACGGCATCGTGTCCTTCGACGTGTCCGAAGGCGGCTTCTCCATCATGGGCTTCGGCAACCCCTCGGACACCTCCTGGCTGAGCGTCGAGACCGACTCGGTCACGGTGCCGGCGGGGGAGACCGTGACCGTCAGCGTCACGACCACCGCGAGCGAGGAGTCCGGCGTCGACCAGCCGGGCACCTACACCGCGACGTTGACGCTGGACGTGGTGAGCCCCCACGAGAAGCCGAGCCTGGCCGTCTCGATGGTGGTCGTCCCGAAGCACGAGCAGGGCAAGCTCCTCGGCACCGTCGAGGCCGAGACCTGCTCGGGCGAGACCGAGGCGCTGCCGGAGGTGCAGGTGCAGGTCCGCGAGTACGGCGGCCCCACCGAGCACCTGTCGACCGCCGATGACGGGACCTACTCCTACTGGTTCGACGAGGGCACCTACACGGTCATCGTCTCGAAGGACGGCTACGCGGCCGACTTCGACCTGGTCGAAGTGGAGCCCGGAACGAGCAACGAACTCGGGTTCACCTTGACCGAACTCGGCTGCTAGTCAGCCGCTGATGCGCTGGGCCCCAGTCGTTTCCGGCTGGGGCCCGGTGTTGTACTTGGGCCTGAAGGATTTCGCGGTCTTGCGCGGGGGAAAGGTGATCGAGAACCCGCGGTTCTTCGGCAAGCTCGAACGGAAACTGAAGCGAGCGCAGAGGGTGCTGTCGCGCAAAGCGAAGGGCTCAGCCAACCGGCTGAAGGCCCATCTCGC
>NZ_JAKZEW010000029.1:0-105 GCF_022548875.1 Glycomyces sp. L485 | reverse complement strand
CCGTTCCGACTGGGTGAACAAGCAGGTCAAGACGATCGTTGTCGAGAACCAAGGCATCCACGTGGAAGACCTGAATGTGAAAGGCATGGCCCGCGGCCGTGCCGC
>NZ_JAKZEW010000043.1:381-34045 GCF_022548875.1 Glycomyces sp. L485 | reverse complement strand
CACCCGAGGGGGTGTGGGAGAGCAGGACACCGCCAAACATTGAACATATGCAGCAGCCCGCCGACTCAGTCGGCGGGCTGTTTGCGTTTCAAGGCCACGATCAAGCGATCGTGGCCTTTTTCGTGCCCGAGATCAGGGCTTGTGAGTCCGTCTGGTTCGGCATTCGCAGGCTGTAGGATCTGCGCTGTGCCGGAACTGCCGATTCAACGTGTGGGGATCTTCGGCGGAACGTTCGATCCTCCCCACTTCGGGCATCTCGTCGCCGCCAGCGAGGCCGCGGCGCAGTGCCTGCTCGACGAAGTCGTCTTCGTACCCGCCGGCGATCCTTGGCAGAAGCAGCACCGCCGGATCACCGACGCCGCCTCACGACTGGCGTTGACCAGGCTCGCCGCTGAGCCCGACCCGCGATTCCGAGTGAGCACCTGCGATATCGACCGTCCCGGCCACACCTACGCGGTCGATACGGTCGCCGACGTGCGAGCCGAGTACGACCATCCTGTCGACCTGTACTTCATCTTCGGCGCCGACTCGCTCGAGAACCTCCGCACCTGGCATCGGGTCGACGAGCTGTGCAAGGTCGTCAAGTTCATCGCAGTGAACCGACCGGGGCATTCACGGCGTGAGGTCGACACCTCCACCGGCATTGAAGTCGAGTTCGTCGACATGCCCGGTGTCGGCATCTCCTCCAGCGAGTGCCGTCGACGTGTCGCGAACGCCGAGCCGATCCGCTACCTCGTCCCGGACGCGGTCGACGACTATATCGCCGAGCGCGGGCTCTACCGCAGCTGAGGCGCCCGAGGTGGCGCACGCCTGGTGGTGCCAAACAGGGAAGGCGCTGTCGGTCGGGGCGTGCAAGACTAGAGCCGTACACCGGGAGAAGTCCGGTTGGATTTCGTCGATAGGGGAGTAAGTGACCGCAACCGACACCGCCAAAGCCTTGGCGTTCACTGCAGCGCAGGCGGCAGCCGACAAGAAGGCCAGTGACATCAACCTGCGAGACGTCACCGAGAAGATCGCGCTCACGGATGTCTTCGTGATCGTCTCGGCCTCCAACGAACGCCAGGTCAAGGCGATCGTCGACGCAGTGGAAGAGCAGCTCATCAAGCAGCACGACACCCGGCCGCTGCGTCGCGAGGGCAAAGGCGGCGGAGAGCAGTGGGTGTTGCTCGATTACGGCGAGATCGTGGTCCACGTCTTCCACCAGGAAGCACGCCAGTACTTCGGGCTCGACGGGCTCTGGAAGGACTGCCCCCAGATCCCCTTCGCCGACGGTCCGCGCGCTCCGGAAGGCGGCGACGAGGCTGAGGAGCAGCGGTGAACCGACTTCTGGTGGTGCGGCACGGGCAAACCGAATGGAACCTGTCGGGCCGCATACAGGGATCCTCCGACATCGACCTCGACGAGACCGGCCGAGCCCAGACCGCCCAGGCCGTGCCGGCGCTCGCCGCGTACGAGCCGGTCCGGATCGTCTCCTCGGACCTGCGGCGAGCGGTCGAGACGGCCAAGCCGGTCGCTGAACTCGCGGGAGTCGAAATCGAGCTCGACAAGAGGCTGCGCGAGCGCGGTTACGGCCCGTGGGAAGGGCTGACGATGCACGAGATAGCCGAGCGGTTCCCCGACGACCACCGGCGATGGCGCGCCCAGGAACCGCTGCTCAACCCCGAGATCGAGACGTGGGGTGACCTCAAGCGCCGTACCGGCGAGGCCGTCCGCGACCTCGCCGAGTCCGACTTCGAGGGCACCCTGATGTTGGTCTGCCACGGCGGCTCGGCGCGGCAGATCGTCGGCGGTGTGCTGGACTGGGACCACGACTCCACCAGCGGCCTGTCGGGCATGGACAACTGCCACTGGGCGGATCTGCGGCGGATGAAATCCGGCAAGTGGCGACTGTTCGGCTACAACCTCGGCGCCACCCCGCCCTATACGATCGGGATGAGCCCGCTCGCGAAAGGGCAGTTGGCGGGTGGCAAGGCCTGACGGTGCAACCGCACTCCGATTCGAGGCGTCAAACCCGCATGGATACATCGAAACTCAGCCCCCGGCGGCTCACGAGACTGACCGGTGCCGTGATGGCCGGCGCGCTCATGCTGATCGCGCTCGTCGCCTGCGATGCCGGTGGTGGCGGCGGTGAAGACGAGTCGCCGAGCATCGTGGAGCCGACGACCGGACCGCCCACCGACCCGACTCGTTCCTCCGAACCGACAGAACCCGAGGAGAGCGACATGCCCAGCGAGACCCCCCACCTGGACCCGTCGACGGGATCCGACAAACCCGGTTCGAAAAGCGAGATGACCATCACCGGCACGATCGAATCCGGCGTCGAATCCGGATGCCTGATCCTGGACTACCAGGGCACGGTGTACGGAATCTTCGGCGAATACGACAAGTCAGTCGTCTATTCCGGCGCGGAGGTGACCCTCCACGGACACCCCGACCCGAGCATGATGTCGTTCTGCCAGCAAGGAACCCCGTTCATGGTGGAGCAAGCCGAACCGGCCGGTTAGGTACTGTGACCGGGTGAACGTCGCTGTAGTTACCGATTCCACTTCGGCGCTGCCCGAGCACCTGCGTGCCGGGCGGCGCAATCTGACGGTGCTCGGCATCCCGGTGCTCATCGGGGGGCAGGAGTACCGCGAGGGCGACGACATCGACGCAGAACAGATCCTGCGGGCACTGCGCGAGCCGCGCACGACGGTGACGACGTCCCGGCTGTCCCCCGAACTGCTCCGCGAGACCTACGAGCGGCTCCTCGACGAGGGCGCCACCGGCGTCGTGTCGGTACACCTGTCGAGCAAGCTCTCCGGCACCGTCGCCGCAGCCGAGGCGGCCGCCGCCGATTTCGAAGGACGCGTCGCCGTCATCGACTCGCTCGGCGCAGGCATGGGCGTCGGCTACCCCGCCCTCGCCGCAGTGGACACGGCCGACAAGGGCGGCGACGTGCTCGCGGCGGCCGCCGCCGCGCAGGCCGCCATCGGCCGGACCACCACCTACTTCTACCTCGACACACTCGAGTACCTTCGTCGCGGCGGCCGGATCAGCACCGCGAAGGCGCTGATGGGCACAGCCCTGTCTGTGAAACCGATCCTCGGCGTCGACGACGGACGCATCGACATGATCGAGAAGGTCCGCACGCCCACAAGGGGACTGCAGCGCCTCGCGGCCTTGGCGGTCGCCGACGTCGGCGACGCGCCGGTCGAGATGACGGTGCATCACCTCGGAGCCGAGCGTCGGGCCGAGGCCCTGGCGGGATGGCTTCGCGAGAAACTCGCCGACCGCCTGCGGCGCATGGACGTAGTCGAAGTCGGCGCCGCGATCGGAGCCCACTGCGGGCCCGGCCTCGTCGGCGTCATCACCCGCCGTCTGAACTGATCCGGCCCCGACGTCACGTGAGCGACCGAGTATGACGGCCCGAACGACCATCGTCCAGAGGCGACCGCGGTTTTCCACAGGGCGATCGCGTCGTCCACAGCCCCGAAAATTCTTGAATCACGGCCGCGACCCCGCTCGTTGAGCCGGGTATGGACATCGAAGACCCACCCGAAACCGCGGCGCTCGCCGCAAGGCTCCGGCTCAAACTCGACGAAGCCGACCAAGCGCAACGCGTCTGCAAGGAGACCGTCGACACCGCCAGCGGCGAGGTCGCGGCAACACCGCTCTCCGATAGGCCCGCGCGGCAGCGGCTCACCGACCGCGCCGAGCAGATCCAAGCGAGAGTCGGCCTGTCCCACATCAACCGGCGGGTGCTGGCGGCGGTCGCGATCGTCGCCGCCGCCACCGGCCTGTTCATCACCGTCCTCGCCTGGCCACGATCCGAACCCGTGACGACCGCGGCCGCCCAATCCGCCGACACCGCCTCGGCGCAACCGGAGACGATCGTCGTCTCGGTCGCCGGAGCCGTGAAGGAACCGGGGATCGTCGAACTGGAAGCCGGGTCGCGAGTCGCCGACGCGATCGAAGCGGCGGGGGGCTTGGACGACGGCGCCGACCCCGGATTCCTCAACCTGGCCCGCGTAGTCACCGACGGCGACCTCGTCGCCATACCCGCTGAGCAAGAAGCCGCAGGGGCCGCAGGAGGCGGCGGCCCCGCAGCCGGAGGCCTTGTCAACGTGAACGTGGCGGACACGGACACTCTGACGGCACTGCCGGGAATCGGCCCGGTCCTGGCCGAGCGGATCATCGACCACCGGGAGGCCAACGGCAGCTTCCAATCGGTCGAGGAACTCGCCGAGGTGCAAGGGGTCGGACCGGCGATGCTGGAGCAGCTCCGCGACCACGTGACGCTGTGAGCACCATGAGCGGACGGCACAGCGAGGCCTCAGCGGTCGTCCGCCGGGACTGGCGACTGCCCCTGGCGGCCGTCGGCGCCTGGGGCGCCGCACTCGGCGGCCTCTACGGCGATCCCCTCACCTGCGCCGTCACCACGGCCGGCTGCGCTTCCGTGGTCCTGCTGGGACGCGGACGAAGCAACCGCATCTGGGCGGCGGTCGCCACGATCGCGTTCGGAGGGATGCTCGCCTCGGCCGTCACGACAGTCCACGTCGTGGTACGCGACCACGACGGCCTCGGCCGCCTCGTCGACGCCGAAACCGGCGGCGAAGCCGAGCTCGTGCTCGACACCGCCCCTAAACCATCGGCACGCCGCCCCGGCGTCTACACGGCAGGAGCGCGCCTCCGGTCGTTCACCGCCGGCACGAACGCGGTCCATGGGAACTGGCGCGTCCTCCTCGTCGCCGACGGCGAAGAATGGTCCGCAGTGACCGCAGGCCAGCGCCTCACACTCCCAGCGGTGATCCGCGAGCCCGACCCCGGCCGATTGACCGCCGCCGTGGTGAGCTCGCGCGGACCACCGGAGACCGCAGGTCGGCCCGCCGCACCGCACCGATTCGCCGCACACGTCCGCGACCGACTCGCCCGAGCGGCCGAAGCGGCGCCCGAACCCGAGTCCGGCCTGATCCCGGCACTCGCGGTCGGCGACACCTCCGCGATGGACCCGGAACTCGCGCAGGACTTCCGCACGACCGGCCTGGTCCATCTGGTGGTCGTCTCCGGATACCACCTGAGTCTGGTGGTCGGATCGGTCCTCGGCACAGCTCTGGCGCTGCGGGCCGGCCCGAGAGCGCGCGTCACGGTCGGGGCGGCGGCCGTGGCGGGCATCGTGATCGTCGCGGGGCCGCAGCCGAGCGTGCTCCGTGCGGCGGTCATGGCTGGGATGATGCTGCTGGCGCTCGCAGCGGGGCGGCCGAAAGCGGTGATGCCCGCGCTCGCCACGGCGGCGCTGGTGCTGATCCTGGCCGACCCGGACATGGCCGCACAGCCCGGGTTCGCGCTGTCGGTGGCGGCGTGCGCCGGGCTGGTGCTGCTGGCGTTCCGGTGGGCCCGCCCGCTGGAACACCGCGGCTGGCCGCAGGCGGTGGCGCTGGCGGTGACGATCCCGGCCGCGACACAGGCGGCGGTGACCCCGCTGCTGGCGGCCTGGGCCGGCGGGATCAGCCTCGTGGCGATCCCGGTGAACCTGCTGGCGACCCTGGTCGCCGCGCCGGTAGTGATCCTGTCGGTCCTCACCGCGGTCGCGGCAGCGTTGTGGCTCCCGGCGGGGGAGTGGTGCGCGCAACTGGCCGCGATCCCGGCGTCGTGGCTGGTGTGGTTGGCGCAGACGGGCGCCGAGGTGCCGGGCGGAGTCCTGCCGTGGCCGAAGGGGGCATGGTGGGGGCTGCTCGCGGGACTGATCCTGGCGGTCCTCATCGGCCTCCTCCACATCCACGCCCTGCGTCGGCCTCTGCTGGCGGTCCTCGCGGCACTCACCTTGGGCGCGATCCCGGCCTGCCTGTTCACGGGCGGGCCACCGTCGGGCTGGGTGGTGACGATGTGCGACGTCGGCCAGGGCGATGCGCTCGTGCTGCCCGCCGGAGACGCGGTGGTGGTAGTCGACGCGGGCCCGGACCCGACCGCCGTGGACGCCTGCCTGGACGACCTCGGAGTCGACCGGATCGCGCTGCTCGTGCTGTCCCACTTCCATATCGACCACGCGGCCGGTGTCGCCGGCGTGATGGACGGGCGTGATGTGGAGGCGATGCTCGCTCCGCCGCCGGGAGAGGCCCGGTACGGATTCGACCTCGTTGCCGAACGTGCCGCCGAGGTGCCGGTGCTGGAACCGGTGCCGGGCGCGGTGTACGAGTTCGGAGCGACCAGATTGGAGGTGCTCTCGCCTCCGGAACGGCTGCTGAGCGGCACCCGCTCGGACCCGAACAACAACTCCGTGGCGGTGCGAGCCGATGTGGCCGGCACGAGCGTCCTGCTCACCGGGGATGTCGAGCTGGAGGCGCAACGGATGCTGTTGGACGCCGAATGGCTCCTCGACGTCGACGTGCTGAAGGTGCCGCACCACGGCTCGGCGTTCCAGGTGCCGGAGTTCCTGGAGGCCGCCGACCCGGCGGTCGCGCTCGTGGGCGTCGGCGCGGACAACGAGTACGGGCATCCCGACCCGGGGCCGCTCACGCTGCTGGAGGCGACGGGGGCACTGGTGTTCCGCACCGACCTGGCGGGAGCGATCACGGTGACGAGGGACGGCGACGCCTTTCAAGTGACGACACAGCGGTGAGGCCCTGCGCGGGCGAGCGCCTTCGGGCCCTCCTGGTTCACGCGATCGGCGGAGGCGGTGATGCCGTTCGAGTGACAGCCCGGGGACGCGTTCCGCCCCGGTCTGTCGCAGCTGCGCAGGACAGCGACCCCTTCCCTGGAGCTATGGCGCGGAGGAATCTGGGACCGCGCTCGGAAGCATGGAAGGATGGAGTCGTGGCTGCACTCCATCAAATCCGCCTGGTGCTGGGCGACGACGAATTCCTCGCCGAGCGCGCCGCCGCCGAGTATGTCGCGGCGGTGCGCGCCGACCTGCCGGAATCCGACCCCGCCCCGGTGGTGAACCGCGTCCCCGCCTCCGACCTCACCGCCGGCTCTCTCGCCGAACTGACCAGCCCGACCCTGTTCGGCGGGGCCGTGGTGGCGATCGTCCAGTCCGGACAGGACGCGGACAAGGACACCGTCGCCGCGCTCGTCGACTACGCATCGCGCCCCGCCCCGGGCATCTACATGGCCGTGTGCCACAACGGCGGCAACAAGGGCAAGGCCCTGTCCGAGGGGCTCAAGAAGCTCGACGTGGACCTGGTGCGGGCCTCGAAGATCAAGCGGCAGCCGGACCGGGTGGCGTTCGTGCGCGGTGAACTGCGCGCCGCCGGGGCCTCCCCGCGCTCGGCTTCGGCCGAGATCGCCGACACCATCATCCAGGCCGTCGGATCGGACCTGCGCGAACTCGCCTCGGCGTGCGCGCAGCTCGTGTCGGACACTGACGGCAATATCACCGTCGACGGCGTCGCCCGCTACTACTCGGGACGCGCCGAGGTCACCGGCTTCAGCGTCGCGGACGCGGCCGTGGCCGGGAACGCCGGCGAGGCGCTCGGGGCGCTGCGCTGGGCGATGCAGGTCGGCGTCGATCCGGTGCCGATCGCGGACGCGCTGGCGATGGCGGTGCGGAATCTCTCACGGGTGGCCTCTGAGCGCGGCGGCGCGAATCAGCTCGCCGGGCAGCTGGGGATGGCGCCTTGGCAGATCGACAAGGCGCGCCGGCAGGCGCGGACCTGGACCGCCGACGGGCTGGCCGAGGCGATGCGGGTGTGCGCCCGACTCAACGGCGAGGTCAAGGGCGGCGCCGACGACCGGGCGTGGGCACTGGAGCACGCGATCTTGGAGATCACGCGGCTGAGCGGGGCTGGCGGGCGTGTCTGAGTACCGTCGCGGTCGAGTGGCCCGGCCCAAGCGGCCCTGGTACGCGCGGGCGCTGCGGTTGCGGCACGTGTACTTGTCGCACGCGTGGTGCGTGGTGTTCTTCGAGGGGACGATCGCGCTCGGGGTGCTCATGGCGCTCACCGAGCTCGTCTCCTGGTGGGTGGTGCTGGTGCTGCCGCTCGCGGTGGCGGCGATGGTGAAGCTCAACGATGTGATCGCCGGGGCGGTCGACCGCGGACGAGGCCGCTGAAAGGCACACTAGCGGTCCCGGGTACCCGCCCACTTACCACCTTCTCGCCTACCTAAGAAATGACACCAGGCTCCCAAGCAGGTGTGACGGGTGGATAAGGGTGTGACGGTCCAGGCTTGGGATTCGTTCGAACAGCGGCGGGCATATTGGTGCCGTTGGGGTTGATCGCATCTGAGCGTTTCATCCGGATGGGGGAGGGAACGTGAGCCTGAATCCGGGAATGCCGAAGGCCCCGACGGGTGAGACCCGTCGGGGCCTTCGTGCAAAGCTTGAGTTGCGGCAGGCCCGAACTAGGCGGCCTGGGCCAGCTTGTTGTAGGCCGCAGCCATCTTCGACTTGCGCTGAGCGGCCTGGTTCTTGTGAATGACGCCCTTCGAGTAGGCCTTGTCCAGCTCGCGGCTGGCGGCCTTCAGGTGCGCCTCGGCGGCGGCGACGTCGCCGGTGGCCGCCGACTCACGGAACTTCCGGATGGCGGTCTTCAGCGACGACTTCACGGCCTTGTTGCGCATCCGGCGCTTCTCGTTCTGCCGGTTGCGCTTTTCCTTGGACTTAATGTTCGCCACGCGTGAAGCCTCAGTCTCGTGATTACTTGGTTCCTTACAAACCGCGTCGGGCGCAGGGCGCGCTCCGCGCGACTGTCAACGTTACCAGGAGCCGGGGAGGGCACACGTCCTGGGACTCTGACCGCGAGCCAGGTTACACCAGGTCGGGTGCGCCACAAGCACCCAGGCCCCCGATTGGGGCACGGCTAACGCCTCCGGGCCTCCAGCGCGGGCAGGAAGACCGTGTCGACGATCTCCTCGATCGACACGTCAGGCAGGTCGCCGGTGACGATGAACTCCATGCGCGCCAGCTCCAGCGGCAGCGTCCGTAGGCGGGTGGTGATCTGCTCCTCTTCGATCTCGCCCCTGTCGACCGCGCGAGCCAGCGCCACCTCCGTCATGATCTTGCGCATGAAGCCGATGAAGGTCTCGATGACCGGCGCGTTGGCCTCCGGGTTCGCCGCGATCTCGGTGAGCAGGCCGAGCATCGTGGTGCGGCCGGTTGTCCGCATGCGCTCGCGCATGACCTTGAGCACGGCGATCGTATTGGCGCGCAGGCTCCCGGCGTCGGGGACGGTCTCGGAGTCCGGTAGGAAGTGAGTCGCAGCGGCGGCCAGCATTTCGACGCGGTTCGCCCAGCGCCGGTACAGCACCGGCTTGCTCGTGCCCGCGCGGCGCGCCACGCCGTCCATCGTGAGCCTGGTGAACCCGTGTTCCCGCAGCTCGTCCCACACCGCCTGGTAGATGGCCTCTTCCAGCTCCCTGCCGCGTCGCCGCGACCGGACCTCCTGCACCATGCGAACCCCCATTGGATACTAATCGTTTCTTATGGTATTCCTGGATCGTATATAAGATACGAACTGTATCTTATGAGCGATTGGAAGCAGTCATGGAAGCCACCGCCCATTCTGAGCCGCCCCGCAGCCCGCTCGGCCACGTCGTCGGCCTCATCCTCGGCCTCACCCTCATCGTCGGTCTCCTCACCATCGCCTTCGCCTGGCCCTCGACCAGCATGGGCCCCAACAACGTGCCCATCGCCGTCATAGGCCCGCCCGAAGCCGCCGCACAGGTGGCCGACCAGCTCGACGACGCCGAACCCGACGGCTTCGGCGTCGTCGAGGCGGCCGATCCCGCCGCGGCCGTCGAGATGATCGAGCGCCGCGAGGTCTACGCGGCGCTCGCGATCGGCCCCGACGGCGTCGACCTCTACACCGCCACCGCCGCCTCACCCATGGTCGCGCGCGTGGTCACGGGCATCGCCGACCAGATCGCCGCCGGCATGGGCGAGACTGCCGGACAGCCCGGCTCCGTCACCGTCGACACCGAGGACGTCGTCGCGCTCCCCGCCGAGGACCCCAACGGCGCCGGCCTCGCCTCCTCCGCCCTGCCGATGGCCGCCGGCGGCCTCATCATCGCCGCGCTCATCGCTGTGAGCGTGCGCGGCTCAGGCCGCCAAGCAGTCGCCGCGGTCCTCGCGCCGTTGGCCGCCGCCGCGGCCATCGCCGCGATCCTGCGCTACTGGCTCGGTTCGGTCGAAGGCGACTTCTGGACCGTCGCCGGGGCGATCGCCCTGTCGCTGCTCGCCGCCTCCTGGGCGGTCCTCGGGCTGACCAGGCTGCTCGGCCGCCCTGGCACGATCATCGGCGCCGTCGCGATCATGCTGGTCGGCAACCCCCTGTCGGGCCTGACCAGCGCCCCCGAGCTCCTGCCCGCCCCCTGGGGCGAGGTCGGCCAGTACCTGACGCCCGGCGCCGGGGCCACCCTCCTGCGCTCGGTGTCGTTCTTCGACGGCCACGGCGCGGGCACCGCGGTCGTGGTGCTCTGCTCCTGGCTGGCCGTCGGCGTCCTGATGTTCGTCATCGGGGCCGTCGGAGCCCGGGTGAAGAGGGTCAGCGCCGTGGAACCCGAACCGGTCGCCGTCGGCGCCTGATCGTCACAGGCTCGCCCCGGCCGTTCCGCCGCACCGCGACGTTCGCGGAGCCGCGCCTCGGCAGAGGGTGGCGGGGACGGCCTTCTTCCTCGGGTGTTCGGGGCCGGGCCGGTGCATGAGGCAGAATTGGATCGCCCACCCCACACGAGCAAGGAAGGGCCACCGTGACGAACGCGCCAGGTTCGACCGCTCCGGAGTCGATCCGGAACTTCTGCATCATCGCGCACATCGACCATGGCAAGTCGACGCTGGCGGACCGCATGCTGCAGATCACCGAGGTCGTCGACGCCCGCCAGATGCGGGCGCAGTACCTCGACCGGATGGACATCGAGCGCGAACGCGGCATCACCGTGAAGTCGCAGGCGGTCCGCATGCCGTGGACGGCCCGCTCCGGCGAGGCCGAGAGCTCAGAGTTCGTGCTCAACATGATCGACACGCCCGGCCACGTCGACTTCACCTACGAGGTCTCGCGCTCGCTCGCGGCCTGCGAGGGCGCGCTCCTGCTCGTCGACGCCGCCCAGGGCATCGAGGCGCAGACGCTCGCGAACCTGTACCTGGCGATGGGCAACGACCTGACGATCATCCCGGTGCTCAACAAGATCGACCTGCCCGGGGCCGAACCGGACCGCTACGCCGAGGAACTCGCGCACCTCATCGGCTGCGAGCCCGAGGACGTCTTCCGCGTCTCGGGCAAGACCGGCGAGGGCGTCGCCGAGCTGCTGGACGCGATCGTCGAGCAGATCCCGGCCCCGATAGGCGACGCCGACGCGCCGCCCCGCGCCCTCATCTTCGACTCCGTCTACGACATCTACCGCGGCGTGATCACCTACATCCGCGTCATCGACGGCAGGCTCAAAGCCCGCGACCGCATCCGCATGATGTCGACCAGGGCCGACCACGAGCTGCTGGAGATCGGCGTCATCAGCCCCGAGCCGGTCCCCGGCAAGGCCCTCGGCGTCGGCGAGGTCGGCTACCTCATCACCGGCGTGAAGGACGTGCGCCAGTCGAAGGTCGGCGACACCGTCACCGACGAGCGCAAACCGGCCGGCCAGGCGCTGCCGGGCTACACCGAGGCCAAGCCGATGGTGTTCTCCGGGCTCTACCCGCTCGACGGTTCCGACTACGGGAACCTTCGCGAGGCGCTCGACAAGCTCCAGCTCAATGACGCCGCCCTCCAGTTCGAGCCCGAGACGTCGGCGGCGCTGGGCTTCGGCTTCCGCGTCGGCTTCCTCGGTCTGCTGCACCTGGAGATCATTCGCGAGCGTCTCGAACGCGAGTTCAACCTCGACCTGATCTCCACTGCCCCGAACGTCGTCTACCAGGTCACCATGGAGGACGGCGAGCAGATAGAGGTCACCAACCCATCGGAGTTCCCCGAGGGGAAGATCGCCTCGATCACCGAGCCGATCGTCAAGGCCACGGTCCTGACCCCGACGGAGTACATCGGCGCGGTCATGGACCTGTGCCAGTCGCGGCGCGGCGTCCAGGAGGGCATGGACTACCTGTCGACCGACCGCGTCGAGATCCGCTATACCCTGCCGCTGGCAGAGATCGTCTTCGACTTCTTCGACCAGCTCAAGTCGCGCACCAAGGGCTACGCCTCGCTCGACTACGAGATCGAGGGCTCCCAGACCGCCGACCTGGTGAAGGTCGACATCCTCCTCCAGGGCGAGCGGGTCGACGCGTTCGCCGCGATCGTCCACAAGGACCAGGCTTACGCCTACGGCGTCAGGCTCGCCGAGCGGCTCAAGAAGCTCATTCCGCGCCAGCAGTTCGAGGTGCCGATCCAGGCGGCGATCGGCTCGCGCATCATCGCCCGCGAGAACATCCGGGCGCTGCGCAAGGACGTCCTCGCCAAGTGCTACGGCGGCGACATCTCCCGCAAGCGGAAACTGCTGGAGAAGCAGAAAGAGGGCAAGAAGCGCATGAAGACCGTCGGCCGCGTCGACGTCCCCCAGGAGGCGTTCATCGCCGCGCTCCGCACCGACGAGGACTGAGCGATCGAGGGCGGCCCCGGTACTGACCGGGGCCGCCCCTGCCTCGCGCGGCGGTCACCTGATCGGAGCCGGCGAGCGGGCCGGTCGGCCTCGTCGCGACCACCGGCCGGCCGTGGGAATGGTGCGGGACCGCCGCGCGTACACCGGCGAGTCCTGGTCCTTCACCGGCGCCGCACCGGCGTCACGGCAACCTCGGATTCGATTGCCGCGTCACGGCGACGGCGGCTGCTGGGGGTACCCCTGTTGCGGATGGCCCTGCGGCGGCTGGCCGGGCGGCATCGGCTGCTGCGGGGGCTGCTGCCTGGGCAGGTTCCCTGGCTTCGAACGCAGCCACTGCGCCACTTCGGGCTGGAAGACCAGGAAGAACGCGGCGCCGACGGCCCCGAGCTTCGCCAGGCCCAGCAGCGCGCCGAACGCGGCGTACCAGCCGAGCCCCCAACCGCCGAAGAACCCGAACAGGGAGAAGAATCCGAGGACGCCCAGCCCGATGTACAGGGCCGTGCGGGGTTCCTGGGCACCGAAGACGCCGAGGCGCTCTTTGACGATGAACCACACGAGCACGATCGACAGGGCGTGGAAGATCAGGCCGACGATCCCGGAGGTCACGATGAAGCCGGTCGCCATCCACAACGGCGCGGTCGCCACCGCGATGATCGAGAACAGCAGCATGAGCACTGCGATGGCCATGTAGGCCCACAGGACCTGGGTCAACCAGTTGACCTTCTGCGGCCTGCCTGGGTGGGGTTTGACGCCCCATTCGATGAGGGGGTCCGCGCCGCCGGGTCGACTCGGTCCGGGCGGTTGAGGGGGATATGCCATCGTCGTGCTCCTTATGGGCATGGGCATGGGCAGGGTTACAGCTCTCACGCTAGCGTCCTCAGTCCACAACCGAAGGACCGGCTTTGCTGACAAACCGGTGCGAGATAACGTATTTCAGCTGGTGATCACGCCGGATCGGCCAGCGCGACCGTCACGGCCAAGGCGTCGGAGGCCGCAACTTCGGCCACCTCGCCCTCGGGCGCGACCCAGCCGTTCTCGCCCGGCTCCCAGCGCATTCCCGCGTACGTCACCGAGGCGATGTCGAACTCATAGGACTTCGCGACGGCCCACGACGCCCGGTTCCAGCCCGCCGCGGCGTCCTCGGCGCCGATCGTGATCACCTGGCCGTCCACCCCGGACACCTCGGTGCCCCACTGGTAGGCGTACGCCTCGGCGAGCAGCGCCGCGTCCGTCGAGACCTCCCGAGCGCCGCCGGCGATGCACGACAGGCCGGCCTCCTCGCCGCCGGCGAACGCCGCCGCGACCGCCAGCCCGTCGTCCTCCCACTGGTCGTACAGGTCCGGGTAGGCGCTCACCTGCACGGCCTGCGCCGCGTCTCCGATCTCCATGTCCTGCCAGCCGTCGGTGCGGCGCAGCTTCTCGTAGAACTTGAACGAGGCGTAGACCGGGTCGAGGATCTCCTCCTCGGTGCCCCAGCCGACGCTGGGGCGCTGCTGGAACAGTCCGAGCGAGTCGTGGTCGCCGTAGTCGACGTTGGACAGCTTCGATTCTTGGAACGCCGTGGCGATCGCCACGGCCACGGCCCGTTCGTCCATGCCGTCCCTGTGGCCGACGGCGGCGATGGTGGCGGCGTGGAAGGTCTGCTCGGCACTCAGGTGCAGCGGTTCGGCGGTGTCGCCGATGTAGCAGCCGGTCGGCCGTGGGGTGAGCATGTCGTCGACGGCGTCGCCGCATGCGGCCGTGCCGCCGATCAGCAGGAGCGAGAGCATCGCGGGGAGAGCGCGCAACGTTCCTCCGATCAGGTCAGTGGCCACTAATGTACCCAGGAGGGGGTGTCCTTCTCAAGGAACGAACGGACACCTTCGCGTCCCTCTTCGGCGAAGAAGTACTCGGCGGTCAGCGCAGCCGCCTCGTTGAGCGAGGCGCGAAGCCCGGTGCCGCCGGTGAGGGTCTTGATCCCCGCCTGCGCGCCTGGACCGCCCGCGCGCAGCCGGACGAGCACGTCCTCCAGCGTCGTTTCGGTTTCGCCGGCGTAGGCGATGAGGCCCCACCGGCGCGCGTCATCGGCGCCGAACGAGTCGCCGGTGAGGAACAGTTCGCGCATCTTGCCCTCGGTGAGTTTGCGGGCCACGACCGGTGCGATCACGGCGGGCACCACGCCTAGGAGCACCTCGCTGAACGCCAACCTGGCATTCGGGTCGCAGACGGCTACGTCGGCGGCGGCGAGCAGCCCCATGCCGCCGCCGCGCACGGCGCCGCGCGCGACCACGACGACGGGTTTGGGCGCTTCGCACATGTCGGCGAGCGCCTCGGCCAGGTGCGCGGCGGGGAGGTCTGCGGCGCGGGTCGCTCGCGCGGACTCTGCCAGGTCGGCCCCGGCGCAGAACACGGGTCCGGCGTGGTCGATGACGATCACGCGGACCGTCTCGTCGGCGACGGCGCGGGCGAGCGCCTCTCGGAGCCGCGCGAGCAGCGCGGTCGACAGCGCATTGCGCCGGGCGGGATCGTTGAGGGTAATCGTGGCCACCGCCCGGTCGGAGCGGTAGGCGATCAGTGCGTCATTGCGTTCCACGCCAGTACCGTAGTCGGCGTGTCCTCTGAAGTCATCGCCGCTGCCGCGAATTCGCCCGATACCGCCCGTGGGGGCTTCGGGTTCTATGTCCACGTCCCGTTCTGCGTCTCGCGCTGCGGCTACTGCGACTTCAACACCTATACCGCCGCTGAACTGGGCGCCGGGGTCTCACGGGAGACGTACGCGGGGATCGTCCGGGCGGAGGTCCGGGCCGCCGCGGCGCTGTTCGAGGCGCCGCCGCGAGTGGACACGGTGTTCTTCGGCGGCGGTACGCCCACGCTGCTGCCCGCCTCGGACCTGGCCGCCATCCTCGCCGAGATCGACGCGGCCTTCGGTCTCGCGCCCGGCTCGGAGGTGACGACCGAGGCCAATCCCGAGTCGGTCGACGCGGCGTACCTCGCCGAGCTGTTCGACGGCGGTTTCACGCGATTGTCGGTCGGGATGCAGTCGGTGGCGCCGCACGTCCTCAAGGTCCTCGACCGTGAGCACTCGCCGGCCAAAGCCCTCGCCGCCGTCGAGCACGCGCACCGGGCCGGTTTCGAGCACGTGAGCCTCGACCTGATCTACGGCACGCCCGGCGAGACGGAGGCCGACTTCGCGGCCAGCCTGAAGGCCGCCGTCGACTCCGGGGTCGACCACGTCTCGGCTTATGCGCTCATCGTCGAGGACGGCACGCAGCTGGCCAGGCGCATCCGCTCCGGCCTGGTGCCCCGGCCCTCCGACGACGTCGCCGCCGACCGCTACCTCGCCGCCGAGGCGGCCCTGACCGACGCCGGCTTCTCCTGGTACGAGGTCTCCAACTGGGCCAAGACGCCCGAGGCCCGCTGCCGCCACAACGTTCTGTACTGGGACGGCGGGCACTGGTGGGGCGCCGGCCCGGGCGCCCACTCGCACCTGCCGGGCCTGCGCTGGTGGAACCACAAGCACCCTTCGACGTACGCGGCGGCGCTCGCGGACGGCCTACCGCTCGCCGGGTGCGAAACCCTCACTGATGATGATCGATATCTAGAGCGTGTGATGCTTCGAACTCGTCTCAGTGGCGGTCTGCCGGTATCGTTGCTCCGAACGAACGGAGCGGCGGCCGCACAGCAGGTCGTCGCCGACGGCCTCGCGGTCATCGAGGACGGCCGCCTCCACCTCACCCTGAGAGGCCGCCTGCTCGCCGACGCGGTCGTGAGGGATCTCACGGCCTGACTGCGACGTCCAAGTCGACATGCCCCCGACCTCCCGGAGCCCACACCCATGCACGACCTGTTCCACAAGCCGCGCACGCTGCCCCGCAGAGGACTGCTCACCGGAGCGGTCGCCGGCCTCGCCGCCACCGCCGCCTGCTCCGAAGAGGCGCCCGTGCCCGAGGACGTCGGCGCAGGCGCCGCCGAGGAGACCAGCCCCGCCGCCTCGCCCTCGCCCGAGCCGCCCCGCTCGATCACCATCACCCACGTCGGCGACACCATGCCCGGGTCCTACCCGAATCGGATGCCCTCCGACGAGGGCGCGAGCTTCTTCGACGACGTCCGCTCCGAGCTCACCGGCGACGTCGTCATCGCCAACCTCGAAGGTGCGCTGTCGACCCTCGAGTTCGACAAGTGCGGCGGCGGCTCCTGCATCTACTTCCGGCTCCCCGCCGAGTACGCGCAGGTCTTCGCCGACGCCGGTATCGACGTCCTCAACCAGGCCAACAACCACGGCTGGGACGCCGGCCCCGACGGAGCGACCGAGACCCAGGACGCCGTCCGCGACGCCGGCATGACGATCACCGGCGTCAAGGACGAGGTCGCGTTCTTCGAGACCGAGGCCGGAGTCACCGTCGGCGTCGTGGGCTTCGCGCCCTACACCTTCTACACCGACGTGCGCGACCTCGACGCGGTCGCGACGCTCGTGTCCGAGGCGAAATCCCAGGCGGACCTGGTGGTCGCCACCGCCCACCTCGGCGCAGAGGGCTCCGACCAACTCCACACGCCCGAGGGCGTGGAGACCTACTACGGCGAGGACCGCGGCGACACCCGAGCGTTCGCCCACACCTGCGTCGACGCCGGCGCCGACCTGGTCATCGGCCACGGCCCGCACGTGCTGCGCGGCATGGAGCTCTACAACGGCAAGCTCATCGCCTACTCGCTGGGTAACTTCGGCGGCGGCCAGAAGCTGTTCAACACCGACGGGCCGCTCGGCGTCGCCGGGATCCTCAAGGTCACCTTCACCGAAGAGGGCGCCCTCGAGGGCGGCACGCTCGTGCCCACCGTCATGGACGACGACAACGGCTACCCGCTGCTCGACCCGGACGGTGAGGCGATCGCCACGATCAGCGACCTCGCCTCCGATTTCGGCGACGCCGGAGTGACCGTCGGCGACGACGGTGCGCTCGTCCTCCCGACTGTCTGAGGCCACCCGTAGACTGGCACTCTGTAGGCCGGAGTGCCAAACTTGAGTCCAGTCGGACCAAGGCACGGCGAGCGAACGAAAGGAAGTGACGGCGATGGACGATCGCAAGCTCGAAGTGTTGCGCGCCATCGTCGAGGACTACGTCGCCACGCAGGAGCCGGTGGGATCGAAGGCCGTGGCCCAGCGCCACGCCCTCGGCGTCTCCGCGGCCACCGTCCGCAACGACATGGCCTTCCTCGAAGAGGCCGGCTACATCCACCAGCCCCACACCTCCGCCGGCCGCATCCCCACCGACAAGGGCTACCGGCTTTTCGTCGACCGGCTCGGCAAGATCAAACCGCTGTCGGCCGCCGAACGGCGCGCCGTCCACCGCTTCCTCGCCGAGGCCATCGACCTCGACGACGTCGTCACCCGGACCGTGCGGCTGCTGTCGCAGCTGACCCACCAGGTCGCCGTCGTCCAGTACCCGAGCCTGAACCGCTCCTCGGTGCGCCACCTGGAGCTCGTCTCCCTCACCCCCGAGCGGGTCATGCTCGTCATGATCACCGACACCGGCCGGGTCGAGCAGCGCCAGCTGGAACTGCCCGCCGACCTCGCCGAGGACGACGTCCTCGAACTGCGCCGGCTCATCAACGAGCAGCTCCAGGGCAAACCGCTCGCCGACGCCCCGAGGATCATCGCCGACCTCGCAGAACTGGCCAGGCCCGAGCTGCGCCCCTCGGCGTCGGCGCTGGCCCGAGTGCTGCTGGAGACCGTCGTCTCCCGCACCGAGGAGCGCATCGCCGTCGCCGGCGCGGCCAACCTGACGCGCCACACCGCCTACTTCGCGGGTTCGCTGCGCTCGATCCTGGAAGCGCTGGAGGAGGAAGTGGTCCTCATGCAGCTGCTCGGCCGGGCCGACACCGGCCCGCTGCTGACGGTCCGCATCGGCGACGAGAACGAGATCGACGACTTTCGCGAGACCGCCGTGGTCACCGCGGGGTACGGGCCCGGCGCCGTGGTCGGCCACATGGGCGTCCTGGGTCCCACGCGCATGGACTACCCGGGCACGATCGCGGCCGTGCGGGCCGTGGCCCGCTACGTATCAGAGATTTTGGAACAGAACCGCTGACAAGGGACTATGAGAGCGCACGTGGCTAAGGACTACTACGGCATCCTCGGTGTCGACAAGAACGCCTCCGAGGACGACCTGAAGAAGGCGTACCGGAAACTGGCGCGCAAATACCACCCCGACGTCAGTGACGAGCCCGACGCCGAGGAGCGGCTCCAAGACATCAACGCCGCCTTCGAGGTCCTCATGGACCCGCAGAAGCGGGCAGTCGTCGACGCCGGCGGCGACCCGTTCGACCGCGCCACCGCAGGCGCGGGCGGCGCGCCGTTCATGGGCTTCGAGGACATCATGGACGCCTTCTTCGGCGGCTCCATGGGCGGCTTCGGCAGGCGCGGGCCCCGCTCGCGCACCCGCCCCGGCAACGACGCGCTGCTGCGCCTCGACCTCGACCTCGAAGAGGTCGCGTTCGGCACCGAATCCACCCTCACCGTGGACACGGCGGTCCTCTGCGACGAATGCGAGGGCTCCTGCTCCGAAGGGAACGCCGAACCGCAGACGTGCACCACCTGCGGCGGCAGCGGCGAGGTCCAGGTCGTGCAGCGCACGATCCTCGGCCAGGTCCGCACCGCCCGCCCCTGCTCTGCCTGCTCGGGCTACGGCACGATCATCACCGACCCGTGCCGCAAGTGCGGCGGCGAAGGCCGCGTCCGGTCCCGCCGGCGCATCACCGTCAAGGTGCCGGCCGGCGTCGAGGACGGCATGCGGATCCGCCTCTCCGGCGAAGGCGAGGTCGGCCCCGGCGGCGGGCCCGCAGGCGACCTGTACGTCGAAGTCCACGAGAAGCCCCACGAGATCTTCACCCGGGAGGGCTCGGACCTGCACTGCCGCGTCCGCGTGCCGATGACGCAGGCCGCCCTGGGCACCAAGCTGAACGTCCACACCCTCGACGACCGGGTCGAGGTCGACGTCGCGCCGGGCACCCAAGCGGGCACCGTGAAGAAGGTCCGCGGCCAGGGCGTCCCGAAACTGCGCGGCGGAGGCCTGCGCGGCGACCTGTACGTCGAGCTCGACGTGCGCACGCCCACCAAGATCGACGCCGAGCAGGAGGAACTGCTCAAGAAGCTCGCCACGCTGCGGGACGAGGAGGTTCGCGAGATCAAGACCGGCAGCGGTTTCTTCTCGAGGATGAGGGACGCCTTCAACGGGCACGCATAGGCTCCCGCTGTGGATTCGGTCTTCCTGGTCGATGCGCTGCCGAGCGCCGACGGCTTCGTCCTCGACGGCCCTGAAGGGCACCACGCCGCCGACGTCCAGCGCATCCGGCCCGGCGAGACGCTGACGCTCTCCGACGGCGCGGGCGGCCTCGCCCGTGCCCGCGTCACCGCAGCCGAACGCGGCAGCCTCACACTGGAGGTCCTCGACCGGAGTACCGTCCCCGCCCCCGACCCGAAACTCACCGTCGTGCAGGCCCTCCCCAAGGGCGACAGGGGCGAACGCGCCGTCCAGATGCTCACCGAGATCGGCGTCGACGAGGTGATCCCCTGGGCCGCATCACGATCCATCACCCAATGGAAGGGCCCGCGCGGCGAGAAGGCCCGCGGCAAATGGGTCGCCACCGCCCGCGAGGCCACCAAGCAGGCCCGCCGCGCCCACCTCGCGCGCGTCGCCGAGCTCCACACGACCAAGCAGCTCCTCGCACGCCTCCGCGAAGCCGCGCAGGTCCTCGTGCTCGACGCCGAGGCGCCGACCCCGTTGTCGGCGGTGAACCTCGCCGAGAGCGGAGAGATCGCGCTCGTCATAGGACCCGAGGGCTCCATCAGCCCCGAGGAACTGCGCGCGCTGGCCGAGTTCGGCGAGCCGATCCGCTTGGGCGAGACCGTCCTGCGCACCTCCACCGCAGGAGCCGCCGCATCGGCGGTTCTCCAAGCCCGACTGGGTCGATGGTGACACCCGTTCGGAGGACCGCGGAATCGCGTCGGTTCAGTTAGGATAGTGATACGTGTCACTCCTCGAACCCGTTGGGGGTCCTCATGACTGACACCGTTCGCTCAAGGCCCCGTTCCGGTCGGATTCGACTCGTCGCCGAACTCGTGATCGCCGCACTCGGCATCGGTGGCGCGGGATTCGGCTTCTACGCCAATGAAGCCAAGAACGGGCGCTGAGGTAGGGGGAGCAGGACAGGCCCTGACAGGTCAACGTGCGTGACTCCGAAGCCACCTCTTCGGCTACCGGCACTATCGCCTCCTGGGCCGACGTGCGTTTCCGATAGCGGCGCGGTCTCGCCGGTGACTAGGATCGGCCCCATGAACGACAACGACTGCCTGTTCTGCAAGATCGTCGCCGGCGAGATCCCGTCCAAGCGGGTACGCGAGACCCAGCGGGTCCTCGCCTTCCGCGACATCAACCCGAAGACGCCCACGCACGTGCTGGTCATTCCCAAGGACCACTACGCCGATGTCGCCGACCTGGTCCACGCCGACCCGGAACTGGCCGCCGAGACCCTCGCCGTCGCCGCCGCCGTCGCCGACGACGAAGGTGTCACCGGCTCCGGCTGGCGCCTGCTCGCCAACTCCGGCCCCGACGCCGGCCAAGAGGTCTTCCACATGCATCTCCACGTGTTCGGCGGCAAACCGCTCGGCCCGATGATCTCCGCTTGAAACCACTGCGCGGTCCGGTTTTCACGTTGTCTCGGGACCTCCATGGGAACTACCATTGAGGCGACACCGAGCGGCCGATACCAGGCCGCAGTTCATCTCCTTTGGGAAGCAGGTGGCGAACAGCCCGCAGGGGCGAAGCCTATGACCGACCGCTCTACGTCTACCGGCCAGATCACCTCGACGATCACCGTCGCCGACCAGCGGGCGCTCATGGCCCTGCTCGGCCGCGCCGACGAGAACCTCCGCTACATCGAACGTCAGAACCCCGGCGTCGACCTGCACGTCCGCGGCGACACGATCACCATCACCGGCTTCAACGGCAAAGCCCACGCGGCCGAACGACTCGTGAAGGAGCTGCTCGCCTTGATCGAGAACGGCGAGAACGTCGATCCCGACATCATCCGGCGAACCGAGAACATGCTCGAAGCCGCCCCCGCCGAACGGCCCGTGGACGTGCTCACGCACAACATCGTCTCCCGCCGCGGCAAGACGATCCGGCCCAAGACCCTCGGGCAGAAGCGCTACGTCGAGGCCATCGACGAGCACACCATCGTCTTCGGCATCGGCCCGGCCGGAACCGGCAAGACCTACCTGGCCATGGCCAAGGCCGTGCAGGCCCTCCAGGCCAAGGAGGTCACCCGGATCATCCTGACCCGGCCCGCCGTCGAAGCCGGCGAGAAGCTCGGCTTCCTGCCGGGCACCCTCGGTGAGAAGATCGACCCCTACCTGCGCCCGCTCTACGACGCGCTCCACGACATGATCGATCCGGGTTCGATCCCCAAGCTCATGGAAGCCGGAACGATCGAAGTCGCTCCGCTGGCGTTCATGCGCGGAAGAACCATCAATGACGCGTTCATCATCCTCGACGAGGCGCAGAACACCACGCCCGAGCAGATGAAGATGTTCCTCACACGACTCGGCTTCGGCTCGAAAATGGTCGTCACCGGCGATGTCACCCAGATCGACCTGCCGCGTGGCAACCCCTCCGGGCTCCGCGCAGTCCGAGACATCCTCACTGAGGTCGACGACCTCTACTTCGCCTCGCTCTCGGCCCAGGACGTCGTGAGACACCAACTGGTCAGCGATATCGTGAACGCCTACGAGAAGTGGGACGCCAAGAAGGACGACCACCAGAACAGGCAGCGGTGAAACGATGGGCATCGAGATCAACAATGAGTCCGGCAGCGACGTCGACGAGGCGGGCATCACCGCCGTCGCGGGCTTCGCGCTGACCGAGATGGGCGTCAACCCGCTCGCCGAGCTCTCGATCCTCGTCGTCGACCTCGACCACATGACCGAGCTCAACCGTCGCTGGATGGGCGGCACCGGGCCCACCGACGTCCTCTCCTTCCCGATGGACGACGCCATGCCGACCCGGCCCGACTCCACGGAGCCGACCATGCCGGTCCTCGGCGACCTCGTGCTCTCGCCCGACGTCGCCGAGTCCCAAGCCAAGGATGCCGGGCACTCCACCGCGGACGAGCTGCACATGCTCACCGTCCACGGCGTGCTCCACATCCTCGGCTACGACCATGCCGAACCCGAGCAGGCCAAGGAGATGTTCGGCCTGCAGAACCGACTGCTCGAAGCCTGGCGCGTCAAACGACGAGCCGCCCAGAGCACGGAGAGTTAGGACACGATGGGCTACGCCTACACGCTGCTGGCCACAGCCGTCGCACTCGTCTTCATCGCCGGCCTCGCCGCCATGGTCGACTCGGCACTCACCACCGTCTCGCCCGCCCGCTCAGCCGAACTCGCCGAACAGCACCGGCGCGGGGCCGCCGCGCTCGTCCGCATCACCGAGGACCTGCCGCGGCACCTGAACCTCCTGATCCTCCTGCGCGTCGCCTGCGAGGCCACCGCGATAGCGCTCGTCGCAGTGCTCGCGTTCAACACCTGGGACGCATCGTGGTTCGCCGTCGGCGTCGCCGCCGCGATCATGACCGTCGTGTCCTTCGTGGCCATAGGCGTCGGCCCGCGCACCATCGGCCGCCAACACGCCTACCCGATCGCGCTGGCCCTCGCCGGCCCGGTCTACCTGCTCGGCACCGCCCTCGGGCCGCTCGCACGCCTGCTCATCCTCGTCGGCAACGCGGTCACTCCCGGGAAGGGCTTCCGCGAGGGCCCGTTCGCGACCTCCCAGATCGAGATCCGCGAGCTGGTCGACGCCGCCGAGGCCTCGGGCACTGTCGACCACGACGAGCGCGACATGATCGAATCGGTGTTCGCCTTGGGCGAGACCGTCGCCCGCGAGGTCATGGTGCCGCGCACCGCGATGGTGTGGGTCAGGGCCGACGTGAGCGCCACCGAGGCCAAAGAGGTCGCCCTGCGGTCGGGCTTCTCTCGCATCCCCGTCGTCGGCGAGGACCTCGACGACGTCCGCGGCGTCGCCTACCTCAAGGACCTCGCCAAGCTCGAAGGCGTGAACCCGGCCGTCGCCGAGGTGATGCGCTCGGTCTCGTTCGTGCCCGACTCTAAACCGGTCGACGACCTCCTGCGCGAGATGCAGACCGCCCGCATCCACATCGCCATGGTCGTCGACGAGTACGGCGGCACCGCCGGACTGGTCACCATCGAAGACATCCTCGAGGAGATCGTCGGCGAGATCACCGACGAGTACGACGACGAGCTTCCGCCCGTAGCCTGGCTCGACGACCGCTCCGCCCGCGTCACCGCACGGCTCTCCGTGGACGACCTGGCGGAACTGTTCGACGTCGAGCCTCCCGAGGTCGACGTCGACACCGTCGCCGGGCTCCTCGCCCACGAGCTGGGGAAGGTCCCGCTCGCCGGCGACCGCGCGGTCCTGGCCGGGCTCGAGCTGACCGCGGAGGGTACCGTTGGCCGCCGCAACCGCATCGAGACGGTGCGCGTCTCCCGCCTGCCCGAGGCCGACGACACCGTCAGGCCCGACACGGCATCCACGAACGATGAGAGGCACAAAATCAATGTCTGACCTGACCGTCGACGCCCTCGACGCCGAGGACGCGAAGCTCGTCACGCTCGCCCGGGGGGCGGCCGGACGGGTCCAGCAGCCCACCGGCGCCGCTGTCCGAGACGGCATCGGCCGCACCTACGCCTCGGCGGCGGTCGACCTCCCGTCGCTGCGCCTCAGCGCGCTCCAGGCGGCCGTGGCCCAGGCGTACGCGGCCGGAGCCGACACGCTCGAAGCGGCGGTGATCTTCGGCGCCGACGGCGATGAAGAGGGCATCGGGGCCGCCCGCGACCTCGCTGACGGCGTGACCGTCTACTCGGTCATCCGCAAAGAGGTGACCCGCGTTGTCTGACAATAACTTCCACGCCGGATTCGCCTGCTTCATCGGCCGCCCGAACGCCGGAAAGTCGACGCTGACGAACGCGATCATGGGCCAGAAGATCGCGATCACCTCCAACCGCCCGCAGACCACCCGCCACGTGGTCCGCGCGATCCTCCACCAGCCCGACTCTCAGCTCATCCTCGTCGACACGCCCGGTCTGCACCGTCCGCGCACGCTCCTCGGCGAGCGGCTCAACGACCTGGTGCGCCAGACTTGGTCCGAAGTCGACGTCATCGGGCTGTGCCTGCCGGCCAACGAGAAGCCCGGACCCGGCGACCGGTTCATCGCAAACGAGATCAAGGCCCTGAAGGCCAAGGTCGTCGCCGTCGTCACCAAGATCGACCTGGTGAGCAAGGACGCGCTCGTGAAGCACCTGACGAACGTCGCCGAACTGGCCGACTTCGCCGACGTCGTGCCCGTCTCGGCCAAGACCGGCGAGAACCTCGAAGAGCTCGTCAGCGTCCTGTCGGGCCACCTTCCGGAGTCGCCGCAGCTGTACCCGGACGGCATGATCTCCGAGGAGCCGGAGCGGGTCATGATCGCCGAGCTCATCCGCGAGGCCGCTCTCGAAGGCGTCCGTGACGAGCTGCCGCACTCCATCGCCGTCGTCATCGAAGACATCGAGGACGAGGAGTCCGACGGCGGGCCGCGCAAGAAGATCTGGGCAGAGATCTACGTCGAGCGCGCCAGCCAGAAGGGCATCATCATCGGCAAGGGCGGCGACCGTCTCAAGCGCGTCGGCACCAAGGCCCGCAAGGGCATCGCCCAGCTCATCGACAGCCGCGTCTACCTCGACCTGCACGTGAGGGTCGCCAAGGACTGGCAGCGCGACCCGAAGCTGCTCGAACGGCTCGGCTTCTAGGAGCCGGGCACGGTGCGGGTCTCGTTCGGCTCATCTGTGCGCATCGTCTGCTCAAAAACGCGCACAAATGCGTAGTGACCGCGCTCACCGAACCCTCCCTTGCAGCCCCATTCCAGCATCATGTACTCTTATTACAACGACGCGGGATAGAGCAGCTCGGTAGCTCGCCAGGCTCATAACCTGGAGGTCGGTGGTTCAAATCCGCCTCCCGCTACAAAGAAAGTCCAGCTGAGAGCCGGTTTCCTCGAAAGAGGGGACCGGCTCTTCTGGTTCTCGCTTGCCGTTCGCCTGTCCACAGGTTCGCATGACCGGCCGTGCGACCTGCACGAGTTCTTCGCCTGGCTCGCCAAAGAACTCCCTGCCCTCACTCATGGAGCGCTGGGAGACCGAGCGCCGCTGAAAGCCATCGCGGTCACCTCGATGACCGCCGAGGCCGAACGGGTTCGCGATCGAGCTGCCCATGACCTCAGTGTCGCCCAGGAGGAGTTGGCCAGGGTTCTTTCATGGCCGAATCCGGGATCCGCCGTCATCGGTCCGCAGGACGACACCTCAAATCAGCCCGACTTCGTGCTCGTGCGTTCCCGGCGGCCGATAGAAGGTGCCGAAGCGTTCGCCCACGGTGCCCGTACAGGGTTCACGGCCTCAGTCGGCCAAGCGGTTCTGTCGGGTGTCCGACAGGCGAGCCGGTTTCGGCGCAGTTCCCCGGCGGGTCGAAAGCATCGAAGTTAACTTCAGGTGGTCTATCGAACGCGTGCGTTCCACGGGGACATGGCACGACCACTGCTCGACCAGGAGCGGGGCGCCGACGTTCGACGCGCCGGGCACCCGGAATCCCACCGTCCTCGGCGTGACTTCCACAGTCCACTACAACGACGACGCCTGAACGGCGACCCGATCCATAGAGAGGACCGAGGGCAAATGGCCATCACCGAGCAAGGCGCAACCGCCACCACGGACCAGCAACTGCAGAACGCATACACCTATCTCGCGGTCGGCGCGACCGACACGACGCTCTACACCTTGAACCCGTACTCGGGTCTGGTCGCCAAAGTCGAGAACGCCACACCGTACAAGGCCGGCTACGACGCCTTGGCCCTGCGCGTCAAGGACGGCAAGCTGTATGCGATGAAGCAGGGGTCGGACACGATGCTGGTCATCGACGCCCGGACCGGCAGAGTCCTCGACGAGAAGCAGCTCACCGGGATGCCCGAGCGCGGCATGTCCTACGTCAACGGTGACTTCGAACCTGACGGCGACACCTACATCATCGCCGCCGGTCCGCAGCAGCCGGCGGTGCGTGTCAACGTCGCCGCCGACCCGCCGAAGGTCACTCAGCTCAATCCCGCCGGTTCGGGAGGCTGGTACGACTGGGCGTACCACCCCAACGACCACCGGCTCTACGCCGTTGACGGCGACGACGGGTCACTGATCCGCATCGACACATCCGCCAACCCGCTCAAGCAGGTGCTCGCCAAGGGATGCTTTCCCAAGGCCGAGGCTCCCGAATCGGGCGAGCGCGGTCTGTACTCGGCGGTCTTCTTCGACACCGCCGGCTACCTCTACGCCGTCGACACCGCCGGGTACGTCAACAAGCTCGACCTGACCGCTTCGACACAGAGCAAGCCGGTCTCCGGCGACTACCTGAAACAGGTCAGATCCGATCGGGTCGGCGGGGGCAGGCTCAAACTCGGCGGCCTCCAGGTGCAGGACTCCGCCGGACAGGTGCGCCACCAGGACATACCCGAGCAGTACGACTGGATACAGGCGAAGATCGTCCCCCGAAAAGACCACCCCGACGAGACCTGGGAGCCGGGCCGAGGCTGGGAGTACTCCTACAGGCTGACCCTCACCGCGGGGCGGACCGAGGTCAAGCAGTGGCGCGCCACCTTCGACCTCCCTTCCAGCGCACGGATCGAGACCTCGTCCTTTGTGATCAAACACCACGACGGGCGCCAGGCCTACCTCTACTCCCAGGACGACCGCCACATATCCGCGGGCCAGTCGCAGGACTTCGACTTCCTCCTCTGGGTGCCACTGGACCACAAGCTGCCCACGACAGACATCCAACACCTGGCCGCGGTGCGGCTCGGCTGACGACCAGGGCTCGTGGTGGACGGCGCACAGCGACAGCCGCTCCGCCACGGGCCCCTTCCGTGCCCGCCGAGCCGCCGAACAGGCGGCCGCGGCCGTCACGTTCAGCAGCAGCTTGGTGAACTGCTCGTTCGTCTTGCCGACGTACTTCAGGATCGATATCAGGTCGTCCTCGTACCGGTCGAGACGCTCGACCGGGATCGGCTCCAGCATCGACCCGTGGACTTCGTACAGCGCGAAGAGCGACGACAGGTTCGCCAGGCATGCGCGATCGCGTTCGCTCAATGAGTCTGCGTAGAAGGCGAGATACGGGATGCCGGCGAACTCGGTCTCTTCGAGTCCCTCGATCGAGGCGTCCAGCAGGCGATGGTCGAAGACGCCGATCTCGTTCTTCATCATCCTCGCCGCGGTCCGCGCGTACACGCGGTTCGCCGACGGCGACACCAGCATCGCATACTGCCGCATTCCCAATTGCACCTTCGACTCATCCGGGTCCGCATCGTGCTCGAGGCCGGTCCCACGCCACCCGATAGTCCCGTTGTGCGAACCGTATCTCAGGCGGCGCGCTCGTGCGGCGCAACCAGCCCGACGAACGCGATGACTCCGACGACGGCCACAGGAGGTCTGGGAGGCGACCCGGGTGAGGTGGAGGGCCGCCAGCGCGACCGGCGCCCCGACGGTGACAGGGAACATCGTCGCCGTAGGAAGGAAGCAGGTGATGCTCGCGGCCGGGGTGACCGGTCGCGCTGGCGGGGTCAGGGGGTGACGAGTTCTAGGGCGCGGCCGTTCAGCCCGACGTCATCAAACATGAGGTAAGGCTAGCCTATTTTTTCCGGGGGTCGATCGGGGGCGGTCGCCCCGATGACACGCGGGCGGGTGAATACGAGGCCTCGCTATGGACATTCGATGTCGGGTCGGGTCGACTGGTCCTTGTCGGCGGTTCGCCGACCGTGACGAAGGGGAGAGCATGGCACCGGATGTGAAGGTGGAGCCTTCGAGCGTCGCTACCGGCGAGGTCTGGACCGTCGAGCGCGTCAAGGCGCTCGGGGTGATGACGAACGTCGAGACGGCCGCGCAGGTCCTGGGCATCGGCAGGACCGTGGCCTACAGGCTGGCCAAGGAAGGGCGGTTCCCGGTGCAGGTCCTGAGGATCGGCCACAGCTACCGGGTACCGGTGCTGCGGCTGCTCGAGCTGCTCGGGGCCGAGTCCGACCGTCTCGACTGAGCGCGAACCGGGTGCCGCGAGGGGGCGCGGCGCCCCGGCGTCACTTCTTGCGCTGCTTGTGCTTGAAGTGGACGAACAGGCGCCCGAAGTTCTTGGAGTCCTTGTCGACGCGGTGGTAGAGCGCCTTGATCTCCTTCTGGTCGAGGAACCGCAGCACCTTCTTCTTGAGCTGCCCCGAGCCCTTGCCGGGGATGATCTCGACGAGGTCGATCTTCTTGGCGATCGCCTCGTCGATGACCTCCCTCAGCGCACGGTCGATCTGGGAGCCCTTGTTGTAGATGTCGTGCAGGTCCAGCACCAGTTTCGCCATGCAACGAGCCTAGCTACTCGACGGGCGAGCGGCGCAGGTCCGGTTCGAGGTAGACGGCTGTCGCGATCGGCACGGCCCCGCGGATGCGCTCCTCGGCGGCGTTGATCTCGGCGGCGATCTCGTCGCCGGTCTCGGAATCGAGGACGCCGATCTTCGCGGCGACGAGCAGCTCGTCCGGGCCGATGTGGAGCGTCTTGAGGTGGATGATGTCGGTGATCCCCCCGTCGGCGAGAATCGCCGCCTCGATCGCGCCGATGTTCGCGAGCGTCGCCGACTCGCCGATGAGCAGGCTCTTGATTTCGATGGCGAGCACCACCGCGATGGCGACCAGCAGCGCACCGATGACCATGGTGCCGAGAGCGTCGAAGATCGGGTCGCCGGTGATGACCGCCAGGCCGACGCCGAGCAGAGCCGCGATCAGGCCGACGAGCGCGCCGATGTCCTCGAGCAAGATCACCGGCAGCTCCGGGGACTTGGCGCCCCGCACGAACTTCACCCATGACTGCTTCCCGCGGACGTGGTTCGACTCTTTGATGGCCGTGCGCAGCGAGAACGATTCCAGGACGATCGCCACCACGAGCACCCCGATCGCGACGAGCGGCGCCGAGAGCTCATGCGGATGCGAGAGCTTCTCGTACCCCTCGTACAGCGCGTAGAGCCCGCCGATGCTGAACAGCACGATCGAGACGATGAACGCGTAGATGTAGCGCTCGCGGCCGTACCCGAACGGGTGCGCCGGGCTCGCCTCCCTGCGGGCCCGCTTCCCGCCGATCAGCAGCAGCACCTGGTTGGACGCGTCGGCCACCGAGTGGACGCCCTCGGCCAACATCGACGCCGAACCGGTGATCCCGGCCGCGATGAACTTGCTGACCGCGATGCCCGTGTTCGCGGTCAGAGCCGCCACGATCGCTTTGGTGCCGCCTTCAGCCGACATGTGCCTCAGTTCCTTCCGTCGAGGGGTGCGCGCAGACGCAGACCGAGTGTGGCACGCCACCGCAACACCGATCTCGATGAGCCGACGCCCTAGCGCTCAAGACATGTCGGTGAGATATTCGCAATATTTCATGCCTGTTGCGTCGGTGCTAGCCTTGGGCCAGTGGCCACGCCCCTGGCGCGTAAGCGTCCGGACCGGGTGACGGCACTGCGCACCGCCGAGGGGTAAGCGACCCTTGCCCCGGCCGACCGCCTCGAACGAGGAACCTCCGGCCCCTGCGCAGACCCCACCCGCGTCGCCGCAGCACGGACCGAGTGGTGGACCGGTTCCGGCATATGAAGACCCAGCCGGGTCGTGCCGAGAACCGAGACCGAAAGGCCGTGCCGTGTCCACCCTCGAACGAGTCCACCCCGCCGCCCCCACCACCGCCCTGCGGCCCACCACCAAGCAGTGGCTGTCCGTCGCCGCCGTCGCCCTGGGCGTCTTCGTCGTCATGACCGCCGAGATGCTCCCGATCGGCCTACTCACCCCCATCGGCGCCGACCTCGGCGTCACAGCCGGCACCGCCGGCCTCATGGTCACCGTCCCCGGCCTCGTCGCCGCCGTCGCCGCGCCCTTGAGCACCGTGCTCACCGCCCGCGCCGACCGCAAGCGGGTCCTGCTCGCACTCGCCGTCCTCGTCTCCGCCGCCAATATCGGCGCCGCGCTGGCCGACGGCTTCGCCCTCATGATCGCCGCGCGCGTCCTCGTCGGCGTCAGCATCGGCGCGTTCTGGTCCGTAGCCGGCGGCATCGCCGTCCGTCTCGTACCCGAGACCTACGTGCCACGTGCCACCGCCGCCGTCTACGGCGGCATCGGCGCCGCCACCGTCCTCGGGGTCCCCGCGGGCACCTTCATCGGCGGCCACCTCGGCTGGAGGGCCGCCCTGGCCGTCCTCGCCGCCCTCTCCCTGGTGACGTTCGCCGCGATCGCCCTCCTCGTCCCGAAACTCCCCTCGACCGGCACGGTCCGCTTCAGCTCCCTCACTCGGATGCTGCGCACCAACCCGGGCGTGCGCATCGGCCTGGCGCTGACGTTCCTGATCGTCTCGGGCCACTTCATCGCCTACACCTACATCAGCCCGATCCTCGCCGGCATCGGCATCGCCCCCGGCGGCATCGGCGGCATGCTCATGGTCTTCGGCATCGCCGCGCTCGTCGCGACCGTCGCCTCCGGCGCGCTCATCGGCAGGCACCTCAAGGGCACCCTCATCGGCCTGGCCGCCGCAATGTCCCTGTCCATGGCGCTCATGGCCCTCGCCGTCGGCGACGCCTTCTCGGCGATCGCCGTCCTGGTGCTGTGGGGCATCGGCTACGGCATGGTCTCCCCGGCCGTCCAGACCTGGTACCTCGAGGCCGCCCCCGACGACGCCGAGATCGCGACCAGCCTGAACACCATGATGTTCAACCTGGCGATCGCGGTCGGGTCCTTCTCCGGGGGACTGGTCGTCGACGCCGCCGGAGCGCCGAACGTGTTGTGGATCGGGGCGCTCCTGCTCACGCCGGTCGCGTTGCTTGTCGGAGGCAGGAGCGCCCGGCGACTCTAAGCCGGTCGCGACTCGGCAGCGGCGAGGCAGGCGATGGACCCGAGCAGGATCAGCGTCCCCGCCAGCGTCGCGGCCGTCATCGCCTCCCCCAACAGGAAGACCGCCAGCATTGCGGCGGTGACCGGCTCGATGAGCATCATGACCGACGCCGTCGCCGCCCGCACCCTGGCCGCGCCCGCGAAATAGAACGGGTACGCCAGCGCCGTCGTGAACACCGCGAGATATCCCATGAGAGCGACGACGCGCCACATGCCGTCGCCGTGTGGGACCAGGCCCTCGAACCAGGCCAGCGGCAGCAGCACGGCCGCGCCGATCCCGAACGACCACATCGTGAGCGTGAACGGGTCCTCGCCGTTGCCGTCCCGGCCGGTGAGGCGCCCCAACAGGGCGAACCCGGCGTACCCGGCGGCCGACAGGAGGCCCAGTGCGACCCCGAGCGGCTCGACGACGCCTTCAGCGTTGCCGCCGACAAGGATGGCCAGCCCCGTGAGCGCCCCGGCGATCGCGAGGGCTCCACCGCGCCCGATGCGCTCGCCGAGGAAGAGCCGACCGCCGACCGCGGTGACGATCGGACAGGATCCGAGGGTGACGATGGTGGCAACAGCGACGCCGGTCACGTCCACCGACGCGAAATACGCGGTCTGGAAGACCGCCATGCTGATGCCGATGCCGACCAGCAGAACCGAGCGGTTCCGCAGCGGCCGCGCCGGACGGCGTCTGGCGCCGTCCGGCAGGAAGGCGGTGACGGCCAGAAGCAGCGCCAGCCCGCCCAGGTGGCGCCAGAAGGAGACGGCGATCGGTCCCAGGTCGCTGACCCGGTAGACGAGATCGGCGGCGGTGCCGGTCGTGCCCCAAGTCAGGGCGGTGACGGTGAGGAAGACCAGGCCGCGTCGCGCGGCGGACTCGGACGCGCGCGGGCGTGCGGGGACTTCGATGGAAGTGGACAAGACGCGTTCTCCTGCAGAGAGATTCGGAAGGATGGACCTCGTCTGCGGGCACAACCGCAATGCGTGTCGGGCCGCGGCCCGACACGTCGGAGTTGGTTAAGACCCGCCTCAGGCGGCGGGCGGGGATACCGAACGCATGATGGCGAGCATACGGCTCCGGGGTGTGGAATGCCAGTGGGAAAGCGGCTCCGGTGGTGGGAGCATGGAGTCCTTCATGCCGAGAGGAGCCCTCTGATGACCGCGCTCATGGTGTTCGCCGCGGCGATCCTGGTGGCCTCGATCGTGCCCGGCCCCGATTTCGCGATTGTGACCCGCAACGCCATGCTCGGCGGAAGGGGCAGCGGCATGTGGACGGCGCTCGGTGTCGCCGGCGGCTGCGTCGTCTGGGTGGTGGCGACCGCCGTCGGTCTGTCGACGCTGCTGGCCGCTTCGGTCGTCGCGTTCACCTTCGTCAAGGTCGCGGGTGCGATCTACCTGATCTACCTCGGCGCCCGTTCGATCCACGCGGCCTTCAAGGACCGCTCGAAGCCCGTCGCCGAAGCGGAGCCGACCCGGCGGGTGACCCACTGGGAGGCGTTCCGCTCGGGGCTGCTGTGCAACCTGCTCAACCCGAAGGCCCTCGTGTTCTTCACCGCGCTCATACCGCAGTTCATCAGCGGCGGCGCCCCTTGGGCGTACGTCGGGGAGCTGGCGTTCGTCGCGGCGGCCGTGAACGGCTTGTGGTTCCTGGCGCTGGCCAACCTCGTCGGACTGCTGCGCCGGTTCCTCACCCGCCCGAACGTCCGAGCGTGGATCAACGGCGTCACCGGAGGAATCCTCGTCGCACTCGGGCTGCGCGTGGCCGCCAACTAGATGTTCCGCCTTGGTGGGCTGTGAACGAGGGGGGCTGGTTCGGGATCGCAGTCCGCTTGTCGGTCGAGTTGCGGTGAGCTTCGATCGGATCAGCGACGGAGAGCGAATGTGTTCTCGGGGTGGTCTGTCGGTGACCCGGTGGCGTTTGGGCGAACTTCAGGCGAGGCGGCGATGACGAGGTGGAGGGTTGGGTGGGGTGGGGTCTTCGGCTCCGGGTGCCTTTCGTCTGGGCTTCAGGCGGGCAGCGACGAAGGAGCTGAGTGGAGGTCGGGTGCGCGATGTCGGCCACGGAGGTCGGTCGTGGGGAGCAGGAGCGGGACTCTTGCGGCCGGTTCGGCGGCTGCGGCGGGCACTGTGGCAACGGGTTCGGTGGCTGTGAGGGGATGG
>NZ_JAKZEW010000043.1:0-279 GCF_022548875.1 Glycomyces sp. L485 | reverse complement strand
GCACCGGGATCAGTGGTCTATTCGTCTTCGGGTGTACCAGACGCATCGCCGCAACCGGTGCCGCCGGTGCTGCTGGTGGTGTTGCTGGTGTGGGGGCGTGCTCGTCTTCGGGGCGGGAGCGTCCGCCCGGTCCGGAGCCCGGATCGAAGTCCTGTTCGGAGTCTCGCTCGGGTCCGGTTCCCGTTCCGGTTCGGGGCCCGTGTTCGGGTCCGGTGTCGCGCTCGGGCTCGCTCCCGGTCCCGGTCGCGGTCTCGGGCTGCGAGGCCGGTGCTGGTGCCT
>NZ_JAKZEW010000075.1:456-8419 GCF_022548875.1 Glycomyces sp. L485 | reverse complement strand
CGCGGACCGCAAGCCGGGAATCCTCGTCCCTTTAGAGCGAGGAGGATGTCAACGCCGGTATCTTCTGCGCTCGCATTCCTTGCGGCGCTTCTCGTCGACGGCGGGCCGGATGATCTTGCGCTCCGCGACTGTCAGCACCCCGGCGACGATCAGGAGCGGCATGACCACCCATATCGGCCAGAAGTACTGCGTGTTGCCGCCCGTCAAGGCCAGCACGAACGCCCAGACGCCGATGTTGATGCCGATCGGGATCGAGACCCCCGCCCACAGCCATTTGATCCACGGCGGGGTCGGGTCGGCACCGGGTTCCTGCGTCTCGATGATCGCCTGGTAGGCCGGCAGGTCGAACAGCACCTCCTCGGCGTCGCCGACGGTCTTCGCCTCCATGACGGTGCTGACGCGCTCCTCGTACTCCTCCAACGTCAGGTACCCCTTGTCCACGGAGGCCCTGAGCAGCTCGGACAGCGCGTTGCGATCGGCGTCGCCGATCCGCACGCCGCGGTCGCGAAAGTGTTCTAGAGAGGACATGGTCGAGTGCTCCTCGCAGGGTAGGGGTTCAATCGATGTCGCCGGTGAGCCACTGGGCCAGGACGATCGCGGTCAGGATGCCGACGGGCCAGATGGGCCAGTAATAGGTGAACTCACCGGCCGAGATCGACGAGATCGCCCAGATCGCGGTGAGCGGCAGCCCGATCCAGATGAGGCCGTGGAGCGAGGGGGGCACACCGCGGGGCTTGGACTCGGCCTGCCCGGTGTCACCGGCGGGCCGCAGTTCCTTGCCCCGTTCGATCGGGAGGTCGTCGAACACCAGGTCGAGCTCGGCGTTCGTCTTCGACTCGTAGACCGCCCGCGAACGGTCGTCGAATTCGGACAGATCCAGGCGACCCTCGTCAAGGGCTCTTCTGAGGTGGGCAACAGCTTCGTTTCGATCGGCGTTCGAGATCCGAAGCTTTCCTCGGTCTTCACTCACTTCATCAGTATGTCATTACAGGACGGTCGTCCTAGGACGGCGTTCAGCGGCTCCGCCCAAGGCCCCACTGCATGCATGCGGCGACAGCGAGACCGATGATCGGCCAGATCGGCCAGAAGTACAGCAATTCGCCTGAGGCGACCGACGAGATCGCCCAGATCGCGGTCGTGATGCAGCCGACGAAGATCAGGGCGCGAAGCGCCGAGGGCGGCCCATGGCCGCCGTGGACGCGTTCCTGGATCGCCGCCTCGCGTTCGGCGCGCTCCTCGGGCGTCAGATCGATCGTGTGGACCGACTTGTCGTCGGACCGGTCGAAGGGCAGGTCGTCGAAGATCAGGTCCAGCTCGGCGTTCGTCTTCGCCTCGTAAGCGGCCTTGGCTCGCTCGTCGAACTCGCCGAGCTCGATCCGGCCTTCGTCGAGCGCTTGCTGCAGCTGCTCGACGGCCCTGTCCCGGTCGTCGTTCGAGATGCGCAGCTTGCCTTGGTCGTCGGTCACAAGGCCATTATGGCATCGGACGTCACTGGTCGCGAGCGACGCTCGCGGCGAGCTCGCCCAGCTGCTCCACGCCGCCGTCTGGAGCGGTCAGGACCCACACGCCGTCGCCGCACAGCGCGATCGTGTGCTCGGTGTGGGCGGCGACCGAGCCGTCGTCGGTGACGATCGTCCACGCGTCGTCGAGCTCGGCCGTGTCCGGCGCGCCGAGCGTGATCATCGGCTCGATGGCCAGCGCCATGCCCGCGCGCAGCTTCGGGCCGTCGTTCGCGGGCCCGTAGTTGAGGATGTGCGGGTCCTGGTGCATCTCGGTGCCTATGCCGTGCCCGCCGAAACCGGTGACGATCCCGTAGTCGCCGGCGGCCTCCACGGCTCGCTCGACGGCGTTGGAGATCCCACCGAGGCGCTTGGCCGTCGCCGCGGCCCGGATGCCGGCCCACATCGACGCCTCGCAGGCTTCGCGAAGCGCGGTCAGCTCGGGGGCGACCTGGCCGATCTCGATGGTGATGGCGGCGTCGCCGTGCCAGCCGTCGAGGATCGCGCCGACGTCGACCGAGACCATGTCGCCTTCGGCCAGCACGGCCTTCTCGCTGGGGATGGCATGGACGACCTGCTCGTTGACCGAGGAGCAGATCGAGGCGGGGTAGGGGCCGAAGCCGATGTCGTAGCCCTTGAACGACGGGACGGCGCCGCAGGATCGGATGACTTCCTCGGCGACCCGGTCGAGTTCCGCCGTCGACACGCCTGGCTTGGCGTTGTCGCGCATGGCCTGATGCACCTCGGCGACGACGAGCCCGGCAGCGCGCATCTTGGCGATCTGCTCGGGGGTCTTGTACTGGATGCTCTGGCGGCGACGGCGGAACACGGGGCTACTCCGCCGCGTGGGCGCGGATAGCGGACATGGCTCGTCCGGTGATGGTCCCGACTTCGCCGATCGCGTCGATGCGGACGAGCTTGCCGCGCTCTGCGTAGTAGCCGACGATCGGGGCGGTCTGCTCGGCGTAGACCTTGAGGCGGTTCTTGATCGTCTCGGGCTGGTCGTCGGTGCGCTGGTACAGGTCGTCGGAGTCGGGATCTTCGGGCGGGTCGAATTCGAGGTGGTAGACCTTGCCGGTCGACTTGGAGACGCGCCGGCCCGACAGGCGGCGGACCACCTCGTCGTCGTCGACGGTCAGTTCGAGGGCGAGGTCGAGGGCGTGCCCTAGTCCTTCGAGAAGGCGGTCGAGGACCTCGGCCTGCTCGGTGTTGCGGGGGTAGCCGTCGAGCAGGAAGCCGCCTTGGGCGTCGTCCTGAGCGAGTCGGTCGGCGACCATCTTGTTGGTGACCTCGTCTGGCACGAGGTCACCGGCGTCCATGTAGCGCTTGGCCTCAAGGCCGAGCTCGGTGCCGCCGGAGACGTTGGCGCGGAAGATGTCGCCGGTGGAGATCTTGGGGACGCCGAGTTCGGCGGCGATGATCTCCGCCTGGGTTCCCTTGCCGGCCCCGGGCGGGCCAACCAATACCAGTCGCAAGTGTGCTCCTCCCCCTGCTTAACGCAGGAAGCCCTCGTAGTGGCGCTGCATCAGCTGGGACTCGATCTGCTTGACCGACTCCAGGCCGACTCCGACCATGATCAGCACCGAGGTGCCGCCGAACGGGAACTGAGCGAACAGCTGGTCGTTACCGAACGCGATGATGGCCAGGTTGGGAAGAATAGCGATCGTGGCGAGGTAGATCGAGCCCGGGAAGGTCAGGCGTGACAGGACTCGCTGCAAGTAGGTGGCGGTGGGGTTGCCGGGCCGTACGCCCGGGATGAAGCCGCCTGCCTTCTTCATGTTCTCGGCGACGTCGTCGACCTTGAACGTGATCGACACGTAGAAGTACGTGAAGAAGACGATCAGCGCCGTGTAGACGAGGATGTACACCCACGAGCCCTGGTCGATCAGGTAGCGGTCGATGAAGTTGGTCCACCACGAGTCGGTGCTCTGGTTGAGCTGGAGGAACAGCGTCGGGATGTACAGCAGCGAGGAGCCGAAGATGACCGGGATGATGCCGGCCTGGTTGACCTTGAGGGGGATGTAGGTGGAGGTGCCGCCGTACATGCGCCGCCCCACCATCTTCTTGGCGTACTGCACCGGGATGCGCCGCTGCGACTGCTCGATGAAGACGACCGCGACCATGATCGCGATGCCGACGGCGAGGATGGTCGAGAACATGAACCAGCCCTCGGACTGCTGGAGTCCCCAGAACTGGCCGGGCATCTGCGCGGCGATCGAGGCGAAGATCATCAGGCTCATGCCGTTGCCGACGCCGTGCTCGGTGATCTGCTCGCCGAACCACATGATCATGGCGGTGCCGGCGACCATGACGGCCACGACAGTGACGACCGAGAGCCAGTACGGCGTCCCCACCTCGCTGTTCGTGGACAGGTCGGGGAGGATGGGCTGCGCGCACTCCTGGCCGAACAGGATGCCCGAGCGGGCCAGCGCGATGTAGGCGGAGGCCTGGAGCAGCCCCAGTCCCAGCGTCAGGTACCTCGTGTACTGGGTGATCTTGGTCTGACCGGGCTGTCCCTCTTTGCGCAGCTGTTCGAGGCGCGGAATCACGACGGTCAGCAGCTGCATGATGATGGAGGCGGTGATGTAGGGCATCACGCCGAGCGCGAACACCGACAGCTGCAGCAGCGCGCCGCCGGTGAACAGGTTCAACAGACCGAACACGCCCGATTGATCATCAGGTGCGGCATCCAGGCAGCTCTGCACTGCGGCGTAGTCCACGCCGGGGCTCGGCATCTGAGCACCAAGACGATACAGCGCGATGATCATCAAGGTGAACAGGATCTTCTTGCGCAGATCCGGAGTCCGGAACGCGCTGATGAAGGCGGAGAGCAAAGCAGTTCCTCCTGAACAAGCCCCATGGAGGGGCCTCCCGGCAGGGCCGCTGGATACGGGGCCTGACGTGGTAACCAGTGGGCGTGTTTATGTTCCAAGCGAGGCGTCCACACGCCGAGGTAGACGGTGGTCCTCGCTACGGGAGCCTAGCAGGCGCTTCCAGACGCAGAGTATTCGGCATTCACCATGACGAAACGGGCCGGAGTTCCCTCCGGCCCGTTCCACCGATCAGTTGTTCGGCCGCTCGTCGGCTATTCGCCGATCGCTTCGCCTGTCTTCTTGTCCACCACGGTGGTCGTGCCGCCGGCGGCGGTGACCTTGGTGGTGGCCGAGGCGGAGAAGGCGTGGGCCTTCAGGGCGAACTTGACGCCTTCGACCTCGCCGGAACCGAGGACCTTGATGTGCTCCTTCTTGTTGAGCACACCTGCCTCGATGAGCTGCTCCGGTCCGACCTCGCCGCCGTCGGGGAAGAGCTCGACGAGACGGTCGAGGTTCACCACCTGGTAGACGGCCTTGTTGTGCGGCTTGAAGCCCTTGAGCTTCGGCAGACGCACCTGGAGCGGCATCTGGCCGCCCTCGAAGCCGGCCTTGACGTTCTTGCGGGCCTTGGTGCCCTTGGTGCCGCGGCCGGCGGTCTTGCCCTTCGAGCCCTCACCGCGACCGACGCGGGTCCGGGCCTTCTTCGCGCCGGGAGCCGGCTGCAGGTCATGAATGCGGATCGCCATGACTACTCGACCTCCTCGACTTCGACCAGGTGACGGACGCTGTGGACCATGCCGCGGAATTCCGGACGGTCGTCCTTGATGACCGACTGGCGGATCTTCCGCAGACCGAGGGTCTGCATGGTCGCCCGCTGCTTCGGCTTGGTGCCGATGACGGACTTGACCTGGGTGATCTTCAAACGTGCCATGAGTTCTCGATCCCCCTTACGCCTGCGCGGCCTGGGCGGCCTCGGCGCGGGCGCGCAGCAGGCCGTGAGGAGCGATGTCCTCCAGCGGCATGCCGCGGCGGGCCGCGACGGCCTCCGGGCTTTCGAGCTGCTTGAGCGCGGCCACCGTCGCGTGGACGATGTTGATCGCGTTCGAGGAGCCGAGCGACTTGGACAGGATGTCGTGGACGCCGGCGCACTCGAGGACGGCGCGGACCGGGCCGCCCGCGATGACGCCGGTACCGGCGGAGGCGGGCTTGAGCAGCACCTGGCCGGCGGCGTCGGAGCCCATGACCTCGTGCGGGATGGTCCCGCCGATGCGCGGGACCTCGAAGAAGGCCTTCTTGGCCTCTTCGACGCCCTTGGCGATCGCCGCGGGGACTTCCTTGGCCTTGCCGTAGCCGACGCCGACCTTGCCTTCACCGTCGCCGACGACGACGAGAGCGGTGAACGCGAAGCGGCGGCCGCCCTTGACGACCTTGGCTACACGGTTGATGGTGACGACGCGCTCGATGTGCGGGGACTTCTCCGCACGGTCGCGGCCGCGTCCGTCACGGCCGCCGCGACCGCCGCGACCGCCACGTCCGCCGCGGTCACCGCCGTCCCTGCCGCCTTGTTGCTGTTGATCAGCCACGAGACTGATTCCTTTCACTGCTAAACGCCGGCCCTGGAGCCGACTCGCTTCGAATGTCCGGGCCTCTCGGGCCCGGTGGATCGCCGCGCCTGAGCGCAACTTCTCGATTATGCCTGCTCAGGCCTAGTGAGCCCAACACCGGGGTCGATGTGAGGCAGCGGACACAGCGAACCGCCGCCGGTGCTGCCACCGGCGGCGGTTCGGCGGAGAAGGCTACGGCTTGCCGGGTATCGACCAGAGCTGGTGCGGGGCGCCGTCGCACTCGCCTTGGACGATGGCGACCCCGTCTGCGTACAGGGGGCCCTCGATCTGGAGGCACAGGCCGCTGTGCATGGCGACGACCTGGTACACGTCACCGACCGGGTCGAGCTTGAACCGCTGATTGGAGCCGTTCCAGCAGCCCCACTGGCCGACCGGCGCGCCGACCTCGGTCGACTGGTCGAACACGTCTACGCACTTGCCGGTGGCGGTGTTGGCGATGGAGCCGACCTCGGAGCCCGGGTAGACCGGGTCGAAGCTGAACGCCTGCGGCTCCCCGCCCCAGCAACCCCACTGGTGGAGCACGGTGCCGTTGTCTGCGGTGCCTCCGGGGACGTCCAGGCACCTGCCGGAGCCTTCGTTGACGAACGTGGTGCCCCACGGGCTCCCGTCGTCGCCTCCGGGGAGTCCTTCGACGGTGCCGGCGGCGGTGTCGATGCTCAGCTGCGCATACCAGTCCATGGTGACGCTGGTGGGGGTGGGGAATTCGAGCGGGAGCCACACGTACTGGCTGTCGTTGGGCGTGCCGCCCCACTGGGGTCCCCAGCGGTCGCCCATGTGCATGTAGTCGGTTCCGGCGCTGCCGCTGATCTCGGCGACGTAGGTGGTCTGGGAGCCGAAGGTGGTGGAGTCGCCGACGTTCTGCCAGTCGGACCAGGGGCCTTCGGGGAAGTTCTCGGTGGTGGCGTACTGCTGCTGGTTGGCGTTCCAGCCGGAGGCGCCGGAGGTGACCAGGAAGTGGACGCCGTCCCGCTCGAAGACGGCCGGTGCCTCGCGGTGGTCGCCCTCGAAGACGTGGACCAGTTCGTCTATGCCGAGGAAGTCGTCGGTGAGCCGGTAGATGTGCAGGTCGTAGTTCGACCGGGCGGCGGAGATGAGGTAGCCGGTGCCGTCGTCGTCGACGTAGACGGTCTGGTCGCGCGACTCGTGGCCGAGGGGACGGAATGCGCCCTGGTAGACGTAGTCGCCGTCGACGGTGTCGGAGACGGCCACGGCCACTTCGGCGTCGATGTAGTCCGAGCCGTTCTCCTTGTGGGCCCACATGACGTAGTGGTCGTGCTCGGCGTTGTACACGACCTTCGGCCGTTCGATGTTGGCCGGGTCGAGGTCTGGATCGGAGTTCCTGGTGAGGATGTCGTTCGCGTGCGTCCAGTTGACCAGGTCGGTGGAGGAGTACATGGATACGGCGTTGAACAGGAATCCGTCGTCGACTCGGTTCTCGCCGACCATGTAGTAAGTGTCGTCGACCTCGAGGATGCCGCCGCCGTGGGCGTGCATGAGGGTGCCGTCGGTGGTGGTGATCTGGGATCCGTTGTCGAATATTGCGGCGTCCTGGGGTGTCGGGCCCTGGGCCTGTGCCGCCGCTGCGGAGGTGCCCGCGGCGATGGCTATCCCGGCCGCGCTCGCGAGGGCGAGCGCGCGGTTCTTCGATCTCCTGGCTGGTGACATCGACGTCTCCTTCTGGGGAATTTGATCGAACAATGTCGATATTCCCACGGGAACCAACGGCTGTAAACACTCTTCCTCCAACGGTTTGAAGAACTTCATTGCGTCGGCTCCGCCCACTCAGGGCGCGAGCCTTCACCGCTTTGCGCCCGAATTGCCCTACAGGCGGCTATGGCAACCGACTCCGGCCACCGAACGAGACGCTGCCCGGCTTGGATGGCTTGGGCTGGGGGCTGGAAGGCGTGGGGAGCCCGGAAATGGCCCTTGGGCGGTTGGCGGGATGCTGGTGTGTGGATGGTCGATCTGCGCCAAGGGCGGCAGCGACGAAGGCGTGAGTGGATGGGCGGGCTCAGTCTCCGGGCGT
>NZ_JAKZEW010000075.1:0-104 GCF_022548875.1 Glycomyces sp. L485 | reverse complement strand
CAATCGGAAACAGGGAGATTGTTCGAAGATGTGGCGGTGACGGAGGGGGTGTGTGATGGCGAGGACGAGGGCGGACGGGTCGGTGCGGAGCGAGAAGTCGAAGG
>NZ_JAKZEW010000023.1:388-69089 GCF_022548875.1 Glycomyces sp. L485 | reverse complement strand
GCCGAGCCCAGTCCCGCTGACGCGGGCCTGCGAGCAAGCAATCGCCCGGATCCATCTCCGCCCTAAAGGACGGAGCCCTCACCGGAAAACCGGTAGCCCGATCCCGCTCTCGACAGGCAGGTGAGCCGAGGCCGGCGCCCGCCCCGACAAGTCGGAGCAGTTCGCCGAAGCCCGCGTTCGGAAGAGCGGCGATCCCGTGGCGAACCGACTGGACCCCGTATCGGGAACCGCTTGGTTTGCGGTCCAGGTGCTCGGGCAGGCAGAAGGCCCCGCGGAACTCCGCGGGGCCTTCCTACATTTGGGTGATCGACGGGGCTTGAACCCGCGACCTCCTGGACCACAACCAAGCGCTCTACCGGCTGAGCTACGACCACCATTGTCGGTTCATCAGGGGATCCCTGTAACCGCCGACAATCATAGCCAGGTCTCGGCCTGATCCGTCAACCGGGTTAGGTGTTCGGCGTCTCAAGGCCCGAACGCACCGATTCACGGCTCGCGGGTTTCGCCGAGGTCGGATGCGGCCTGTCTCGCCTCGTCCGTAGTCGGCCCGGGCAGCGGCACGAACACGGTCTTGCGGTAGTACTGGAGCTCGTCGATGCTCTCCTTGATGTCCGCGAGCGCCCGGTGCGCGAGGCCCTTCGCCGGCTGGTTGTAGTAAACGCGCGGATACCAGCGCCTCGCGAGCTCCTTGATGGAGGAGACGTCGATCATCCGGTAGTGCAGGTGGTCGTCCAGGCGCGGCATGTACTTCGTGATGAACGTCCGGTCGGTCGCTATGGAGTTCCCGCACAGCGGTGCGGTCCGCGCCTCGGGCACGTACTGCTTTATGTACTCCAGCACCGCGTCCTCGGCTTGCTCCAGCGTCGTCTCCGCCGCCCGCACCTCGTCGGTCAAGCCCGATTTGGCATGCATGTCGGTCACGACCGGGCCCATCTCGTCGAGCGCGGCCGGGTCGCAGGCGATGACGATGTCGAGTCCGTCGTCGAGCGGGGTCAGATCGGGGTCGGTGACGAGCACGGCGATCTCTATGAGGGCTTCGGTCTCCGGGTCGAGGCCGGTCATTTCGCAGTCGACCCACACTAGGCGTTCTCCAGTCACCCGGCCCACTTTACGCGCAACCGACACGGACCGTGATCTTCGCTGGGGCGGACGCGGAAGGCCTGCGTGGGCGGGATGTCCGGACCGAGGGGGATTGCGTAGAGCGATGAACCGGGAACGCCCCGTGCCGGGAATCCGACCGCCGACCGCCGAGAAAGGTGTTGCTCGTCACGGCTACGGTCCGCTATGGTGCAGGCATCAGAGAGTCGCCGCCTCTGCGGTCGGTATCGCAGTGATAAGCGCCGCATTGAGATTATCTCTCAATTATTTCAAGGTAGCGCGCGTGTACCCCTAGGGATTGAAGGTTTGCGATGAGGCAGGCCGGGCAATACCGTGACCAGGGCTGAGGTCCATCGGCCTCACCTGAGGCAGAGTGATCCGCGTCTCACAGGCATCATGAACGGTCCGAACCCCCGTCATGGGAGTGGGAACCGTGAACGAGGCCTTCTGAGGAGGGCCAGGTTACCGGGTCGATGGGGCGGCCTCGCAAAGGGCCTCCGTTGGGCATCGATTCCGTAACCGTGGTGTATCGAACACTCGGACACGGAATTCCACGCAACGAAGCGGTCGTTGTAACTGGTACACCGCTCACGCGGTGTCGGGGGACGAGGAAGCTGGAGGAGACCTTGAGCGTGGAGACTACGACAACACCCACCCTCACCACCGAAGAGGTCGCTGAGGAGCGGGATCTGGTAGGTGTGTACCTGCACGAGATCTCGAAGACGCCGCTGCTCGACGCAGCCGCCGAGGTCGATCTGGCCAAGGCAGTCGAAGCTGGCCTGTTCGCCAAGCACCTGCTCAGCGAGGGTGAGACTCTGTCGGGAGCGAGTGAGAAAGAGCTGAAGCGTCTCGTGGAGGACGGCGCACGAGCCAAGGAGCAGTTCATCAAAGCGAACCTGCGTCTTGTCGTGTCGATCGCCCGCCGCTACGTCCGCTCCGGCATGCCCATGCTGGATCTCATCCAGGAGGGCAACACCGGCCTGGTCCGCGCCGTCGAGAAATTCGACTACCAGCGCGGCTTCAAGTTCTCGACCTATGCGACCTGGTGGATCCGCCAGGCCATCAGCCGCGCGATCGCGCAGCAGGAGCGGACGGTCCGCCTTCCGGTCCACCTGGTCGAGGACGTCAACCGAATGCGCAACGTCACCCGCCAGCTCACCCGTGAGCTGGGCGGCGACCCCGAGCCCGACCAGGTCGCGAAGGCTCTGGGGGTCACCGTCGAGCGGGTCAACGAGCTCATCCGCTGGAGCCAGGACACGGTCTCTCTCGACACGCCGATCGGCGACGACGGCGACACCAACCTCGGCGACCTGGTCGCCGACTCCGACGAGCCGAGTCCCGAGGATGTCGTGCTCGCCGGCATGGAGCGGCAGCGCATCGAGATGATGCTCAACCACCTGGACGAGCGCTCGGCCGGGATCGTCAAGGCCCGCTACGGGCTCGAAGACGGCCGGGAGCATTCGCTGACGGAGGTCGCGCACCGCTTCCACCTGTCTCGCGAACGCATCAGGCAGCTGGAGATCCAGGCGCTGGCGCGCCTGAAGGAACTGGCGAACGACCAGGTCATGGCCGAGGCGGCTTGACTGCGTAAGCGATAGCACGAGCATCGAGGGCCGGGGCGAAAGCCCCGGCCCTCTCTTCTCGTGCCAATGGTCAGACGCGGCGGTAGCCGTCGATGCCCATCATGTCGATGTCGGAGATCTTGACGACGTCGCCGCTCGACGGAGCGTGGACGACCTCGCCGCCGCCGAGGTAGATCGCCATGTGGCCGAGTCCGGCGTAGAAGACCAGGTCGCCGGGCCTTAGGTCGTCCCGGCCGATCGCGTCGGTCTCGGCCCAGATGGCGTTGGTCTGGTGGGTGAGCGTGATGCCGGAGACGGCGTAGGCGCCCTTGACCAGGCCCGAGCAGTCCCACGTGTCGGGGCCGGCCGAGCCGTAGACGTAGGCCTCGCCGAGCTGGTCGAGGGCGAACTCGACGGCGGCAGTGGCTGCGTCGGCGCTGTAGCTCGCGGCGGAGGTGCCGGACGAGGCGCTCGAAGGCGACTGCGACTCTTGTGCTTCGGTCTCGGCCTGCGCTTCGGCTCGTTCGGCCGCTTCGGCTTCCGCGGCCTCCTCGGCGGCGGTTCGGGCGTCCTCGATCTCCTCGTCGAGATCGGCGATCAGGGCCTCGGAGGCCTCTATCTCGGTCCCGAGGGCCCCGGCCCGCTTCTCGGCGGCCTGGGCCCGGTCGAACTTGTCGGACTGCTCTCGGGCGAAGGCGACGAGTGTCGACATCTTCGCGCCGAGGTCGTCCTCGGCGGCGTCGACGGCGAGGGTGACCCGGCCGAGTTGCGCGCCGGCGGATCCGTGCTCGGGGGCGACCTCGTCCACGACGGACCGGGCCGAGGCGAGCTGCGCTTCAAGGGTCGAGAGCCGTTCGGCCGTTTCGTCGCGCTCGGTTTCGAGCTCGGCGAGGTGGTCTTCGATCTCGGCCGACGTCGCCGCTTCGAGGTCGATGTCGGCGGCGTCGGCGGGCGAGGCCGCGAGGAGTGCAGCGGCTCCGACGGCGATGACAATGATGCCCGCGTAGGCGGCGGTGCGGCGGACGGCGGCGCCGGTGCCGCGCCCCTGATGTTCGGTTTTCGAGCAGGCTCGAACCACTGGGTGGCCTTTCTTCCTCGGCCGCCTACCGGGTTAGCTGTCGGGTTCGGGCTGGGAAGCGGGCCCTACCCGCCTCGGCGCAGTGCCTTCGGCGGGATTCACCCCGTGCGTCGACGTGGAGCGAGGGGTCGACGCGGTCGGGTCCCCGGTCTGCGCGTCGGCGAGTTCGTGACCGGAGGGATCAGGCTCGTCCGTGTGCGCAGTTCGGCGGTCCGGTCGGGAGGGCCTCTGGGGGAGACCCTGACGTCCCGTCCGTAACAGCCGCCGACGCTAATCGAACCGCGCGGAGCCGCCAAGACCTCTGTGAAATATTCCACAAAGCAGTAACGGACAGTGATGACGGGCAGGTCGATAGGGCTGCTGTCCGACCGTAAGTGGTCCGCAAAACCTATAGGATATAGGATCCTAGAAGCTGCGGAGCGACGCCGGCGGGGGCGGGGAGGCGATCGCGGCGGCGTCGGTCGCCGGAGTCGCGCCGCCGACGTACTCCGCCAGTTCGGCCCCCGCGACCACCCGGCACGGGAACGGCGCCCCGGCGCAGCGCCGCCGCAGCACCTCGGCCGGCAGCTCGGCATCGGCCGCCACGGCCACGACGTTGCCGAACCGCTTCCCGCGCATGATCGCCGGCTCGACCATGATCGCCAGGTGGGGCCACACCGCGCTCATCGCCGCGAGCGCCGGCTTGAGGAACCGCATCCGGCCGCCGTCGCACAGGTTCACCGCGTAATGCCCGCCCGGTCGCAGCACCCGTTTCACCTCGGACAGGAACTCGACCGTCGTGACGTGCGCAGGCACGCGAGCACGGTCGTAGACGTCGCCGATGATGAGTTCGTAGCAGTCCTCGGGCGCGGCCTCTACCGCCTGGCGCGCGTCCGTGTGCCGGATCTTGACCTTCACCCGCCTCGGCAGCGGCGCCTTCGCACGCACCAGCGCGACCAGCTCCTGGTTCGTCTCGACCGCCTGCTGGTACGACTCGGGCCTGGTCGCGGCGACGTAGCGGGCCATCGCCAGCGCGCCAGCGCCGAGGTGCAGCACCCGCAGGGGACGCTTCGCCGGAGCCATCGCGTCGACGAGGTAGGAGATCCGCTGCATGTACTCGGCGTCGAGGTACGAGGGATCGTCGAGGTCGACGCTGGCCTGCACGACCTCGTCGGCGACCAGATGCAGCAGGCTCGGGCGGTCGGAGTCGGGGTCGAATCGGAGGGCGTTCACGAACCCATTGTGCCCGACGGCCCCCGCTCCGACTGGGTCCGAGCCGAAGCGGCGACGTGGGCGATGCGCCGCAGCGCCGCGAAGACCGTCTCGCCGAGGATCGTGGTGACGACCGCCTGCTCCACGTCGACGCCTTTGCCGCGGGCCGCCACGGCGATGGCCTCCATGTCGGCCGACGCCAGCTGCGCGGCGGCGTCCGCGTAGTGGTTCAGGACCTCGCCGAGGTCGGGGTTGCCGAGCCGGAAGTAGGCGGTCAAGGCGACCACGAGCGCGTCGCGGTAGTTCGGCGGGGCGAGCTCCGCCCAGTCGTACTCGGCGAGCAGCCGGTCGACCGCCCGCTCGGCGGCAGCGATGGCGCCGTCGCTTGCCAGGGTGAACTTCGGTTCGCGGTGGGTCGCGGACAGGGCCGCGCCGAGCGCCCGGAACGCCGCCTCGGGGTGGCGCGACAGGACGGTGAGGACCTCGCCGATCTGGGCGACCGACAGCCCCGCGGTCTCGGACAGCACCCGGATGAGCAGGAGCCGGTGGACGTGGACCTGTCCGTAGTCGACGGTGTTGTGCTCGCCGTGCACTCCCGGAGGGAGCAGCCGCTCCCGCAGGTAGAACTTGATGGTGGCGGCAGGAACGCCGGTTCGCTCCGCCAGCTCCCCGATTCGCATAAGACGGAGTCTAGGGGCCAAAACCCGCGGGCGTTACGGTTAGGGGCATGGGCCCACTCCCGTCTCCCCACCCGCCGGCGCCGCGCCACGAACCGGAATGGCTCCGCCATGCCTGACGCACCCTGGAACGCACTCCTCACCGAACTGCGCGAGCTCGCCGTCCTCCCGATGCCCGACTTCGATCCGGCGCTGGCCGACGACTACGCCGCGACCGGGCGGCGCCTGCCGTTCGAGGTCCAGTACTTCGCGAGGCGCCGCCACCTCGCCGCGGTCGCCGTAGCCGGGGACACGCTGGCCCTCGACGAGGTCCTCGACGCCGTCTGCGACGAGCGCTCCTGGGCCCTGCCCGCCCACTGGGGCGAGGACGACCCGCGGCACTGCGTGGACCTGTTCGCCTGCGAGACCGCCCAGACCCTCGCCGAGATCCTCGTACTGCGCCATGATGTCGAAGCGGCCGACCGGGTCCGATCCGAGATCACCGCCCGCGTCCTGGACCCGCTTTTCGAGTCCGAGGCGCCGTTCTGGTGGGAGGAGCGGATCTCGAACTGGACGGCCGTGTGCGCAGGGGCAGCAGGGATGGCGGCGCTGGCGCTCGGGGTCGACACCGATCAGGTCCGCGGCCGGATCCTCCCGGCGCTCCAGAGCTACCTGTTCTCCTTCGGGCCCGACGGCGGCTGCGTCGAAGGCGTCGACTACTGGGTCTACGGCTTCGGCTACTTCACGTACTTCGCCGAGGCGTGGCGCGACGCCACCGGGGAGGACCTCCTCGCCGGGAACGAGGCGATCGCCTCCTTCCCGGCCGCCGCGCAGCTGTACCCGGGCTCGTTCGCGACCTTCGGCGACTCCCACCAGGACCCGACGCTCCCTCCCGGGCTCCTCGCCCGCCTGGCCGACCGGCTCGGCGTGGCCCTGCCGGCGGTCGAGTACACGCCGACGTTCGCCGACGACCCCACCGCCCGCTGGGCGCACTTGACCCGCTCGATCGAATGGGGACGCGAGCTCGCCGGTGAGATCGCGCCCGCCCGCGTGCTGCTTCCCGACGTCGGCTGGTTCGTGGAGCGCCGCGCGGTCGGCTCGCGCATGTGGGCCCTCGCCGTCAAGGGCGGCTTCAACGAGGAGCCGCACAACCACCTCGACCTCGGCTCGTTCATCATCGCCGCCGACGGCGAGCAGCTGCTGTGCGACCCGGGCGCGGGCGAGTACACCGCCGCCTACTTCGGTCCCGAACGCTACGAGCAGACACACCCGTCGGCGCGATGGCACTCGGTGCCCACCGTCGAAGGCGCCGAGCAGCAGGTCGGGGAGGACTCCCGCGCCGAGCTGGTCGACACCGGCGACGGGATCGAGGCGTACATCGACGCCTACGGCGACGGCGCGCTCTACCGCAGGTTCACCTGGACCGACGACGGCATCGAGCTGGTCGACGCGGGCCCGGAGATCGTCGAGAGCTTCGTCAGCCGCATTCGGCCCGAGATCGACGGCGACAAGGCCACCTGGACCGGCGAGCGCGGCACTGTCGTCCTCCACGGCATCGGCCCCGAGGCGCTGCTCGACCACGTCGACACCGCCAGGCACAACGGCAGGCCCGAGCGGCTATGGGCGCTCCGCTTCCCGCTGGTGGGCGGCCTCCGATTCGAGCTGCTCTAGGAGCTCGTCGGCCTCGAGCTTGCATCTCGCGGCCGCGATCGCCTCGCTGGTGCGCTCGAACGGCCGCCCCGCGCGCATGAGGTTGAACACGACGACCGTCGCCGCCCGGACGTTCGCGTGCCGTGCGCGCGGGGGCGCCGGAGGCGGCATGTCGCTCCAACTTGTCGAACCCTGTTCTGCCGCGCGGTCCAGTGCCTCCTCTGCGGAGATTCGAGCGCCTGATCGCCTGCCGTAGGATCGCTGCGTGAGCGAACGAGGAGCCGAGACGGCGATCCGAGTCGGCGGCGCGATCGTCGTCGCCGCGGCCGCTGTGCTCGCCGCCGCCGTCGAGTCGTTCCTGGTCCCCTTCCACATCGGCGCGACCGCAGTCCCGCTGGCGGGGGCGCTCGCCTTCGCCGGGAACTGGGCGCTGGCCGCGCTCGCGGTGTGGTGGGTGCGGCAGCGGTGGGCCGTAGTGCTCACCGCGGCGGCGTGGTTCGTCGTGGTGGTGACCTTCTCGGCGCGCACCGACGGCGGCTCGCTGGTGATCACCGCCAGCCCGAACGGCTACGCGCTGCTGCTGGCCGGGACCGCCGGTGTGGCGGTCTCGCTGTGGCAGTATTTTCGACCGGTACGGTCCCGCGTGCCCAGTACCTCTCTTGACCGATCGAAGGAGACCTGATCGTGAACCTCTTCAAGCGCCTCCTCATCCCGGCCGTGAACGTCCTCAAGCGCCTGCTCATCCCGCACTGGCCCTCGATATACGGATTCGCGCTGGCGCTCATCGTCGCGAACCTGGTCGGCCGGACCGTCGCGAGGTCCGCCGAGGAGACCACGGTCGTCGACGAGCTCATCGGGGTCTACACCTTCGGTGCGATGGCGGCGGTGGCGATCGCCGCCGGAATCTGGTGGGGCGTCAGGCGCCGCCGCCAGGAGATCACCCCGGAGCTGCTGCCGGTCTTCGTGGTCACGACTCTTTTCTCGGTGCTGGTCAACCCGGTCATCGCCCGAGTCGACTATCCCGAACTCGACGGCGTGTTCTCTCAGACGGTGATCTACTTCGCGCTGCTGGCCCTGTCGGGCTGGGTCGGCTACCTCATCGTCATGGCGATCGGCGTCGACCACTACGGGCGCGAACTGAAGGCCACCAGGATCGCGTTCGAGAAGAAGGCGAACCCCGCCCGTTCCTAACACCTTCGGGCCGCGGTAGTGGTACCGATAGCGCTCGGCGAAGCCGAGCCGCCGGTACATGGCGATCGCGGACTCGTTGCCGGTCTCGACCTGGAGGGCGACGCGCCGCGCGCCGGCGTTCGCCGCCCACTCGGTCAGCGCGTCGAGGATCTCGCCGCCCAGGCCCTGTCGCCGGTGGTCGGGGAGCGTGCCGACTCCTGAGACCGCCGCCGTGTCGCCCTCGATCGCGGCCCGGCCGCGTGCGGCCAGTCTCCGGTCGCGCTTGATCTCGGCGAATGCCCGGCTCGGGCCCGCCCCGAGGACCTTCGCGGCGACTTCGGGCACCCCGCGCCCGAGCTGCTCCAGCAGCTCCGCGCTCGGCTCGTGCGCGATCACGGCCTCTCCCGCGTAGCCGGTCGGCGCGATCGCCTTCGTGAGCACGGCCGTCTCGCCCTCGCCGTCCCAGCCGCGCGCGGCGAGCGCCTCGTCGAGCCTGCGCGACAGCGGCAGTGCCACCGAGATCAATGGCCTCGCGCCGCGTTCGGCGTACCAGCGCTCGGTCTCCTCGACGGCGGCGTCCAGGCCCGCGTCCGGTTCGGCCAGGGCCAGCACCGAGTTCGCGCGCTTGGTGAAGCCGGGGGAGTAGCGTAGAAGCCAACCGCCCGATTCGAGCGACTCGACGGCCGGCCAACTCGCGGCCAGCAGCCGTTCCAGTTCCAGGATCTCCGAGAACGGCGTGGGCTTCGGTGGGACGGCCTTGGCCGCCACGATGTCCGCGGCGTCCAAGGTGACCGCAGTCCCGGTCGGAGGCAGTACCCGCAAACGGTCCGCTCCGACCTCGATAAGCTCGCCTGTGACGTCGCGGAACCGGCGGCCCGGGGAGGCGTCCGTCAGACGCACTCTGACCACGACTCGACGACCCACGTGTTCTGGTCCCAGCATCTGGCGGTCCCCTTACCTTCGGGTTCACTACAACGAATACGCTTTACGCTCATCGCAGCGCAGTCCGCCCGATTGCGCGCCGTAGGAAGGACGACGAGTGACTTACATCATCGCTGAGCCGTGCGTGGATGTGCTCGACAAGGCTTGCATCGAGGAATGCCCCGTCGACTGCATCTACGAAGGCAACCGGATGCTCTACATCCACCCCGACGAATGCGTCGACTGCGGAGCGTGCGAGCCGGTGTGCCCGGTGGAGGCGATCTTCTACGAAGACGACGTGCCCGAGGAGTGGGACGGCTACACCAAGGCCAACTACGACTTCTTCGACGAGCTGGGCAGCCCCGGCGGCGCCTCCAAGGTCGGCAAGATCGACCGTGACGACCCGTTCGTGGCCGGGCAGCCGAAGAAGGAAGACTAGGGGCGGTGGCGTTCCGCCGTCTCCACAGCGTCTCGCCGGCCCGGCGGCTGCCGCAGTTCCCGTGGGACCGCCTGGCCCCGTACAAGGAGCGCGCGGCATCGCACGCCGGAGGCATCGTCGACCTGTCGGTCGGCACGCCGGTCGACGAGGTCGCCCCGGTGGTCCGGGACGCGCTGTGCGAGGCGGCCGCCAGGCCCGGTTATCCCACCGTGGCCGGTTCACGCGAGCTTCAGGAGGCGATCCGGTCGTGGCTGCACCGCCACACCGGCGTGGGCCTGGAAGTGACGGTCCTGCCCACCGTCGGCTCCAAGGAGCTCGTCGCGAACCTGCCCGCCCAGCTCGGCATCGGCCCCGGTGAGGCGGTCGCGTACCCCGAGATCGCCTACCCCACGTATGAGATCGGGGCGCTGCTGGCCAAGGCCGACGCGCTGCCGGTCGCCGACCCCCGCGACGCCTCCGGCTCGCGGCTGCGCCTTGCCTGGATCAACTACCCGACGAATCCCACCGGCGCGGTCGCCACCGTCGACCACCTGCGGGGCCTGGTCCGCTGGGCCCGCGAGAGCGGCGTCGTGCTCGCCTCCGACGAGTGCTATTTGACGCTCGGCTGGGAAGAGCGCCGACCCCCCGTGTCGATCCTCGACCCGGCGGTCAACGACGGCGACCTCACCGGTCTGCTCGCCGCGCACTCGCTTTCGAAGCGGTCGAACCTGGCCGGGTACCGCTCGGCGTTCCTCGCCGGCGACCCGGCGATCGTCGCCGACCTGCTGGAGATCCGACGCCACTCGGGGTTCATGGTGCCGTGGGCGGTGCAGCAGGCCACCATTGCCGCGCTCCACGACGAGGAGCACGCCATCGAGCAGCACGCCAGGTACGAATCGCGTCGCGCGGTGCTGCGCGCCGCGCTCGAGGCCGCCGGATTCCGCATCGACGAGTCCCACGCAGGCCTGTACCTGTGGGCGAGCCGCGGGGAAGACTGCTGGGCGACCGTCGACTGGCTCGCCGACCGCGGCATCCTCGCCGCGCCCGGCGAGTTCTACGGCGCGAAGGGCGCCGAGCACGTGCGCGTGGCGCTCACCGCCACCGACGAGGCCGTCGCCGAAGCGTCCGATCGCCTCGGCTGACGGTGCGGACAAGCGAACGAGGGGCCCGCGGCCGGATGCCGCGGGCCCCTCGCGCTTTGCGGGTCCCTGGTCTTAGGCCTCGTGGAGGAGGAGAACCCACTGGCGTCTGTCACAGGAGCGGGCCACACTGGTCAGGTGACTGACTCGCTCCTCATCGGCCGCGATCACGCGGCTTCGACTCTGCGCTCGGCGGTGGAGCGGACCGTCGCCAGCCACGGCGGTCTCGCCCTGGTCACCGGCGAGGCCGGCATCGGCAAGACCACCCTCGTCAGCGGCGTCGCCTCCGGCTTCCGCGATGAGCTCACCGTCGCCTTCGCGACCTCCTGGGAATCCGAGGCCGTCCCCGAGTACTGGCTGTGGACGCAGGTGCTGCGGTCCCTGCGCAGCCAGCTCGGCAAAGAGGCGTGGGAGGCGCTCGGCGCCGACGGTCCGGTCCTCGGCGGCCTGCTCGGCGCCGGCGACGGCGCTCCACCGCCCCAGTTCGAGCTGTTCGACGCCGTAACCCAGCTGCTCATCGCCGTCTCGCAGCGCCGCCCGCTCCTGGTCGTCCTCGACGACCTCCACTTCGCCGACGCGGGCAGCGTCGAACTGCTCAAATTCGCCGCCCAGCACACCTGGTTCGAACGCCTCCTGTTCGTCGCCACCTACCGCGACTCCGAGATCGACCCCGGCCACCGGCTGCGCGCACGCATGCTCCCGCTGGTCGCCAAGGCCGCCGTCATCGCGCTCGACGGTCTCGACGAGGCCGGTGTCGCCGAACTCGTCCGCACCACGGTCGGCGCCGCACCGGGCGAGGACGTGATCACCGAGATCACCCGCCGCACCGGCGGCAACCCGTTCTTCGTCGAGCAGACCGCGCAGCTGTGGGCCACCGGGCAACGCGTCGACGCCACCACCGCCGGGATGCGCGACGCCCTCCACCGGCGCCTCGACCAGCTCCCCGAGCCGCTCACAAGGATGCTGACCCTCGCATCGGTAGGTGGCCGGGAATTCCATCCAGCGGTCATGTCCCAGGCCGCCGGCATCGAAGTCCACCAGATCGAGGACGCCCTCGACACGGCCTGCCAGACCAGACTCGTCCGGCGTGAACCGGACCGGTACGTGTTCGTCCACGACCTCGTGTGCGAATCGCTGTACGACAGCATGAGTGAGGCCGAGGCCGCGAAGCACCACGCCTGCATCGTCCGCGCGCTCGTCGCCGACGAATCGCTCCAGAAGCTCATGCTCACAACCGAGATCGCCCACCACGCCTGGCTCGCCGGTGAAACCCTCGAACCCGAGACCGCCGTCGACTTCCTCGCCAGGGCCGGCGCCGAGGCCAACAGCTGCTTGAGCGTCGGAGGCGCCGAGAAGTTCTACCGCCGCGCCGTCGAACGCACCACCCCCGAGATGGTGCGCCGGCGGGTCCTGCTGCGCCTCGACCTGGCGGGCGCGGTCAACTGGACCGGCCGTGAGGAGGAGGCCCGCCGCATCTGGGACCGGGCCGTCCTCGAAGCCGAGGAGTCCGCCGACCCGATGCTGCTGGCCAGGGCTGCCATGGAATTGCCGCAGACCGAGCGGATCGACGAGCTGGTGCGCCTCAAGTCCGCCGCGTACGAGGGCCTCGCGGGTGAGGCCCCCGACCCGACGCTCGGCCACGACGAGCTCACCAGGCAGATGCTGTACCGGTACATGCTCGCCGCACGTCGGACCGGCTCCGACGAGGACCTCGCGTTCGGCCTGTGGGCGGTCCACTCGGTCAACTGGGGCCCGGGCACCGCCGCGCAGCGGCAGGTCATCGTCGAAGAGCTCGAAGAGGTCACCAGGCGCACCGGCGAGACCGAGTTGCGCCTGTTCGCCGCGTCGCTGCGCTGGGTCGCGCTCCTCGAACAGGGCGACCCGGCCTTCCGCGCCCAACTGGCCCACTTCTGCGCCCTGGCCGAGAACAGCGAATCCGAGCGGTGGCGCAGCGCCGTCCACGTCGACCGCGCAGTCGTCGACATGGTCCAGGGCCGCTTCACTTCAGCCGCGGAGCGCCTGTCCGCCGTGCACGACCTCAGCAGCGACGACCCGATGTTCCGCCACATGCTGCGCCACCTCCAGTGGGAGCTGGAGCTCGCGCGCGGCGAGGCGCCCGAGACCATGCCGGAGGTGTGGCGGCCCGCCTTCGGGATCTGGCACGCCGACCTCCTCAGCGGGATCGCGGCACTGCGGCGCGGCGACGTCGCCGACGCCCGCAGGATCCACGCCCACATCGACGCCGACGCCGGCCTGTACGACGCCTGGGCGTCGCTGTGGCTGCGGTTCGAGGCCGAGCTCGCCGCGGCCGACTGCGACGCCGACATGATCGCCCGGTTGCGCGAACGGCTCGGACCCCACGAGGGCGAATGGCTCGTCGCGCTGTGGGGGACCAGTGTCAGCGGACCCGTCAGCTACTGGCTCGGCACGCTCGCCGCCGCGGCCGGCGAACCCGAGCGGGCCGCGCAGCACTTCACGGCCGCTGCCGAGCAGGCCCAGCGGATCGACGCGAGGCCGTGGGCCGAACTGGCCCGCCGAGCCGCCGAGGGCTTCGCGCCCGCCGCGCGGGCACCGGTGCCCGTCGAGACCGGGCAGGTGTTCCGCCGCGACGGCTCGACGTGGACGCTGCGATACGACGGCCTGACCGTCCACCTGCCCCACACCAAGGGCCTGGCCGACCTCCACCGCCTCCTGGAGCGGCCCGACTTCGAGCTCGCCGCCGTCGAGCTGCTCGACCCTGAGGCCGGGGCCGAGCTCGCCTCCGACGCCCGGTTCGGCGGTGACGACCTCCTCGACGCCGCGGCCCGCGTCCGCTATCGCGACCACCTCGAAGCGCTCGACGAGCAGATCGACACCGCCGCCGCGCTCGGCGACGACGGCAGAGCCGCCACTCTCGACCGCGAGCGCCAGGCCCTCATCGACGAGCTCAAGACCGCCACCGGACTCGGCGGCCGCTCCAGACGCCTCGGCGACAACGCCGAACGGGCCCGCAAGTCCGTCACCAACCGGATCCGCAACACCCTCAAGAAGATCGAGGCGGACCACCCGACGCTGGCCGCACACCTGCGCGAGACGGTCTCCACCGGCTCCAGCTGCGCCTACAGGGCCGGTCCCGACGCGCCGAGCTGGCGGCTCTGAACGCAGTGGGGCCGGGCGGGCCGAACGGCCCGCCCGGCCCCGCCGGGTGTTTTTCAATGGTGGCTCATCTGCGGTTGTAGGCCCTGACGGTCAGGAATCCGAAGACCGCGACGAAGGCGGCCGACCAGGCCAGCGTGGTGGTGACGGCGCTGGTCTCGACGTTCCCGTCGAACAGGCCTCTGACGCCGTCGACGAGCCGGCTGATCGGCGTGTTCTCGACGACCGGCTGGAGCCAGCCGGGCATCGTCGCCGGGTCGACCATCACGTTGGACAGGAACGTCAGCGGGAACAGGATAGTCATCGAGATCGACATGACCGTCTTCTCCGAGCGGGTGATCAGGCCCAGCCAGGTCCACAGCCACGAGAAGGAGAAGCAGAACACCAGCAGCAGCGCCACGCCCAGCAGGACGCCGTCCGGGCCGCCGGAGGGCCGGTAGCCCATGACCATGCCTGTGCCGAACATGATCGTTCCCGCCGCGGCGTACCGGAACACGTCCGCCAGCAGGTATCCGACCATCGGCGAGGCGCGCCAGATCGGTAGCGTGCGGAACCGGTCCGACACTCCCTTATGGATGTCAATGTTGACCGACATGCCGGTGTACATGGTGGTCATCACGATGCTCATGACCATGATGCCCGGCAACAGGAACTGGAGGTAGTCGCCGGTCCCGCCGGCGATCGCGCCGCCGAACAGGTAGGTGAACATCAGCAGCATCATGATCGGGAAGAGCAGGATGTCGGCCAACTGCTCGGGCACGTGCTTGATCTTGAGCATCGAACGCCAGCCGAAGGCCCGGGCCGCCGCCCACGGACTCGGCGCAGCCGGGCGCTCGACCTGCGCCAGGAGCTTGCGGAGCCGATCCTTCTCGACCGGCGCCGGTGCGTCCTGGTCCGGCCTGGTCTTGGTCTCTGCGAAGGCCATCATCCGTTTCCTTTCCTTGAAGTCTTCGAGGGGTTCAGGCGTCGACGCGGTCGGTCAGGGCGAGGAAGACCTCGTCCAGGCTCGGCTGGCCGAGCGAGAAGTCGTCGACGAGGATGCCGGCCTTCGCCAGCTCGCCGAGGGCGTGCGAGCCCTGAGCGGCGGTGTCCTCGCCCGGCTTGAGCAGCGCCGTCAGCGCCACCGGGTCGTCGTCGAACTCGACTTGGGCGCCGAGTGCGTCGGTGAGGACCTTCTGCGCGTGCCCGCGCTGGTCGGTGTTGTGCAGGCGCAGCCTGATCGAACCGGCGCCCACAGAGGACTTGAGCTCGCCGGGGGTGCCCTCGGCGATGACCTTGCCGGTGTCGATGACCGCGATGCGGCCCGCCAGCTGGTCGGCCTCCTCCAGGTACTGGGTGGTGAGCAGGACCGTGGTGCCCTCGCCGACGATCGTGCGGATGACCTCCCACACCTGGTTGCGGCTGCGCGGGTCGAGGCCCGTGGTGGGCTCGTCGAGGAACAGCAGCTTCGGCGTGATGATGATCGACGCGGCTATGTCCAGGCGCCGGCGCATGCCGCCGGAGTAGGACTTGACCTGCTTGCCGGCCGCGTATCCGAGGCCGAAGGCCTCCAGCAGGTCCTCGGCGCGGGAGCGGGCCGCCGGCTTGGTGTAGCCGTAGAGGCGCGACAGCAGGACGAGGTTCTCGACGCCTGTCAGGTCCTCGTCGAGCGAGGCGTACTGGCCGGTGAGGCTCACCTGGGTGCGCACCGCGGCGGGGTCGGTGGCGATGTCGTGGCCGAAGACCGTCGCCGATCCGGCGTCGGGGCGCAGCAGGGTGGCCAGCATCCTGACGGTGGTGGTCTTGCCGGCCCCGTTGGGGCCGAGCACGCCGTAGACCGTCCCGGCCGGGACGGACAGGTCGACGCCGTCCACAGCCTTGATGTCCTTGAAGTGCTTCACGAGCCCCTCGGCTCGGATCGCGATGTCTCGGTGCGCCATGGTGGCCTCCTGGGTGGGTTTCCTGCTCTCACCCAGTAGGCGCTACATCTGTGACACAACCGCAGTTCGGACCCGCTACATCGGATGTAGCAGTGCCCGACATCACAGCCTACGGGCTGGGCTGTGCGGTCGGAGCCTCCAGGCCGAAGACGCCGGAGAAGGCTCATGGCCCGAAGCGGAAACCCCACTGTGCGATGGAGATGTCTTTCTCTTCCACAGCGTCGAGGAGGTCTCCGCTCTTACGCGGCCTTGTGCTTGGGGCGGATCACCAGCCACAGGACCAGGGCCGCGACGCCCGAGCCGATCGCTATCGTCGCCGCGGTCGTGTTCCACACCCCCGGCAGGCGCAGCTCATAGAAGCCGGCGAACATCGGCACAGCCAGCACCAGCGCGAACGCGCCGCCACACGCGGCCACCAGGCCGAACTTCCACCACGTGTACGGCTTGGCAACGATCGCCAAGGCCGCCAAGGCGATCGAGAACAGCGTGATGCCGGCCGTGGTCTGCGCGTCGATGTGTTCGCCGCCGTGGCGCAGCGACAGGAGGTAGACGACGAACGTCGGCACCGCACACGCCAGACCCGCCGGAATGGCGAACCGCAGCACCCGCGACACGAAGCCCGGCCTGGCGCGGTCGAACGTCGGCGCCAGAGCCAGGAAGAACGCCGGCAGGCCGATGGTGAACACGTTGATCAGCGACTGGTGGATCGGCACGAACGGATACGGCAGCTGCTCGCCGCCCTGCGCCCACGAGATGATCGCGCCGACCCCAACGAGCAGCGCGAGGGTGATCGCGTAGACCGTCTTGGTCAAGAAGAGGTTGGAGACTCGCTCGATGTTCCCCAGGACCCGGCGCCCCTCCGCCACCACGTGCGGGAGCGTGGCGAACTCGTCGTCGAGGAGCACGACCTGCGCCACCGACCGGGCCGCCGGCGAACCGGACCCCATCGCGATGCCCAAGTCAGAGTCCTTGAGCGCGAGCACGTCATTGACGCCGTCGCCGGTCATCGCCACCGTGTGCCCCTTGGCCTGGAGCGCCTTGACGAAGTCTCGCTTCTGGTGCGGTTGGACGCGCCCGAAGATCGTGTTTTCCTCCAGCACCTGTGCGAGGCCGTCCGGCGAGTCCGGCAGTCGCCTGGCGTCCACCGTGTCACCGGAGCCGTCGACGCCCAGCTGCGCCGCCACCGCGCCGACCGCCGCAGGCGAGTCGCCGGAGATGATCTTGATCGCGACGCCCTGCTCCTTGAAGTACTCCAGCGTCTCGGCCGCGGTCGAGCGCAGCCGCTGGCGCAGCACTACCAGAGCCTTCGGCTCGATCCCGCTCGCGCCGCCGGCCGTCGACGCCGACTCGGCCGTCACCAGCGCGAGCACCCGCAGGCCCTGCGCGGCGAGCAAGTCGGCTTCGAGCGCCACCGGGTCGTCGGAGTCCAGCAGCATGTCGGGCGCGCCGAGCAGCCAGGTGCCGTGGTCGGTGAACCGCACCCCGCTCCACTTCCGCGCCGAGGAGAACGGCATCGACTCGATGACCCGCCAGCCGGGGTCGCCGTCGCCGTGCTCCTTGAGGTGGACCGCGACGGCCTGCATCGTCGGGTTCGGGCTGTCGTCGGCCGCGGCGAGCGCCGCGAGCGCGTCGGGGGCGTCGTCCGAGAACGGCCGGACCTCCTCTACGTCCATGCCGCCCTCGGTGAGCGTCCCGGTCTTGTCCAGGCACAGCACGTCGGCGCGCGCCAGGCCCTCGATCGCGGGCAGTTCCTGGACGAGGCACTGGCGCTGGCCGAGACGGATGATGCCGACGGCGAAGGCCACGGAGGTGAGCAGCACCAGGCCCTCGGGGATCATCGGGACGATGCCGGCGACGGTGGAGACGATCGTGTTCGTCCAGTTCTCCTGGTCGGCCAGCTGGCTGACGATGAGGAGGATCGCGACGGGGATGATCAGCCACGAGATGAGCTTGATGAAGCGATTGATCGCGCTCTGGAGCTCGGAGTTGGTGCGGGTGAACCGGCTCGCCTCCTCGACGAGCCTCGCGGCGTACGAGTCGGCGCCGATTCGGTCGGCCCGGTACACGCCGGTCCCGGCGACCACGAACGAGCCGGACTGCACCTCGTCGTCGTGCGTCTTGGCCACCGGGTCGGCCTCGCCGGTCAGGAGGGACTCGTCGATCTCCAGGTTGCGCGACTCGACCAAGGGGCCGTCGACGACGATCCGGTCGCCGGGCACGACTGCGATCAGGTCGTCGCACACGATATCGGCGGGGTCGATCTCGAGCGTCTCGCCATCGCGGATGACTTTCGCGTTCGATCGGTTGACCAGCGACAGCTTGTCCAAGGTTCGCTTGGCGCGCAGCTCCTGGACCGTCCCGATCGCGATGTTCGCGATGATGACACCGGCGAACAGGGCCTGCTTCCAGTCGCTGAACGTGACGGCGATGACCGCCAGGACGCCGATGAGCGCGTTGATGGGGGTCAGGAAGTTGGCGCGCAGGATCGCCGACAGCGGTCGGCTCGTGTGTCGCTTGGCCTGGTTGACGGCGCCGGCCTCGACGCGCTCGGCGACCTCAGCGGCCGTCAGGCCCCGGTTACCGGCGAGCATGGGTGTTGTCACGTCGACAGCTTATGCGATAAGGGCCCGACCTGGGCTCGGCCGTGGGACCGGTTCGCCGTCGCCCCTGATCCTCCCGCCGCACGAGCGCGGCTCGGCCGAATTGCCGGGACGGCCCCGCATTCGCAAAACCGAGTGGAGGCGTCCTCAGAGCGGCCAGTAGAATCCCTGAACATGGCCAAAGTACTCACAGCGCAGAGCGAGGACTTCCCTCGCTGGTATCAGGACGTCGTCACCAAGGCTCAGCTGGCCGAGAACGGCCCGGCGAAGGGCACGCAGGTGATCCGACCGTCCGGTTTCGCGCTGTGGGAGCGCATGGTCGACGAGATGGACGACCGCATCAAGGAGACCGGCACCGAGAACGCCTCGTTCCCCCTGCTGATCCCCGAGTCGTACTTCCAGCGGGAGGCCAACCACGTCGAGGGCTTCGCCCCGGAACTGTGGATGGTCACTCACGGCGGCGGCAAGGAGCTGGAGGAGCCGCTCGCGGTCCGCCCCACCTCCGAGACCGTCATCGGCGAGTACATGTCGAAGTGGGTCAAGTCCTACCGCGATCTGCCCCTGCTGCTCAACCAGTGGTGCAACGTCATGCGCTACGAGCTGCGCACGCGCCTGTTCCTGCGCTCCTCGGAGTTCCTGTGGCAGGAGGGGCACACCGTCCACGCCACGTACGAGGACGCGCACGCCTTCACCCTGCGAATCCTCCACGACGTGTACGCCGACTTCATGGAGAACGTGCTGGCCCTGCCGGTGCTGCGCGGTATCAAGACCGAGGCCGAGCGCTTCGCCGGGGCCCTGAACACCTTCGCGGTCGAGTCCCTCATGCGCGACGGCAAGGCGCTCCAGATGGGCACCTCCCACGAGCTCGGCGAGAACTTCGCCAAGGCGTTCGACATTCAGTACCTCGGCGCCGACGGCAAGCAGCACTTCGGTTGGACCACCTCGTGGGGCACCTCGACCCGCATGGTCGGCGGCCTCATCATGGGCCACGGCGACGACAACGGGCTTCGCGTCCCGCCCCGCTTGGCACCCGTGCAGGCCCACGTCATGGTCGTCAAGGACTCCGACGAGGTCCACACCGCCGCCCGGAAGGTCTATGAGGAGCTCAAGGGCGACGGCGTCCGCGTCAAGCTCGACCTGCGCGGAGACATCGCCTTCGGGCGGCGCGCGGTCGACGCCGAGCTCAAGGGCTACCCGGTGCGCATCGAGATCGGCCCCCGCGACCTCAAGAACGGCGAGGCCACGCTGGTCAGCCGCGTCGAGGGCACGAAGCAGACCATTCCGCTCGGGATGCTCGCCGAGGCCGTCGCCACCGCGCTCGACGCCGACCAGCAGGTGCTGTGGGACGAGGCCCTGGAGTTCCGCGAGGAGCGCACCGCCGACGCCGCGACCGTCGAGGAGGCCGTCGAGGCCGCCCAGACCGGCTACGCCCGCCTCGCGTGGGACCGCTGCGGCGTCGAGGGCGAGGCGAAGGCCGCCGAATCGGGCGTGACGGTCCGGGTTCTCCAGCGTGCCGACGGCTCCGTCCCGGACTCGCTGGATGAGGACGGTCTCATTGCCTACCTCGCCCGGGCGTACTAAGCGCCCCGTGCGCTACACTTCGTCGCTGTAATGAGCTTTGGGACGGGTGCCCTCTCAACAACCGTGACGCAAAGCCAGGTCCTAGTGCAGCAGTGATCCAGAATCTCCACATGGAACGCGGCTGCGCTTACGTGATCCTTAAAACAGGAGTTACAGGAACGTGGCAGTAAAGATTCGCCTGACGCGGATGGGGAAGATTCGTACTCCCCAGTACCGCATCGTCGTGGCCGACTCGCGCGTCAAGCGCGACGGCAAGGTTATCGAGAATGTCGGGATCTACCACCCGAAGGAGAACCCGTCCCGGATCGAGGTCAAGTCCGACCGGATCCAGCACTGGCTCTCTGTGGGCGCTCAGCCCTCCGAGCCGGTCAAGCGCCTGCTCTGCAAGACCGGCGACTGGCAGCAGTTCAAGGGCCTGCCGGCCCCGGCTCCGCTGAAGACCGCCGAGGAGAGGGCCGACAAGGGCGAGCTGTACAACGGCGCGCTCAAGGAGGCCGGCATCGACCCGACCCGTGCCGCTGAGGAGGCCGAGGCCAAGAAGACCGCCAAGAAGGCGGCTTCGAAGTCGAAGAAGTCCTCCGAGAAGAAGGCCGAGTCGGCTAAGACTGAAGAGGTCAAGACCGAGGAGCCCGCCGAGGCTCCGGCCGAGGCCAAGGCCGAAGAGGCTCCGGCTTCTGAAGACAAAGGGGAGTAACCGTGATGCGGCCAGCGCTTGAACACCTTGTGAAGGGCATCGTCGACCACCCCGACGACGTCCGGGTCCGTCTGGTCGACTCCCGTCGCGGAAAGCGCCTTGAGGTCCGGGTCAATCCCGACGACCTCGGGACGGTGATCGGCCGGGGTGGTCGGACCGTCAACGCGCTGCGGCAGGTCATCGGTTCGATCGGCGGCCGCGGCATCCGCGTTGAGGTCGTCGATTCCTATTAGGATTCGTCGTGCGGCCCCGGGGTTCGTCCTCGGGGCCGTTCTTATTGCGGCGTAAAAGGAGACAGTTCGTTGGAACAGGTCGTGGTCGGCCGAATCGTGCGCCCGCACGGGGTGCGCGGCGAGGTGGTCGTCGAGGTCCGCACCGACGATCCGGAGGTGCGATTCCAGCCCGGCGCGGAGTACGCGACGTCGAAGGGCGCGCTGCGCGCGGAGACGGTGCGTTGGCACCAGGGCCGACCGATGCTCACCCTCGAAGGGGTGAACGGGCGCGAGGCGGCCGAGGCGCTGCGCGGCACCGAGCTGAGCGTCGACATCGACCCCGAAGAGATCGAGGTCGACGACGAGGAGTTCCACGACACCCAGCTGGTGGGCCTGAGTGTGGTCGCCGCCGACGGCGAGGTGGTCGGGACGGTCTCCCGGATCGACCACGGCCCGGCCCACGAGACGCTCGTGGTCAAGCGGCGTGGCACGCACCCGGCGCTCATCCCGTTCGTCGAGGAGATGATCACCGAGGTCGACCTCGACGCGGAGGCGATCACCGTGGACCTCCCGCAGGGCCTGCTGGAGCTGTGATGCGGATCGACATCGTCACCGTCTTCCCCGAGTACCTCAGGCCGCTGGAGCTGTCGCTCATCGGCCGGGCCCGCCAGCGGGGCCTGCTCGAACTCGACGTCCACGACCTGCGCCGCTGGACGCACGACGTCCACCACTCAGTAGACGGTCCTCCGGCCGGAGGCGGAGCGGGCATGGTCATGAAGCCCCAGCCGTGGGGCGAGTGCCTCGACGAGCTGGTCCCTGGCGAGGAGAAACCGCACCTGCTGGTGACCAGCCCCGCCGGGAAGCCGTTCACGCAGGAGACGGCGCACGAGCTGGCCGCCCAGCCGTGGCTGATGTTCGCCTGCGGCCGCTACGAGGGCATCGACCAGCGCGTCGTCGACTACGCCGCCGAGCGCATGCCGGTCACCGAGGTATCGATCGGCGACTACGTGCTATTCGGCGGCGAGGTCGCAGTTCTGGCGATCGTCGAGGCCGTCACCCGGCTCCTGCCGGGTGTGCTCGGCAACGCCGATTCGCTCGCCGACGAGTCCCACAACGCCGGGCTCCTGGAGGCCCCTGCGTACACGCGGCCGGCGTCGTGGCGCGGCCACGAGGTGCCGCCGGTCCTGCTCTCGGGCGACCACGGGAAAGTCGAGCGCTGGCGGCGCGACCAGGCGCTCCTTCGCACCGCGAGCGCCCGACCCGACTTGCTGGCGCGGCTCGGCCCGGGTAGCCTGGACGAACGTGACCGGCGCCTACTTCATGGGGCCGGCTTTCCGCTGCCGGACGCAGATGTGGCAGAGTAGTGAAGTTGCCGTGATGTTCTGTTCGTTCAAGCAGTACCTCTCCCGGTGAATACTTCTGAGCATTGAAGAATCAATGAGGTTGAGACCATGAACATTCTGGATGAGCTGAACGCTGCTTCCATGCGGGCCGACGTGCCCGACTTCCGTCCCGGTGACACCGTCAAGGTCCACGTGCGCGTGCAGGAGGGTGCCCGGTCGCGTGTCCAGGTGTTCCAGGGCGTCGTGATCCGCCGCCACGGTGCGGGCCTCGGCGAGACCTTCACCGTCCGCAAGCTCAGCTTCGGCATCGGCGTCGAGCGCACCTTCCCGGTCCACGGGCCCATGGTCGACAAGATCGAGATCGCCATGCGAGGCAAGGTCCGCCGCGCGAAGCTGTACTACCTCCGCGAGCGCAAGGGCAAGGCCGCGAAGATCAAGGAGAAGCGCGAAATCTAGTTCGCGTCAAGAACTTTCCGACCCCGGACCGTCACGGTCCGGGGTCTCCTCTTCTCTCACGTTTTCGGTTAGGCTCGGCTACATGAGTCCTGGTTCCCCCGATGACCTCGGGGCCGAGGGGCCTCGCCGCATCAATTGGAACCGACTTCCCGGCCCAGGCGACGACGCGGACGGGCCTCCGCCCCCGCACAGCCGCCCCCTGCGCGGCGCCACTCCCGCCGACGGCCCGTCCAGAGCCGGTTCGACGCCGCCCGGCGTCCCCAATCGCGGTTCGACGCCGCCCGGCGGCGTTCCGCGGCCCCCGCAGCCCCCACCCGGCCGGCGTCCGCGCGTCGGGGTCGGCCGCACCGGCTCCCAGCCGCAGGTCACCGGCGCACACAGGAACGTCCAGCCGAACGCCGCCGGCCAGTCCAAGAAGCGCAAGCCCGGCAAGGGCGGCGAGCCCGAGAGCCGCCTCTCGCAGCCGCACAAGCGCCACTACCTGTCGCTGTGGGTCGAGCTGCCGCTGCTGCTGATCGTCGCATTCTCGGCGGCCGTCCTACTGCGGACCTTCGCCGTCCAGCCCTTCTACATCCCCTCGGGGTCGATGGAGCAGACTCTCCAAGAGGGCGACAAGGTTCTGGTCCTCAAGCTCACTCAGACGCTGCGCAGCCCGCAGCGCGGCGAGGTCGTGGTCTTCCGCGGCACCGACCAGTGGGACCCCGAGTTCCGGCCCGCCGCGAGCGGCTCGTTCCTGTCCGACTTCGGCACGGCCGTGCTCGACCTGGTGGGCCTGGCCGAACCCAACGAGAAGGACTTCATCAAACGCGTCATCGCCGTCGGCGGCGACACCGTCTCGTGCTGCGACGCGGAAGGGAACGTCCAGGTCAACGGGATCTCCCTGGACGAGGATGAGTACGTCTACGACAACGCCCCGCTCGACGTCGAGCCGGGCAGCTGCCACTCCAGGCAGTTCGAGGAGCTCGCCGTCCCCGAAGGGCACGTGTGGGTGATGGGCGATCACCGCGGCAACTCGCAGGACTCCCGATGCCAGGGCCCGGTCCCGGTCGAGAACATCATCGGCAGGGCCATCGCCCTGGTCTGGCCGACCGACCGCGTCCGCGACCTGGAGATCCCCTCATCCTTCGACGTCCTCGACGGCACCACCGGCGGGACGGGCGAGAACGGGGGGACCGACGAGGCACCCGAGGGCGAGGAGGCTGACGCGGCGGCGGGGCACCAGGCCGGCCTGGGCGCCCACGAGAATCTGCCGCCCGCGTTGCCCGCCTCGGCGACCGCCCCGGAGCTCGCAGGGCGACCGCGTAGACTCGCACCGTGATCGAAGAGGGGCAAGCGCCTGGCGCGGACGGCGGAGGCGCCGAGGAGTCTTCCGAAAAAGAACCCGACAAGAAGGGGTCGTTCTGGAAAGAGCTCCCCATCCTGCTCGGCGTCGCCATCCTGGTGGCGTTCTTGGTGCGGTCGTTCGTCCTCCAGACCTATTACATCCCTTCCGGCTCCATGGAGACGACCCTGGAGCTCGACGACCGTGTCCTGGTCAACAAGCTCGTCTACCACTTCTCCGAGCCCGAGCGCGGCGAGATCATCGTGTTCACCGCGCCCGAGCGGTGGCGCTCGAACATGGACGAGGACGAGTTCATCAAGCGGGTCATCGCTGTCGGCGGCGACCACGTGGTGTGCTGCGACGACTCCGGTCGGCTCACCGTCAACGGGGAGCCGCTCGACGAGGGCGACTACCTGTACGTCAACCCGCTGACCGGCGACCAGGACGTGCCCAGCCAGGACTCCTTCGACGTGATCGTCCCCGATGGGAAACTGTGGGTCATGGGCGACCACCGGCAGGCCTCGGGGGACTCCCGCGAGCAGTTCATCCGGTCCGGCGGCGACGTCGAGGCCGCGACCATCGCCGCAGACGACGTCATCGGCAAGGCCTTCGTGCTGTTCTGGCCGTTCAACCACGCCACCTGGTTCACCGCGCCGGACACGTTCGAGGACGTCCCCGACCCATCCTGACCGTGATACGCCCGACCCGTTCCCGCATGCGCCGAGACAGCGACCTGTACTCGCTGGAGGCGGCCTTGGGCCGGCGCGGCCTCGGGCCGGTCGCCGGCGTCGACGAGGCAGGACGAGGCGCCTGCGCGGGCCCGCTCGTCGTCGCCGCGGTGATCCTGCCACCGAGTGCGCGCGTGAGTGAACTGGGCGACTCCAAACTCCTGACCGAGGGCGCCCGAGAACGCGTCCTCGAGCGGCTCCGCCGCTCGGCCGCCGACATCGCCGTGGTCGCCTACGGCCCGGCCGAGATCGACCTGCGCGGCGTCGGGGTGTGCAACCTCGAAGGCATGCGGGCCGCCGTCGCAAGGCTCGCCTCGCGCCCCGGCTACGTGCTCACCGACGGCTTCCCCGTCGCCGGGATGCCGGTCGCGAGCCTTGGCGTCGTCAAAGGCGACCGGACCGCCGCGTGCGTCGCCGCAGCAGGGGTGGTCGCGAAGGTCACCCGCGACCGTCTGATGGCGGAATTGGACGGACGCTACCCTCACTACGGCTTCGCCGAGCACAAGGGATACGGAACGCCGGCGCACGCGGCGGCGCTCGCCGAACGGGGACCTTGCGAGGAGCACCGGATGTCGTACGCCAACGTGGCCGAGCACTCCGGCGCCCGGCCAGCCGCGGGCCGCTTCGGGGGCGGGCGCACTATCGTGGGAGAGGCCGTTGAGATGAAGGAGCAGTGTTGAGCGCCGAGGACCTCGAGAAATACGAGACCGACATGGAACTGCAGCTGTACCGCGAGTATCGCGACATCGTGCGGCAGTTCACTTACGTCGTCGAGACCGAGCGGCGGTTCTACCTGGCCAACGCGGTGGAGGTCCACGTCAAAGGCGCGGACGCCGAGACGTATTTCGAGGTCGAGATGACCGACGCGTGGGTGTGGGACATGTACCGTCCCGCCCGGTTCGTCAAGCACGTGCGGGTGCTGACCTTCAAGGACGTGAACGTGGAGGAGCTCGACAAGCCCGACATGACGCTCCCGTAGGGCGCGAGCGTCCGAAACTGGACGGGAACGCGGGGTGACGACGCCGCTAGGATTGTGGCGTGTCAACACTCCGCGATGTCGTCAGCTCCTACACCGACCTCTCCTCGAACTCCGGTGCCCACCTCCAGCGTCTCGTAGCCGAATGGCAGCTGCTCGCCGATCTGTCCTTTGCCGACTTCCTGCTGTGGGCGGCCGTCAAGGACCACCCCGGCCGGTACGTCTGCCTCGCCCAGGTCCGGCCCACCACCGGCCCCACCGCGTACGAGGAGGACCAGGTCGGGCGCATCGTCGAGGGCGAGGACGCGGCGCACCTGAACGTCGCGTTCACCGAGGGCCGCATCTTCCGCGAGGGCGACCCGGTCTGGCGCGGCGACGTCGCCGCCCGCCACGAGGCCATCCCGGTCCGCCGTCGCGACCGCAGCCAGGTCATCGCCGTCGCCGCCCGCGACACCAACCTCTCCGACACTCGCAGCCCCTCCCACCTGGAGCTCAACTACCTCAAGACCGCCGATTACCTGGTGCAGATGCTCACCGACGGCGGTTTCCCGCCCCCGCTTCTGCCCGGCGAGCCGACCACCGCACCGCGCATCGGCGACGGCCTGGTCCGAATCGGCGCCGACGGCCTCGTCCGCTACGCCTCCCCGAACGCCCTGTCCGCCTACCGTCGCATGGGCGTCACCGGGCACCTGCGGGACCGGGACCTCGCCGAGCTGACCCGCAGCCTGCCCGGCGACGCCGAGACCGGGGCCGACGCCGCCCGTCGGATCACCGAGGCGCTCTCCGGAGGGACGCCGCGGCGCAAGGAGATCGAGGCGAAGGGTGCGACGGTGCTCATGCGGGCGCTGCCGCTGCGCCCGGGCGGCAAGGCCGCCGGCGCGCTCGTCCTGGTGCGCGACATCACCGAGGTCCGCCGCCTCGACCGCGAACTGGTCACCAAGGACGCCACGATCCGCGAGATCCACCACCGCGTCAAGAACAACCTCCAGACCGTCGCCGCGCTGCTGCGCCTCCAGGCCCGCCGCGTCGGCTCTCCCCAGGCCCGTGTCTCCCTTGAGGAGTCGGTGCGACGCGTCGCGTCCATCGCGCTCGTCCACGAGACCCTCGCGCAGTCCTCGGACGAGTCGGTCGGGTTCGACCAGATCGTCGACCGGGTCGCCTCCATGGCCGTCGAGGTCTCCGTAGCCGAGTCGAAGGTCACGCTCCGGCGCGAGGGCACCTTCGGCGTCCTGCCGAGCGAGTACGCGACACCGCTGGTGATGGTCGTCAACGAGCTCATTCAGAACGCCGTCGAGCACGCCTACCCTCCCGGCCAGGATGGCGAGGTCGTCATCGGCGTCGCCCGCGACGGCGATCGCTTGCGCGTCACCGTGTCCGACCAGGGCAAGGGCCTGCCGGAAGGTTTCCGGATCGCGGGCTCGAACCGGCTCGGACTCCAGATCGTCCACACGCTCGTCACCGGCGAACTGCGCGGCACCATCGACATGCGCCCGCGCGAGGACGGCGGCACCGAAGCGGTGGTCGACTTCGCACTCCAGTGACCGATCCGGCAGTTGTCCAGGTGGCGGGACGAGGGTGTCAAATCTCGACCGGATATGGCATGCTTGCTCGCATGTCTCGCGCACACGGACTCCGACTGGTGGCACGCCGCCACGTCGACTTCTGCCGTGTGTTCAGCGCCGCCTGTCTGATGCGCGCTTAAACCGCTTCCGGCTTCCGCCGTCGAACCGTGCCACACCCGTGTCTGGATTCAGGAGAACCGTGCCAACGCCAACGCGCAAACCCAGCCGCCCGAAAGGCCAGGGCCAGTGGGCCATGGGCCACCGCGAGCCGCTCAACAAGAACGAGCAGTCCAAAAAGGACGATAACCCGCTGAATGTGCGGCAGCGCATCGAGGGCATCTACGCGCACCGCGGCTTCGAATCGATCGACCCGGCCGACTTGCGCGGGCGCTTCCGCTGGTGGGGCCTGTACACCCAGCGCAAGCCCGGCATCGAAGGCGGCAGGACCGCGATCCTCGAAGAGGAGGAGCTGGACGACAGCCACTTCATGATGCGCGTCCGCATGGACGGCGGCCAGCTCAGCCGCGAGCAGCTGCGCACCGTCGCGGAGATCTCCAAGGAGTTTGCCCGCGACACCGCCGACGTCACCGACCGCGAGAACGTCCAGTACCACTGGATCCGCATCGAGGACGTCCCCGAGATCTGGCGCCGCCTCGAAGCGGTGGGCCTCGACACCCAGGAGGCGTGCGGCGACTGCCCCCGCGTCATCCTCGGCTCCCCGGCCGCCGGTGTCGCCGAGGACGAGGTGATCGACCCCACTCCGCAGATCAAGGCCATCCACGACCGCTTCGTCGGCGACCGCTCGCTGTCGAACCTGCCGCGGAAGTTCAAGTCGTCGATCAGCTGGCTGCCCGACAGCCCTTACGAGACCAACGACATCTCGCTCGTCGGGGCCCACCACCCCGAGCTCGGACCCGGCTTCGACCTTTGGGTCGGGGGCGGACTGTCGACCAACCCGATGTTCGCCAAGCGCCTCGGCGTGTGGGTCTCCCAGGAGGACATCGAGGAAGTCTGGGTCAACGTCGTCCGCATCTTCCGCGACTGGGGCTACCGGCGACTGCGCACCCGCGCCCGCCTGAAGTTCCTCGTCAAGGACTGGGGCGCAGAGAAGTTCCGCGAGGTCCTGGAGAGCGAGGCCTACCTCGGACGCAAGCTCCCCGACCTCGAGGCGCCGCCGGTCCCCGAGAAGCTCCTCGACCACATCGGCGTCCACAAGCAGAACGACGGCAACTTCTTCATCGGCGTCGCCCCCGTCGCCGGGCGCGTCAGCGGCACGGTCCTCGGCCAGCTCGCGGACATCGCCGAGAAGTACGGCTCGGACCGCATCCGCGCCACGCCGCTGCAGAAGCTGCTGCTGCTCGACGTCGCACCCGAGAGCGTCGAGGAGGCCGTCGCCGACCTCGAGGCGATCGGCCTGTCGGCCAACCCCTCGCCGTGGCGCCGCGCCACCATGGCCTGCACCGGCATCCAGTTCTGCAAGCTCGCCATCGTCGACACCAAGGACCGCGCCCGCGACCTCGTCGCCGAGCTCGAGAAGCGCGTCCCCGAACTCGACACGCCGATCTCCGTCCACGTCAACGGCTGCCCCAACGCCTGCGCGCGTACCCAGACCGCGGACATCGGCCTCAAGGGCCAGCTCATCACCGTCGACGGGCGGCAGGTCGAGGGCTTCCAGGTCCACCTCGGCGGCGGCCACGCGGCCGCGGCGAGCCTCGGGCGCAAGTCCCGCGGCCTGAAGGTCGCCTCCGCAGACCTCGGCGACTATGTCGAACGCGTCACGCGGCGCTACCTCGCGGGCAGGTCGCAGGGCGAGACGTTCGCACAGTGGGTCCACCGGGCCGACGAAGAGGAATTGAAGTGAGCGGCCGCGTCGTTCCCTATTACTGCCCGTACTGCGGAGAGGAAGACCTCAGGCCCTACGAGCCGGAACCCGACAGCGACGTCGAGATCCGATCAGGTTGGCATTGCCGAGACTGCACCCGTGTGTTCTCCCTCAAGTACCACGGGATGGCCGCGCCGCCGACCGTAGAAGCGCCGTTCACCGGCGGGAGCACCCCGCCCGACCCCGAATCGGAGTAGATCGCATGAGCAGCACGACGAACCGGGACCCCTTCGAACTCCGCGACCTCGCCGCCGAGGCGGGCAAGCGCCTCGAAGACGCCTCTGCCACCGACATCCTCGAATGGGCCGTAGGCGAGTTCGGCGAGCGCTTCTGCGTGACCTCGTCGATGGCCGACGCCGCCGTCGTCCACCTCGCCTCGAAGGTCGCCCCCGGCATCGACGTGGTCTTCCTCGACACCGGGCTGCACTTCCCCGAGACCCTTCAGGTCCGCGACTTCGTGGCATCGACGATGGACGTGAACGTCCGCTCCATCCGGCCCGACCAGTCCGTGCTGGGGCAGGACGCCGAGTTCGGCCCGAGGCTGTTCGAGCGCGCCCCCGACGAGTGCTGCGCCCTCCGCAAGGTCCTGCCGCTCAACGAAGCCCTGGCCGACTACGACGGCTGGGCCACGGGCCTGCGCCGTGACGAGGGGCCGACCCGGGCGAACACCCGCGTGGTCGACTTCGACGTCTCCCGCAGGAAGGTCAAGGTCTCCCCGATCGCCAAGTGGACCGAGGCCGACCAGCTCGCCTACATCGAGCGCTACGACATCCCGGTCAACCCGCTGCTGGGTGACGGTTTCCGCTCGGTCGGCTGCTGGCCGTGCACGCGGCGGACCGAGCCGGGGGAGGACCCGCGCGCCGGCCGCTGGGCCGCGTTCGACAAGACCGAATGCGGACTCCATGCCTGAGGGGGCCGTCGTCCTCGTCGCGCACGGCAGCCCCGACCCGAGGTCGCCGGAGGCCGTGCGTGAGATCGCGGCCGCCGTCGGCGCCCGCGTCGGGTTCCTCGAGTTCAACGAGCCGGAACCGGTCGAGGTCCTGACCGATCTCGCCGATGCGGGCGTCGAGCGGGCCGTGGCGCTGCCGCTGCTGCTGACCGATGCCTACCATTCTCAGACCGATCTGCCGGAGGTCGCCAGGCGTGCCGTGGAGGCTCGTCCCGGCCTGAAGGTCGACGTGGCCCGTCCGCTTGGCGACGCCTCCCTGGCCGAGGCCCTGATCCGCGGTCTGCCCGAAGACGTCGACGGCGTCGTGGTCTGCGCGGCCGGGACGCGGGTCGACTCCGGCCGCGCGCACGTCCACCACATAGCCGAGGAGGTCGCCCGGCGCGCCGGAGTCAAGGCGCTCGCCGGATTCGCCTCGGGCCCGGGCCTGAACGCGGCCCAGGCGGTCGGACAGCTCCAGAGCGCCGGAGCACGGCGCATAGCCGCGGTCTGCTACTTCGTCGCGCCGGGACTGCTCTGCGACGCGGCCGTCGAGTCCGCCCGCTCGGCGGGCGTCGTCCACGTCGGCGAGCCGCTCGGCACGGCCCCTGAGCTACTGGAACTCATCGCCGCACGAGCCGCCGAGGTGTAACTCCCCGAACGCCCGGTTCTCGCCGAAACCGACCGCCTTGCGTGTCGGCGGCGCGAAGATCAGCGCCAGCATCACCGCCGCCAGCCCCCACGCGGTCAGTCCGAGCGCCGGATGCGCGGCGTCCCGCAGGAAGTACCCGACCGGCACCCACAGCAGCGACTGGAAGACGGCCTGCGCGATCACATTGCGGCCTTGGAGGAATCGTCTTCCGATCAGCCAGTAGTAGGCTCCTAGGAGCCAGGCGATGACCGCCACTCCCACTGCTGCGCTTGCAGAGTCGACGTCGCCGGTGACGATCTGCGTGACGCCCCACACTCCGGCCGCGGCGAGTCCGATTGCGAGCAGCCAGAACAGTCCGGCTGCGGCGAACACGGTCCAGGGTCGGTAGTCGTCACCCGGCGAATCGGTGACGGCGCCCATGTCGGCGTCGGTTTCATTCACTCGCCAACCGTATCCCGGGCTACGCTGCGCCTATGCACGCCCTGCAACCGGTGCCACAGCGTGGTCTGCTCATCGTGAACCCGAAGGCCTCGAGCACCTCTCGACGCCGTTTCAAGCGCGTCGTCAAGAAGCTCGAGGCGGTGGTCGACGTGACGGTCCGGCAGACCGACTCCCGCGGCCACGCCGAGGAGATCGCCAAGCGTGGCGCCGGTGAGGGCTTCGACGTCGTCCTCAGCCTCGGCGGTGACGGCACCGTCAACGAGGTCGTCAACGGACTGCTCGCCGACGGCCGCACGGCGGCCGAGGCGCCGGTGTTCGCGCCGATCCCCGGCGGGTCGACCAACGTGTTCGCCAGGGCCCTGGGGCTGTCGTGGGACCGGCGCAAGGCCGTCGGGGAGATCGTCGCCGCCCTCGAAGGCGGTCGGCCCCGCACGGTCGGCCTCGGGCGAGTCGCCGATGAAAAAGAAGAGCGCTTCTTCACATTCTGTGCCGGTCTCGGCTGGGACGCGTCGGTCATCAAGCGCGTGGAGACCTATCGCCGCAACGGTCGCAACTTCGGCGCACACTATGCGCGAGCCGTCATGGCTGAGCTGAATGAGCATGGCGTGGAAGGCGAGTCGATGGAAGTTGAGATGTCTTCAGGTGAGACGGACACCTCTACCGGCATGGTCGTCGTCCAGAACTGCGCACCTTGGACGTATCTTGGCACCCTTCCGGTGAATCTCAACGCGCGGGCATCCTTTAATGCTGGACTTGACGTCTTGATTCTGCGTAAACTTGGATTGTCGGCCACCGCCCGAACCGCCGCCTCACTACTGGTGGGCCGCGAGGGTCCGGACGGTAAGCACGCGGTCACGCATCACGATCTTTCGCGGATTCGCGTGCGTGCATCGCTCCCGCAGGCGTTCCAGCTCGATGGGGACTATCTCGGAGAGCGCACGGAACTCGAATTGACTTCGGTTCCCGGGGCATTGCGGGTGGCCTGCTAACAACTTGGGAAAACCTGAGCGTGGGTGTTGACAAGTCGACACGGAGCAGGCAAGGTTGATTTCGCCGCCTTACAAGGCGGCGTGGGGCTTCATAAACGAATATCGTATTTTCGGTGCGTAATGACCGGGCATTGGATGAGTCTCGTTGCCGAGTGCTCAACCGTGACGAAGCTTTCAAGTCTTCACTTCGTCCAGCTTGAGTACCAGTGTGTCAAACCGGTTCGACTCGCTGTCATCGCCCCCCTCCCGGGGGCGACATGGGAGCCGCCCCGGGGATCCCGCGGTAGGGGTCCCGGCGGTGTCCGCCTGTGCTTCGGAAGGCGCGGTCACGAGTCTTCGTCGAGGTAGCTCGGTGAGTTCACTCACTTCGAGCTGGTTTCCGGAGTCGAACCTCTTGACAAATCCAATCCTTGTGAAAGTATTCACAAGGTGGCCGGGTCAAGGTGCGGGCCGTCGATTGTCGAACGGCCGACCCGGTGCGCCGGCGGATGCTCTCGCTTGTGCCCAAGCGTTCAGCAATGGCGCTGATGCGAATGAGAGCGACTCCGCACTCGCGGTAATAACGGTTGCCCTTGTCGGGATACCGGTACTCTCCGCGATCGGCCGCCACTATCGTGCGCGAAGGTGCAACCGTCCTCAATGCGGGACCGGACGGGATTGCGTGCGTTGGCGATCGAACCGCATTCGCCCGAACTGCAAGCTATTCATAACACCGTGTAAGCAAATGTCTGATTATTCAGCAAGGAGATGTTTTGATGGATTGGCGCCACGAGGCCATTTGCCGAGACGAGGACCCCGAACTGTTCTTTCCCATCGGGGACACCGGCCCGGCTCTGACGCAGATCGAGCAGGCCAAGAACGTCTGTAGGCGCTGCCCTGTCACCGAGGAGTGCCTGCGGTGGGCGCTCGAGACCGGCCAGGACGCCGGCGTATGGGGTGGAATGAGCGAGCTGGAGCGCCGCGAGCTCAAGCGCCGCTCCGGTGCCCTGCGCCCGCTGGCCGCCCAGGCCGTCAGCTGAGCGCAGAGTCGTTCGGCTCGCAGTCCCTTGAAACCAGGCCATCCCTCGAATTGAGTAGACAAGAAGCTTGAAAGGCCCGGCGCACGCGCCGGGCCTTCAAGCTTTTCAGCCTCCGCGATCAGCGGATCCGGTGCGCCTGGGTGTCGGCGTCCGCCTCGGTCGAGGGGCGCCGCTGCCTGATCCGGATCGTCGACGCCGGACCATCGACCTCCGAGTCCACCTCGTCGGTGAGCGCCCTGAGGACCTGCCATTGGTAGGTGCCACTGTCGGGGAGCGGCTCGCCCTTCGGTCGGTTCAGCACGATCTGGAGCGTCTCGACACCCACCTCCAGACGGCAGTGGAGGGCGTCGTCCCCACTGCGCCTGCGGAACGGCCTGTGGCGGCCGGGCTCGGGCGGGAGCAGGAGCGTAACGGCGGCGTTCACCGCCGCCCGGAGGTCCTCGATCTCGTCGAGCGAGAAGCCCAGCCGTGTTGCCACCGCGGCCGTGGCGGTGGGCAGCACCGAGAGGTAGTCGCCCGTCGCCGGGACGTCGAGCAGCAGCACGTCTTCGCGATCTTCGCTCACCGGCATGGCCGCTCCCTGTGACGTTGTGCAGACCTCGCGGTCTCCAGCAGCTCCAGGTGCAAAGGATAGTGGGAGCCTCCGACAGGCGGGGACCGCCCTGCCCGATTCACCCGCTGATCCCACATCGGCCACGCGGGAGCCCCCCGCCGATCGGACACCGCGCCCAGACGCAGTGAAACGCCCGCGCGACCCGGGATGCCGGGCCACACGGGCGTTCCGTAGTCGCAGACCGACGAGTTACTTCTTCGTCTCCCAGAAGATCTCGGCGATCTGGTCGATCTTCGCGAGCAGCTCCTCGGCGACCTGGGGATCGGCGCTGCCCTTGGAGCCGGAAGCCCCCGCGAGCTTCGTCGCCTCATTGACCAGCGTGTGCAGCTGCGGGTACTTCTCGAAGTGCGGCGGCTTGAAGTAGTCGGTCCACAGCACCCAGAGGTGTTCCTTCACCAGCTGGGCGCGTTGCTCTTTGATCATGAGAGCACGGGCGCGGAACTCCGGGTCCTCGTTGGCCTGGTACTTCTCGCAGATCGCTTTGACCGACTCCGCTTCAATGCGGGCCTGGGCGGGGTCGTAGACCCCGCACGGCAGGTCGCAGTGAGCCGAAGCCGAAATCTGCGGCAGCAGCCGCTTGAACAGAGGCTTCAACATTGCCCCTCCAGCTTCTTTCCAGTGGGCGTGATTCCAGTGCTGACCCTACCTCTCGAAGGGCCGATCCCGTGGGTACCCCTACAGTTAGAGACGCAACACAAGTCCATCTGAAAACCATGATGGACAGTGCGTTCGCCAAGATGGAGGTCTGTTGCCGATGCTCGCCGCTTACGCCCGCAATGTGAATCCCGACGATCCGTTCTCGGCGCTCTCGGTGGGTGAGATGCCGCCGCCCGACGTCCCGGACGACTGGACGCGAATCGCCCTCACCGCCGCCTCGGTCAACCACCACGACCTCTGGTCCCTCGCCGGCGTCGGCCTCAGCGCCGACCAGTGCCCGATGATCCTCGGCACCGACGCCGTCGGCACCACCCCCGACGGCGACGAGGTCGTGGTCTACCCGGTCATCGCCGACCCCTCCCTCGACGACGAGACCCTCGACCCCAGACGCACCCTCCTGTCCGAGCACTACCCTGGCACCCTCGCCGAGACGGTCGCCGTCCCCGCCCACAACCTCGTGCCCAAGCCGAAAGGTTGGAGCTCCGCCGAGGCCGCCTGCCTGCCCACGGCCTACCTGACCGCGTGGCGCATGCTCACCTCCCGCGGGCGGCTCCCTGAAGGCGGCGCCGTCCTCGTCCAGGGCACCGGCGGCGGGGTCGCCAGCGCCGCGATCGTCCTGGCCAAGGCCATGGGCGCCCGCGTGTACGCCACCGGCCGCGAGGCCGAACGCCGCGAGAAGGCCGCCGCGATCGGCGCAGAGGCCGTCGAGCCCGGCGCACGTCTGCCCGAACGCGTCGACGTGGTCGTCGACTCGGTCGGCGAACCGGTCATGGAGCACTCGATCAAGTCCCTCAAACCCGGCGGGCGCCTCGTCGTCTGCGGCGTCACCGGCGGCCACGCCCCCAAGATCGACCTGCGGCACGTGTTCTTCAAGCAACTGGAGATCCTCGGTTCGACCATGGGCACCAAAGACGAGCTGGCCGAGCTCATCGCGTTCTGCGAGGCGAACGACGTGCGGCCGGCCATCGACTCCAGCCACGCGCTGGCCGACGCCGGGGCGGCGCTGCGCCGCCTGGCCTCGGGAGACGCCTTCGGAAAGGTCGTGGTCACAGCGTCGTAAGTACGACTGTGGCCGGGTTTCTGGACGGTTTCGCCGCCGACCGGTCCTGGGGGCCTTCACCCTGTACTGATCAGGGGAGGGCGACCATGTCAGTTGTCGAACGGCTCAAGGGCGGGATGAAGTCCGGTGCCGGGAGCGTATGGGCGGTCACGAAGAAGGCCGTGCTCAAGCTCGCGATCGCCGCGGCCATCGTCGTGGTGGTCGCGACGCTGATCGAGCGCGGCGAAGGGTCGGCGGCGGATACGGGCGGCACCGGTTCGGTTCCCGCCGAGGGGCGCGCGGTGGCGGCGCAGGCGACGGTCCTGTCGGAGGAGAACGCCGGTGAGCAGTTGATGCTGTGCCGGTACGAGGTGCACGCGACGTTCGGCGTCTCGATCTTCACGGACTCGAAGATGAGTTCGAAACGGCTCGTGAGGATCTGGAGCGGCGACGAGATCAACGGCTCGTGCGAGCCCAGGGAGGGCGAGAGGACGCTCGGCTGCGCGGGCCTGTCGTGGGACACGGAGTGGATCAGGGTGCATTCGGGCACCACGGTCGGGTGGAGCCCGGCGTCGTGCCTGGAACGGGTCGGCTTCTTCTGATCTCGGTGACGCGAACGGGGCGGAGCCGTCGGGCCCCGCCCCGCATCGCGATGTCGGTCGGTCAGCGGCTGAGGCCGACGCCGGCGACGCCTCTGACGATCTGCTTCTGGAAGAGCATGAACACGATCAGGAGCGGCAGTGCGCCGAGGATCGCCGCGGCCATGTTCTGGGCGTAGAACAGGCCGTAGCCTCCCGCGACGACGCCGAGGCCGACCGGGAGGGTCATGATCGACGGGTCGTTGGCGACCAGCAGCGGCCACAGGAAGTTGTTCCAGGAGCCGATGAAGGTGAAGATGCCGACGGCCGCGAGGATCGGGCCGGACAGCGGCAGGATGACGCTCCGCAGGATCCGGAGGTGCCCGGCGCCGTCGAGCTTCGCGGCCTCTTCGTAGTCGCGGGGGATGGCGTCGAAGAAGCGCTTGAGGATGAAGATCATCACCGGTGCGACGACCTGCGGGAGCGCCAGGCCCCAGTAGGTGTCGACCATCCGCAGGGCGCTGACGACGTCGAACAGCGGGATGATGAGTGCCTGCGGAGGGATCATGATCCCGGCGAGGATGACCGCGTAGATGACCTTTTTGCCCGGGAAGTCGAGCCTGGAGAATCCGTAGGCGGCCAGGACGCACAGCCCGAGGGTCAGGACGGTGACGATCGTGGAGACCACGGTGGAGTTGATCATCCAGGTGAGGTGGTCTCCGCGTTCGAACAGGACCCGGTAGCCCTCCAGCGACCAGTCCTGGGGGATCCAGCGGATGGGCTGGCCGAGGCTGGCCTCGGTCTCGGTCTTGAACGAGGTGGACAGTGCCCACAGGAACGGCACGAGCCACAGCAGGGCCAGGAAGAAGGCCGCGAGGTAGACCAGGGCGGAGCCGGCGGTGATCCGGCCGCGCTTCCTGTTGATCGTGCGGGGTTCTCTCTCGGGGGCCGGTGGCCTCTCTTGCACGGTGGTCACGTTAGTCCTCCTTCCTGGACAGCAGTCGGAACTGGACGAGGGCGACGATGAGGATGAAGGCGAACAGGATGTACGACAGCGCCGAGGCGTAGCCGACCCGGAATCCCACGAAGCCGGCGTTGTAGACGTACTGGATGAACACGTTCTCCGGCGAGAGGTTCGATCCGCCGCCGGCCATGAGGTAGTACTGGTCGAAGATGCGCAGCGAGTTGATCAGCTGGAGCACGATCACGAGCGCCGTGGTGCGCCTGAGCAGCGGCAGGGTGATGCTCCACAGCTTCTGGACCGGGTTCGCGCCGTCGATGTCGGCCGCCTCGTAGACCTCGGTCGGGATGGTCTGGAGGGCGGCGAGGTAGAGCAGGAAGTTGAAGCCGAGCGTCCACCACACGGTGGTGGTGACGACCGATCCCATGGCGTCTTCCTGGAAGATCCAGAGCCGGTCGCCGCCCAGGCCCCATTCGCCGAGGTAGTGGTTGATGAGCCCGCCGTCGGGCTGGTACATCCAGACCCAGATCAAGGTGACGACGGAGACGGGGATGACGAACGGCGCGAAGAACGACAGCCGCAGGAACCAGCCCAGCTTGCGGGCGCGGTGGGCCAAGAGCGCGAAGGCGAGGCCCAGGATCACCAGCGGCGGGGTGCTCAGGATGGTGAACCACGCGGTGTTCCACAGCGAGTCCCACGCTTTGGGGTCGCCGAAGGCCTCGGTCCAGTTCGCCAGGCCGATCCAGTCGACCGGGCGGCCTGTGAGGCTCTTGTCGGTGAAGGAGTAGTAGAGGCCGAGGATCATCGGCCAGAGCAGGAAGACGGCGTAGACGGCGGTGAACGGCAGGACGAACCAGAGCCCGATCCAGGAACGGCGTCTCGGCGCGCGGTCCGGTGTCGTTGACGGTGGTTTCTCCGCCGCCCGCGCCGCTGCGGACGTGTCGGTGTCAGTAGTCATCAGAGAGGTCCCTATGAATCGTTTCAGTCGATCGGGTTCGGCAGTTCGACCAGCGTCTGCGCTCGCGCCTTGATGGCGTCGAGCGCCTGCTCGGGGTTGGTGTTGCCCGCGTAGACACCGGCGAGGACCTGGGCGACCTCGTCGGCCAGTCGCGCGGCCGATCCGGAGAACCAGACCTCGGGATCGAACTGGACGTTGTCGACCACGCCGGAGTACTCGGCGTTGGGTTGCAGCGCCTGGTATTCGGGGCTCTCGGTGACGGGCAGGTAGGCGGGGGTGTGCCCCGCGCCGGCGCCCCACTGGAAGCTGTTGCGCAGCATCCAGGAGACGTACTCGATCGTGGCCGGGCGGACCTCGGGGTCCCAACTGTTGTGCCGCGGGAGCACGAATGCGTGGACGTCGCCCTGGGTGCGGCGATTGCCGAAGAAGTCGGGCATCTCGCTCATGGAGAAGTCGAGCCCCTGCGCCTCGTCGAAGGCGCGGAAGCGGGCGATCTCCCAGTTGCCGACCTGGACGAGCCCGGCGGCGCCGTTCTCGAAGTTGGCGGCGGTCTGGGCGCCGTCGGAGATGCGCGGGCACAGCTCCTCCTCGGCCATGCGCCACATGACGTCGATGGCGGCGAGGGCCTTGTCGTCGTCGAGTTCGTGGCCGTCCGCGTGGAAGGTCCACTCGCCGTCCTGCTGGCGGTACCAGGCCCAGAACTGGCGCCATCCGGCGTTGGTGTCGAGGGAGGTGCCGTACTCGCCGGTGACACCCTTGACCGCTCTGAGCAGGTCGAAGTACTCCTCGACGCCGTGGGTCTCCAGGAGGGTGCCGTCGGCGTTGAGCACGCCGGCCTCGCCGCAGAGGGTCCGGTTGTAGTAGTTGACGAGGACGTGCGTGTCGAGGGGGATGGCGTAGAGCCGGTCGTCGGAGAAGCACCGCTCCCAGATCGTCGGCGAGAAGTCTTCGGGGTCGAGGCCCGCCTCGACGATCTCGTCGATCTCGATGGCGTCGAGGAGGGTGGCGGGGGAGAGGCTCTCGAGCCGGGAGAGGTGGATCGTGGCGACGTCGGCGGCGTTGCCGCCGGAGGCGCCCATGACGAGCTTGGTGTAGAAGGGTGTGCCCCAGGCGAAGGTGGTGGCCTTGAGGTCGACGTCGGCCTCGTCCATGAACTGGCCGTGCATGTCGGTCATGATCGCGCCGTCGGAGCCGGCCAGGAGGTTCCACTGCTTGACGGTGGTCCGGCCGCTGAACGCGTCGGTCGCCGAACCGCATCCGGCCAGGCCCAGGCCCGTGGCGGCCGCCGTGCCCGAAAGGAGTGCCCGCCGGGATACCGGACCCGGGGGCGAGGGATTGTTCCGCATGTACGTATCACTCCAATGTGATAGTTGTTGCCGCAGTCGCGAAGAATGCATGATCTAAACGACATTGTTATCGCTAACGCGCAAGGACGTCAAGAGCGGAACCGGTATCTATTTAGGTTTATGTTTCAATTGATTTCGATGTTGAGCAGGTGATGCACGAGAGAAGGGGGAAGCCGTACGGCTTCCCCCTTCTCTCGACGCGTATTCGTCAGGCTCGCAAGATCATTCGCCCGTCGCTACGGCTTCGGCACCGCGACGTCGACGAGTGCCTGCTGCTCCATCTCGTGGACCTTCGGCGAACCGGTCGACGGCGCTGCGGCGGCGGGACGCGAGATCCGGCGCAGGTGGACCCCGCCGAGCTCCTCCAGCAGGTTGAGCGCGATGTGCGACCAGGCGCCCTGGTTCGCCGGCTCCTCCTGGACCCAGGCGGTCTCGGCGGCGTTCGGGAATGCGGCCAGCGCGCCTCGCAGCTCCTCGGCCGGCAGCGGGTACAGCTGCTCGACCCGCAGGATCGCGGTGTCGGTGACGCCGCGCTGCGAGCGGGCGCCTGCCAGGTCGTAGTAGACCTTGCCCGAGCACAGCAGGACCTTCCGCACGTCTTCGGGCCTGATGTCGCCGGAGACGACCGCCGGGTCGGGCATGACCGGCTGGAAGCGGCCGGTGGTGAACTCGTCGAGCTGGCTGACGGCGGCCTTGTGGCGCAGCAGCGACTTCGGCGTGAACACGACCAGCGGCTTCTTGACCGGGTCCAGCGCCTGGCGGCGCAGGAGGTGGAAGTAGTTGGCCGGGCTGGTGCAGTTGGCGATGCGCATGTTCTCGTCGGCACACATCTGCAGGAACCGCTCCATGCGGCCCGAGGTGTGGTCGGGGCCGGCGCCCTCGTGGCCGTGCGGCAGCAGCAGCACGACGCCCGAGTGCTGGCCCCACTTGGCCTCGCCCGAGGAGATGAACTCGTCGACGATGGTCTGGGCGCCGTCGGCGAAGTCGCCGAACTGGGCCTCCCAGGCCACCAGCATGCCCGGGTTCTCGACCGAGTAGCCGTACTCGAAGCCCATCGCGGCGAATTCCGAGAGCAGCGAGTCGTAGACGAAGAACCGCTCGGTCTGCTCGCCCAGGTGGGCCAGCGGCGTGTACTCGCGGCCGGTCTCCTGGTCGATGACGACGGCGTGGCGCTGCACGAACGTGCCGCGGCGGGAGTCCTGTCCGGCGAGGCGGATCGCCTTGTTCTGCATCAGCAGCGAGCCGAACGCGAGAGTCTCGGCGAAGGCCCAGTCGACATTGCCCGAGGCGGACATCTCGCTGCGCTTCTCCAGGACCTTGCGGACCGACTTGTGCGGGCCGAACCCTTCGGGGAGCGTGGTGTGCGCCTTGCCGATCATCGCGATGGTCTCGGCGTCCACAGAGGTGTCGATGTCGGCGACGGGCTCGGGCTGGTGGCGCCACGGCATCGGCCCGGTCTGGCCCGCGAGGGCCTCCTTGGTCTCCCGGAAGACGCGCTCCAGCTGCTGCTGGTAGTCCGCGAGGGCCTCCTCGGCGTCCTCCATGGTGATGTCGCCGCGGCCGATGAGCGCGCGGGTGTAGAGCTTGCGGACCGACTGCTTGGCGTCGATGACCTGGTACATCTGCGGGTTGGTCATCTTCGGGTCGTCGCCCTCGTTGTGGCCGCGGCGCCGGTAGCAGACCATGTCGATGACGACGTCCTTGCGGAACTGCTGGCGGTAGGCGAAGGCGAGCTTCGCGACCTCGCAGACCGCTTCGGGGTCGTCGCCGTTGACATGGAAGATCGGCGCCTGGATCATGCGGGCGACGTCGGTGCAGTACAGGCTGGAGCGCGAGTGGGCCGGGGCGGTGGTGAAGCCGACCTGGTTGTTGACCACGACGTGGACGGTGCCGCCGGTGCGGTAGCCGCGCAGCTGCGAGAGGTTCAGCGTCTCGGCGACCACGCCCTGGCCGGCGAACGCGGCGTCGCCGTGGATGGCGACGGGCAGGACGGTGAAGCCGTCCTCGCCGAGGTTCAGTCGGTCCTGCTTGGCGCGCACGATGCCTTCGAGCACCGGGTTGACCGCCTCCAGGTGCGAGGGGTTCGCCGTGACCGACACGGTGGTCTCGGCCCTGCCGTCGGGGGAGGTGAACTTGCCGGTCATGCCCAGGTGGTACTTGACGTCGCCGGAGCCGCCGATGCTCTTGGGGTCGATGTGCCCCTCGAACTCGGTGAAGATCTTGGAGAGCTTCTTGCCGACGATGTTCGCCAGGACGTTCAGGCGCCCGCGGTGGGGCATGCCGATGACGACCTCGTCGAGCTCGGAGCCCGCCGCCTGGTTCAGGACCTGGTCGAGCAGCGGGATGAGCGACTCGCCGCCTTCGAGGCTGAAGCGCTTCTGGCCGACGAACTTGGTCTGCAGGAACGTCTCGAACGCCTCGGCGGCGTTGAGGCGGCCGAGGATGTGCTTCTGCGTCTCGGTCTTCGGCTTCTCGAACGGCACCTCGATGCGCCGCTGGAGCCACTCGCGCTCCTCGGGGTCCTGGATGTGCATGTACTCCACGCCGATGCGCCGGCAGTAGGAGTCGCGCAGGACGCCGAGGATTTCGCGCAGCTTCATGCGCTGCTGGCCGGCGAAGCCGCCGACCGGGAACGTCCGGTCGAGGTCCCACAGGGTCAGCCCGTGGGAGAGGATGTCGAGGTCCGGGTGGTGGCGGATCTCGTAGTGCAGCGGGTTGGTGTCGGCCATGAGGTGGCCGCGGACCCGGTAGGCGTGGATCAGCTCGATGACGCGGGCGTTCTTGTCGATCTGGCCCTCGTGGGTCTTGGCGACGTCCCTGACCCAGCGCACCGGCTCGTAGGGGATGAGCAGGCTGCGGAAGACCGAGTCGAAGAAGTCGTCGCCGAGCAGCAGCTGGTGGAGCGTCGCGAGGAACTGGCCGGATTCGGCGCCCTGGATGATGCGGTGGTCGTAGGTCGAGGTGACCGTCATGATCTTAGAGACGCCCAGGTCGGCGAGGGTCTCGTCGGAGGCCCCGGCGAACTCGGCGGGCACCTCCATGGCGCCGACGCCGACGATGAGGCCCTGGCCTTTCATCAGGCGCGGCACCGAGTGGACGGTGCCGATCCCGCCGGGGTTGGTGAGCGTGAGCGTCGCCCCGGAGTGGTCCTCCATGGTGAGCTTGTTGTTGCGGGCCTTGCGCACCAGGTCCTCGTAGGCGTGCCAGAACTCGCGGAAGTCCATCGACTCGCAGTTCTTGATGGACGGCACCACGAGGGTGCGGGAGCCGTCGGGCTTGGCGAGGTCGATCGCGAGGCCGAGGTTGATGTGCTCGGGCGTCACCAGGGTCGGCTTGCCGTCGACGCTCTTGTAGGAGGCGTTCATGCCCGGGTGGGCCTTGACCGCCTGCACCAGTGCGTAGCCGATCAGGTGAGTGAAGGAGACCTTGCCGCCCTGGCTGCGTTTGAGGTGGTTGTTGACGACCACTCGGTTGTCGAACAGCAGCTTCGCCGGGACGGCCCGCACGGATGTGGCCGTGGGGATCTCCAGCGAGGCGTCCATGTTCTGCGCGACCTTGGCGGCGACGCCTTTGAGGGGTTTGGAGCCGGACTCGTTCACGGTGGGGGTCGCCTTCTTCGATGGTTCGGGCTGGGAAGCGGGCGTCGCCGTGGCCGGAGTCGACTCACGGGTCGGTTTCGGCACCACCTTGGGCTTCTCGACCTGCTCGGTCTGCGGCGCGGGTCCGCCTGCGGAGACCGTCTCGGCCTCGGTCTTCGCCGACGCGTCCGGGGTGGGAGCGGCCTCGGCCGCGGTCTCGCCCACGTCGGCGAGGCCGACGCTCATCGGATCGCCGCCGAAGAACTCCCGCCAACCGGCGCTGACGCTGTCGGGGTTTTCGCGGTAACGCTCGTACATCTCGTTGACCAGCCACTCGTTGGCACCGAAATCGGTCAACGGGCTGCCCTGAGTCGAACTCGACACAGCTGAATCGCCTCTTCTTTGCAGACGCTGCGTGGACGGGGACAGCAGTCCCCCGATCAAGGGTAACCGTGAGGCGGAAAAACGGTAGTACCGGTGACGCCGTTGCGGGACCGGTCACTAGTGACGTCTGACGCTATGCGGTCCGGGAGGCGCTGCGCTCTTTCGCCGTGAACGTCTCAGTGGGCTCTTCCAGGAGTTCTTCGGCGCCGACGACGGTGAACAGGCGGGTGATGAAGCGGTTCGGATTGACCACGGCCAGCTCCACGCCCATCTCCCGGGCGATCCGGTAGGCGACCACGATCGTCCCGATCCCCGTCGAGTCCAGCACCGTCACCTTGGCGACATCGACCCGGATGGCCGTCACACCGCCGGCTTCCAGGGCGTTCGTGATGGTCTCGCGGATCTGGGGAGCTGTCGCGTAGTCGACCTCGCCGGCCAGTTCTACGGTGACGACCCCGTTCTCGGTCGTGCCGGTCTCGATTGACAGCGTCATGAACTCACCTAACAGACTTGTAGGGTGTCACGGCCCGAGCACCTGCCGTACTCGGCTGCGACACAAAGTCTATCCGACGCCGCCGACTGAAAACAGACCGCGCACGCCGACTTGACCGGGAAGTGCGGCCATGATCCGCCCGACAGTGATGCGCCCCATCGGTTGATGCCGCCGCATCACGTTCTGCATCGGCGTGTCCGGCCGCGAAACCCGGGACGGTTGGCGGGCCCGATGACGGGACGTATCCTCTGAACGACCCCTGGCCAGCCGCCTGCCGACATGTGAAGATGAGGTCCATGCCCCAGTCGAACACCCAGTCCGAGGCCACACTCCTCGTCGTCGAAGACGAGGAGAACATCTGCGAGCTGCTCGCCACCTCCCTGCGTTACGCCGGATTCGCGGTCCACGCCGTGGGCACCGGCGACGAGGCGCTGCGGTCGGTCGCGCGACACCGCCCCGACCTGGTCGTCCTCGACGTGAACCTGCCCGACTTCGACGGCTTCGAGGTCGTTCGACGCCTTCGCTCCGGATCCGACCACACCCCGGTGCTGTTCCTCACCGCCCGCGACGACACCGCCGACACCGTCACCGGCCTGTCCGCCGGCGGCGACGACTACATCACCAAGCCGTTCGCGCTCGAAGAGGTCGTCGCCCGCATCCGCGCCGTCCTGCGCCGCAGCGCCGGCGAGCTGCCGCGGCCCTCCCGCCTCAAATACGCCGACCTCGAGCTCGACGAGGAGACCCACGAGGTCTGGCGCGCCGGCGAGGCCGTCCAGCTCTCGCCCACCGAGTTCAAGCTCCTGCGCTATTTCATGATCAACGCCGGGCGGGTCCTGTCCAAGGCGCAGATCCTCGACCACGTGTGGCGCTACGACTTCCGCGGCGACGACGGCATCGTCGAGTCCTACGTCTCCTACCTGCGCCGCAAGGTCGACACCGGCGACCCCAAGCTCATCCAGACCCTCAGGGGCATCGGCTACGTCCTGCGGGAGCAGAATCGTTGAGCGGACTCCGCATCGTCGAGGCAGTCAGGGAGCGGTGGGACCGCACGCCCCTGCGGGTGAGGCTCACCGCCGCCGTGCTCGCACTGGTCGCCGGGTCGCTCATCCTCATCAGCGTCTCCACGATCCTGGCCCTGCACTCCTACTTCCTCAGCAATGTGGACGAAGAGCTCGAGGACACGCTCCTCAAGGGCGACTCCAGGTCCTTCAGCACCCAGTCCGACGGGGAGGCCGCCACCAGCCTCGGCGTGCGGCCCAACCAGTACATCTTCAGCCTGGTGGACGACGACGGCAATCGCATCGACGTGCCCGCCAACCGCTCCGACTCGCCGGTGTTCTCCCTCGAGGACCTGCGCAAGGCGCGCGGCGAGGGCTTCACCGCGCTCGCCGCGGACGGCACCACCCGATGGCGCGTCCTCGCCCTGCCCGGCACCGAGGTCGGCACCGAGCACGAGGACTACGACCCGAAGGTCGAGACCGGCGAGCGAGCCGCCCACTACGTCCTGTCCTACCGGCTCGCTCACTTCGACAAGACCGTCGCCGGCCTGGTGTGGGTCGACATCCTCATCGGCACGGGCGTCCTGGCCGGACTCGCCGCGCTCGGCGTCGGCCTGGTTCGGGCCAGCCTCTCGCCGCTGCGCCAGATCGAGAACACCGCCGCGATGATCGCGGCCGGGAACTACTCGCGCCGCGTGCCCGACCACGATCCGGCCACCGAAGTCGGCCGCGTCGGCTACGCCATCAACTCGATGCTCGGCAAGATCGAGAGCTCGATCCGGGCGAGGGAGCACTCCGAGGGGCGCGCGCACGACTCCGAGCGGCGCATGCGGGAGTTCATCGCCGATGCTTCGCATGAACTGCGCACGCCGCTGACCAGCGTCAGGGGCTTCGCCGAGCTGGTTCGCGCCAATCCGGACATGCCCGAGGCCGACCGCCAGCACTACATCGGGCAGATCGAGGACGCCGCCAAGCGGATGGGGCTGCTCGTCGGTGACCTGCTGCATCTGGCCCGGCTCGACCAGGAGCGGCCGGTCGAGACCGAGCCGGTCGAACTCGCCGTGCTCGGGCACGAGGCCGTCACCGAGCACGCCGTCGTCGCCGAGAGCCACGAGTTCGAGTTCAAGTCCGCGCCCGGAGCGCCGACCGTCGTGGCCGTCGACCGGGCCCGTATCCGGCAGGTCCTCGACAACCTGTTGACCAACGCCGTGCGGCACACCTCTCCGGGCACCCGCATCGTCGTCGAAGTCGCCGCCGACGGCGACGACGTCGTGATGCGCGTCGCCGACGACGGCCCCGGCATGACGCCCGCGACGGCTGAGCGGGTCTTCGAGCGGTTCTTCCGCTCCGAGGTCGTCAGTCACCCCGGATCGGGGCTCGGCCTGGCGATCGTCGCGGCCATCGTGAAGGCCCACGGCGGCACCGTCTCGGTCCAGTCCGAGCCGGGCCGGGGGACCGTGTTCACCGTGCGTCTGGGCGCCGCGGACGACCCCGGGCGCGACCCGGAGGAGCATTAAAGGGTTTTAAGGCGTTTTCGCAGCGAAGCGAGAGCCTGCGGCAGCATGCTCCCTTATATGAGCAACGCCGAGACCATGCCGAGCCCCGAGGAGGGCCGGGACCAGGGCCCCGAAAAGGCATCCGAAACACCGAACCACGAGGCCGACGAGGCGTCGCGGACCGCGCCGGAACCCGCCCCCGCACCCGAGCAGACCCGTGTCATGCACCCCGACCAGAACGCCGCCGCGGCGGTCGCGCCACCGCACATGGCGGCGCCGGGTGCTTCGCCCGGCGCCTGGGCGCCGAACCCCGGGCCCCCGCCCGCCTACGCCGGCCCCGGCACCGCCGTGGCCCCGCCCAAACACGGCCGCGCCGGGCTGGTCGCCGGCGCACTCGCGTTGGCGCTGGTCGCGGGCGGGGCCGGAGGCGTCGCCGGATGGTTCCTGTCGGACAGGGAGGAGTCGACCACCGTCGTCGAGTCGGTGTCGATGGACGCCGGCTCCGGCAAGACCTACACCGAGATCGTCCAGGAGGTGAGCCCGTCGGTGGTGACCATCGTGACCAACTCCGCCGAGGGCTCGGGCGTGGTCTACTCCGACGACGGCTACATCGTCACCAACAACCACGTCGTCGAGAGCGCGAACGCCGCCCAGGTGCGCTTCCCCGACGGCGACACCGCCGACGCCGAGATCGTGGCCACCGACCCCACGCAGGACCTGGCCGTCCTCCAAGTCTCAGGCGTCGACGACCTGACGCCGATCACCTTGGGCGACTCCGCCGAGGTCCAGGTCGGCGACGCCACCGTCGCGATCGGCTCACCGCTGGGCCTGGAGGGCACCGTCACCACCGGGATCGTCTCGGCGCTCAACCGCTCCATGCAGGTGTCTGGCGAAGACCCGCAGCGCGGATTCGGCCAGTCCCCCGGAGAGGCCCTCACCGGCCTCATCCAGACCGACGCGGCGATCAACATGGGCAACTCCGGAGGCGCGCTGGTCAACGGGAACGGCGAGCTGATCGGCATCAACACCGCGATCCTCTCGACCGAGTCGGGCAATGTCGGCCTCGGTTTCGCGATCCCCTCCAACACCGTTGAGGACACGGTGGACCAGCTCATCGAGCACGGCTCGGTCGAGCAGGGCTATCTCGGCGTGTCGGTGAGCGACACGCAGGGCAACGGGGCGATGATCCTCGGCGTCGAGTCCGACTCGCCGGCCGACGAGGCCGGGCTGCAGGAGGGCGACGTCATCACCGCGGTCGACGGCACGCAGGTCACCAGCGCCTCCGAGGTCGTCTCGGCGGTGCAGAGCAAAGCCAGCGGCGACCAGATCACCGTCACCTATGTCAGGGACGACCAGGAGGAGACCATCGACGTCACCTTGACGTCCAGGTAGCGGCGCAGGCAGGCCCCGGAGCCACACAGAGAGGGGCTCCGGGGCCTCGGCCAGTCAGGGCTTCGCGGCGCTCTGGAGCGCGGCGCGCACCGGGCGCAGCTCCGCGGGCGGCTCGCCGGTGTCGATCCACTCGGCGAGGCGGTCGCGGTCGACGATGAGGACCCCGAGCTGGGCGGCGACGGCCTCGTTGCGGGCGGCGTGGTGGAGCCAGTGCAGGTTGGCGTTGGTGATGAGCACCCCGGCGTCGCAGTCCCAGCGGGCCTTGATCTCCCCGCCGAGGATCTGGACGTGGCGGGTGCCGTTCTGGCGCTTCATGGCGTGGTCGTCCTTCTTGGCGCGCACGATGATGCGCTTGCCGTTGTTGAAGGTGACCACGAAGTTGCAGCCGAGGTCGTTCTGGCGGTGCCCGAACTTCTTGACGCGCTTGGCGTCGAGCCGGATCAGGAGCTGGGCGACGGTGGCGTCGAAGGTGGGGATGTTCATCTTGTTGACGCTGCGCATGAGCTCTTGGCGCTCGGCGGTCAGGGCACGGTCCTGATGCTCGTGGCCGCGGCTGCGGAGGAGTACCCAGGCCGCTAGCGCCGTGCCCCCCAACAGGATCGCTATTGACGCAAACCATGCCCAGTGTTCGGCGATGAACCCGAAAGCGAAGTAGGCGATGACGAGAGCGGCGAGTCCCGCTCCTGCTCTTAGGGTCACGGACATGGCGGCCTCCACTGTGTTCGGAAGGGCGTGCAGCTGCGTTATGTCGCCTGTGTTGTTACAACGAGTATCCGTTACTGTTCGCTCATATGTAAGGCCACTGTCCGGTACCCGACAACATGGCCGCGCAGTTTGCATGTGCGCGGTGTCGCCGCACGGTCACCGAGACCGGTCCTGCCGAACACGGTAGTGGATACTGGTCGGGTGTCAACATCATCAAGCGGTGTTCTGGTGCTTCTCGGTGCGCCGCTGGGAAATCCAGAGGACGCCTCACCTCGGGTGGCGTCCGAGCTGGCCCGCGCCGACGTCATAGCCGCAGAGGACACCCGGCGACTCCAGCGCCTGCTCGGCGAACTGGGTGTGACCGCGCGAGCAACGATCACGTCGTATTTCGAAGGCAACGAGGCGGGCAAGACTGATTCACTTATCGAACAATTGTATGACGGAAAGCGAGTTGCCGTCATCACCGACGGTGGCATGCCGTCGGTGTCGGATCCGGGATATCGCCTGGTCCGGGCCGCGATCGACGCAGGCATCGAGGTGACGGCGGCACCCGGTCCGAGCGCTGTGACGACCGCGCTGGCGCTGTCCGGGCTGCCGTGCGACCGGTTCTCCTTCGAGGGATTCGCGCCGCGCAAGGAGGGGGAGCGTCGACGGCTGTTCGCGGCGCTGGCCGAGGACCGGCGGACGATGGTGTTCTTCGAATCGCCCCGGCGCATCGCGGACACGTTGCGCGCCATGGCGGAAGCCTTCGGCGAGGACCGTGCCGCGGCGCTGTGCCGGGAGCTGACGAAGACGTATGAGGATGTCCGCCGCGGCGGCCTCGGCGAGCTCGCCGAAGGGGCACAGGCGGATCCGCCGCGCGGCGAGATCACGCTGGTGATCGAGGGCTGGTCGGGGCCCGACCCCGAAGACGCCACGCCGGAGGCTCTGGCGGCGGCGGTGGCCGCCCTCGAAGCGGCGGGAACGGACCGCAAGGCCGCGATGAAAGAGGTGGCGACCCGATTCGGCGTTCCCCGCCGCGAGGTCTACAACGCGCTGATCAACACGACCGGGTGATCACCCGCCCGGTCGGAGAGTCGTGATCTTACACTGTGCCACGCCCGCCGCCTCGATCCCGGCAGGAACAACCCTCTCAACCTTCATGAACAAGACAGGCTAGAGCTCGTCGTACTTGAAGGTCTTCCAGGCGAAGAGGGCTATCGCGGCGGCGAAGGCCGCCAGGAAGCCGATCTCGGGGAGCACCGTCACCGGTGAGGCGCCCCGGACCACCACCGCCTGCAGCGACTCGTTGAGGTAGCGCATCGGGGAGATCACCGACACCCACTGGAGCCACTCCGGTGAAGCCGCGAGCGGGAAGAACGCCCCGGAGATGAACGCCATCGGCATCGTCACCATATTGCTCAGGCCCGCCGCGCCCGGCCCGGTCTTCGCGATCCCGCCGATGACCACGCCGATCGCCAGGAACGCGGCCGTGCCCAGCAGCACCAGCGGCACCGCGAACCACGTCCACGCCGACAGCTCCAAGCCCATCGCCACCGCGATCGCCAGGAACAGCGCCGTCTGTACCAGCGCCACCAGAAGACTCATCGTGATCCGCGCGCCGACGAAGGTCCCGGCCGACGCCGGCGTCATCCGCAGGCGCCGCATCAGCTTGTCGCGCTTCCAGTCCACGATCGTCCCCGCCGCCCCGAACACGCCCGAGATCGCGATGCCCCATGCCAGGATGCCCGGCGCCAGGTACTGGACGGGCTGGAGCGAGTTGTTCTCGGCCGCGCTCGTCTCCAGGTCGAGCAGCGGCGCCTCCCCGGCCGCCGCCGTCAGCACCTCGACATTGGCGTCATCGACCAGCGCCTCCAGCCGGTCCAGCGCGATCGCGCCCCCCGTGGCATTGGTCTGCGAGTAGTGCACCGTGATCGACAGGCCGTCCTCGACGATCGCCGCGTCGGCGTCGCCGTCCGCGAGCGCCTCCAGCGCCTCGGCGAGACTCGCCGCCTCGTCCACCTCGAACTCGCCGGGCTCGGCAGTGTCGAGGATCGGCGCGTCGCCGACCGCGAGAACCGTCGGCACGGGCGCCTCGTTGGATCCGTAGACGCTCACCAGCAGCACCAGGAACATCCCGGGCAGCACCAGGTTGAAGAACACCTGCGAGCGGTCCCGCAGCCAGGTGAGCCCGAACGCCCTCACCAGACTGAGGAACGCGCGCGACCGAGGCGCCTGCGCCTCGGCCCGTACCGGCGTCTCCACACTCATTCCCGCCACTCCCGTCCGGTCACCTTCAAGAACACGTCTTCGAGGTTCGCCGTGCGCACCGCCAGGCCCTCCAGGGCACCTTCGGAGGCCAGCGCCGTCAGCAGCTTCCGAGGGTCGCGGGTCTCGAACACCACGGTGTCGTCGTCACCGGTCACGGTGTCCCCGGCCGCGAGTTCCTTGACGCGCTCCTCGGTGAGCTGCCCGGCCGCGACGGTCACGCGCGTCGGCGCGTCCTGGATGCGGATGAGCTCCGCGGGGGAGTCCACCGCGAGGATCTTCCCCGCGTCCATGATCGCGACGCGGTCGCACAGCGCCTCGGCCTCCTCCATGTAGTGCGTCGTCAGCACCACGGTTCGGCCCTCGTCGTTTATCGCCCGCATCAGGTCCCACAGGTTCCGCCGTGCCTGCGGGTCGAGCGAGGCGGTCGGCTCGTCGAGGAAGACCAGCTCCGGGTCGCCGACGAGCGCGCATGCGATCGACAGTCGCTGCTGCTGCCCGCCCGAGAGCTTCTGGCACCGCGTGTCCGCCTTGTCGCCCAGGCCCACCTGGTCGAGCATCTCTGCGGCGCGCGGCTTGCCGGCGTCGTAGAGCTCGGCGAACGTCTCGATCTGCTCCTTGACCGTCAGGAACTCGAAGAACGCGGACGCCTGGAGCTGCACGCCGATGCGGCGCGCCAGCCGCGGCGAATGCGGCCACGGGGAGTGCCCGAGCACGCGCACTGCGCCGCGGTCGGGCTTGCGCAGGCCCTCGACGATCTCCAGCGTCGTCGTCTTCCCCGCCCCGTTGGGGCCGAGGATGCCGAAGAACTCGCCGGGCTCGACGCGGAAGCTCACCCCGTCGACCGCGCGGATCTCCCCGATCCTGCGGCCGCGGTAGCTCTTGTAGAGGTCGGTGACCTCGATGGCGGCGTCCATAGCTCTTAAAGCTATGCCATCGACCGATGTGACGCGGTTCTCGCCTTCTCGGCGCGTCCGCGGGGACCGGAAGGCACTCCCGGCGCCCTTCACACTCTCCGTAACAGAACCGTGAGCTGAACTTCATCGTGCTGGCACAGCTGCCGCACGAACAGGCAACGCCGCTGGTCGACGGTAGTCGGCATGACAGCGACAATGCCTAAGACCGCGGCCGATGAGCCGACCGAAGCCCGCAAGGGATGGATCTCTGACTGGAGACCGGACGACGAAGCCTTCTGGCAGTCGACCGGCAAGAAGATCGCCAAGCGCAACCTGCTGTGGTCGGTCATCGCCGAACACCTGGGCTTCTCGGTCTGGGTGATGTTCTCGATCATCGCGCCCTACCTGGCGGTCGCGGGCTTCGAGTTCTCCACGAGCCAGCTGTTCTGGCTCACCGCCATACCGAACCTCGTGGGCTCGTTCCTGCGCATCCCCTACACCGCCGCCGTCGCGATCTTCGGCGGGCGCAACTGGACCATCATCTCGGCCGCCCTGCTGGTCATCCCGACCGCGCTGCTGGCCTACTGCCTCATGACCCCTGGCACCCCGTACTGGCTGTTCATCCTCGCGGGCGTCACCGCCGGGTTCGGGGGCGGCAACTTCGCCTCCTCGATGGCGAACATCTCCTACTTCTATCCCGAGCGGTACCGCGGAACGGCGCTCGGCGTCAACGCCGCGGGCGGCAACATCGGCGTCCCGGCGGTGCAGTTCGTCGGCCCGTTCGTGATCGTGCTCGGCATCTTCGGCGCCTCGCAGGGCACCAACGCCGCCGGAGACAGCATCTGGCTGCACAACGTGCCGCTGCTGTGGCTGGTCCTGGGAGTCTTCGCCGCGTTCATGGCCTGGCGCTACATGGACAACCTGTCCGTCTCGCGCACCCCGATCAAGCAGCAGCTGCCCGCGCTGACGCGCAAGCACACCTGGATCATGAGCGTCCTGTACATCGGCACGTTCGGGTCGTTCATCGGTTACTCCTTCGCGTTCCCGCTGGTCATCAAGATCGAGTTCCCCGAGTTCCAGTCGCTGTGGCTGGCCGCGCTCGGGCCCCTGGTCGGATCGCTGTCGCGTCCGGTCGGCGGATGGCTCTCCGACAAGTGGGCCGGCGCCCCGATCACGAGCCTGTCGTTCATCCTCATGGGCGCCGGCGTCCTCGGCGCCATCGGCGGCATCAACGCCGGCTCGTTCGCGCTGTTCTTCGTCTCCTTCATGGTGCTGTTCCTGATGAGCGGTGTCGCGAACGGCTCGACGTACCGGTCGATCCCGGCGATCTTCCAGGCCGAGGCCACGGCCACCGCCGGACGCGAGACCACCGCCGCCGAGGTCGTGCAGGCCAAGAAGCTCACCGCTGCGGCGCTCGGCTGGATCTCCGCGATCGGCGCCTTCGGCGGCTTCCTCATCAACCAGGGCTTCCGGATCTCGAACGAGCAGACCGGGTCGGTCGTGGTCGCCATGTACGGCTTCCTCGCCTTCTACGCGCTGTTCCTGCTCATGAACTGGTGGTTCTACCAGCGCAAGGTCTTGGTCGAGCAGTCCCCGAGCCTCGCTTACGCGAAGGTCTAGCCCCCGAATCCGATCCGCGCGACAGGTGGCCCGCAATCGTCAGTCAAGGACATTGCGGGCCACTTAGCATTCCGGAAACATTCGGCTCGTGACGTTGTAACCGCCTCTGGGCAGACTCGCCCCATGAGCGTTCGCACCAGCCTCCCCGTCGTCCGAACCGCCGACACCCACTGCCCGTACTGCGCCCTGCAATGCGGGATGCGGCTTGAGCAGGACGAGGCGGGCGCCGTCACGGCCGCGCCGAGGGGCGGGGGCATGTGCAAGAAGGGCTGGACCGCGCCCGAGCTGCTCGACCACCCCGGACGCATCACCACCCCGCTGCTGCACGGGAAGCCGGTCTCGTGGGAGGCCGCGCTCGACCACGTCGCCGAGAAGGTCCGCGCGGTCCAGGCCGAGCACGGCAAGGACGCGGTAGGCGTCTTCGGCGGCGGCGGGCTCACCAACGAGAAGGTCTACCAGCTCGGCAAGTGGACCCGGCTCGCCTTGGGCAGCAAGCACATCGACTACAACGGCAGGTTCTGCATGTCGTCGGCGGCCGGGGCGCTCAACCGGTCCTTCGGCGTCGACCGCGGCCTGCCGTTCCCCACCGAGGACCTCAAGGAAGCGGACGTGGTGCTCCTGGTCGGCGCGAACCCGGCCGAGACCATGCCCCCCTTCATGCGGCACCTGACCAACAGCGAGCTCATCGTCGTCGACCCGCGCCGCACCGCCACCGCCGAGAGCGCGCAGCTCCACCTACAGCCCCAGCCGGGCACGGACCTCGCGCTCGCCAACGGCCTGCTGCACATCGCGATCGAGCAGGGCTACATCGACCACGACTACATCGGCGCCAACACCACCGGCTTCGACGAGGTCCGCCAGACCGCCGCGGGCTACTGGCCGGCGTTCGTCGAGCGCATCACCGGCGTGTCCGTCCCCGACCTGTACGCCACCGCCAGGCTCCTCACCCGCGGGAAGGTCGCGATCCTGACCGCGCGCGGCTCCGAGCAGCATGCCAAGGGCGTCGACACCGTCACCGCGTGGATCAACCTCGCTTTGGCGCTCGGCCTGCCCGGGAAACCGTCCTCGGGATACGGCTGCATCACCGGGCAGGGCAACGGGCAGGGCGGTCGCGAGCACGGCCAGAAGTCCGACCAGCTGCCCGGCTACCGCATGATCACCGACCCGGCGGCGCGCGAGCATGTCGCGGCAGTCTGGGGCGTCGACCCCGAGATCATCCCCGGGCCGGGAGTCTCGGCCGTGGAGCTGCTGCGCAAGTGCGGTGACGAGGTCAAGATGCTGTTCGTGCTCGGATCGAACCCGGTCGTCTCGGCACCCCGCGCTGCTCGCGTGTCGGATCGCTTGCGCGCCTTGGAGTCGCTGGTGTCGTTCGACTTCGTCAAGTCCGAGACCGCCGAGCTGGCCGAGGTGGTCCTGCCGGTCACTCAGTGGGCCGAGGAGGACGGCACGATGACGAACCTGGAGGGCCGGATCATCCGCCGCCGGGCGCTGAGGCCCGCTCCCGAAGGCGTCTACAGCGACCTGTGGGTGATGGCCGAGCTGGCGAAGCGGCTCGACGCCCCCGGCACGTACTCCACCGACCCCGAGGCGATCTTCGAGGAGCTCGGGCGGGCCTCGGCCGGTGGCAAGGCCGACTACTCGGGCGTCACGTACGACCGTCTGGAGGAGCGGACCTTCCAGTGGCCCGTGCCCGCGCCCGACCACGAGGGCACGCCCCGGATGTTCGCCGACTTCAAGTTCAACACCCCCGACGGGAAGGCCAGGTTCGTCGCCGTCGACTACCGGCACCCGGCCGAGCGGCGCGACGACGTCTACCCGCTGTACCTGACGACCGGGCGCGTCCTCACCCAGTACCAGTCGGGCGCGCAGACCCGCCTGATCGACTCGCTCGACGGAGAGCAGTTCCTCCAGATCCACCCCGACGCGGCCGTGCGCTACGGCATCAACGAGGGCGACTGGGTGCGCGTGACCTCGCGGCGCGGCTCCTACACCGCTCCGGCGCGGCTGACGAACGACATCAGGCCGGACACGGTGTTCTCCCCGTTCCACTTCCCTGGCGCGGCGAACGCGAACGCCGCCGTCTCGGACGTGCTCGACCCGATCTCGCGGATGCCCGAGTTCAAGGTCTGCGCGGTGAAGATCGGCCCGGCCGCCAAGCCCTGACGCTGGTCGACGACCCCGTCGGGGTGCAACGTCGGCCGTGATGGTGCGGCCTACGGACCTCTGGGAACGTCGGTCGGTTCGCCGCGGGTGACCGCCTCTGGTTTGCGGAGGCGCTGGGGGAGCAGGAATTCCACTTGCTCCTCGGCGACGCTGCGCTCCACGACCTCGATCGGGCCAAGGCTCGCTATCACCGACACCACCTCGTCTACCAGGGGAGGCGGGGCCGAGGCTCCGGCGGTGACCGCCACGGTGCCGGCGGACGCCAGCCAGCGCGGGTCGATCTCGTGCGCACCGTCGATCAAGCGCGCCTCGGTGCCCGACTCGCACGCCAGCTCCACGAGCCGGTTCGAGTTCGAGGAGTTCACCGAGCCGACCACGAGCACCAGGTCCGCCTCGTCCACCACTGCCGCCAGAGCGGCCTGGCGGTTCGTGGTGGCGTAGCAGACGTCGTCGGTCTTCGGGGCCTTGATCTTCGGGAAGCGCCGCCGCAGCGCGGCCGCGATCCGCTCGACCTCGGCAACGGCCAACGTCGTCTGCGCCAGGTAGGTGAGCCGGTCGGGGTCGGGGACGACCAGGCGTTCGGCGTCCTCGACCCCCTCCACCAGCACCGTCAGCTCCGGGGCGACGCCCATGGTGCCGACGACCTCCTCGTGCCCGGCGTGTCCGATGAGGACTACGGTGTCCCCGGCGTCGGCCGCCCTCCCCGCTTCGGCGTGGACCTTCGACACCAGTGGGCACGTCGCGTCGACCGCGTCCAGTCCCCGCCTAGCGGCCTCGGACTCCACCGCCGGGGCCACGCCGTGTGCCGAGAACACGACCGGGGCGTCCTTGGGGACCTCGTCGAGGTCGGACACGAAGACCACGCCCCGGGACTCCAACCCGCCCACGACGTGGGCGTTGTGGACGATCTGGTTGCGCACGTAGACCGGCGGGCCGTGCCGCTCCAACAGGCGCTCCACGATGTCGATGGCCCGCTCCACGCCCGCGCAGAACGACCGCGGGGACGGCAGCAGGACTCGCCGGGGCCGGCTCACCGCGTCCTCCCCACCGTGCTCGCTGCGACGCCGTCGAGCTCCTCGACGACCTCGGGCCGCAGGCCGGCGGTCGCGAGGGCCGCAGAGGCCGCCGCGGCGAGCCTCGCGGCGGCGGACTCGCTGGCGCTCCTGCCGCCGCAGGCCTCGACCAGTTCGGCGGCGCGCCGCAGCTGCGATTCGTCGAGCGGGGCCGTGCCGCGGTAGAGCCGCGCCAGTTCGGCGGCCTCGGGACCGACCGAGCCGAGCGCCGCCGTCACCGGCAGCGATCTCTTGCGGTTGCGCAGGTCCGAGTACACCGACTTCCCGGTGACCTCCGGGTCGCCCCAGATGCCGAGCAGGTCGTCGACGTGCTGGAACGCCAGGCCCAGCCGTAGACCGAAGTCACGCAGCGCCCGCACCTGCGTCTCGCTCCCGCCTCCGTACAGTGCGCCGAGCGAGGTCGCGCAGCCCATGAGTGAGGCGGTCTTCGCCTCCGACATCGCGATGCACTCGGCCAGGCCGACGTGCTCGCGCCGCTCGAAGACCGTGTCGGCCAGCTGGCCCTCGACCAGGGTCCGCACGGTCGCGGCGAGCTGCCCGGCCCCGACCGCGGCACGGTCGTCGCCGGGGTCGGACAGGACCTCGAAGGCCAAGGCGTGCATGGCGTCACCGATGAGGATCGCCTCGGTGGTGCCGAAGACCTTCCACACGGTCGGGCGGTGCCGGCGCATGGCGTCGCGGTCGATGATGTCGTCGTGGACGAGCGAGAAGTTGTGGACCAGCTCCACGGCCACCGCCGCGGGGACGGCGGCCCGCCAGTCGCCGCCCGCGGCCTTGGCGGCCAGGAGCGTCAGCAGCGGGCGCAGGGCCTTGCCGGAACCGCGGCCGGTCTCGGCTCCGGCGGCGTCGGTCCAGCCGAAGTGGTAGGCGGCACCGCGGGATGCCGCCGCGGGAAGCCGGTCGACGGCGGACCGCAGCCCTGCGTCGATGGCCTCGCGCTCGGCGGCGTAGCGGTCGGTCAGAACGGTCATGGGGCCTCCAGGTCTGCGAGTCGGGATCGGGGTCGGCCGGGCGGACACGGGACTCCCCGTGGCCGCCCGGCTCTCTAGCGGCCGAGCTCGACGTTCTCGAGGATGCCGAGCGCGTCCGGAACGAGGACCGCCGCCGAGAAGTAGGTGCTGACCAGGTAGGACATGACGGCTTTCTCGTCGATGCCCATGAACCGGACCGACAGGCCCGGTTCGTACTCGTCCGGCAGCCCGGTCTGGTGCAGCCCGACCACGCCCTGCTCTTCCTCGCCGGTGCGCATGCACAGGATCGAGGTGGTGCGGTTGCGGGAGATCGGGATCTTGTTGCACGGCAGGACCGGCACGCCCCGCCACGCCGGGATGTGGTGGCCGTGGAACTCCACGGTGGACGGGTAGATGCCCCGCTTGGTGCATTCCCGGCCGATCGCGGCGATCGCCTTCGGGTGCGCCAGCAGGTACTCCGGCTTGCGGCGGCGGCTGAGCAACTCGTCGAGATCGTCCGGCGTGGGCGGCCCGGTGCGGGTCGGGATGCGCTGGTCCAGCGTGGCGTTGTGGAGCAGCCCGAACTCGCGGCTGTTCATCATCTGGTCCTCCTGCTGCTCGCGCAGGGCCTCGACGGTGAGCCGGAGCTGCTGCTCCATCTGGTTCATCGGCTTGTTGTAGAGGTCGGCGACGCGGGTGTGGACGCGCAGCACGGTCTGCGCCACCGACAGCTCGTACTCGCGCGGCGAGACGTCGTAGTCGACGAACGTCCGCGGCAGGTCGGGCTCGCCGCAGTGCCCGGCGGCGATGTCGATGGCGGCCTCGCCGTACTTGTTGGCTCTGGCCGCCAGCCCCTCCTTGTAGCGTTCGAGGTGCTCGGCCAGCGCCGGGACCCGCTGCGTCAGTTCGGCGATCGCCGCCGCCGGGAGCGTCAGGACCGTGGTCGGGACGGCGGCGACGGCGGCGTGGTCCCATTCGGGCTCGTGCTCGATGAGCGCCCGCTCGCCGAGGTGGTCGCCGTCGATGAGGACGCCCATGGAGGCCTGGTCGCCGTACGGTCCGGAGGCCACCTCCTCGACCCGCCCGTGGGCGATGAGGTGGAGACCGTCGACCGGCTGGCCGTCCCGGGCGAGGTGCTCGCCCGCCTGGAGCTCGCGCTGCTCGAAGCGGCCGGCCAGCTCTTCGAGCGCGGCCTCGTCGTCGAAGCCGCGCAGCTGCGCGATCTCCCCGAGCTCGGTCGGAATGACCCGGACCGCGGCGCCCTCGTTGGTGAACTCGACGCGTCCGTCGCCCACGGTGTGGGTGAGTCTCCGGTTGACCCGGTAGGTGCCGCCCGAAGTCTGGACCCACGGCAGAATCCGCAGCAGCCACCGGGAGGTGATCTCCTGCATCTGGGGGGCGGACTTGGTGGTCGATGCGAGGTTGCGGGCCGCGGTCGTGCTGAGGCTGGTCTGTTCGGAGTGGCCGTTGTCGGTTTGCGGCTGGGGAGTCGTGCTGGCGATTACCGAATCGGACATTGAAAGGATTCCTCACGCTAGGGTGTATAGAGCTCTGGAGTCGCTATAAGTGATTATCAGGATTTTTCTCGGCGTATCAACCCCAAAGGTTCATTAATCCGTATAATGCGCATCGATCTCGTCGTAACGGTCCAATGCGGTCTCGTAGGTCTCAGGCGGCACGGCCCCGCCTCGGCTGAACGGATATTCCGGCTGGTAGGTCGCGAACAGCAGGAGAGCGACCATCCCCGATATGAGCGCGACGAGTACGAACTGGAAGCGCCGCGTCGGAGTGCCGAGCGTCAGCGACACGATGAGCACCGGCAGCGCCCCCGGCAGCAGCACGATCCACATCGAACCGGTGAGGCCGCGCTGCGCCTGGAAGAGCCGTTCGGCGACACCGGTCGATCCCGGTCCGATGCCTGCGGGGCTCGCGGTCGACGACCCGGAGCGGGCGGCCGAGGACGACCCGTCGGACTCCGAGGTCACCAGGCGCCGGATGATCGCCGTCCTGTTCGCCTTCGCCGTCACCACCGGAGCAGGAGCGGCGGTCGGACGCCGGACGCGTGATCGGGCGGACGTCTGAGCTCCTCCTCGTGGTAGCGGGTGCTCTCCTTGTGCCAGTTGTGGATGGCCGCGACCCAGTAGCGCAGGTCGTCGACGTAGGCGTCGAGGGCCTCGCGGGCCGACGCGTCCAGCCCCGCCTCCTGGGCCACCACCGGCATCTCGGTCGCCGCGATCAGCTCGAACTGCTTGAGCCGCGCCGCGATGAGGTCGCACACGACGGCGAGGGCCTCGTCCTTGGAGCATCCGAGGAACTCCTCTGCGACCGCGACGCCGTTGACGAACTCGCCCTCGAACTCGATCTCCTTCTGGTAGGAGAAGACGTCGTTGATGAGGCAGGCGGCGTCTACCACGCTGTTCTCCAGCTCGCGGACCGGCCTGGAGGCGTAGACCTCGTCGGGCACGAGTCGCCCGGTGGTGAGCCGAGCCAGGCTCATCGTCATGTCCGAGCCGAACGTGGCCCGGCGCATCTCGACATAGTCGACCGGGTCGGGAACCCGGTTCTGCGCGGCGGAGTGCAGCTCCCACAGCCAGCCTTCGAGCATCGCCTCCACGGCCGCCTTGAACTCGGCGCGGCCCGTCTCGCCCAGCCCGGAGGCCGTGCGTCGCCACAGGTCGGTCAGGCCCGCTTCGAGCGGGCCGACCGGCTCGGGGACCGGGCCGAGATCGATCGGCATGCACTGCGAGAGCCGGCGGTTCTGCGCCACGGCCGCCGCCAGGTCCCTCCCGCGGCCGAACACTCTCGGGTAGTAGTCGTCGCCGTAGGTGCCCCAGGCCAGCCAGTCGGCGGAGGCGTCGAGCTCCTCGGGCGTGGCGTCGGGGTCGATGCCGGCCGCGCACAGGGCGAGGTCCATGCCCTCGAATCCCCTGCGGTCCCACAGTCCCGAGCCCGGACGCAGCGGGTCCGGCGCGAGCATTCCGATCTGCGAGGCCCACTCGGTGTTGTGCCGCCGGGTCCGCTCCAGGTGCGGGCTGAGCCGCAGCGCGAACGGCTGGTAGATCTCGGGCAGCCGGGTCGGCCCGACCGTCCTGAACGGAGTGCGGGCGTGCTGCCTCGGCCCCGAGGCCGCGACGCGGGCGGCGGAGGTTCCCAGGCCGTTAGGACCGCCGAGCACCCGGTCGGCGGCGTCGTTCATGTAACGGCTGGAGCGCATGTGCCATTCGTGGCCGCCGGCCTGCCAGTCCTGGAGCCCCTTGGCGTACAAGGCGACCGCGGTCTGCTCGGGTGCCGTGACGCCGCGATCGGCGCACAGCGGCGGCACCTCGGTGAGCGCGGTGTTCTCGAACTGGTGGAGCCGCGAGGTCAGGATGTCGCCCACCAGGTCCGCCGCCCGCTGGGTGTCGCAGCCCAGGAAGCGCTCGAAGACGAGCACCGCGTTGGCGTTCTCGCCCTCGGTGGTGACCTCCCGCTCGTAGGACAACAGGTCGTTTCGCAGGTGGACGGCGTCGGCGAAGGTGTCGCGCAGGACCCGCAGGGGCCGTTCGGCGGCGATCGCGTCGGGCACCTCGGCGCCGACGGCGTACTCGACGAGGTTCGCCGACCACGGCGCTCCGCCGACCTTGCGGCGCACCTCGATGTACTCGATCGGGTTGGCCACCCGGTCGGTGGAGATGTTCGCCAGCTCCCACAGCGGCTCCATCAGGAGGTTCACGGTGCTGACCGTGAAGCGGGCCCGCCATTCTGGTGACATGTCGGGGGCGGTGCGCCGCCACAGGTCGTCCAGCCCGAGCTCGACCGGATTGGTCGGCTCGGGGACCGGCCCGAGGTCGAGCGGCATGAACAGCGGGATCCGGTCGAGGTAGGCCTTGGCCCCGGCCGTGTCGCGGGTGCGCTTGAACGCCTCCAGGAAGTGGTCGTCGAAGAAGAACACCCACACGTACCAGTCGGTGATGAGCTCCAGCGCGTCCCCACCGCAGTCGGGGTGGGTGTAGGCGCACAGCAGCCCGTAGTCGTGGCGCTCCAGCTCGGCCTCGTCCCAGATGACCCCGCCTCCCGCGGCGGGGGCGTCGAGCATGCCCATCTTCTTCGCCCAGACCCGGGCGTGCGTGCGGGCGCGTTCGAGATGCGGATTGAGTCGGGCGGGATACGGAAGATAGAACACAGGCAGTGCGAAAGGCTTTCCACCAGACATAACGCTCCATCGTGATCGAACCGTGTGATTACGACTCATGTCACTGTAGGTGGCGGAACTCCAAGATCACCACCCCCGATACGAGTGACAGGCGAAAGCGTCTAGAAGCCCACCTGTCCGGGCGCTGACGGGCCGGAGTGAGGACTACTTAGCACGCGCGAAACAAAGGTCGCTCGGGTGTGTAACAGCCCCGGGCGAACCTATAGGTCGGTCGAGGTCAGACAGCGCTGTCGCCGCGACAGCGCGGGAATTCGAAACACCGCGCCGCCACATAGTCCCGACACTGGGGGAGGTCCAGCGCGTGAAGGTCGCCATCGTCGGCTACGGAATGGCCGGGGCCCGCATCGCCAGGGAACTCGGACGACGCGGCATCGACGTCACCGTGTTCGGCGCCGAGTCCAACGCCGCCTACAACCGGATCCTGCTCTCCAGCATGATCGCCGGAAAGCAGTCCGAACACGAGATCGCCCTGCCCACCCCGCCCGAGCACGTCGAACTGCGCCTCGGCGAGAGCGTCGAAAGCGTCGACCTGGACGGCAAGACCGTCAACGGCGTCGCCTTCGACAAGCTCGTCCTCGCCACCGGCGCGGAGGCCTTCGTGCCACCCGTACCCGGGCTCGACCCGCTCCCCACCGGCGCCTACGTCCTGCGCACCATCGAAGACGCCCGCCGCATCGTCACCGAGGCCGCCAACCGCGCCAGCGCGATCGTCCTCGGCGGCGGCCTGCTCGGCCTCGAAGCCGCCCGCGGCCTCGCCGGGCGCGGCATGGACGTCACCGTCGTCCACGCCGGCGGCCATCTCATGGACCGCCAGCTCGATCCGTCCGGAGCGCAGGTCCTGGCCGACACCTACACCGAACTCGGCGTGCAGTCGGTCATCGACGCGCAGACCACGCGGGTCATCCACGGCGACGACGGCCTGACGCTCGTCCTCGCCGACGGGCGCACCGTCACCGGGCAGCTCATGGTCGTCTCCTGCGGCATCCGCCCGAACACCGATCTGGCCGAGTCCATGGCGCTCAAGGTGGGCCGCGGCGTGGTCATCGACGACCGGTGCCGCACCTCCCACGACGACGTGTTCGCCGTGGGCGACTGCGCCGAGCACCGCGGCGTCCCCTACGGACTCGTGGGCCCGGCCTGGGAGCAGGCCGACGTGGTCGCCGACCTGCTGTCCGGAGTGAACGAGGACGCGGCCTACACCGGCTCGCGCCTGGTCACCCGACTCAAGGCCACCGGCATCGACCTGGCCGCGATGGGAGAGGTCGACGGCGACGAGGTCGTCTCCTTCGCCGACCCCACCCGCGGCACCTACGCCCGGCTCGTCATCGACGAGGACGGCCGTCTGGCCGGAGCGGTCATGCTCGGCGACAACCCGATGGTCGGACAGGTGGTGCAACTGTTCGACACCGGAGACCCGGTCCCGCACGACCGTCGGATGCTCCTGATGGGGCGGCCCGGCGAATCGGTCTCGGTGGAACCGGAGACGCCCGCGTCCATGGCCGACGAGGTCGTGGTGTGCCGCTGCAACAACGTCACGAAAAAGGAACTCACCGCCGCGTTCCGAACCGGGGCGCGGACCCCAGAAGCGCTGTCCGAGGCCACCCAGGCCTCGACCGGCTGCGGCACCTGTGTCGAAGACGTCGGCCGGGTGTGCAAGTGGCTCAACGACACCGTCGCCGGTATCGGTGAGGCCGCAGCGATCTTGAATGAGGTATCAGCATGAGCAACAAGCGATTGGTAGTGGTCGGCGACGGCATGGTCGGCCGCCGCTTCCTGGAGGCGATCGTCGAGCGCGACCCGTCATGGCAGGTGACGGTCCTCGCCGAGGAGCCGCGCCCCGCCTACGACCGGGTCCGACTGTCGGCCTTCTTCGACGGGGTGAGCGCCGATGAGCTCTCCCTCGCCTCGGAGCTGCCCGGCGTGGACGTCCGCCTGGGAGAGCCCGCGCTCGCTGTGGACCTCGAAGCCCGCACGGTCACCACCGGGCAGGGCGCCTACGAATACGACAAGCTCGTGCTCGCGACCGGCTCGGTCCCGTTCGTGCCGCCGGTCGAAGGCGCCGGTCTCGACGGCGTGTTCGTCTACCGCACCCTCGAAGACCTGGAGTCGATCAAGGAGCGCGCCGCGGGCCGCAGTCACGGCGTCGTCATCGGCGGCGGACTGCTCGGCCTCGAAGCCGCCAACGCCCTGCGCCTGCTGGGCCTCGAGACCCAGATTGTGGAATTCGCCCCCTGGCTCATGGCCCGCCAGCTCGACGAGGCCGGCGGCGGCGTCCTCAAGCAGCACATCGAAAAGCTCGACATCGACGTCGCCTGCTCCACCGGCGCCACGAAGATCCTCGAAGCGGACGGTCGCCTGCTCATGGAGACCAACCAGGACGGTGTCGCCTTCGAGACGGACCTCATCATCTTCGCCGCCGGGGTGCGGCCGGCCGACGCGCTGGCCCGCGAGGCGGGCCTGGAGGTCGGGGAGCGCGGCGGCGTCATCGTCGACACCGCCTGCCAGACCTCCCACCCGGACGTGTTCGCGATCGGCGAGGTCGCGGCGATGGAGGGGATCTGCTACGGCCTGGTCGCCCCCGGCTACTCGATGGCCGAGATCGTCGCGGACCGGCTCGCGGGAGGCGAGGCGACCTTCCCGGGCGCGGACCTGTCCACGAAGCTCAAGCTCCTCGGCGTCGACGTCGCCCAGTTCGGCGCGATGGACGGCCCGCTCGCCACGACCTACCTCGACCCCGTCGAGGGCGTGTACGCCAAGCTCGTCCTCTCCGACGACGCGCAGACGCTGCTGGGCGGCATGCTCGTCGGCAACGCCGAGCCGTACCCGCTGCTGCGCGCCAGCGTCGGCTCGAAGGTCCCCGCCCAGCTCGCCGACCTGCTCTCCTCCGGTGAGGTCGAGGGGGCGCTGCCCGACGGCGCCCAGGTGTGCTCGTGCAACGCGGTCACCAAGGGCGAGATCATGGGAGCCATCCACGACGGCTGTCACGACGTCGGCGAGATCAAGGGCTGCACCAAGGCCGGCACCAGCTGCGGCTCGTGCGTCCCGATGCTCAAGCAGCTGCTCGCCGAGGGCGGAGTCGAGGTTTCCAAGTCGATCTGCGAGCACTTCTCGCAGTCGCGGGCCGAGCTGTTCGACATCGTCAAGGTCACCGGCATCACCACGTTCTCCGAGCTCATCGGCCGCTACGGCTCGGGACTCGGCTGCGACCTGTGCAAGCCCGCGGTGGCCTCGATCCTGGCGAGCCTGTCCAACGGACACATCCTCGACGGCGAGCAGGCCACCCTCCAGGACACCAACGACCACTTCCTGGCCAACATGCAGCGCAACGGCACCTACTCGGTCGTCCCGCGCATCCCCGGCGGCGAGATCACCCCGGACAAGCTCATCGTCATCGGCGAGGTCGCCCGCGACTTCGGGCTGTACACCAAGATCACCGGTGGTCAGCGCATCGACATGTTCGGAGCGCGCGTCGAGGACCTGCCGAAGATCTGGCGACGCCTGGTCGATGCCGGCTTCGAGTCGGGCCACGCCTACGGCAAGGCCCTGCGAACGGTGAAGTCCTGCGTGGGCACCGACTGGTGCCGCTACGGGGTCCAGGACTCGGTGAAGATGGCGATCGACCTGGAGCTGCGGTACCGGGGCCTCAGGAGCCCGCACAAGCTCAAGTCGGCCGTCTCGGGCTGCGCGCGCGAATGCGCCGAGGCCCGCGGCAAGGACTTCGGCGTCATCGCCACCGAGGACGGCTGGAACCTCTACGTCGGCGGCAACGGCGGCTTCACGCCTCGCCACGCCGACCTGCTGGTCTCCGACGTGGACTCGGAGACGCTGGTGCGGACCATCGACCGGTTCCTGATGTTCTACATCTCCACGGCCGACCGGCTCCAGCGCACCTCGAAGTGGGTCGAGGCCCTCGACGGCGGCATCGACTACCTCCGCGAGGTCATCGTCGACGACAAGCTGGGGATCTGCGCCGAGCTCGATGCGCTCATGACCAAGCACGTCGAGAACTACGCCGACGAGTGGAAGGGCGTCCTGGACGACCCCGAGAAGCTCCAGCGGTTCGTCTCCTTCGTCAACGCACCGGAGACCCCGGACCCGTCCATCGAGTTCGAGACCGTCCGCGGGCAGCAGTTCCCCGCCGGATCGACGGAACGCTCGCACATCCAGCCGGTGCTGCTCGGCACTCCCGAAAGGAAGTAACGCCATGGAAGCCATCTGCGCATTCGACAAGCTCATCCCCGGCCGCGGCGCCGCCGCGCTGCTGAAGGACGGCACGCAGGTCGCCGTGTTCAGGCTCGCGGACGGCGGCCTGTTCGCGCTGTCCAACCGGGACCCGTTCAGCGGCGCCTGCGTGATGAGCCGCGGCATCGTCGGCGACCGGGGAGGCGAGCCCACCGTGGCCTCGCCGCTGCTCAAGCAGGTGTTCTCCCTGAAGACCGGCCGGTGCCTCGACGACGAGAGCGTCGCGCTGGAGGTCTTCGCCGTGGAAGTCGTCGACGGCGAGGTCCGCGTCGGCGCTACCGCGGACGTGAAGGCGAGCGCCTGATGGTCGGCGCCTCTGCCCCGCCACTACAGCCGGAAACGGGAGTGAAGGACGTGTTGGCACCACTCACCGGATACACCGTCGCAGTGACCGCGCAGCGCAGGGCCGAGGAACTCTCGACGCTGCTGGAACGCAGGGGCGCGCGCACCATCGTCGCGCCCACCCTGCGGATCGTGCCGCTGCCCGACGACGAGGCGCTGCGCGCCGCCACCGTGGAGCTCATTCGGGAGGCGCCCGACACGATCGTGGCGACCACCGGTATCGGCTTCCGCGGCTGGCTCGAGGCCGCCGAAGGCTGGGGCATGGGCGACGACCTGCTGCGCGTCATGGAGAGCGCGAAGATCCTGTGCCGGGGGCCGAAGGCCCTCGGCGCGGTGCGGGCGGCCGGGCTCATCGAAGAGTGGACCGCTCCGTCCGAGACCGGCACCGAAGTGGTGGAGTACCTCAAGGACCGGGGCGTGGACGGCCAGCGAGTGGCCATCCAGCTGCACGGCGACCCGGCCGAGGACTTCATCAGGACCGTCCGCGACGGCGGCGGCGCGGCCGTGCCCGTCCCGGTCTACCGGTGGACCCTCCCGACCGACATAACCCCCGTCCAGCGCCTCGTCGACGCCATCTGCGCCAGGCGGATCGACGCGGTGACGTTCACTTCCGCGCCCGCCGCGAACGCGCTGCTGCGCATCGCGGGAGATCAGGCGGCGGAGATGCTGGAAGCCCTGCGCGCACCGGCCGAGGACAACGGCGTCTTGCCGGTCGCAGTGGGGCCGGTGACGGCGGCGCCCCTGACGCGCCTGGGCGTGGACGTGGTCCAGCCGCAGCGGGCCCGCCTCGGTTCGCTGGTGCGCACGGTTGCCTCGGCGCTTCCCAAGCGTTCGCGCAGGCTCCTGCTGGCCACCGGCCACCGCATCGAGCTGCGCGGCCACATGGTCATGCTCGACGACGAGCCGTACCAGCTTCCGCCGGCCCCGATGGCCGTTATAAGAGCGCTTGCCAGTGCCAACGGGAAAGTCCTGTCCAGAGCCGAACTGCTGGGGCACCTGCCAAGAGGCGCCGACGGCCACGCCGTGGAGATGGCGGTGACCCGTCTGCGGGACGCGGTCAATCTGCGCTCGTGCGTGGAGACGGTCATCAAGCGCGGCTACCGCCTCAACCTGGAGGTCTGAACGCGGAAGCGCCGCCGGGTCCGAGACCCGACGGCGCGACGTATTCCACTAGAGGCCTTCGACCTTCAAGGGGAACTTCAAGATCGACGCCACCTCGATGTCGGATTGCTCCGGCAGCGTGAGCGTGGGCCTGGTCTTGAGCTTGTAGGCGGCTCCCTTGGGAGGGAAGCCGGGCAGCTTGGCCAGCAGTTCGGCCGGCTCCTTCGCCACCAGGGACAGCGGCTCGCCGGTTTCGGCGGGCAGCCCCAGCACTCTCGGCGACTGGACGGTGATGTTGAGCACCGGCGCGAGCGTGTGCTGGAATCGCGACGACCCTGTGGTGGTCAGCCGCAGTACCGACTGGTCCCTGCTCTTGCGGGAAGCCGGGGCGATGGCGATCGTGACGCCCCCCTGCTCGACCGGCGAGGTCAGATAGAACTCGCTGATCCTCGTGCGCACCGAGGACGGGTCGCCCTTGTTCGACTCGATCTCGAAGGTGGCCTTGCCCTGGAGCGGGCCGGTGTGGATCTTCTGGCCGACGAATGCCAGCTCGATGCCCTTCGAGGTCAGATCGACCTCGATGGTGGCTCCCGGAGCCGGGAGCTTGGGAGTGGCCTGCTCGGTCTGCTTCGCCGCGAGGGCGGCCCCCGCGACTGCGACACCGACGACCGACGCGGCGGCGACCCCCGTAGTCACGCGGCGTGCGACCTTCGCTCGTTTCTTCTTCGTGGTCATGGTCATACTCATCGGCACTTGCCTCCAATGGCCTTGGGAATCTGACGTTCCGAGGTTATTAGCGAAGAGCAGCCATGTCCTCGGATTGCTGGAAGAACATCGAAATCAAATTCCAAGTTCGACGGCGTGATAAGTTGCCGAACGGTCGTGCATTACTCCTGCCCGCGCACGAGTCGACCTCCGGCCGAGTTCGTGAGTGTTGCGATGACGCAACGTATCCCAACAAGGTGTGGGTCCCCCGGGACACAGTGAGCGGTCGAATGGCCGACATCGACGAGTTGTCGGGAATCCTTGGCGGCAATGGTGAGCATGTGCGTGCGCCTGGGGAGTCCGGCAATGGCCGTGGGGTCGTTGGCGGGAATGGTGTCGGGCAGATGGTTCTTCTGCCCCAAGGGCGGCGACGATGACGAGGTAGGAGTCGGGTGGGGCGGACCCTTCGGAGTTCGGTCCGCTTTGGGTGGTCTTCAGGCGGGCGGCGATGAGGAGCTGAGTGGAGGTCGGGGGTGCCCTGTCGGCCACGGAGGTTGGTCGTGGGGGCAGGGAGCGGGACTGTCGGGGCCGGTTCGGCGACTGTGGCGGGGCTGTGGCGGTCGCGGTGGCTGTGGCTGTGGGTTCGGGGGCTGC
>NZ_JAKZEW010000023.1:0-235 GCF_022548875.1 Glycomyces sp. L485 | reverse complement strand
GGATCAGCGGTTCATTCGTCTTCGGGTGCACCAGACGCATCACCGCAGCCGGTGCGGCCGCTGCTGCTGGTGTGGTCGGTGTGGGGGCGTGCTCGTCTTCGGGGCGTGTGCATCCGCCCGGCCCGGAGCCCGGATCGAAGTCCTGTTCGGAGTCTCGCTCGGGTCCGGTTCCCGTTCGGGGCCCGTGTTCGGTCCCGGTCGCGGTCTCGGTCTGCGAGGCGGGTGCCGGTTCGGG
>NZ_JAKZEW010000024.1:51478-64597 GCF_022548875.1 Glycomyces sp. L485 | reverse complement strand
CACCCGACCGGCCCGAGACTCCGTCCCCCGGCCGTCCCGAACCGGCACCCCGGCCGTCCCGAACCCGCACCCCGAAGTACTCGGCTTGATCCCGATGCACCCTTTACTCCCCACAATCCACCTCCGTGGCCGACAGGGCACCCCCGACCTCCACTCAGCTCCTTCGTCGCCGCCCGCCTGAAGCCCGCCCGAAGCGGACCGAACTCCGGAGACCCCGCCTACCCGACTCCTACCTCGTCATCGCTGCCGCCCTTGGCGCAGAAGAACCATCCGCGCGCAGCATGCCGCCAATACCGGCAGGACCATTGCCGGGCTCACCAGGCGAGCATGTACGGATACGGCGCAGAGACGCATCTCCAAGAAAGGATCAGCAGCTTGCAGTCACGGGGCGCCGACCGGTCTCACGCGATTCTCAGATGAACGCCTTGAGCGCCTCGGGGTTGGCCAACGCGTCGGTCGAGATCGCATCCTCGGGTTTGGCGCCCTTGAGGATCTTCTTGACCGGGATCTCGACCTTCTTGCCGCTGAGGGTTCTCGGAATAGCCGGGACCTCCTTGACCAGGTCCGGCACGTGCCTTGGCGAGAGCTGTTCGCGCAAGGCCCGCTTGATGCGTTGGCGCAGCGCGTCGTCGAGCACAACGTCCTCGGCGCAGGAGACGAACAGCAGCAGCCGGTCCTCCTTCTCGTCGTCGAGGTGGATGACGAGCGAGTCGGCGACGCCTTCGACGGCTTCGACGACGGCGTAGAACTCGGCGGTGCCCATGCGCACGCCGCCCCGGTTGAGGGTGGCGTCACTGCGCCCGGATATGACGGCGGAGCCGCGGTCGGTGATGGTGATCCAGTCACCGTGACGCCACACGCCCGGGAAGTCCATGAGGTAGGTGTCGCGATAGCGCTGGCGCAGCGGGTCGCCCCACAGGCCGACGGGCATCGACGGCATCGGCGAGACGATCACGAGTTCCCCCTCACGCCCGATCGCGTGATGTCCCTCGGGGTCGAACGACTGCACATCGGCGCCTAGGCAGCGGCAGGACAGCTCGCCGCGCCAGACCGGGACGGTCGGGGCGCCGCCGAGGAAGCCGGTGCACAGGTCGGTGCCGCCCGACAGGGACTGGAGCTGGGCTGACTCGGTGATGTCGCTGTAGACGTAGTCGAAGCCAACGTCGGGCAGGGGCGCGCCGGTGGATCCGATGCCGCGCAGCTTCGACAGGTCGGCCTCGCGGGCGGGCTTGACGCCTCGGGACCGGCAGGCCATGAGGAACGGCGCGGAGGTGCCGAAGAAGGTCGTGCCGGACTCCTCGGCGAGGCGCCACATGCCGACCGGGTCGGGCGCGCCGTCGAACAGGACGATTCCGGCACCGATTATGGGCGCGGAGACGAGGTAGTTCCACATCATCCAGCCGGTGGTGGAGTACCAGAAGAAGCGGTCGCCGACGCCGAGGTCGTGGTGCAGGGCGTGCATCTTGGCGTGCTCGATGGCCATGCCGCCGTGGGAGTGGACGATCGCCTTCGGCAGCCCGGTGGTGCCTGAGGAGTACAGGACGTACAACGGGTGATCGAAGGAGACCGCCTCGAATCCGACGCCGTCGTCGTAGGAGCAGAACCGGTCCCAGGTCTCGCCTTCGGGGTCGGAGGCGCCGAGGTACTGGAGCGTGACGACCTTCTTGAGGCCTGGCAGCCCGGCGGCGACCGCCCGGATATCGGCGGTGCGGTCGATCTCCTTGCTCCCGTAACGGTAGCCGTCGACTGCGACGAGGACCTTCGGTTCGATCTGGGAGAAGCGGTCGAGGACGGCGCGGGTGCCGAATTCGGGCGCGCAGCTGGAGAACACGGCTCCGAGGCTCGCGGAGGCGAGCATGAGCGCGAGCGTCTCGGGGATGTTCGGCATCCACGCGGCGACGCGGTCGCCGCGGCGCACGCCGTGGCTGACCAGTCCGGCCCTGGCGCGGGCGACGGCCTCGCGCAGGTCGGTGAGGGTCCACTCGACTGGCGCCCGGGTGTCGGAGTAGGCGCGCACGAGCACGTCGTCGTCGCCGACGCCGGGGGCGGTGAGGACCGCCCTGGCGTAGTTGAACGACTCGTCGGGGAACCAGACGGTCTCGGGCATGGCCTCGTCGGCGAGCACGCGGTGCTCGGGCACCGTCTTGCCGAGCCCGAGATACTCCCAAACGGCGCCCCAGAATGGCCGCAGGTGGTCCACCGAGTACCGCCACAACGCCGGATATGAGGTGAGGTCGCGTTCTTCGCGGCGCGACAGCCATTGGCTGAACCGCCCGATGTTCGTCGACTCCACCGCGTCGGGGCGCGGCAGCCACAGCACCTCGTTCGTCACGGTCGCCTCCCGGTCTCCACACCAGTGTGGTCTACAGCACTATCGTGGCACGCCTCCGGCAACTCAGTGCTATCGGGGGTTGGTTTGCGGCAATTCATCCTCGATGTAACGATCCCCGGTGATGTACAGGCCTGCGAAGACGTGCAATCCCAAAAGGACGAAGATGAGCACGAACGGGAACGTCCACGCTCCGGTGAGCCCGTGGAGCCATCCGACGGCGAACGGCCCGATCCCGGCGAACAGGTAGCCGCCGGACTGGGCGAACGACGACAGCGCGGCCGTCCCGGCGGGAGTCCGGGCCCTCAGGCCGAACAGCGTCAAAATGAGCGGGAAGACGGCCATCGCCGCGCCGAGGAGCACCATCCACACCCAGGTGGAGGCCCCGCCTCCGAAGGCCCAGATGCCCGCAATGCTCACCGGATAGCAGACCGCGAGCACGAGGAACACCGGGCGCTGGCTGCGGCTGCGCGCGGCGATCGTCGGCACGGCCATGAAGACCGGGATCTGGACGAGTGTGAACAGGCCGAGCATGGCCCCGGCGGCGGCCGCGTCCATGCCTTCGGAGCGCAGGTAGGCGGTGAGCCAACCCATGAGGATGTAGGCGATGGCCGACTGTGTGCCGAAAGCGAGCAGCATCGCCCAGGCGAGCCTTGAGCGCCACACCCCGTGGAGGCGAGCGCCGTTCCCGGCGCGGGCGTGCTTCGCGCCCGGGCGCCACAGGAGCCAGGGCACGACTGCGAGCAGCGAGGGGACGGCCCAGGCGGCGAGCGCGACGCGCCAGTCGCCGGACCAGCGCTCGATCGGAACGGTGGCGAACGCGCCGACGCTGGTGCCGATCGCGAGCATCGCCGAGTAGGCGGTGGTCATGCGCCCGATGGCGTGCGGGAAGTACTCCTTGACGATCACCGGCACGGCGACGTTGCCGATCGCGCCGGCGGCGAGCGCGAGGAGACTGAACAGCAGGAACAGCGCGGCATGGCCGGCGTAGGCGCGGGCGACGAGGCCGACGCTCATGCCCAGCAGTGCGAAGGTGATCACGGCGCGGGCGCCGAAGCGGCGGGTCAGGCGCGGGGCGAACGCGCCGAGGGCGGCGAAGGCCACCACCGGGAGAGTCGTGAGGACCCCGGCTACGGTCTCGGACATGCCCAGCCCGGCCTGAAGCTCGGACAGGAGCACGCCGACGCTGGTGACCGCGGTGCGGAAGTTGAAGGCGGCGAGGACGACGCCGGCGACCAGCATCCAGGCGCCGAGGATCGGCGCGCGCGTCGCATTCGGACGTTCGATCTCGGCGGCGGTGGTCACGCGCGTCCCCTCGTTTCTTCACCGGCCTGTTCGAGCAAGCGCTGTCTCACCTTTCGGAAAACGGAGAGATGCGGCGTGACCAGGAGGTATACGCTGAAAGCAATACATAGGATGAATGAACAGCCTGTCCACGGTATCGCGGTCACCGTCTGCTTTAATCCTTCTAGTGTTGGGAAACACGCAACCCCTTCTCGAGAGGTCAGGTCCGCCGGTGGCATTGCAGTCGACACGCAAGTCCGCGCTCGTCGATCAGGTGATCGATCAGCTCCGCGGGCAGATCAGTGACGGCGAGTGGGGCGTCGGCTCGCGCATACCCACCGAGAGCGAACTGGCCGAACTGCTCGGCGTAGGCCGCAACACCATCCGCGAGGGCGTCAGGGCCCTCGCCCACGCCGGGCTCCTCGAAATTCGCCAGGGCGCGGGCACCTTCGTCATCAACCGCTCCGAGGTGACCGCCGCGGTGCGCCGCCGCATCGCCGCCAGCCCCGCCTCCGATGCCATGGAGGTGCGGCGCGGCCTGGAGATCGAGGCCGCCCGCCTCGCCGCCCACCGCCGCGACGAAGCCGACATCACGCGCCTGCGCATCCTCCTCGCCGAGCGCGAGGCCACCCACGCCGTCGGCGACACCGAGGCGTTCATCGCCGCCGACGTAGCCCTTCACCAGGCCGTCGCCGAGGCCAGCCACAACAAGCTCCTCGCCGAGCTTTACGCCGAACTGGCCGACTCGTTGAGCGAGACCGTCCGCGCCGGCGCCGGCGACAACCTCGCCGAGGCCCCGCACATCGACCACACCCGCGCCATCGAGGCGATCATCGGCGGCGACCCCGAGCTCGCCGCCGCAGAGACCACCGCCTACCTGCGCGAACTCATCGAGGACTGACCGGACGGCGACCGCCGGAGATAGCATCGTTACGCAGCCGTGAGAACCCGTCGAGCAGAGGAGAACCAATGCGCCTGTCCGCCCGCGTCGACTACGCCCTGAGGGCGGCGGTCTCGCTCGCCGACTACGGCGAACGGTGGGTGTCGGCCGAGCAGATCGCCGAGGACCAGGGCATACCCCGCAAGTTCCTGGAATCGATCCTGCTCCAGCTGCGGCGCGGCGGCATCGCCGTATCCAAGCGCGGACCCGAGGGCGGCCACCAGCTGGCCAGAGCAGGAGACCTCATCAGCCTCGCGGACGTCATCCGCGCCGTCGACGGCCCCCTCGTCGGCGTCAGGGGCGAGCGCCCCGAAGCGGTCGCCTACACCGGCTCGGCCACGGCCCTGACGAACGTGTGGGTCGCGCTGCGCGTCAACGAGCGCAACATCCTCGAATCGGTATCCCTCGCCGACGTCGCCACCGACCGGCTCCCGGACACGGTCACCGAGCTCCTGGAAGACCCCGACGCCTGGGTGATCCGCGGCGCATAGCGCTCCGGCTTCCGCGGAGTTTGACAGAATCGGAATGTGAAGTTCCCTGATTTGGGGGCATGGTGGGACCGTGTCGTGCTCACGGCCCGCACTCGCTGGCAGTTCGTCGACCACGCCCTGCGCGCCTCCGACCGTTTCGGCGGCGTCCACGCCGGGCAGCTGGCCGCCGCGATCTCCTACTACGCCTTCTTCGCGGCGTTCTCCATGTCGCTGCTGGCCCTGGCGATCTTCGGCTACCTGCTCAACTCCCCCGACGTCTACAGCACCGTCGAGCAATGGCTGGAGACGAACCTGCCGGTCATCGACATCGGCGTGCTGGAGGACTCGCGCCGGTCGGTCACGATCTTCGCCGGCATCGCGCTCGTCGTCGCCGGCGTCGCCTGGGTCCAGTCAGTGCGGGCGTCGATCCGCCTCGTCTGGGGACTCGACGCCCAGCCGGGGAACCCGTTCCTGCGGTGGATCATCGACCTCGTAGTCCTCGTCGGCGTCTCACTCCTGCTGCTCATCACCATCGGCGCGACCGCCGGCGCCGAGGCCGTGCTGGCCTGGCTCGACCTCGACCAAGCCGAAGGACTCGTGGCGCTGGTGATCCGCGGTGCGTCGATCATGGTGGGGCTCTTGGCGAACGCGCTGCTCGCGGCGGTTCTGCTCCAGGCGCTCCCCCGGGTGGCGCTGCCGCTGCGGCGCGTGTTCTCCGCGGCGGTCTTCGTCTCGATCGGGCTGGAGCTGCTCAAGACCGCCGGCCGGATCTACATCCTGCACGTCTCCGACCGGCCCGCCTACCAGGCCGTGACGACCGCCGTCGGCCTCCTCATCTTCCTGTACCTGTTCAACGTCCTGCTCATGATCGCCGCCGCCTGGACCGCGACCTCCCAGAGGGGCACGGCGATCGACCTGTACGAACGCACCAGGATCGCCGGCGACCGGTTCGGCGGCTCCCGCGAGCCCATGCCGTGACGTCCCCACCCGTGGGAGAACCGGTGTCGGCGTCGGTGAGCGGCACTTCCAGTCGAGGCGTCGGCTGAGGACTCCCGCGAAGGCGGAGAGGCCCGGACTCGTCGAGTCCGGGCCTCTCCCCTATTCAGTTCGATTCAGTTGGCTAACGCGGCCGCGCAGTACTGGCCGTTCATCAGGAACACGCCCGGTTCGTTCGGATCGCCGGTGCCCTGGAAGCCGATCTGCTTGGTCTTGCCGGGCTTGAACGGGAAGTTCCAGAACGCGGGGTCGGCCACGAGCGTGTCGCCCTCCAGGGCGATCTCGCCACCCCACTCGTACCTCACGCTCTCGACGCCGGAGGCCTTCCACACCAGGTCCCAGGCGTCGATCTCGGACTCGCCGGTGTTGGTGACCTTGATCTGGACGACGAAGCCGTCGCCCCAGTCGGAGGCCACCGTGTATTCCACCGAGCAGTCGCCCGCCACGAGCGGCGGCTCGGTCGAACCGACCGTGTCGTAGCCGACCGCGGCCCAGTCGACGTCGGCGGGGTCGGCGTCGTAGCCGATGTAGAAGCTCGGCCACGGCGGCTGGTTGTACGACTCGTTCTGCCAGGCGACCGCCAGGCGGTACTGCGGGTCGTGCATCAGCGTCGGGAACGAGTGCTCGGTCTCGATCGTCGTGGTGAAGATCCGCACCCCGTCGTTCGACTCCTTGCGCAGGACGACCTCCTCGCGCCAGTCGCCGAACAGGTCGGCCGTCAGCACCGGGTTGCCCTTGGTGCCGTTGTTGGTCTGCACGCCCTCGGGCGTGAAGATCTCCTCCTGCTGACCGGTCTCGGGGTTCCACTCGGCGATGAACGGGTAGATCGGCTCGTAGTCGGCCTTGTTGAACTCGTGGTCGAGGATCTCTCGGCCCAGGTCGCCGTCCCACCAGACCATGTGGTTCGCCGACGGGATCGACGCGTCGATGAGCGTGCCGTCGGCGGCGCGGAGCTCACCGTCGCGGGAGTCCCACTCGCCGTCGACCGTCGTGGCCCAGCACTCGGCGCCGACGTGGTTCGGGTCGATGTCGCCGCAAGTGCCGCGACCGGTGTCACGTCCGGACTCCATCGACCAGAGGACCTCGCCGGTCTCCGCGTCGCGCAGCGCGCCGCCGATGCCGCCGGAGCAGCTCATGCACTCATAAGGGCCGAAGATCTCCTGGCCTTCACGGCTCGGGTCGAGGTCGGACACGTGGAGTGCGTCGCCGTGGCCCAGTTCCGAGGAGTACAGCGGGCGTCCGTCGTGGCGGACGGTCAGGGAGCCGTAGACGATGTCGTCGTAACCGTCGCCGTTGACGTCGGCGATGGACATCTGGTGGTTGCCCTGCCCGCCGTACTGCGGACCCCACACCACGGAGTTGAACGCCCAGCGCTGTTCCAGGCTCTCGCCGTCCCAGTCCCAGGCGGTGATCGCCGTCTTGGTGTAGATGCCGCGGCTGGTGATGAGCGACGGGCTCTGACCGTCGAGGTAGGCCACGGCGGCCATGAGGCGGTCGCCGCGGTTGCCGTAGCAGTCGCCCCAGTCGCACATGTGGCCGCGCTCGGGACCGAAGTCGACCGTGTCCAGCGCCGCGCCGGTCTGGCCGTCGAAGACGGTCAGGTACTCCGGTCCGGTGGTGATCCGACCCGAGGAGTCGCGGTGGTCGGCCTCGGCGTCACCGATGACCTCGCCGACGCCGTCGACGGTGCCGTCGCCGGTCTTGAGCGCGAGCTCCGCCTTGCCGTCGCCGTCGAAGTCGTAGGCGCTCAAGGAGGTGTAGTGCGCTCCGGCGCGGATGTTGACTCCCAGGTCGATCCGCCACAGCTGCTCACCGGAGAGCGTGTACGCGTCGACGTAGACGTTCCCGGTGTGACCCGAGCTCGAGTTGTCCTTGGAGTTGGACGGGTCCCACTTCTGGATCAGCTCGTACACGCCGTCGCCGTTCACGTCGGCCACGGTCGCGTCGTTGGGACTGTAGGTGTAGTCGACTCCGTCGGGCGTGGTGCCGCCCTCGGGGCGGTTCATGTCGATGTCGAAGTACTGGTCGGCCAGCGGCTCGAACGCCTCGGTGTACTCGACCTCGACGCCGTCGACGACGGCCGCTACCCAGTAGGTCGCATTGGCCGTGCCTTCGGCGTCGGTGAGGTTGGTGCCGGCGGTCTGCGCGATCAGGCCGCCGTCGCGGTAGACGTTGAACGCGATGTCGGCCGGGTCGTTGCCCAGCTTGCGCCAACCGAGGTAGACGCCGTCCTCGACGTCCACGGCGACCGGGGAGCGGTCGATGGACTCCAACTGCTTGGCGCAGTCGGTGCAGGGCTCGATCGGCTCGTCGCCGGCCCCGTCCGGCAGGTCGTCGGTGCGGGTGAGCTCGAGGCCGTTGAGGTGGCCGGTCTGGCCCGAGACCACAAGGTTGAGCTGGCCGTCCTCGACGAAGATCCCTTCGTAGTTCCTCACCGTGATCGACTGCGAGCCCGAGTTGTGCGCCCCGTGCGAGCGGCCCTCGAAGGCGATGTCCGTGCGCGCCGAACCGAGCAGGTCGCCGACGGCGACGCGGGCGGTGTAGATGCCGTCGGGCACGTCCACGGCGAACTCGTAGTTCCCGCCGAACCAGGCCACGAAGTCGCGGCCGAGCAGGTCGTCGCCGCCGCGGTCGCGGTCGATCCCGTCGGACATGTCGGTGATGAAGCCGTAGCCCTGCTCCTCGGTGTACGCGGTGCCGCGGTTGACCTCGGTGTAGCCCGCGGCGAGCGGCTGCGAGGCCGGACCGAAGTCGAACCTCCAGTCAGGGGAGTCGGTGGTGACCGACAGGACCTCCGAGTGGGCGGACTCGCCGTCGATGTTCACCGCGGTCACTGCGAAGTCGTAGGCGGTGCCCTCGTCGAGACCGGTCACGCGGACGGTGCTGACGGTGGAGGTGTGGGTCTCGATGTTCCACTCGCTCGCGCCGCTCTCGCGGACGTAGACGCGGTAGAACGAGGCGTCCACCTCATTCCACTGGAGGGTGACGCTGCTGCTCGCGACGCTGGTGGCGCGCAGGCCGCCGGGCACGTCGGGAACGGGGCCCTGGCCGTCGTCGGGCGGCAGGTCGCCGGTGCGGGTGAGCTCGAGGCCGTTGAGGTGGCCGGTCTGGCCCGAGACGGTGATGTCGAGTCGGCCGTCCCTGATCCGGATGCCCTCGAAGTCCTTGTTCGAGACGCTCTTGGAGCCCGCGTTGTGCGAGCCGTACGGGAAGCCTTCGAAGGCGATGTCCGTGCGGGTGGACCCGAGGTAGTCGCCGACCCAGGTGCGGGCGGTGTAGACGCCGTTGGGCACGTCGACGCCGAAGGTGTACTCGCCGCCGAACCAGGCCACGAAGTCGCGGCCGACCGGGTCGTCGTCGCCGCCGCGGTCGCGGTCGATCCCGTCGGACATGTCGGTGATGAAGCCGTAGCCCTGCTCCTCGGTGTACGCGGTGCCGCGGTTGATCTCGCTGTAGCCGTCGCCGACGACCTGCGAGGCCGGACCGAAGTCGAACTTCCAGCCCGCCGTGGCGGTGGTGACGGTCAGGACGTCGGAGAACGCGGACTCGCCGCGGGCGTTGACGGCCGCGACCGCGAAGTCGTATGCGGTGTCCTCTTCGAGGCCGGCCACGCGGCCGACGCCGACGGTGGCGGTGGTGCCCAGGCGCCACTCGCCGCCGCTCTCGCGGACGTAGACGCGGTAGATGTCGGCGTCCACCTCGTCCCACGCGAAGGTGACACTGCCGTTGGAGACGTTGGTGGTGCGCAGGCCGGTCGGGACGGCCGGGACGTCGGCCGGGGGCTCGACGTCGACCACGTGCGGCGAGAGCGACAGGCCGAGCGTGGCGGTCTCCTCGGCGACCAGGCGCGCCATCTGGATGGCGCCGTACTCCTGGAAGTGGGTGTCGTCGGTGGTGCCGTCGGGCCGGTTCGGGTAGACCCCCGCCGGGACGTGCAGGAACACCGATTTGGCTTCTTCGGGGCCGATCTCGTTGAGGTAGGTCCGCGAGGACAGGGAGAGGTCGACCATGGCGACGCCCTCCTCTGCGACCAGCTCGTGGACCTTCTCCACGTACTCCGGGAAGGAGACGTTGAACTCGCCGGTGTCGGGGTCGAAGCTGCGCCGGGAGACCGGGGTGACGAGGACCGGGATGGCCCCCTTCTCGATCGCGCCGCCGATGTAGTCGCTGCGGAGGTACTCCTTGTAGTCCTCCGGCGGCGTGTAGCGCTCGGGGCGGCTCTGCGTCGCGTCGTTGTGCCCGAACTGGACGAACAGGTAGTCGCCGGGCTGGATCTCGTCGAGGATCGCGTCGAGGCGGCCCTCTTCGATGAACGAGCGCGAGGACCGCCCGCCGATGGCGTGGTTGGCGACCGTCACTTCTTCGTCGAAGTAGCGGTCGAACACCTGGCCCCAGCCGGCCTGGGGCTCCCAGAAGGGGTCGTAGGTCTGGACGGTGGAGTCCGAGGCGAGGTAGACGGTGATTCCGTCGTCTTGGGCTTGGGCGGGGGACGCCGAGGCGACGAGCCCGCCGGCGGTGGCCGCCGCCGCGAGGCCCGCGAGGGCACGGCGCCACCGGGGGGGAGGAGTTGTGGGTCTCATATTCACTTCCGTAGTGAGTGAGGGATGTTTGTCCTGAATCGTTTCAAAATTGCGAGCGGAATACGGGGCAAACGCTTGCTACCTGGGGACCGTACCTCCGCCTACGCGAAAAGTCAAGACATGTTGATGTATCGCGTCACGTGTTTCCCTACCGTAACTCCAGAAAAAATGGACCCCAAAGCGGAGGAATCGTGCGGCGCATGGACGCGCCGCACGATTCATTCGATCCTGGAGTTATATATCCTTACAGGACATGGTCGGCGATTGGCAGGCTCAGCGCCGCCGTGCCTTCGGAGACGATGCGGCCCATCTGGTCGGCGCCGAACTCCTGGAAATGGGTGCTGTCGTTCGCCCCGTCGGGGAAGTTCTCGTACTCCCCCGGTTCCAGGTGCATGAAGACGTCTTCGGCGGCCACGGGACCGATCTCGTTGAGGTAGTCGCGCGAGCGCGCCGACAGGTCGATCATCGCCACACCGGTCTCGTCGACGAGTTCATAGACCTTGTTCACATAGTCGCCGAACGACACGTTGAACTCACCGGTGTCTTCGTTGTAGGAGAGCCGCGAGACCGGTGTGATGAGCACCGGGATCGCGCCGAGGGCCTCGGCGCCGGCCATGTAGTGGTCCCGCAGGTACATCTTGTAGTCCTCGGGCGAGGTAAAGCGATCCTCGCTGTTCCAGTTGGCGTCGTTGTGGCCGAACTGGACGTACAGGTAGTCGTCGGGCTGGATCACATCGAGGATCGCGTCGAGGCGGCCCTCCTCGATGAACGAGCGCGAGGACCGCCCGCCGATGGCGTGGTTGGCGATGCTCGTGTTCGCGTCGAAGTAGTCGCCGACCTTCTGGCCCCAACCCATCTGGGGGTACCACGAGGAGTTGTAGGTCTGGGCCGTGGAGTCCGAGGCGATGTAGATCGTCGGTGTGCCGGTACCGGTTTCGACCGGGATCGGTCGGAACTGCTGGTTCGTGCCGCCATTGGAGTCGTACTGGGAGAGCCGCGCGCCTTCGGCGGCGGACTTCTCCCAAACGTCGAGGGCCTTGCCGGAGTTGCGGTTGACGAAGCTGAGGTACGTACCGTCGTCGACGATCTGCCACTGCTGGTTGGGACCGCCGTTGTCGCCCCATTGGACGATGTCGGCGCCGTTGTCGAGACTCTTGCCGTACACGTCGACCACCAGGCTCGAATGCCGGATCTGGATCGTGTGGTAGCCGTCGTCGGCGGCGATGAAGCGGAACTGCTGGTTGGGACCGCCGTTGTGGCTCCACTGGAGGAGGGTGGCGCCCTCTTCGGTGCTCTTTTGGTTCACATCGAGCACCAGACCCGAGTGCCGGGCCTCCAGGTAGTACCAGGTGCCGGTCTCGAATGCCGCATGGGCCGCGGCGGGGGCGATGAGGCCGCCGGCGGTCGCGGCGGCGGCGCCGGTGACCAGGCCGGCGAAGGACCGGCGGGAGAGCCGGGCCGCGAGCGGGCCTCGCGTGGGTTTCTGTCGTCGCATCTTGAACTCCAAAGTGTCAGGTGATGGCGGGTCGCGGCGTCCGCCGCGACCCGGTGCAAGCGGAGGGACCGCTCTACATGTCGTAGCCGATGTGGAAGCTCGGCCACGGCGGCTGGTTGTAGGACTCGTTCTGCCAGGCGACGGCCAGGCGGTACTGGCGGTCCTGCATGAGGGTGGGGAAGCGGTGCTCGGTCTGGTGGGTGGTGGTGTAGATCCGCACCCCCGAGTCGTCGGCCTTGCGCCAGATGACCTCTTCGCGCCAGTCGCCGAACAGGTCGGCGGTCAGCACCGGGTTGCCCTTGGTGCCGTTGTTGCTGTGGACGCCCGAGGGCGAGAGGATCTCGTTGAAGTCCTCCGCGGCGGGATCCCACTCGGCGATGTAGGGGCGGATCGGCTCGTAGTTGTCCTTGTCGAACACGTGGTTGACGATCTCGCGTCCGAGGTCGCCGTCCCACCAGACCATGTGGTTGGCCGGCGGGATCGCGGTGGTGATCAAGGTGCCGTCCGCGGCGCGCAGCTCACCCGTTCTGGCGTTCCACTCGCCGTTCTCGGTGGTCGCCCAGCACTCGGCGCCCGGGAAGCCGGGGTCGATGTCGCCGCAGACGCCACGTCCGACGTCGGCGTCGGAGGGCATCGACCAGATGATCGCGCCGGTGTCTGCGTCGCGCAGTGCGGCGCCGATGCCGCCCGAGCAGCTCATGCATTCGAACGGGCCGAAGATCTCCTGGCCCGGCCGGTTCGGGTCGAAGTCGGAAACGTGCAGCGCGTCGCCGTGGCCCAGCCCGGAGTTGTACAGCGGGGTGCCGTCGTCGTCGATGGTCATCGCACCGAAGACGATCTCGTCGCGTCCGTCGGTGTCGACGTCGGCGACGGACATCTGGTGGTTGCCCTGGCCCTCGTACTCTGCGCCGGCTACGTCGGAGTCGAACGACCAGCGCTGAGTGAGGCTACTGCCGTTCCAGTCCCAGGCGCTGATGGCGGTCTTCTCGTAGATGCCGCGGCTGGTGACCAGCGAAGGGCGTTCA
>NZ_JAKZEW010000024.1:48794-51183 GCF_022548875.1 Glycomyces sp. L485 | reverse complement strand
GTGCCGTCGCCGTCGAGGTCGGCCACGGTCGCGTCGTTGGGACTGTAGGTGTAGTCGACTCCGTCGGGAGTGGTGCCGCCGGCGGGGCGGTCCATGTCGATCTCAAGGTACTGCTGCCCCCACACACTGAAGGTGCCAGTGCGCTCGACCTCCTGCCCGTCGTGGACCACGCCGATCTCGTAGGTCGATCCGGTGCCGCCGCCGGAGTCGGTGAGGTCGGTCTGGCTGGTAGTGGTGATGAGCTGGCCGTCGCGGTAGACATTGAATGCGGTGTTCGTCGGGTCGTCGGCCAGCAGCCGCCAGCCGAGGTAGACGCCGCCGCTCACGCTGACGGCGACCGGCGCGCGGTCGATGTCCTCGCCGGTGTCGTCCGAGGCGACGGGGACCAGGCGCCACTGCTGGTTGGCGCCGCCGTTCGGGTCGTACTGGGAGATGCGGGCGCCGGGCTCGGTGGACCTCTCCCATACGTCGAGCGCCTTGCCACTGAAACGATTCACTATCGTGGCGTAGCCGCCGGACTCAGTGATCTCCCACTGCTGGTTGGCGCCGCCGTTGTCGGCCCACTGGACGATGTCGGCGCCGTCTTCGGCGCTCTTGCCTGACACGTCGATCACCAGGCCGGAGTGCCGGACCTGGATCTTGTGGTAGCCGTTGCCGGCGTCGATGAAGCGGTACTGCTGGTTGGCCGCGTCCGTCCGGTTCCACTGGATGAGTCCGGCGCCCTCGGCGGTCGAGGCCTTGGCGATGTCGAAGACCAGGCCCGAGTGGCGGGATTCGAGGACGTACCAGGTGCCGGTCTCGACGGCGTGCGCTGGTGCGGCGATGAAAAGTGAGCAAGCGGCGGCAATGGCCGCGCAGACCAGGGCCGCGAACGCGGCCCGGGCTCTGTGCAATCTCATGTTGTTCTCCTAGAGAAGGGTGCACGCCGGGGGTCTCAGCGTGTGATGTAGGGACACATTCTCATCCGTAAATGCCAGCGAGCATAACCCGTGGAACGGCTTTCACACAAGACTCACTTTGTCACTAGGGCATCAGGGGGGCTAGGCGTTCGGCCGCAGCGGCCGGGTCGACCCCTGGGCGGCGATCCACTCGTCGTCGAAGTAGTTGGCGCCGTGGCGCATCCCCGAGTCGCACAGCAGCGTCGCCAGGCTGCCGCGCTGCCCCGTCTCGCGCATCTGTTCGAAGATCGACTCGGCGATGTTGTTGTTCCCGCGCCAGTCGGTGGCCCGCTCGGCATAGGTGAACTGGTCCATGAAGTGCCCGCCGGCCTCGGCGGCCAAGCGCTTGGCTTCGGCGGTGGCGGCCGCCGGGCTCTCGGCCGGGTGCGCCCTGACGCCGTAGAACTCGATCTGCGCGATCTTGGAATCTCGGACAAATGATGGGCAAGCGAGGGGCATCGCTGCAAAGGCAATACATGTGGATGTATCGCGTCGCTTGTTTCTCTTCCGCGACTCCAGCGGCACCCGCGGAATGGACCCGAATACAAATGAATCGTGCGGCGCATGGACGCGCCGCACGATTCATTCGACCCTATAGGATATAGGCCCTATAGGACGTGGTCGGCGATCGGGAGGTTGAGCGCGTTGGTGCCCTCGGCGACGAGGCGCGCCATCTGGTCGGCACCGAACTCCTGGAAGTGGGTGCTGTCGGTAGAACCGTCCGGGTAGTTCGGATACTCCCCGGGCGCCAGGTGCATGAACACGTCCCTGGCCGCATCGGGACCGATGCTGTTCAGGTACGCCCGCGAGCGCGCCGACAGGTCGATCATGTCGGCGCCGGTCTCGTCGACCAGCTCGTAGACCTTGTCGACGTAGGTGGGGAACGAGACGCGGAACTGCCCGGTGGACGAGTTGTAGTCCAGTCGCGACACCGGCGTGAGGAGCACCGGGATGGCGCCCCTGTCCTGCGCGCCGGCCATGTAGTGGTCGCGCAGGTACATCTTGTAGTCCTCTGGGGACGTGTAGCGCTCGGGGTTGCCCGAGCTGGCGTCGTTGTGCCCGAACTGGACGTACAGGTAGTCGTCGGGCTGGATCACGTCGAGGATCGCGTCCAGGCGTCCCTGCTCGATGAACGAGCGCGAGGAGCGACCGCCGATGGCGTGGTTGGCGACGGTGGTGTTCGCATCGAAGTAGCCGCCGAGCTTCTGACCCCAGCCGGTCATCGGGTAGCGCGAGGAGTTGTAGTTCTGAGCGGTCGAGTCCGAGGCGATGTAGATCGTCGGCGTGCCCTCGGCGCCCGATCCCACCGGAACGGGCCGGAACTGCTGGTTGGCGCCGCCGTTGGAGTCGTACTGGGAGATGCGCCCGCCCGGCTCGGTGGACCTCCCCCACACGTCGAGGGCCTTGCCGGAGTTGCGGTTGACGAAGCTGAGGTAGGTGCCGTCGTCGAC
>NZ_JAKZEW010000024.1:47443-48694 GCF_022548875.1 Glycomyces sp. L485 | reverse complement strand
GCATCGCGCCGTTCGAGGTCGAGGACCCGGCGATGTCCATGAACAGCCCCGAGTGGCGGGACTGCAGGAGATACCAGGTGCCGGTGGTGAACGCCGCGTGTGCCGGGGACGCGGCGATCAGGCCACCGGCGGCCGCGGCGGCGCCGGTGACGAGGCCGGCCAGGGACCGGCGGGAGAGTCTGGCCCCGAGGGGCCCTTCGGTGTGCTTCGCGTGTCGTCGCATTGCTGCTCCAAGTAGTGTCGGTTGGTGGTGGGCCGCGGCCGAGCGGCCGCGGCCCGTTGCGAACAAGGGGATCGCTCTACATTCCGAAGCCGATGAAGTAGCTCGGCCACGGCGGCTGGTTGTAGGACTCGTTCTGCCAGGCGACGGCCAGGCGGTACTGGCGGTCCTGCATGAGGGTCGGGATCCGGTGCTCGGTCGGCTCGACCGTGGTGAAGATCCGCACCCCGGTGTTGTCGCTCTTGCGCCAGACGACCTCTTCGCGCCAGTCGCCGAACAGGTCGGCGGTCAGGGCGGGGTTGCCCTTGGTGCCGTTGTTGGAGTGGACGCCCGAGGGCGAGAAGATCTCGCTCTGGCTGTTCGTAGCCGGGTTCCACTCGGCGATGTAGGGGTAGATCGGCACGTAGTCGGGCTCGTTGAACTCGTGGTCGAGGATCTCGCGACCGAGGTCGCCGTCCCACCAGATCATGTGGTTGGCCGAGGGAATCGAGGTGGAGATCAGGGTGCCGTCCGCGGCCCGCAGTTCGCCGGAGCGGGAGTCCCACGCGCCGTCGGCGGTCACGGCCCAGCATTCGGCGCCCTCGTGGTTCGGGTCGATGTCACCGCAGGTGCCACGGCCGACGTCGCGGGTGCCCTCCATCGACCAGATGACCTCACCGGTGTCGGCGTCGCGCAGTGCGGCGCCGATGCCGCCCGAGCAGCTCATGCACTCGAACGGGCCGAAGATCTCCTGGCCCGGCCGGTTCGGGTCGAAGTCCGACACGTGGAGTGCGTCGCCGTGCCCGAGGTTCGAGCTGTAGAGCGGCGCACCGTTGTCGTCGATGGTCATCGCACCGAAGACGATCTCGTCGCGCCCGTCGGTGTCGACGTCGGCGACGGACATCTGGTGGTTGCCCTGGCTGCGGTAGGCGGCGCTGTGGTCGCCGGAGTCGAACGACCAGCGCTGAGTGAGGCTACTGCCGTCCCAGTCCCAGGCGTTGATGCCGATCTTCTCGTAGATGCCGCGGCTGGTGATCAGGCTCGGCGAGTCG
>NZ_JAKZEW010000024.1:46701-47197 GCF_022548875.1 Glycomyces sp. L485 | reverse complement strand
GTGCCGTCGCCGTCGAGGTCGGCCACGGTCGCGTCGTTGGGGCTATAGGTGTAGTCGACTCCGTCGGGGGTGGTGCCGCCGGCGGGGCGGTCCATGTCGATCTCGAGGTACTGCTGCCCCCACACACTGAAGGTGCCGGTGCGCTCGACCTCCTGCCCGCCTTGGACGATCCCGATGTCATAGGAGGACCCGGCGCTGCCGCCGGAGTCGGTGAGGTTGGTGTCGGAGGTGGTGGTGACCAGCTGCCCGTCGCGGTAGACGTTGAAGCTCGTGTCCTGCGGGTCGTCGGCGAGCAGCCGCCAGCCGAGGTAGGTGCCGCCTCCCGTGGCCACGGCCACGGGGGAACGGTCGATGTCCTCGCCGGTGCCTCCGCCGCTGCCGCCGCCGGTCGGGGCGGGGACGAGCCGCCACTGCTGGTTGGCGCCGCCGTTGGAGTCGTACTGGGAGATGCGCCCGCCGGGCTGGGTGGATCTCTCCCACACGTCGAGGGCCTTGT
>NZ_JAKZEW010000024.1:377-46631 GCF_022548875.1 Glycomyces sp. L485 | reverse complement strand
GCATCGCGCCGTTCGAGGTCGAGGACCCGGCGATGTCCATGTACAGCCCCGAGTGGCGGGACTGCAGGAGATACCAGGTGCCGGTTTCGAGCGCCAGCGCTGGAGCGGTGACGACAAGGGACAGGGCTGCGGACACGGCCGCGCCGAGGAGGGCCGCCAGAGCGACCCTGAGTCTGCTGTTCTTCATGTTGTTCTCCAGGGGGAGGGTGCCGGGACGGCCCCAGGAATCTACGCACATACACGTATCGATTTATGGATGGCGCAGATCATAACCCGCTGAGAGCGATTGGACAAGCCCTCGAGCTCAGGCGGGCAGCAGCTCGGCGAGACGCTCGCGGGCCGAGGCGAGGTCGATCCCCTCGGCGGCGATCCATTCGTCGTCGAAATAGGTCGAGGCGTAGCGCTCACCGGAGTCGCACAGAAGCGTGACGATGCTGCCGCGCTGCCCCGCCTCGCGCATTTCGGCGATGATCGCCAGGGCCGCCACGAGGTTGGTGCCGGTCGAGCCGCCGAGCGGGCGGCCGAGCCGCTCCGAGGCCCAGCGCAGGCACGCGATCGAGTCGGCGTCGTCTATCTTCATCATCCTGTCGACCAGGTCGGGCAGGAAGGAGTCGGCGAAGTACGGGCGACCGACGCCTTCGATGCGCGAGCCGCGTGCGGCGGTGGCGCCGCGGTCGTCGTCCCTCCAGCCCGGGAAGTAGGCCGAGTGTTCGGGGTCGGCCACGCACAGCCGGGTCTGGTGGCAGCGGAAGCGGGTGTAGCGGCCGATGGTGGCCGAGGTGCCGCCGGTGCCGGCGCCGACGACGATCCAGGCGGGGACCGGGTGGGGCTCCAGGCGCATCTGGTCGAAGATCGACTCGGCGATGTTGTTGTTGCCCCGCCAGTCGGTGGCGCGCTCGGCGTAGGTGAACTGGTCCATGAAGTGGCCGCCTGTCTCGGCGGCGAGGCGCCCGGCCTCGGCGGTGGCCGCCGCCGGGGTTTCGGTGAGGTGGGCCTTGCCGCCGTAGAACTCGATCTGGGCGATCTTGGAGCGGCTGGTGGAGGCGGGCATGACAGCGATGAACGGCAGGCCGAGCATGCGGGCGAAGTAGGCCTCGCTGACGGCGGTCGAGCCGCTGGAGGCCTCGATCACGGTGGTTCCCTCGTCGATCCAGCCGTTGCAGATCGCATAGAGGAACAGCGAGCGGGCGAGGCGGTGCTTGAGCGAGCCGGTCGGGTGGACGGATTCGTCCTTGAGGTAGAGGTCGACGCCCCATGCGGCGGGCAGCGGGAACGGAAGCAGGTGGGTGTCGGCGCTGCGGTTGGCGTCGGCCTCGACGGTGGTGATGGCCCAGTGCGTCCAGGAGCGGGCGCGGCTGCGGTCAATCGACTCCATGCTCGTCCTCGCCGATCGGGATCGGCTGCGGTCGGTCTTCCCATTTCGTCGAGAGGGTGATGGTCGTTCTCGTCTGAGCGACACCGGGAATGCCGGAGATGCGGTGGATGAGGTGTTCCAGATCGGCCATCTTGGGGACGCGGACCTTGAGCTGGTAGCACTCGACGCCGGCGAGGAAGTAGCACGATTCGACCTGGGGAACGTCGTTGAGCCGGTCGTAGATTTTGATGTGCTCGGCGCTCGAGTCGGGGATGATGCCGATGAGGGCGGTTATGCCCAGTCCGATGGCCTCGGGGTCGACGACGGCCTGGTAGCCGATGATGACGCCGTTCTTCTCGAGTTTGGTCACTCGGTCCTGCACGGAGGGCGCGGTGAGACCGACCCGTCGCGCCAGTTCTGCGTAGGTCGTGCGGCCGTCGGCGCGCAGCAGGTTAAGGATTGTCCGATCGATCTCGTCCACTCGTCGAGGATAGCCAAAGTCTTTTCTCGGGGCCTGTGCCCAGACGATGCCCGACTACTCCTAGAGGGTCGAAATCAGCCCTGAGAGCCCTGGTCATACGCCTGGTACTTTCAGGCAAAACCTACCGGCCGAAAGTATGTCCAAGAACTCATGGCAGGTTTGACTGAATAGTGATGTAATGGGTTTAACCGCACTAAGTGAGTATTCATCACGGGGAGGATGGAATCATGGAGACCGAGGACCGCCTACTCACGCCTGGCGAAGTGGCCTCGCTGTTCCGCGTCGATCCCAAGACGGTGACGCGCTGGGCCGCGGCCGGTCGGATCGGCAGCATCCGTACACCCGGCGGTCACCGGCGGTTCCGCGAGTCGGAGGTGCGCGCACTGCTCGAAGGCGACGCCGGGGCGGCCGCGTCGTTCGAATCCGGCTCGAACCCGCAGTAGGCGACCGCAGGGACGCATCGAGGCCGCGAAGCCTCGCCGAGAAGAGAGGGCCGGAGCCCTCCACTCGACACAGACTTGGCATACAACCGAAGCCTGGCACCTCGAGCGCTGGTGCCGCGCAGCCCTCCTGGGCCCACCGAAGGGGCCCGGCCCAGGAAGAAGCGCGCGGCGACCGGCGTTTCTGTGTGCCCGCTTTCAGATATTTTGCTGCTTTTGGAATGAAATTCTGCCTCATGCGGAGGAATACTCACTTGTCGTCGTGACGCAGGACTTTCACGAAGCGCGCGCCGGTGGACCGACCCCGGTTCCCGCCGGCTGTCAGCACCCCGGAACGGCAGCGCCGGAAGGGACCTGTGTGACGGAACGAGTTCCCTTGCGCGGGAGCGGTTTCACAGGATCAAGCGCTTGCCGTTCGAAACCATCCTGAAATAACCGCACGAAAACCTTGACAGGCCATCCAAATATCGGAGATTATCAATACATCGCTTGGGAGCGCTTCCCTCGCCACGACCGAACCCTCGAACGATTTCGCAGTTGCCAGAACCCAGCGGGACCCCCATTCAGAGCCGCATCGCGGCAGGGACTACGAACACGAAGGATATCGAATTATGCAAGTACATCGAAGGCGTAAGCGGATAGCGGTCACCGGCATCGCCGTCGCAGCGCTCGGTGCCAGCGCTCTGACGATCGCCACGGCGAACCACGCGTCCGCCGAAGAAGGCTGCGAAGTCGACTACAACGTAGTCAGCAGCTGGGGCGGCGGCTTCCAGGCGAGCGTCACCATCACCGCGAACGAACCGATCAACGGCTGGAACATGAGCTGGGACTTCCCCAGCGGGACCACCGTCTCGAGCGCGTGGAACGTCGACTGGAGCCAGAGCGGCACGACGTTCACCGGTTCGGACGTCGGATGGAACGCCTCCATCGCCTCCGGAGAGAGCCGCGAGGTGTTCGGATTCGTCGGCAACGGCAGCTCCTCCGCTCCGGCGCAGATCTCCGTGAACGGCGACGTCTGCGATGGACAGGGCGGCGGCGGCGAGACGACCACCCCCGGCGAAGATCCGACGAGTCCCGGCACCGGAGATCCCGGCGACAAGGTCGACAACCCCTATGACGGCGCGCAGGTCTACGTCAACCCGATCTGGTCGGCCAACGCGGCTGCCGAGCCGGGCGGCGACGCGGTCGCCAACGAGCCCACCGGCGTATGGCTCGACCAGACCAGCGCCATCTACGGCAACGGTTCACCGACCACCGGCTCCTACGGACTGGCAGACCACCTCGACGAGGCCGTCTCCCAGGGCGCGGACCTCATCCAGATCGTCATCTACAACCTGCCCGGACGCGACTGCGCGGCGCTGGCCTCCAACGGCCAGCTCGGTCCGGACCAGATCGACGAGTACAAGACCGAGTACATCGACGAGATCGTCGACATCATGGGCGACCCGGCCTACGCCGACCTCAAGATCGTCAACGTCATCGAGATCGACTCGCTGCCGAACCTCGTCACCAACGTCTCCCCGCGCGAGACCGCGACCGCCAACTGCGATGAGATGCTGGCCAACGGCAACTACGAGGACGGCGTCTCGTACGCCGCCGCCGAGTTGGGCTCACTGCCGAACACCTACAACTACATCGACGCCGGCCACCACGGCTGGATCGGTTGGGGCGACCAGGACCCGCAGTACGACAACTTCCACGCCTCGGCGGAGCTGTTCGGCTCCCTCATCGGCCAGAACGGCATGACGGCCGACGACGTGCACGGGTTCATCTCCAACACCGCGAACTACTCGGTGCTGGAGGAGCCCTACTGGGAGGTCGACCAGAACGTCGGCGGCCAGCCGCTGAACCAGAACCCGGACCTGCCCTGGGTCGACTGGAACGACTTCAACAGCGAGAAGGACTTCACGCAGGCCTTCCGTGAGGAGCTTATCGACAACGGCTACAACCAGAACATCGGCATGCTGATCGACACCTCGCGCAACGGCTGGGGCGGCGACTACCGGCCCACCGGCCCGTCGAGCTCGAACGACCCGGTGGAGTTCGTCGACGAGTCGCGGATCGACCAGCGGATCCAGAAGGGCAACTGGTGCAACCAGGCCGGCGCGGGCCTCGGCGAACGTCCCCAGGCGTCGCCTGAGCCGTGGATCGACGCCTACGTGTGGATCAAGCCTCCGGGCGAGTCGGACGGTTCCTCGGAGCTCATCGACAACGACGAGGGCAAGGGCTTCGACGAGATGTGCGACCCCGACTACCAGGGCAACCCCCGCAACGGGAACAACCCCTCGGGAGCCAGGGACAACATGCCCATCTCGGGCCACTGGTCCTCCGAGCAGTTCCAGGAGCTGCTGGAGAACGCCTACCCGCCGATCAACTAGCACGGCGAGCGTCCCGGCTCCATGAGTGGCGGTGCCGGGACGCACAACAGACCGGATTCTCGGTTCCTTCCGAAGACGGGGCCCCGCGGGACGGCGGGGCCCCGTCCTATTCGCGTCGGTAGAGGCCGCCGAGCAGGTGGTCGATGACCTTCTCGCCGAGGCTCTCGGTCTCGAGTTCAGGCCAGTTGCCGTAGGTCTTGATCGACAGGATCGGGGCGACGAGCATGACCACGGACAGCTCGACGTCCATGTCGGGCCGCAGCTCGCCGCGTTCGATGCCGAGCCGGAAGACCCTCCGGACCAGGTCGCGGCGGCGCTCGTGGAACTCCTCGTGGAACTTCCGAAGCTCGGGGTTGGATCGCATCTCCAGCGCCACGCAGTTGAGCACCGCCTGCTCGCGATCGGTGAACTGCTTGCTCATACGCCTCACGATGGTGAGCAGGTCGTCGCGCACGGAGGTGTGCGGCAGTTCGATGTCGACCGGCGCCTTCAGGCTGTCGACGGCGACGGCGATGAGCTCCTCCTTGGAGGACCAGCGTCGGTAGATGGTGGCCTTGGAGACCCCCGAGCGCTCGGCGACCCGCTCCATCGAGACCTCCCCGGTGTTGCCCTCTTCTGCGATGAGGTCGAGGGCGGCCTGGATGATCGCGTTGCTGGCCTCGCTGCTGCGCGGCCGCCCCTTGACGGTCGGCTTGGCGCATCGCGATTGGTCGTCGAGCTGCTCGATGGGTTTCACGGCGCTATCTTCCCTCAGGCCTCGGTCATGGCCCGCTCGGCGGCCTGCTCGGACCGGGCCTCGGGTGTGCGGGGCCGCTTGCCCGGGAAGAACGCGGCGATGACGATCAGGCCGATGAGTCCGACGCCGACGGCGGTGAGAGCGGTGACGTGCAGGGCGGTGACGAACGATTCGTTCGCCGCCTGCGTGACCGCCCCGACCGCCTCCGCCGGAATGGCGCCGGTCTCGATTGCGCCGTAGGTGGAGGCGTAGGACTCCCTCGCCGCGTCTGGCAGCTGCGGGGCCGCGTCGGTGATCTCCGAACGGTAGGACTGGGCCATGACGGTGCCGAGCACGGCGACGCCGAGCGCGCCGCCGGTCTGGCGCAGAGTGTTGCCGAGGGCGGAGGCGACGCCGGCCCGCTCCTTGGACACCGAGGACATGAGCGTGTTCATCGCGGGCGGCATGAGGTTGGCCATGCCGGCGCCGGTGATGAAGAACAGGCCGATGACGACCCAGACCGAGGTCTCGGCGTCGAAGACGAGGCCGGTGACCGCGAAGTTCGTCATGACCAGCAGCATCGCGACGATGCCCACGGTCTTGGCGCCGAAGCGCTGGACCATGCCGTTCGACAGCGGCGCGAAGACGAGCATGGACGCGCCGAACGGAAGGAAGAGCAGTCCGGTCTCCAGCGGCGTGAAGCCCTTGAGCAGCTGGAGGTAGAAGGTCATGAAGAACATCAGGCCCATCATGCCGAAGAAGGTGAGCGTGATGATCGCCGAAGAGGCCGAGAAACGGGTGCTCTTGAACAGCTTCATGTCGAGCGAGGCGTACGGGATGTGCCGCTCCCACAGGACGAATCCGACCAGGATGAGCACGCCGAGAGCGATGGCTCCCCAGACCTCGACGCCGGTCCACGAGCCCGCGTCGCCGGCCTCGATGATGCCGTAGGTGAGGCTGACGAGGCCGAGCATGGACAGGGCCATCCCGACCAGGTCCGGCCTGGCCTGGCTGCCCTTGGACTCGGGGGCGAGGACGATGATCGCGATGATGCCGAAGATCACGATCGGCACGTTGATGAGGAAGACCGAGCCCCACCAGAAGCGCTCCAGGAGCGCGCCGCCGACGATCGGGCCGACGGCGCCGCCGATGCCGACCGCGCCGGTCCAGATGCCGAGGGCTTTGGGGAACTCCTTGTTGGAGAAGACGTCGCGCAGAAGCGAGAGCGTCGACGGCATCATGACGGCCGCGCCGGCGCCCATGAGGGCCCGGTACCAGATGAGCTGGTCGGGGGTCGCGGAGTAGGCCGACAGCAGCGAGGCGGTGCCGAAGACGACGAGGCCGATCAGGAGCATGCGCTTGCGGCCGACCCGGTCGCCGATGACGCCGGCGGCGAACAGGAGGCCGGCGAAGACGAGGGTGTAGGAGTTGATCATCCAGGCCAGTTCGCTCTGGCTGGCGCCGACGCCGTGGTTCGGGTCGGCGAGTGTCTTCATGGCGACGTTGAGGACGGTGTTGTCCAGGACGACGACGATGAGGCTGACGACCAGCACACCGAGGATCGCCCACCTTCTGGGGTGGCCGACGTCCTCCGAGGGCTGTGCCTCTTGTGCTGGGACGGAACCGGTTTCAGTCACGAGGTTTCCATTCTCGGTGGATTCGGGATCTGTTTCGGCCGGAGCGTCGCCCGGCGGTGGTGTTGCGTCTCAGACTAAGCCTTTTCGAAACGATACGGTACCGTATCGTAATGTGCGTCACATGAAAACCTACCGCCGACATGTGACAGGTCGACCCGCTCCGTCTTTCTGCGTCCCGGAGCGCCTCCGAAGGTGGTTGAATGGGCGTCGTGGCTGCGAAATTTCCGTATGACGACCTCCAGTCCTTCCTCGCTGCGCTCCAGGCCGACGGCGAGCTCAAACGCATCAGCGCCGAGGTGGACCCGAACCTGGAGATCTCCGAGATAACCCAGCGAGTCATCCGCAACGGCGGCCCCGCGCTGCTGTTCGACAACCCCTCCGGCAGCGACATACCGCTCGCGATCAACCTGTTCGGGACCCTCCCGCGCATGGCCAAGGCCCTCGGCGTCGACGACCTCGACCAGATCGGCGAACGCATCGGCGAACTGGCCAAACCCGACCTGCCCGTCGGATGGGCGGGCATCCGCGACGGCCTCGGCAAGCTCATGCAGCTGAAATCCGTACCGCCCAAGAAGATCCGCAGGGCCCCGTGCCAGGAGGTCGTGCTCAAGGGCGAAGACGTCGACCTCAACCTCCTGCCCGGACTCCAAGTATGGCCCGGCGACGGCGGCGTCTTCCACAACTTCGGACTCACGCACACCAAGCACCCCGAGACCGGCAAGCGCAACGTCGGCCTCTACCGGCTCCAGCAGCACGACGAGCGAACCATCGGCCTCCACTGGCAGATCCACAAGAACTCCACCGGCCACTACGCCGAGGCCGAACGGCGCGGCGAGCGGCTGCCCGTCGCCATCGCCATCGGGCCCGACCCGATCATGGCCTACGCCGCCACCGCGCCCCTCCCTCCCGACATCGACGAATACCTCTTCGCAGGGTTCCTGCGCGGCGAACGCGTCGAGATGGTCGACTGCCTGACCGTGCCGCTCCAAGTCCCCGCGACCTCGCAGATCATCCTCGAAGGCTGGGCCGAGCCCGGCGAGCGCCTCCCCGAAGGGCCCTTCGGGGACCACACCGGCTTCTACACGCCGGTGGAGCCGTTCCCGATCATGCACGTCGAAGCGATGACGATGCGCGAGAAGCCGATCTACCACACGATCATCACCTCGGCCCCGCCCCAGGAGGACTACGGGCTCGGCAAGGCCACCGAGCGGATCTTCCTGCCGCTCGTCAAGATCATGATCCCCGAGGTGGTCGACTACGACATGCCCGACGCCGGAGGCTTCCACAACTGCGTGATCGTCTCGATCGACAAGAAGTACCCCAAGCACGCCCAGAAGGTCATGAGCGCGATCTGGGGACTCCAGTTGATGAGCCTCACCAAGCTCATCGTCGTCGTCGACGCCGACTGCGACGTCCACGACTACCGCGAGGTGGCGTGGCGCGCGTTCGGCAACGTCGACTACGCGAAGGACCTCCAGGTGGCCGAAGGACCCGTGGACCACCTCGACCACGCCTCCTACCACCAGTTCTGGGGCGGCAAGGCCGGGATCGACGCGACCGCGAAGTGGCCCGAGGAGGGCTACACGCGCGGTTGGCCCGAGGAGACTCGGATGAGCTCGGCGGTGAAGGCCACCGTCGACCGCCGCTGGAAAGAGTACGGACTTGGCTGAACTCGCCCCCCACCCCAACCATGTGCGCGACTTCCTGAAGCTCGTCGCGTTCGAACACTCGATCTTCGCCCTGCCCTTCGCCTACCTAGCGACCCTGACCGTGATGGAGCTGGAGGACGCCTTCAGCTGGGGCGTGCTCGTACTCGTGACCGTCGCGATGGTCTCCGGGCGCACGCTCGCCATGGCCGCCAACCGGATCATCGACCGCAAGATCGACGCCGCCAACCCCAGGACGGCCCAACGCGAGCTCGTGACCGGGAAGATCTCACTGCGGACCGCCTATGCCGGCTGCGCGGTGAGCCTGGTCGTCTTCGTGACCGCTGCCGCGATGCTCAACCCGCTATGCCTGGCGCTGAGCCCCCTGGCCGTGGTCCCGCTGATCGTCTACCCGTACGCGAAGCGGTTCACCGACTACCCGCACGCGGTGCTGGGATTGGCCCAGATGGTCGCACCTGTGGGCGCATGGCTGGCGGTGACCGGCGACTTCGAAGGCTCAGGACCAGCGATCGTGCTGGGGCTGGCCGTGGGGCTGTGGATCGGCGGCTTCGACCTGATCTACGCCTGCCAGGACGCCGAAGTGGACAGAAGGATCGGAGTGAGGTCGACCCCGGCGAAGTGGGGCGTGCAGAGCGCGCTGACGGCGTCGACGGCGACGCACGTGGTGGCCTGGGTGATGTTCGCCTGGTTCGGGGCACTGACCGAGTTCGGGCTCCTGTACTGGCTCGCCCTGGTGCTGGTCGGCGCGGTCCTGGCGTGGGAGCACACCATCGTGAAGCCGAACGACCTGTCAAAGGTGAACCGGGCGTTCTTCACAGCGAACGGATTCGTGGCGATCGCGCTGTTCGTGTTCGCGCTGGCGGACCTCGCGCTCCGCTAGCGAGAACGCAGGCCGCCGGTTAAAGCGCATGCTCTGCCTCGGTGTTCTGACCACGTGGCGCTCTTCGAACCCGGCCTCGGTGGGGAGGAGACGATGGCGCGCGCCGAGCGGCTGCCCGAAGCGGCCCTGCATGAGCGCGTCGACGGCGAGTGGTCGTTCGTCGAGACGCTGCGGCACCTGGTGTTCGCGATGGACGTGTGGATCGGTCGGATGATCCGCGGCGAGCCGCGCCCGTTCCATCGGCTCGGATTGCCGCCGGAGTTCTATCCGGCCGATGGGGCGGCGGAGATCGGCATCGACCTGGAGGCACGGCCTTCGCTTGAGGAGGTGATGGCGGTCCGGGCGGACCGGATGGCCCAGGTCCGAGCGCACACCGGCGATGTCAGACCCCGAGATCTTGAGCCCTGACAGGTCCGAGCCGCGGATCACCGCGCCGGACAAGTCCACCGACTCGAACACCGCGCCCTTGAACTCGCCGGTGAGGTGATGAGTTGCAGTAGGCGGTCAGGTCCACCAATCTGAGGCATATGGACCAGGTCCAGCGTCTTACGGCACCGGTCTCGGGTTGCCCGAACCGATCCGTGCTTCAACCCCGCGCCCCAGCAATAGCACTTGTTTCAGCTTCGGCGAGCGCGCTCTTCCTTCAGTTGCAGGCCCACCAGCGGTAACACCCATCATGAGCAGATCTGAGCAAGCCATGGATGGGTTACTACGCTGACATACGCGAGAAATAGTGTCATACGTCACATAGTTACGGTTTGTAGTCATTGATCCATGGAATTCCGACACTTGTAAACTCGATCATCTGCTCCCGAGGTCTATCGCTACGGATCGTAGTCATTGCAATTGAGATAAGCGTCGATTCGAACTTTGTGGTTGCGATAGCACGCACCTGCCGGTAGGATTCCGAATTGTTGAAAGCGCTCGCATACCCCGCGAGCAAGATCCCAAACACAGAAGGGCCCCGCACCCCTCGCCGACCACTCCTGTCAACCGGATGCCTTGTAGGGACTCAGCCGGATCCAGCCCTCCGTCTGTATTCATTCCTCTGAAGTGGAGATTCAACGCAATCTGAACCGGTTCGGCGGTGTGGAAGTGTTCCATCGCTGTTTGGCTTATTGCATCCTGCGAAGCGCCGGGTGGAAACGAAGCCGATTGAAGCCGCTCGCATCGAAGTTAGGGTGATTTCGAATATGGCCGACAATCCTCAGGGGACCACGAGGCAGATTGAAGAGATCCTGGGAGAGCTTGCCGACGGATCCAACGAGCCCTCGCAGCATCAAGCCGAAAGCAACTTGCGGCTAGTAATGTCGTTCCTGCAGAACAACGATTACTCTGCATCGGCGATCAAGACCACTTCCGTTCTCTCCGAGAACGCGAAGATCATGGTCCTGCAGCAGTACTTCGAACATGTCGAATCTGAAAGCCACTTCACGACGTATAACGAAGAGGCCGTCGGCCGCCTGCTTTCGGGCTGGTTCGGGATCGAGCTGCGTCCGCAGCGCACGCGCACCGCCACCGGAGATCAGCGGATCGCCGATCGGCCTGCCATTCCGGGTCGAGCTGGGAACACGGGCATCTACCGGGCGTCATTCGGCGATACCGAGATCTACTTCTACATGAGCGCTGAGAAGCACGAGCACGTCGAAGGGCTCATCGAGCTCGTCACCGACAATCTCGTCCTCACGACCGAAGCGACCTCTCCTCCGTGCGAGGTTTCCGAATTCGTACCACTGTGGCTGAGCAATCGCGACCGCAGCCGCGAGGACTACTACATCGACGATTCCAGCAGCCACCACCTGGAGGACTATTTCGCGAGCCAGGTCGCGGACGTCGAGGACGCACTGGGCGTGCGGATCCAGCATCCGTCCAAAGAGATGGCCATCGTGGCGAACGGCGACGGTCTCCGGTTCCACCGCGACCGTCTGGTGAAGCAGTATCGCGACCTGGCGCGGATCCCGAACGGGGAACGGGACTACCGACTGGTCCAGGACCTCACGCTCATCGACTGGGACATGCAGGACGGCACGGTCTCCGGCACCGCCTTCGAGCACCCGAACGGCGATCGATACCTCTTCCCTCTGTACCCCGGCGAATCAGTGGGGATGTTCTTCAGCGAGGTTCCCCGGTTTCCCGGACCGATGATGCTGCCCTACCACTGCGCACTCCCCATCATGGACGCGGCCGGCGACAAGACCGCGGGCACCGCGAAAGGCAAGCGGTTCAACACGCTGGTGCGCGGATACGCCAAGGCCGACGAAGTCGACGCCCTCGATGAGCAGGCTCAGGTCCTCGATCTGGGAGAGCCGGTCGAAGGGCCGGATGGAGCACGAACCTACGGTCAAGGTTTCGACGTCTTCCAACCCGGCCCGATACCTGTGACCGAAGCGGTCGCCGTGCGGGTCGTCGAAGGCCGATCGGCATCGCTCTCCCTTACCGAGTTGGACGCGGCCGCCAACAGCGACCTGATTCACGCGGTCACGGACGCGAGTCCCGAGTCCGTGTCCGTGTATCGGGTCGAGAAGTACAGCGCAGGCTTCTCCGAACTCCACGTCATCCCGGGAATCGAGGATGCCGGCGAGATCGTCATCGTGAACCGCAATGAGCAGACATCGATCGCGGCCGTGAGATATCCGCTCGCGTTCGACTTCCTCGATCGTGACATTCCATGGATCCAGATGATCGCGATGCGGACCTCCGCATGCACGCGCATCTCGAGCGATCGCATCGGAGCGCTGAGGATCTCACCGCCGGAGAAGGTGCTCCACAAGCCGGCCGTCCTGGACTCGTTCTACCCCTTCGAATACGCCGAGCCAAGAGAACCGAACGTCCTCGACATCATCGTCGTTCGATGAACCATCCCGCAAGAACAATGCCGCAAAGCTTACATTGGAGGAACCAATGACCGACGAATCGCGATTCGCCGAGAAGACGACGCTGCACCTTCGCAACCTGGCGACCAAGAGCGACGCCATCAAGACCATGTACTCCTTCAACCCGGAGTTCGAGGACGTCCCCGCGGACACCGGTCGCGACCTGCTCAACGAGAAGACGAACAGCCCGCTCTTCGGAACCGTCCGCAAATTCGACGGACGCCTCCTGGTGCTGCTCTCCTACACCTGCGCCGCGAACTGCCGGTACTGCGAAAGGCAGGACCGAGTCGGGGTCGGACTCGACCGCGTGGGCCGTCTCCGGCCCGACCAGATCGACGATGTCATCACCTATATCGCCAACGACCCGTCCCTCTACGAGATCATCCTCAGCGGCGGCGACCCGCTGATGAACCCGAAGGGCATGGAACAGGTCTTCGACAGCATGCGCGAATTGGACCACATCAAGGTCCTGCGCATCCACACTCGGTTCCCGATGCAGTCGCCGCAGCAGGTCAACCTCGACTTGATGCGCCGGTTGGCCACCGCGAAGCCGACCGTCTACCTGAGTCTGCACATCGACCACCCCGACGAGCTGACCCCTGAAGTGAAGGAGCTCATCCGGGAGTTCCGTGCGATGGGGTACATCCTCATCAGCCAGAGCGTCTTCTTGAAGGGCGTGAACGACGACGTCGAGACGCTGCACGACATGTTCCTCCAGCTGTTCCAGCTCGGCGTCCGGCCCTACTACATCTACCACTGCCAGAGGATCGTGACGACCGAGCGCTTCGAGATGGACTTCGAAGACGAGGTCCGGATCATGTCCGAACTCCGCGAGAGAATGAGCGGACTCGCGTTCCCCCAGCATGTGCTCGACCTCCCGGGCGCGCGAGGCAAGGTGGTCGTTCCCACGAACCACTGGAAGTGGGACCGGTCGGTCGTACACGACTTCGATGAACTCCCCCTCGACACCGACTCGTGGAAAGTGATCGAGGAAGGCTAGGTCGCCGGCAGATGGAAGTAGTCTTTCTCAGCTACATTCCGGAAGTCGAGAACGTGGGCGAAGCGATGCTCGCCCAGGCGAGCGCCAATCTCGAGTCCCGGGAGAGCATAGACCGGCTGGTCGAGCACCTCCGGCGCTATGTGCCCTCGATGCAGGCGGTCGACGCCGGGGACGCCCACTGGCCCGAACTCGTCGACGGCAAGACGGTGTTCAACTATACCTACGGGTTCGGGCTGCTCAACGAAAGCGTCCGGCCGACGCTCGTCCTCGAGGGCAGGGGTATCCCGTACGCGGGGGCGACGCCGTTCGGTCTGTACATGAGTGCGAACAAGCCGCACGCCTCGGCGCTGATGCGCAGCCACGGGTTCTCCTGTCCCCGAGAGGAACTCGTCGTCGGTCCCCTTTCCACGGACCAAGCCGGGCGTCTGACGGAGGCCTTCTCGGGGGCTTCTCATCTGGTGGTCAAGCCCGCATATGAGGAATCGAGCATCGGCCTCGCCCTGGTGCCGAACGAGGAGAAGGAGCTGTCCGCAGCCGTCGGGGGATTGCACGACGCACTGCGCCAGCCGATCCTCGTCCAGGAGTACATCGACGGAGTGGACGTCACGGTCCCCGTGATCGGACGCAGCCGCAGCAGCTGCCTCCCTGCCGTGGCGCTGCGCCACGACCGGCTGCATTCGGGCGGCCCGTTCGTCTTCGACGCGATGGGCAAGGCCAGCAAGGCGGGAGTGCACTACGAATCGGTAGAGGATTGGCCGCAGGCCCTGCGGAAGGAGCTGTACGCGATGGTGGAGACGGCCTTCGCGGCGCTCGGCCTGCGGGACTACGCGCGCCTGGACTGCCGCGTGACTCCCGACGGCCGCTGCCACTTCCTGGAGATGAACGCGAATCCCCAACTCGGACTGGACAAGGCGTCCTTCGCGGTCTCGGCTCGGGCCGCCGAGCTGACGGTCGGACGGGTCATCCAGATGGTGCTCGACGACGCCGCGCCGCCGTACGGGACATCGCCGCTGGCCATCGGCAGATGAAGGCCGCTGCGAAGCAATCCGGACGACGGGACCATTCAAAGCAGAGGGAGACCATGCCACGGGAACAACTGGAGGAACAGCGCATCGCCATGTGGTCCGTACCGCGGGCGCTCTCGACCGCGATGCTGCGAGCCTGGGAGAGCCGAAGCGATACGGCCGTCCTCGACGAGCCCTTCTACGGCTGCTTTCTCAAGGAGACCGGGGCCGATCGGCCGGGGCGCGAGGAGTCCCTGGCCATGATGGAGACCGACAGCGCCGCCGTGGTCGCGGACCTGCAGGGGCCCATCCCGGACGGCAAGTCCATATGGTTCCAGAAGCACCACTCGCTGCACCTGCTGCCGACCACGCCGCGGGAGTGGATGGACGGCATGGCCCATTTCCTCCTCATCCGCCATCCGAGTCTGGTGGCCGCTTCCTACCACCGGATCCGCCCCGACATGACCGCGCACGACCTGGGCTGGCGGGAACTGGCGGAGGTCCATGACCTGCTCTCCGCCAGAACCGGTCAGGCGCCGCCAATCCTGGACGCCTCCGATCTCCTCTCGGACCCCGAAAGCCATCTCGAAGCGCTGTGCGAAGCGCTCGGCGTGCCCTTCGATCCGGGCATGCTCGCCTGGCCCTCGGGGCGGAGGGCGACCGACCCTTCGCTCGGCGACCCGTGGTACGCGACCGTGCAGACCTCCACCGGCTTCATCGCCGACGAGGAACGGAAGCACGCCTCCGAGACACCTGAAGACACCGAAGCAATGCAGCAGGTCGTGGACGCCTGCCTCCCCTTTTACGAGCAGCTCCACGCCAAGCGCCTAACCACGAGCGGCAGTTGAGAATCATGGAAAGCACCTTTCGCGACGTCCTGGCGGCACTGTGGCTGGAAGTGCTCGGCCAGCCTCCGGGAAGACCGGTCGCCGACGACGAGAAGTTCTTCGAACTCGGCGGCAGCTCAGTGCAGGTGATCATGCTGCACGCCCTCATCGAGGAGCGGACGGGCGCCGAGGTGGACATCGTCGAACACTTCGACGTCCTACTGGGCAAGGACTTCTCCGGCCTCGTCGAGCTCATCAGCGCGAACGCCCCGCAACCGGACCCGCCCCGCGGCACGGAACGCGACCAAGTCCGCATCGGCGAACGGATCGCCGTCCTGGCCGCCGATCGGCCTGACCGGCCCGCCGTCATCATGGTCCGACCCAACGGCGACGAGACCGCCGTGACATGGGGCGATCTGGAACGGCGGAGCAACGCCGCCGCACACGTCCTGCAGGAGGCCGGCGCAAGCGGCGACAGCGTCGTGGTCGTCAGCCTTCCCAACGGGATCGCGCACATCACGGCCACACTCGCGGCATGGAAGCTCGGTGCCCTGGTGCTGCCGGTGAACCCGGCGCTGCCGGACCGGGAACACGCCGCTGTGCTCAAGAAGCTCCCCGACGCCATCGTCATCGGCAACCGGCCGGGAGACCTCGCCCCCGGCCCGCTGCTCGCCGGAACCGACGAAACCCCGCCGCCACCTCGCGGCACCCCGTGGTCGGCGGTGCTGAGCGGCGGCAGCACGGGCACCCCCCGGGTCATCCGGCGTCGCCACCCGTGGCTGTACGACCCGGACGCGCCCGCGCCGGCGGGATACCGGCTGCCAGGCATGCGTCCCGACCAGACCCAGCTCGTCTCCCTGCCGATGTATCACGGGGGCTTCCTCGAACTCCACAACGGACTGGCCATGGGCCACCGCGTCGTCGTCATGGAGATGTTCTCACCGCGGCTCTTCCTGGAGCTCATCGAACGGCACCGGGTGAACTTCCTCGTGACGGTGCCGACGATCATGCGGACCGTGGCCTCGGTGAAGGACGCCGACACCTTCGACCTCAGCAGCGTCGAAGTCCTGTACCACCAGTCAGGCCCCTGCCCCCCGTCCGTCAAGCGGCGGTGGCTGGAGCTCCTGCCTCCCGAGCGCGTCTACGAGGATTACGGCTCGACCGAGAACATCGGCTTCACCAGGATCCGAGGGGACGAGTGGCTCGCCCACCCCGGGAGCGTGGGCCGGCCCGCCGACGGCGTGGTCGTCCGCATCCTCGACGAAGACGGGAACCGGCTGCCCCCCGGAACGATCGGCGAGATCTTCCTGAGCGCCCCCGGAGCGACCCAGCCGCTGTACCTCGGCGGCGGCCCGCAGCTGCGCGAACACGACGGATTCCGGTCCGTCGGCGATCTCGGCCACCTCGATGAGGACGGCTACCTGTACCTCGCGGACCGGCGCAAGGACGCCATCAACGTCGGCGGAGTGACGGTGTATCCCGCCGAGATCGAGGCGGTACTGCTCGACCTGGCAGGCGTGGCCGACGCGGCAGTGGTCGCCCGCCCCCACGACGCTCTCGGCCAGCGTCCCCACGCGCTCCTGGTACGAGCCGAAGGCAGCCCCGTTCCAAGCCAGGCCGACGCCGAAGCGCACTGCGCCGCCCACCTGGCCACGGCCAAGCGGCCCGCGTCGTACGAGTTCGTCCCCAGCCTGCCCCGGAACGAAGCCGGGAAACTGCGCCGCAGCGAGTTGTGAGGAGGACGCGTACGACATGACCAACACCGGAAACCGAGACGGGCTCATCGAGTTCGCCGCACAGAGCCCGCCGCGAAGCGGCCCCCTGACCGCCGGTCAGCGGTACATGTGGGACATCATCGCCGACCTCAGCCCTCATGACGAGCACCTGAACCTGCAGCAGGTCCTGGAGGTGCCGCCCGGCCGCACCTTGGATGCGGTGCGGACCGCGCTGCGACGCCTGATCGAGACGCACGAGTCAATGCGCACCGCGTTCACCGTCGACGCCGAAGGCGAGCCCGTGCAGCGCGTCGTGCCGCGTGGCACGGTCCCGCTTCGCGTCGTCGAAGCGGGGGACAGGCCCACCGCAGGCGTCGCCGAGTCGGTGTCCGAGGAGAGCGCCGCCCGTCGATTCGACCTCGCCGTGGACCTGCCCGTCAGGATCTCCGTCGTATGCCAGGCCGGCCGGCCGACCCATGTGGTGCTGGCGATGAGCCATCTCGTAGCGGACCGGTGGGGTACCCGCGTGCTGCTCGAACAGCTCAGTGAGCGGCTCGCCGACGAAGCGGCATCGCCCGTCAGTGAAGCGTGGCAGCCGCTGGACCAAGTCGCCTACGAGGCCTCACCGGACGGCATCGCCCAGAGAGCCCGAGCCGCGGACTTCCTCAGAAGCCGACTGCGCGACTTCCCCGAGCGGCTGTTCCCCGTAGAACGGCATGCCCCCCAGCCGGAACGCTACTGGGCGGGTTGGCTGCGATCCGCAGCAGTCGACCCGGCCTCCCAAGCGCTCGCCGGACGCTGGGGCGTCAGCGCATCGGCGGTACTGCTGGCAGCCGCCTTCCACACCTTGCACCGGCTGACCGGCGTCACGGAGTTCGGTCTGGCGATGCGCACGTTCAACCGATTCCAGATCCGAACGCAGCAGGCCGTCGGGCATTTCGCGCAGGACATCCCCGTGCTGCTCCGCGATCCAGTCCGTCCACTTGAGGCGGTCGCCCGCGATGCGCAGATGGAACTGAGAAACACGATGCGCTGCACCCACTTCTGGCCGCCGGAACTCGTCCGCATCAAGGATGAGGTCGTCGCGGAACGCGGTTACGCGCTATCCGTGGACGCGGCCGTCAACCACGCCGCCTCGCCGACGTCGACGGCGCCGCCGAGTGCTGAGACGGTGCAGGCGCTACGGGGTGCCGAGGCACCCGGACCCCGATTCGAATGGGTCATGAAGCGGCGCGAGGAGAAGATCACGTTCCTGCTTTCAGCCGACGCCGCAGGGCTGTCGCTGCTCGCCGACACCACCCATCTGCGGCCAGAGCACATCGAGGAGTACCTGTACGCCCTGGAGAGTCAGCTTCTCGACCATGTGTCAGGGTCCGTCGACCAGGCGAAAACGGGCCGCGCATGACGGCGCCTCCGCTCGGGCTCGCCGCCGACGACAGGCCCGGAGCCCACCCCCGCCCGGCCGTCGCCGTGCTGGGGTGGCTCGTCCGCGCCCAATGGCGCACCATCGTGCTCGGCGCGGTCATCTCCTGTCTCTTCCTCGGCACCCAGCAGCTCATCCCCTACATTGTCGGCCGGGCGCTCGACGAAGGCGTCGTCGCCGGGGACGCCGACCAGTTGCACCGATGGACACTGGCGCTCGCCGCTGTCGTGGGCATGGCCACCCTCAGCGGCATCCTCAGCCACATCGTGGTCATCCGCAGCATCGTCGACGCCATTCTGCGCTCGCAGAAGTGCCTGGTGGAGAGCGTCCTCAGGATCGGCTCCCCACTGCATTCGCGCGTCGACCGCGGCGAGGTCGTCACGATCGCGGCATCGGACGCGTTCACCTTCGGCATGTTCGTCGGCAACATCGGCATGCTCTGCGCCTCGCTCTTCGCGTTCGGCGTCGCCGTGACACTGCTCGCGAGCCAGTCGTGGATGTTCGTACTCGCCGTAGGTGTCGGCATGCCCGCAATGTTCGCCGCGCTGCGGCCGATCTTCCTGCGGCTGGAAGCCCGGCAGGACGTCCTTCGACAGCGGATCGCCGAGCAGACCGACATCGCCACCGACGCCGTTGCCGGCCTGCGGGTCCTCAGAGGCGTCGGCGGCGAGGCCCACTTCGTTCGCCGGTACCGGGACGCCTCCAGGGCCACCCTTCGTGCCGGCGTGCGGGCCGGACACACCGGCGCCCTGCTGGCCGCCGCCCAGACGGTACTGCCCGGCGTGCTGCTCATCGCCCTGTTGTGGCTCGGCATCCGGCTGGCGCTGGCGGGCACCATCAGCGCCGGCCAGTTCGCGGCCCTGTTCGGTTACCTGATCTTCCTGACACGTCCGCTGGCGTTCACCATCATGACCGTCGACGCCTTGACCAAAGCCGTAGTCGCGTCCCGGCGCCTCACCGCTGTGACCGGCGCAGCCGAGGCTGTCCAGCCTGGGTCGCAGCCCGGCGGCCGCGAGCCGCAATGGCCCGAGGCGGCCCCCCTGATCGACCCGACGACCGGAGTCGTCGTCGAACCCGGAAGGCTGACCGGCGTCACCGCGACGTCCGCCGGGCTGCTCGACGGACTGCTGGACCGCCTCAGCGGGCTCGAGCACCCCTCGCACCCCGCGCGCATCGGGGACCTGGAACTCACCTCGTTCCCGACTCGCATCGTCCGCCAACGCATACACCTCCTTTCTGTCCGGACGCGGCTGTTCAGCGGCAACCTGCGCGAGCAGCTCGATGTGGACGGATCGAGGAGCGACACCGAGATCATGGCCGCCCTGCATGCCGCGTCGGCCGTCGACATCGTCGGCGTCGACCCGTCCCGGCTCGAGGACGACGCTCCCCCCTCCGACAGCTTCGATCTCGACCTCGTCGTGGAAGAGCGGGGCCGGAACTACTCCGGCGGCGAGCGGCAGCGATTGCTGCTCGCCCGCTCGCTGCTGACCCGGGCCGACATCCTCCTCCTGGACGATCCGGCGTCGGCCTGCGACGCCCAGACCGAGGCGCGCATCGCCGATCGGCTCGCCCGGCACCGCGCCGGTTCCACCACCGTGGTCGTCACCAGCGCACCACAGCTCCTCGCCTCATGCGATCGCATTGTGTTCCTCGGCGACGGCGACGGCGGCACCGCGATCATCGAAGGCACCCACGCCGAGCTGATTCGCCACGCCGAATACCGCCGTGCGACGAGCCGGTGAGCACCCCACAAGGTTTGCGGAAGAGTTGGACGACTCATGACTGAGACGCTGCCCATTGCCACCCCCCAGCGCACCCGCGCCTACGTGCGCGAGCTCCTGATGCGGCGACATGCCACGCAGTTCGCCACGTCATGCGCCCTGACCGTCGCCGCCGCACTGGCCGCGCTCGTCGTGCCGTATTTGCTGGGGCAGATGACTGCGGACCTCGCGGCGTTCCTCCGAGGTGCCGGGCCGGACCCGTCGAGCGCACTCGATTGGCAGCTGGCGGCAGTCGTGGCCTCCCTCCTCGCTCAGGCGCTCCTGACCTGGGCTGCCGTGCGCAGTGTCTTCACTCTCGGCGAACTGGTGCTCGCCGAGGTGCGTGAGGAGTTCATCGGCCGGACACTCTCGCTACCGCTCGCTCAGGTGGAGCGTGCCGGCACCGGAGCGCTCCTGTCGCGCGCAACGCTCGATGTGGATCAGGTCAGCGTCGGCATGACCGATTTCACGCCGCGATTCTTCACCAACTCGGTGACGCTCATGGTCTATCTGGCGGCGGCGCTGTGGATCTCGCCCTTGCTGACGGCTTCCGTCCTGGTGGTGGTGCCGCTCTTGGTTTTGGCGATGCGGTGGTATCTGCCGAGGGCGTCAGAGGCGTTCCATGCGATGCAGGAGCGCATCGCCGAGCTCACCTCCACTGTGTCGGAGACGGCAGACGGCGTCGGCACCGTGGAGGCCTTGGGCTGGCAGCGGCGGCGTCTGGCCCAGACCGAGCGCGTCATGGACGACGTCCGCGCGACCTACGCCCACACGGTTCGCCTGCGCAAGGTGCTCTACCCGGTGCTCGACTTCTCGGTGCTGTTGCCTTGCGTGGTCACGCTGTTGTTGGGCGGCAGCCTGGTCGCCGCCGGCCGCATCGGACTAGCCGAGACCACCACCATGGTGCTTCTCATGCAAATGGCGGCGGCACCGGCTATCGAGGTCATCCGCAGCATGGAGGGAGTCCAGCGTGGGCTGGTCTCACTGTCGCGCCTCATCGCGATCGGCGGGGAGCGGCCCTCGCCTGCGTTGGAAGCGAGCACTACTGCTGCCGCTTCGATCCCTCCCGACGCCGTGATGGATCGGTCGGCCGATCCCGTCATCGAGCTGTCCCGGGTCGGCTTCGGCTACATTCCTGGTCGGCCGGTGCTGCGGGAGGTCAGTATCGCGCTGCGCCGTGGCGAGAGGCTGGCCTTGGTGGGGCCGACCGGAGCCGGAAAGTCCACCTTGGCCCGGATGCTGGCGGGAGTGCAGCCGCCCGATGAAGGTTCGGTATTGATGGGCAGCATCCCGTCCACCCGCCTCGGCTCCGCCGAGTTGCGGAGGTTCGTGATGCTGGTGACGCAGGAGTTCCACCTCTTCGCGGACACGCTCGGCAGCAATCTGCGGTTGGGCGTGCCGGATGCCACTGATGCCGACCTGGAGGCCGCATTGGATGCCGTGGGAGCCCGAGATTGGGCGGCAGGCTTGCCCGACGGTTTGAGCACTGAGGTGGGTGACCACGGGCGCCCGATGTCGCCGGCGCAGATTCAACAGGTGGCCCTGGCCCGGGTCGTCCTGGCTTCGCCCGAGGTCGTCGTGCTCGACGAGGCGACGTCGATGCTCAGCCCGCATGCCGCCAGCGCCGTGGAGGCGGGGTTGAACCGTGTCCTCGACGGGAGGACGGTCGTCAGCATCGCCCACCGGCTCGCCACCGCGCACGACGCCGACCGGATCGCCGTGGTCGAGGACGGCCGCATCACTGAATGCGGCACTCACGACGAGTTGTTGGCGCAAGCCGGCCGCTACGCGTCGCTGTGGAAGCGGTGGCACAACCTTTGATCCACGGTCCAGTTCCCACAGGTCATTGAGCTCCGACCATATTCCTTCGAGCGTTTCCGAGAGATGATGCAGGTTTTCGAACAGGTCGAATCGCAGGTCCGCTCATACTGTCGCAGCTGGCCCACGGTGTTCACCACCGCCGTCGAGCCAATCACAGACCTGGTGGGTACCGACGCCGATGTCGAAGGGGGCGACAGGGACCGGGCGGCGGGAACCTGGCGCTCCCGCCGCCTGCTCCTCGCCCGGGACGGTGCCGGGTTCTCTCTCCACGACACGGTCCTGTTCACCGGGACCTCCACGACCATGCACTATGCCAACCACATCGAGGCCGTCTACGCCATCGAAGGCGCAGGGACGCTCCGCGACCTGGAAATCGGCGAGGTGCACCACCTCGCCCCCCGGCACTATGTACGTCCTCGACGGACACGAGCGCCATACCCTTGAGATCGAGCAGGATCTGCGCTGTATCTGCGTGTTCAACCCGCCGGTCACCGGCCAGGAGGTCCACGATGCCGACGGTGTCTACCCGCTCTTGCTCGATTCCGACACCTGACCTAGAAACGACTCTTCGCGCAGAAGTTATATGATCAACGAAGGAGGTGTCAATTAATGGAACCGTGGGAGCGGCTTCGAGCCGATTCGCTTGTGTTTGAGGATCGCGATCTACTGGCATTGAATAAGCCTGCTGGGATCTCCGTGGTAGGGGAGAGATCGGGGACCGACCTTCTTCGTCTCGCCAAGGAGGCTGGAGAATACGTGAATCCGATACATCGAATAGATAAGGCGACTTCGGGCTTGATTCTCCTTGCTAAGAATTCCAAATTTCACGGCACTGTTACTAGGCAGTTTGCGAAGCGTTCGGTCTTGAAGGCGTACCTGGCCATCACGAAATCAACGGATCTCCCAGAATTCGGCGTCATAGATCTTCCCGTGATGACGGCCAGCAACGCGCGCGTCAGGATTGCTGCGCTTCGCGATGACATTCGACATGATGAAGAAAGTAATCGATGGTATGTCCGCGATTTCGATGTCTATAAGCATGTAAGAAGCTATCCCTCACAGACCATTTTTGCGCGGCTCTTCGAAACCGAGTCGAATTCGGTAGTCCTTCTCCGCCCTGTCACGGGGCGCCGACACCAAATCCGGGTGCATCTCGCTTGGATCGGGCACCCCATCAACGGAGATCCTCTCTTCGATAAGAAGGCAGCCGCTAGAGGCGAACGAACCGCACTCCATTCATGGGCGTTGACGTTTCAAATGTCCGATACTTCTGATTCTAAGACTTCATTGACCGCGGCCCCAGGAAACGATTTTTGGACCCCCATTGAAAGAGCATCGGATCCAGGCACAGTCTCGACCATCATCGCGGACGCCCGAGACAGGTTCTCGGAGCTCGATTCGGTGTACCTGGACGTACTCCAGAGCCTATCCATCAAAGAAAAGTGATTTCAATACCTATCGAGGCTCGGTCCCCGTTCTTGAAAGGTGACAGGATGACCAGCGATGCACGTGGTCCACTGCGAGACCAGATTCTTTCCCTCCTGTTAGAGATTACTCGTGAGACGGGGCGACCGCACTCCATCGGCGACCAAATGGCGCTGATCGAGTTGTTGGAAACGGATCTGGAATTCAGAACTGCAGCCGTCAGTGGGACCGAGAGGAGATTCGGGATCGAAATGGATACGAATGCTGCGTTTATTGAGGGTATCCGCGGCCTCACCGCTCTCACGGAGTACGTTCACGCCAGGCGAAACGGCGGAGACCCGGTATTACGGCCGCACTGCGACGTCTATTCTGACTTCGCATCGACGATGATTCCGGGGGCGCTTGCGGGACGTGAGTCTGCCAAGCACGGACGAATGCTGGCGGGACGGAGCACTTTCGCCGGCTTCGATCGGTACGCCCAGGGTAAGCTCGGTGAAGTGCTATTGGCCCTTGGGATGGAAGGCTTCGATGTCCTCGTCGAGTGATTCACGCGCATCCCTAACGGTGACATGCTCTAGTTCGGGAGACCGGAGGGAATGCCCTATCTGCTGCTCGATCAGTTCAGGATGAGCGCATGGCGAGGTAGCGCAGGCATTGCTCGCCGGGCGTTGCCCTCCATCCGGCGGAACCCGGGTTCGGGCGGACATCGCGGATGCGAAGTCGGGATAGCAGGGTCTGCTCGCTCAGTCCTTCCGCGCTGATGCTGAGATGGACATCCTTCATCTCGTAAGAGAAAGTGGCAATGTCCGCGGTCGCGAGCGTGTCGACGTTCCTCAGCGGGGTCGTTAGGCCTAGCCCGGTACGCTTAACTACGGACTCTTTTCGGGTCCACAAGGGGCTGAGATCATCCTCCCGGAAGAATCGGTCTCGATAGCGGCGCTCTCCCTGGGCGGCGATCTGCTCGAAGAGACCCTCGTCGAAAGGTATACGCGACTGTACGTCAACACCGATCGGCATGGGAGCCAATGCACATGCGCAGACCGAGTCGTCATGCGACCAGTTGAAGTGCCAGCCGCAAGGTCCCTGGAACTGAGGTTTGCCAAACGTCCCGAGGACGACTTCGGGTAGAGGGATCCCGACTCGTTCCTGCCAGAGATACTGCAGCAACGAGAACGCCACCACACTCGTGTACCGATCTTCCTGTCGGTGAAAGCGGTCGCTCTTGAACTGCCGCTCGATTGGTACAGCGGCCCTCAGGTGTTCGAACGTCGTTTCGTCCAGAAGGCCCGCGCGGGCGATTGCCAGATCGATCATTAGCCCGCCTGCGGCCGATCACGATCGGTGACCAGGAGGACTATCACAGCCCAGTGACGGCTGAAGTCGAAGTGCCCACCGGGGAAGACATGGCTCTGCCGCCGTTGGATCCGGACCGGGCCGTTTCGACCATCGCAAGTGTGGCTTCGATCCGGTCGGCAATCGCCTTAGCTTGGGCGTGGCCCTCCTCAAGGCGGTCGACAGTCGCGCCGAGCTGATTCGCGCTCCTCTCGGCGCTGAGAGCGCGGAGCTGGCCGCGGCATTCGTCGGCTGACTCGCTGCTGGCCGCGATCGCGGCGATGAGGTGGCGAGTCTGGTCCAGGGCGGCGCGGATCGCGGCGGCGAGGGCGTCGACTGAGGGCAAGCGGGGCTCCGTCCATGGGGGTGTCGGCTGCGGTCAGCCTAGCGTAAACCGGGCAAATCATGAGGCGCTCGATGGCCCGGCCGTCACAGCATCATCCTGGGTAGCCGCGGTCCGGAACGGGCTCCGATCGGTGCCTGCCCGGGTTATGTGTTGGCGACCTTGGTGGCCTTCGCCATTGCCTCGTTCCAGGGGAACTGTTCAGCGATGGGACCGCCGTGGCGGCGTTCGTGCTCGGGCACCTCCAGGAAGGTCACGCCTTCCTCGGTCAACCTCGACCTTTGAGGGGGACATTTGGCGCAGAGCAACCATCTGCCCGACACCACTCCCGCCAACACCCCCGCGACCATTGCCGGGATTACCAGGCGACCATCTACAAACTCGGGCCCTTCCAGGGCCGACCGCTTGGTCATGGAGCCCGAGCCGGACGGCGAGCGAGGCCTCCTGCAGGCCCACCTCATCGCACGGGCCTCCGGAGACGGCCGACAGCACTGTTTCGGGGTCGCTTCTCCCCCGGTGTCGCCGTCCCCGTTCGGGACCCGTCCCGGCTCGTTCCTGTCGATGCGTTGTATCGACACGGTCTCAACGCTGGACTTGACGGGGTGCCGTAGGCCAAGATGAGGCCATGTGCCCCCGAACGACCGATCTAGACGTCACCGTGGAGGCGCCGTGCATCCTGTGATCGGATACGTCATCGCCTCGGGGCTGTTCGCCATCGGACTCTACGGGGTCCTCACCAGACGCAACGCCGTCATGCAGCTCGCCGCCGCCGAACTCATGCTCGGCGGCGTCCATCTGGTCCTGGTCACCACCGACGTCGTCCGCGGCGCCTACACCGGGCAGAGCTTCGCGCTGTTCATCGTGGTCATCGCCGCCGCCGAAGTGGGCGTGGGGCTGGCGCTCGTGCTCAACCTCTGGCGGGCCCGCGCGACGATCGACACCGACGACCTACCCGAGGAGACGCGGGAAGAACAGGCGGGTCGGCGCTTATGACTTTCTTCGCGTGGGCGCTGGTCGCTCTGCCCGCCGCGGCCGGACTCGCCGGGCTGATGCTGCGGCGTCGCGAACACGCGGCCTGGCTCGGCGTCGGGGCCCCCGCCGCCGCTCTGGTGTGCGCCGTCGCGGCCGGGTTCGCCAATCCGGTCACCGCGTTCGCCCTGGCCGACTTCGGCTCGGTGCGCGTCTTTGCGGCACTCGACCTCTCGCCCACGGCCGTAGCGGTCGCCGTCGCCAGCGCCGCCGTCTCCATGCTCGTGCAGCTCTACTCGGTCGCCTACCTGCGCGATGATCCGCGGTACGTTCCGTTCACGGCGCAGGTGAACCTGTTCTGCGCGGCGATGCTGCTCGTGGTCGCCGCCGACGACCTGGTGTTCCTGCTGATCGGTTGGGAGGTCATGGGCGCCTGCTCGTACCTGCTCATCGCGCACTACGCGAATCTGCCCGAGGCCCCGGGGTCGGCCGCGAAGGCGTTCTTGGTGACGCGGTTCGGCGACGTCGGGTTCGTGCTCGGTGTCATGGTCCTGGGCGTCTCGGCCGGGACGTTCCGCGTCAGCGAAATCGGCGAGGTCTCCTCAGGGGTCGCGACCGCCTCGATGCTGCTGATCCTGTTCGGGTGCGTCGGGAAGTCGGCGCAGTTCCCGCTCCAGGTGTGGCTGCCTCCGGCGATGGCCGGCCCCACGCCGGTGAGCGCGCTCATCCACGCGGCCACCATGGTCGCCGCCGGGGCGTACGTTCTGGCCAGGCTGCTGCCGGTGTGGCCTCCGGAGCTGCTGATCGTGGTCGCGATCGTCGCGGCCGTCGGCATGGTCGGGGCCGGGCTGTGCGCCTTCGCGGCCACCGACGTCAAGGGCGTCCTGGCGTGGTCGACGATCAGTCAGGTCGGGTTCATGTTCGCCGCCGTCGCCGTCTCCGCCGCCGACACCGCCCTGTTCCACCTGCTCGCGCACGCGGCTTTCAAGGCGCTGCTGTTCCTGACCGCCGGGGTCGTGATCCACATGGCGGCCACCGACGGCTCGTTCCGGACCACGCGTCTGCGGCCGGGCTCCTCGCCGCTGGCGTTCTGGTCCATGACGATCGGCCTGGCCGCGATGGTCGGACTGCCGCCGCTGGGCGGGTTCTACAGCAAGGAGGCCGTGCTCGGCGCCGCCTCCGAGGCCGCGACCGCTGCGGGCGTCGTCGTGTTCTGGGCCGGTGTCGTCGGCTCGATCATCACCGCCGCCTACTCGGCTCGACTATGGCTGCTGCTGTTCTGGCGCGGCGGCGCCGAGGCGCGGCATGCGACGCCCCGGCCCGAGGCGATCGGGCTGTGGACGCTCTCGATCGGCACCGTGGGCGTCGGCGTCCTGTACTTCGCCGGGCCGCTCCGCCTGCCCGCGCTGCACCTGGACCTCATGGCGCTCATGCTCATCGCCAGCGCCGGCGGGCTCTACCTGGTCGGCGACTCGTGGTGGCGCGACAGGGCCCGCGACCCGAGCAGACTGCTCGGGAGGACGAGAGGCCTGTTCGCCGAGGGCGTCTACGGCGACGCCGTGGCGACCTCGACGGCGCGTTCTGCCGCGCGGGTCGCGACAGGTGCGGCGCGGCTGCTCGACGAGCAGCTGGTTGACCGGACGGTCGTCGAGGGCTCGGCGCGCGCGACCGTGGCCGCCGCCCGTTGGACCGAGGCGGGCCACCGGGGCGGGCTGGTCGGGTACCTGCGGATCAGCGTGGCCGGAACGCTGCTCGTCGCCGTAGTCGCGATCGGAGTGAGCCTGTGGGCGTAGTCCTCATTGCCGCTGTTGCGCTGCCTTTCCTCGGGGCGGTGCTCGCCTGGCGGTACCGCTGGCACGACATCGGCGTCCTCAGCTCGGTCCTGGCATTCGGGGCGGTCGCGGCGCTCCCGTTCGGGCGCGGCGACCTCTGGTGGCATGAGGTCCACTTCGCCTGGGCCCCGGGGATCCACTTGGACTTCGCCCTGGCCGTCGACGGGGTCTCGTGGCCGCTGGCGATGCTCACGGCCCTGCTCGGCGTGCTCTGCTGCGTGCACAACGCCCGGTCGGGGGAGCCCACGCTCACGGCCCTGCTGCTCGCCGTCCAAGGCGCCTCCACGGCGGTGTTCCTGTCCGAGAACCTGGTCCTGTTCTTCATCGCGTTCGAGGCGGTCCTGCTGCCCATGTGGGCCGTCGTGTACCGCTACGGGGACGAGCGCACCCGCCGCCGGGCCGCGGCGAAGTTCGCGCTCTTCACCATCGCCGGGTCGCTGCTCATGGCCACCGGCCTGTTCGCGGCGATCGCCGATGCCGGCACCGCCGACCTCGGTGACATCATCGCCGCCGGGGGCGTCAGCGAGCGGCTCTCGCTGACCGTCTTCGTCCTGCTCGCGCTCGGGTTCGCCGTCAAGGCGCCCCTGTGGCCGCTGCACTCGTGGCTGCCCGACGCCCACACCGCCGCGCCCACCGTCGGCTCGGTGCTGCTCGCCGGCGTGCTGCTCAAGCTGGGCACCTACGGCCTCATTCGCGTCGCCGGCGGCATCGCCCCCGACGGCGCCGCCGAGGCCGCCCCGGTCCTCGCGGTGCTAGGGGCGATCGGCATCGTCGTCGCAAGCCTGGTGTGTCTGGGGCAGGCCGAGATCAAACGACTCATCGCCTATTCTTCGGTGGGGCACATGGGGTTCGTGGTGCTCGCCTTCGCGACGGGTACCGAGGCCGGGATCCGGGCCGCACTGTTCGCCAACCTCGCCCACGGCCTCATCACCCCGCTCCTGTTCTTCCTGGCCGGGGCCCTCAAGGACCGCACCCGCACCGGTCAGCTCGCCGAGCTCGGCGGCTTGCGCCTAGCCGCGCCCGCGCTCGCGGGTGTGCTCGGGTTCGCCTCTCTCGCCTCGCTCGGACTGCCGGGCCTGGCCGGGTTCTGGGGCGAGGCGTTCACGGTCTACGCCGCCGCCGACCGGGGCGGCCCCTGGCTCGGGCTCGCCGTCGCCGCGGCGCTCGGCGCGTTCCTGACCGCGGCCTATCTGCTGCGGATGCTCAAGTACGTCAGCCACGGTCAGCCCACGCCGGCGGTCGTGGGCATCAAGGGCGCTTCGACCGCCGAACTTGCCATCTGGTCCCCGCTGGTGGCTGCCACGCTCCTGCTCGGCCTCGTCCCCGGCCCGCTGCTCGACCTGTTCGCGACGGGAGTGCTGTAGATGGAGACCCAGGCGATCGACCACGCCGCGCTGCTGCCGCTCTACCTGGCGGCGGCCACGGCCGCGGCCGCGCTGTTCGCCGGGCGCTTCGCTAAGGCCGCCGCAATGGCCGGGCTCGCGGCGTCGGGCTCCGCGGCGGTGTGGCTGGCGTTCGGACCGACACGAGAGACCTTCGCGGTCGGCGAGTGGCACTCCTTCGCGGCCGACGACGCCTCCATGGGCCTCGCCGCGCTGTTCGCCGGGATCACCGTGCTGGTCGCCGCGATCAGCGGCAGCCGGGAGAGCGAGTACTTCTTCCTACTGGCGATCTCGGCCTCCGGCGGCATCGCACTCGCCTCAAGCCGGGACCTCATCACGCTCATCGTGGCACTCGAAACGCTCACCGTCCCGCTGTACCTCCTGGTCGCCAAACCGGGGCGCGCCGGCGCCGAAGCCGGCGTGACGTTCCTGATCGCCTCCATCACCGCCTCGTCGACCGCGCTCATGGGCGCCGCCCTGCTCTACGCCGCGGGCGGCTCCGTCCACTTCGCCGCACTCTCCGAAGACCTCGACGGCGCCGACACCAGACTCGTCGCCGCCGGGACGGCGCTGCTCCTCGGCGGACTCGCGTTCAAACTCGCCGCCGCGCCGCTCCACTCCTGGGCGCCCCTGGTCCTCGAACGCGCACCGCTGCCGATCGCCACATACCTGGCGAGCGCGTCCAAGCTCGGCGGCGCCGTCGCCGTCGTCTGGGTCGTCCACTTCGCTCTCGCCCCGTCCGCGGGGACGGTGGCCGGGATCGTCCTGGCCGGGATCGCCGTGGCCTCGATCGCGGTCGGGAACGTCGGCGCTCTGGTGCAGCGCCGCACCGTCGGCGTGCTGGCCTGGTCCGGGATCGCGCACGCGGGCTACGTGCTCGCGCCGCTCGGAGCGCTCAGCGCAGCGACCGGGAGGGACGGCGAAGCCGCCGCGGCCTCCGCGGCGCTCGCCTACGCGGTGTTCTTCGTGCTCATGGAAGCCGGGGCGTTCGCCTCCCTCACGTCCATGCGCGAACACGACGGCGGGGCGATCGCCGACCTCGGCGGACTGTTCCGGGCCGCACCCCGCGCCTCGACCGTCTTCGTCATCGCCGTCATCGGACTGGCGGGACTGCCGCCCGCGCTCGCCGGGACCTTCGCGAAGATCGCGGTCCTGGAATGGCTCGCGTCCTCCGCGGTGTGGCTCGCGGTCGTCGTCGTGGCCGGAGCCGTGGTGGGCCTGGCCTACTACCTGCCACTGGCCCGCACCGTCCTGGTCTCCCGGGGCGGAGAAGGGGCGAAGGACCGGTACGGGCTCGCGGTCCTGGCGATCGGCGCGGCCCTGGTCGCGGTCAGCCTCGCCCCGCAGGCCGTGCTGGAATTCACCTCGTTCTCGCAGTGAACTCCCAGGTCAGCGAGGAATACTTGCCGTCGAAAAGGCGTTTAGTCCTCGGAATGGGGAAAGAGGGACCATGAAACACCGCAACAGCCTCAAGACCGCGGTCCTGCTCGGCGCGCTGACGGCGCTGGTGATCGCGATCGGCTACGCCTTCGGCGGCTCCACCGGCGTCATCATCGCCGGTCTCATCGCCGTGGGCATCAACGTCTACGCCTACTTCAACTCCGACAAGATCGCGCTGCGCTCCATGCAGGCCCGGCAGGTCTCCGAGGCCCAGGCGCCGCAGCTGTACGCGGTCGTGCGGGAGCTCTCGCAGCGGGCCGGGGAGCCCATGCCCCGGCTCTACGTCGCACCGACCCCGCAGCCCAACGCGTTCGCGACCGGCCGCAACCCCGAGAACGCGGCCGTGGCCGTCACCGACGGGATCCTGCGGATCCTCACCCCGGCCGAACTGCGGGCGGTCCTCGGCCACGAGCTATCGCACGTGTACAACCGCGACATCCTCATCTCATCGGTCGCCGGGGCGCTCGCGGGCATCATCACGACGCTGGCGAACATCGCCTGGTTCATCCCGATCTTCGGTGGGGACCGCAACGGGCCCAACCCACTCGTGCTCATCCTGACGATGCTGCTCGGTCCGCTCGCGGCCGGGCTCATCCGCATGGCCGTCAGCCGCTCGCGCGAATACGAGGCCGACGCCTCGGGCGCGCGCCTCACCGGCGACCCGCTGGCGCTGGCGAGCGCGCTGCAGAAGATCTCGGCCGGGGTCGACCGGATGCCGGCCAGGGGCGACAGCCCGCTGGCGAGCGAGGCGCACCTGATGATCGAGTCGCCGCTGCGCGGCGGCTTCTCGAGCCTGTTCTCGACCCACCCGCCGACCGAGCAGCGGGTGGCGCGCCTGCGCGAGATGGCTCGCGGAGTCATCCGCTGAGCCGTTCACCGGACACGGCAAGGCAGCTGTGCCCGCGCCGGGGCACAGCTGCTGAGTCTTGGCGACGCCGAAGCGCTAGTAGACGCTGCCGCCTATGTCCTTGATGCCGGTGCGGACATCGAGGAGGTAGACGAGCGCGGCGCACAGGGCGACGAGGCCGAACAGGCCGAGGCGGCCGAATCCGCCGAAGATGAGTGCCAGACCGAAGCTGATGACCAGAAGTCCGAGCCAGGTCCCCTTGGTCAAGGTGCCGATGGCGTTGAACGCCTCGGGCTTCTGGACGGCGCAGTGGACAGACGCGATGAGCGACAGGAGTGCGGCTCCGTAGCCGATGATCATCCAGGCCCAGTTGCGGACCTCGAAGGCGAACGCGGCGGCTTCGATCTCTGGCATTGCCCCACCCTACCCGCAGGAACTCAGGAACCGGTCGGCTCGGTTACTTGCCGAGCTTGCGACGCTGCACGCGGGTCTTGCGCAGCAGCTTGCGGTGCTTCTTCTTCGCCATACGCTTGCGTCGCTTCTTGATGACCGAGCCCATACAGCTTCCTCACAGATATCCGTAGACGTTGGTTTGAGCCCAACCAGCCTAGCTCGCGTTCGGAGCGGACACCGAGCCGGGCGCGAGCAACCGAAGGCCCCGTCACAGCGGTTCGCACGGACGGGGCCCGGTGGTCGGTAACCGAACCCGGATCGGAGATCCCATGGTCCGAAAGGCTCGGCCTTGAGGTCTGTTTCTCCGAGGCACTCGGTCAGTCTTCGGTCCGGAGTGCTTCGGAGAGGTAGGTCTTCACGGCGCTTTCGGGAACGCGAAACGAGCGCCCCACCCGCACCGCCGCGATCTCACCGTTGTGGACGAGCCGGTACACGGTCATCTTCGAGACGCGCATCAGCTCGGCCACTTCTGTCACCGTCAAAAACTTGACCTCGTCGAGGAGGTCCCCGGGTTCGCTCATATGTCTCACCGTTCTGTTGAGGGCTGTTGCGAGGACGTGGGGTTCTGTGATGTGTTAGAGGTGCGGTGGACGCGAATGCCCATATGAACCGAAACTAATCGGTCGTCACTGTCCGTGACGTTGATGTCTTTCGATCGGGATGTTGCTCATGTTACGACAGTCCGGCTCATTGGGCAACAGGCGGTCTCGCCTGATCTGCGCCGTGAAGTCCGTGATCTCCTCGGTCGGATCGTTCGGTGCCTGCCCTGTTCAGGCGGTGGAGGCGATGAAGTCGGTGATCTCGTCCATCAGATCCGCGTAGCTCCTGCCGTAGACGTCCTCGGCAGTCCCCGCTGCCGACTCGCCCTGGCGCGCGGTCGCGTCGAACCAGGCGGCGAACTCGTCGACACCGTAGGTGTCGATCATGTAGTGAACACCGAGGAACCCGCAACCGTACTTCCCCGAGCCGGCGAGAGTGTCGTCGTCCTCGTCGGGCGGCACGATGTCGCTGGAGCAGCCGCCGTCCTCCACGTAGTTCCCCACGTCCCACATCCGGTCGTAGTCGTCGACCGGCCGGTCGCCGTGGTCGATGTACTCGGCGATGCCCTCGACCATCCACCAGGTGTCGTTCGCGTACCGCTCCGAAGGCGCGCCCCACAGGGTCACTGCGTGGCCGAGCTCGTGGCGGATGACCGAGGTCAGGTCGTAGCCCCATCCGGTGCGGTCGACGTTCATGACCGTCGCGTAGGTGGAGGGCTGCCGCTCCCCCGCGACGGTGCCGGTGAGCGGCAGCGCGAAGCCGAGCACGTCGTCGGTCTCGAACATCCCGCCGAACCAGACCTCGAACTCCTCGTTTCCGGAGATGTAGACGACGTACCGGTCGGGGGTTTCCCACAGCGCCCACTCGTCGGCGTTGAGGGCGGCCTCCTCTGAGATCTCCAGGGCGTCCTGGAGCCGGTCGGACATGTGCGCCGGGGCTGCGACGACGGTGCGGGCTCCGACGGCGGCCACCAGCTCGTCGGTCTCCCACGGGTGCGGCCCGTCCTGGCCTTCGGAGTTCTCGACCTCGACCATGACCATGCCGTCGTCGCCGGCGCGCCAGAAGGTGCGGAAGACGACGTCGGCCGGGGAGCACTCGTCGGCGGGCTCGGCGAAGCAGTGCGTGACCGCGACGCCGATCTCGTACAGCGGCACCGCCCCGGAGCTGTCCTCCAGCGGACCGGAGGTGATCCGGTAGTCGAAGCGGCTGACCTGCATGGCCCGCAGGGTCTCGTAGCGGGTGGTCATCCGGCCGTGGAGCGTCGGATCGAACGCGGCGAGCCATCCGTCGCGGCTGCCGTCGACGAGCGACTGCGCGTGGGCGTCGAGGACGAGCTGCGACTGCTCCTTGAGGTAGGCGAGGACCTCGGGGGCCGAGGCGTCCGGGCCGGGGCTGGGGATGGTGCCTTCGCCGGGCGCGACCGGAGCGCCTTCGATGACGCCGGTCTCGGCGCTCGGCATCGCGGGCCGCCAGCCGTTGACCAGGGCCCCGGCGAGGACCGAGGAGGCGACCAGGGCCATGACGACCACGACGGTGCGCAGCCGCGAGCGCTTCGGTTCGGGGCGGGGCCAGAAGTAGCCCGGCGGAACCTGGTAGACCGGCGGCGCCGTCGGCGAGGCCATCTCCACCGGAGGGGGCGGCCCGACCGGGGCCGGCGTCACGGTGCCGTCGGCGGAGAGCCGCTGGGCGGGGACCCTCGGCGACTCCGGCGGGGCGGACGGGGTCGTCTCACCGAGACGGCTTGGGGGCGGCTCCGGGGGGAACTCCTCGGGGGCTTGAGTCACCTTCGCAACTTTAGTCTCCGGACGCTGGTTTCGCGAACCGTCAACTGTGCAGAGTGACGCCCTCGAGGGCAACGCGGCCTAGGGCATGTTGTGGATCCAGCCCGTTCGGGACAGACCCTAGGACTTTGTCCACAGTGAGCGGGCGAACACCGCCACGTTGGCGGGACGCTCGGCCATTCGGCGCATCAGGTAGCCGTACCACTGGTTGCCGTAGGGCACGTACACGCGCATCCGGTAGCCGTCGGCGGCAAGGCGCAGCTGCTCGGCCGGGCGGATGCCGAACAGCATCTGGAACTCGAAGGAGTCCGGTTCGCGGTCGAACCAGCGGGCGCGGTCGATGGCGATCTCGACCAGGCGCGGGTCGTGCGTAGCGAGCATCGGGTAGCCGGCGCCTGCCATGAGCGCGTTGATGCACCGCACGAACGAGCGGTCGACGTCGAGCTTGCGCTGGTAGGCGACCGACTCGGGTTCCTTGTAAGCGCCCTTGCACAGGCGGATGCGCGAGCCGGCGGTGGCAAGAGCCTTGCAGTCGTCCTCGGTCCGCCGCAGGTAGGCCTGGAGGACCGCCCCGGCGTCGCCGTACTCCTCGCGCAGGCGCGCGACGATCTCCAGCGTCGAGTCAGTGACGGTGTGGTCCTCCATGTCGATGGTGACCGTGGTGCCGGTGTCGGCGGCGGCGTTGCAGATCTCGCGGGCGAGCTTATAGGACAGCTCAGCGTCGATGCGCTGCCCGAGCGCCGAGAGCTTGACGCTCACCTCGGTGGTCTTGGACAGACCCTCGGCCTTGAGCGCGGCGAGCAGGTTCAGGTACTCGACTCTCGTGGCGTGCGCCTGCTCGACGACGATGGTGTCCTCACCGAGGTGGTCGAGGGTGGCGAGCAGGCCGTCGGCGGCCAGGACTCTGGCGGCGGCGACCGCGTCGGCCGTCGTCTCGCCCGCTACGTAGCGGCGGACGAGCGAGCGGGACACCGGCGCGGTGCCGACGAGACGCTCGATCTTCGATGAGCGAGCGGCGGCGAGGATGACAGAACGCAGCATGTTTGCAGCGTATCCTCCCATCGTTCAATATCTGGTCACGGTCCCATAACGCGGAGGTTGAAACATTAAAAACAAAGACACAACTCGAGCTCAGACCACTACTTCGAAGAGAAGATCATGCCTTCGTCCGTTGAATTATTGATTTTGGTGATGGAGAGGACCGACATCACCGACGGCGTCACCGGACCCTCTCGTAGAGGAAGAACGACGCGAGACCCTCCGCCAGCGGCGGTTCGGACAGGACGAGCTTCCACTCGGGGTACTGCTTCGCGACGTCCGCGGTGAACTCGCGCCGACGCACGTGCGGGGCCGTCTGGCCTCCCGCGTAGTCCGTCGAGTAGACGAGCACGTGCCGACCGGCACTTCCGAACAGCCGGGACAGGTAGGCGTCGTAATCGACGTCGCTCGGGAGGTGGAAGAGCACGTCCATGCTCAGGGCGAGGTCGCGGCGATCCGACAGGTCGACGCCGGACGGCAGATCGAAACTGTAGTTCGGCCGCTCCGAGAACCGCTCGCGCATCCTCTCGACGATGGTCTCGGAGACGTCGACTCCGGTGTACGACGCACCGTGCAGGTCGACCTTCGCGAGGACCTGACCGTCCCCGCAGCCCCAGTCGATCAGGCTGTCGATCTCCCGTTCCTTGATCAGATCGCTCACGAACCGCGCCTTGTACGAACCCTCGTCCCCGCGCGAGCCCTCGCCGGAGTCCCTACCGTCGCGATAGCGCCGGTCCCAGTATCGGGCCGGCGTGTACTCGAGCCGTTCGCTCAGGCGCCCGCCTCGGTCGGACTGCGACAGCCTCTCCACCAGCACACGAGCCGAGAAGTGATCGGTGAGGTGCTTCCATGCCGCCGACTGCTGAGCCGCATGGGCTTCCGGGTCGGCGCAGAGCCGCTCCGCGACCGAAGCGACCTCGTCCGGTTCGCAGTAGACCGCCGCCGGGCCGAAGGTGGGCTCGAAGCGCCGGTCCATAACGACCGGCACCCCCGCGGCCATCGCCTCGAGCGGCGCCCGGCCGAACGCCTCCAGCCCGTCGGTGGAGATGAAGTAGGCCATGATGTCGATCTGCGCAAGGAAGTCCCTGGCGGACAAGTCGTTGAACGCGTGAACTGTCCAGTTCGAAGGCAAGCTCCCCAGGATGCGGGTCGGCGTCTCCGCGCCTCCGAGAACATGGATCTCGAACGGTTCCCGGTCCGGGTAGCAACGCAGCAGCGTCTCCGGGTCTTCCGGCCACTTCAGCAGGTGGTCGCGAGAGTGCCTGCCGATGCGGATGCGACCGTCCGGGGAGCGGCGTCCGTCCAAACGCCACTGCCCGACCTCGATGGTCTCGTTCCAGAGTTCGGATGCCACGTCGAGGCCGGCGATCTCCTCGGCGTGGTGCTCGAGCAGCGTGGCTCGCACGTTCGGTCCGCCCGGGTACCAGGTGGGGCGCCCCAGCCATTCGGTGACGTTTCGCTCCACGGCGGCGACGTCCCAGGCCTCCTCGCGGGGCTCGTCCGTCCCGTAGAACTTGAACGGTGTCTGATTGGCGACTACGACGGTGTTCCCCGCCGTGATCCTCGGACGCCGCTCGAGCGGCTTCACCAACACGGTAGGCAGGCGCACGACTGCGAGGTCGCACTCGACGGCGTCGTCGAGGCCGATCAAGCTCACCGACTTTCCGTTGACGAGCTCCTCCACACGCGGGTGGAGCGGCGCGTTCGGGCCCCATTTGTAGATGGGGTGGTGCAGTAGACCGACCTTGAGTCCCAGGTCGCGGCAGACGCGGATCTCGGCGGCGTTGGTCGAGGTGTTGCCGCCCTGCAGCCCGAGGTGCGAGATGAAGACGACATCGAATCTGGAACGCCGCGTCTCGGGTGACTGCGAGTCGTAGCGCCGATGCCAGTCGACGACCGTCCGGAGCGCCGCGAGCCGATCGGATGCGGGGACTCTGGTCCGCGACGCGACCGCCAACGCCTCCTCGGCCGCCGAGTCAGGGAAGCCTCCGGCGAGTGCCTCGCCGACGCGCTCGAGCCGACGCAGGTCGCCGGGCATCGCCCCACCGGTCGTGGTTTGGCCGGCGCGCACACGGAGCAGCGCGGACGCCCGCCGCTTCAAGGCGATGTCGCGGGACAGGCGGCGCAGCTCGATGACATCGCAGCCGCAGATCGCCGCGAAGGCGAGGAGCGTCAGGCCTGAGCCGAAGAGCGCCGGCCCCAGCGGGAGCGCCAGCGGCATTGCGGCGGCCGCAGCGCAGGCGAGTGCCGGCACGGCGTTCCGGGGTCGGAGGAGTCGCTTGGCGGTCGCGGGCTTCATCGGGCGCCTCCCAGGCTCAGGGCGGCGGCCTCGGCCGCCTCCGGTCGCGGTTCGACGGTGACGCCGAGGCCGCTCACTCGGCGCAGCAGGGCCTCCGGGGAGAAGCGCTCGTGGACCGTGCGAAGGCCGGCGGCGGAACGCTCGGCATAGTGGACCGGATCGTCCATGAAGCGCCGCACGTGCGCCTCGACCTCGTCCGGTTCGCAGTAGAGCGCACCGTCGCCGAACAGCTCGGCGAAGCTGGGCTGAAGGATGCAAGGGACCCCCGCGGCCATGGCCTCCAGCGGTGCGCGGCCGAAGGCCTCGGCCAGGTTCTCGTCGATGAAGTAGACGTAGACGTCGACCTCGGCCAGGAATTCCACTGCGGACTTGGTGCCGAAGGGATGAGAGGTCCACCTCGGCGGTATCGCGCCGAGGATCTGCAGCAGCGCCTCGTGGCCGCCGAGCACGTGCACCTCCATGTCCGCGGCGTCGGGGTAGGCGGCGCGGAGGCGCTGCGCCATGTTCGGGAACTTGGTGACGTGGTCGCGGCTGTGCCGTCCGATCCGGATCGGGTCGCCTTGCGCCCGCGTCCTTCGCGGCCGCACCGTCCAATCGACGATGTCGATCGTCTCGTACCAGAAGTCGTCGGCGAGGTCGATCTCGGCGAGCTCGTCGGCGTGGTGCTCACGCAGAACGTCGCGCACTGCCGGCCCGATCGCGTACCAGGTGTGCGGACCGAGCCACTCGGTGACGTTCCGGTGGACGTCGCGGATGCTCCAGGCCGTCCCGTATCCGCCGGTCAGCCCGTATTCCTCGAAGGGCGTCTGATTGACCAGCAGCACCGTCCGGGCCGCGTCGATCCGGGGACGGTCGTCCATGATGTTCGCCAGGGCCACTGGGAACCGCACGATCGCCAGATCGCATCGGACCGTGTCCTCGGGGTGGACCTCGATGACGTGCTCACCGTCGATCAGGGTGCGCAGCCGGGGGTCGACCGGACGGCCCATGGCCCGGTCCCGGACCGGGTGGTGGACCAGTGCGACCTTCAGACCGGCCGAGAGATAGGCCAGGATCTCGGCCTCGTTCGCAGAGGTCGTGCCTCCCCGCAGGTTCAGCGTGGAGACCACTGCGATGTCGACCTCCAGCGTCCTCCCTTCGGCCCGGCGCACTCGGCCGAGCTTCGCGCGGTGCTCGCACAGGGCGGCCATGGCCTTCACCCGGCACTCGGCGTGTTCGTTCCGGGATTCGGCGATTTCACGAAGGGCGGCTCCAGCCGTCGCCGACCAGCCGTACTTCAGCCGATTCTCCCACGACTCGAGCTCACGGAGCCGCTTCGCCGGCGGCTGTCCGCTGCGTCGCGAACCCCTGGAAGACCGCCGAGGCTCCGGTTCCACTGCGGCGGCCCGCGCCCGGTCGAGCGCCCGCTGCAGACGCAGATGCACGAAGGCGGTCAGCAGGCCGAGCGCGCCGACCGTGACGGCCGCGCGCAGGCCAGGGCCGTCGAATGGGAGCACGATCGCGACCACCGGAGCGGCGGGCAGGGCCGCGGCCGCCGACCAGGTCGGCCGACGCGCGGCGGTTCTTGCTATTTGCTTCAGGCGCATGACTTGTGGGTTCCTCGTCTCTTTCGGTCGAGCGCGTGAGGTACGGTCCGCGGCGGTCATCCCGATACGGAGCGGAAGGCAAAACGCCGAGTGATCATCGCCAGCACTAGGCCGGTCCAGATCGCGAGGCTTCCACCCGCGGACCATTGCAGGGAAGTGGGCTCCACAACTGCCGCGAACCCGATCGCCGCGGCGGTGGCGCACAGTCCGGCGCCGGCGAGCGCCGCTTCCTTCTTGGTGAGCGCTCGACGCGAAGCGGTGCGTCCGCGCCCGGTCTCGGTACTGAGGCGGGGTTTCTCGGCGGGTTCGGGCTCCGCCGACTGCACGCGGATGCGGTCCACCGCGAGCTCGGGGTGCTCGAATCGGAGCAATTCGACATAGGCTTTGGTGGGCACGACGATCGGCGCGGTGTGCCGCTCCTCGAGGTCGATGAAGTCGAACCCGTACTTCGAGGCCGACGCCAGGACGGACCGGTTGATCAAGGGACGCGCGCCGTCTACCGCTGTCCATTCGGGGCGGTGGACGAGTCCGACCCGGACCCCGCTCTCGGCCAGAAGAGCCGCGTCGTCGAGCATCAGGCGGCGCCGTCGGTCGAGAGAGCGCCAGTCCGCCGCGAAGATGCGGCCGTATGCGATCTCGCGGTTCTGCGCCTTGGTGCGCGTGATGTCGCGGGCGATGGGGAACGGACGGGGCCTCGCCAGCGACGCCATGAAAGGCTCCGTAGTGCCTTTGGTTATGTTCCGGTGCCAGTCGGTGAACCCGGAGTGGTAGGCGAGTCGGCTCGCCGACATCCAGTGCCGCGAGACCTCCCCGGCCGACAGCGTGGTCGCCGAGTGGCGGACGAGTGTCAGCGGCCCGGTCGCGAGTCGAGCGACGGCCCGCCTGCCGAACACCGTCTTGACGCGAGAGCGGAATTCGGAGTCGGCGGTCTTCCTGACCTCGTCGAAGAAGCCGATCCGCCGCAGGACCGGGTCGGCGCGGACCATGATCGGGGTCGACCTCGCTGCGATCACCGCGGTCTGGGGATCGATCATCAGCGACAGGTCCTCCCTGACCGCGATGCTGTGCGATTCGACCATGACCAGGCCCGGATTGTCGATCAGCGGTCGCACCTGCTTCTCGAGGCGGTGCGGGTGCGCCCAGTCATCGGAGTCCAGTCCGGTGACGAACCGGCCCTTGGCGACCGCCAACGCGCGGTTCCTCGCCTGGTAGGTGCCGGCGTTCTGGGGTTGGATCAGCAGTTTGACGCGCTGGTCGAGGGCGGCGGCCTCACGGAGGACGTTCCGGTACTCCGCCCCGGAGCCGTCGTCGACCAGCAGCAGTTCCCAGTTCTGCCAGGATTGCGCGACGATCGACCGCACGGCGGTCAGCAGCGTCTTGTCAGGTTTGAAGCAGGTCATGACCACCGAGATCAGGTGGCCGCCCTCGACCGCCTCCACCGGTCGGGTCCGGAGCCGGTCGATGCTCAGGGGCGCATCGTCGTCGGGATCCGACAACTCCGGCCAGTCGGCGAACTCCTTGAGGCGACGCAGGTAGCCCCGCGCGGAACCGCCATTGCACGGGTGCGCGTCCTGGCAGCGAATCGCCTCATCCAGTCGACAGGGCAGCTCGCCGTAGGAGCCGATCAGCGTCTTGACGCGTCTGCCGCGGCCGTCGAGATAGGCCGTCATGACGTGCGGTTCGCGGTACTCCAATGGGATCCGGCCATCCAGCCGCCTGTGGGCCAGGTCGAACAGCTCAAGGGCCGTGGCGCGCTCATCGTGGTCGCGGGCCTTGAGCGCGATCGACGCCGCGAGCGCGCAGACCGCTTCGAGGTTGAGGGCGGCCTTGCTCAGCCGCGACCGGTCGGCGCCGGGTCGCAGGACGGCGTCGGGGTCGTCCGGACACGCGAGGCGTGCCAGCACGTGCCGCGCCAGGCGCGAGTTGTGGTACTGCCCCCACAGGTAGATGTCGTTGACACTGCAGGCCTTCGCGGTGACCAGCGCCCGCTCGACCAACCGGTCGACGGTCTCCGATCCGCCGGTACGCGGCGCATCGTCTCCGGCGGTCGGCATCGGGTTCGGCCCGTGGCGAAATCCGGGATCTCGCGGTCGACTGCCTGCTACGAGGGAATCGGTCATGCACAGGCACGATACTGGCCGAGCGGGACTTTGAAGGCCAATTGCTCGGCGTGTTGCCCGATCCCGTCGAACCGTCTCCCGTTTCGATACAGCCGTTCCGCTGGTGAGCGAGCCCGAGCTGCGGCCGCTCGCGCAAGACCTACGCCGTGGTGGTGACGATTCGGTGAACGCCGGTGGCGACGGCACCGACCGCGTCCGGGGACAGCTCGGCCGTGACCTCTGAGCCGAGGCCCCGGACGCGGCGCCTCACTTCATCGCCGTCAGGCGATCGTCATCGAGTTCCACCCGAAATCGATGACAGGGGACGAGGAGTAACGGCCGGTGCCGTCGCCCTTGAACAGGTAGAGCAGGTTATGGTCCGGCTCACGACCGAGCCAGTCCGCGTGGCCGTCTCCGTCGAAGTCGCCGACGGCGGCCGCCGACTCCATCACGTCCCAGCCGCAGTCGAACAGGAGCGGAGGCGCGAACTGCCCGGTGGCCGGTCCCGCATAGAAGTACATGCACTCGTCGGCGAGCCTCACGCCGACGACGTCGGCGTGGCCGTCCTCGTTCATGTCCCCGACCGCGGTCAGTTCCTCCACCAGGTGGAAGCTCGACCCGATCTGGATCCGTTTGGCGAATGTATTGCCCGTGCCGGCGCCGGGGTAGAGCCACAGAGTCCCGGTGCCGGCCTCGGTGGCGATTATGTCGACGTTGCCGTTGCCGGTGTAGTCGTGCCCGGAGACGATGGCGCTCATGACCCCCCAGCCGAGGCCGATCGACGAGCGCGAATTGAACGTGGTTCCGTTGCCCGGGTAGAACCACAGCCGACCGGTGCTCGCCTCCCGGGCGATGATGTCGGCGTTGCCGTCGTTGTTGAGGTCGCCTGCGGTCTCGATGAGGTTCATGACGCCCCAGCCACCGCCGACAATGTACTTCGTGCCGAAGCCGCCGGTACCGTCGCCCGGCCAGACCTCGAGGTTTCCGGTCGCGTCCCGGCGGGCCACCACGTCGTCGAGGCCGTCGCCGTTGTAGTCGTAATTCCCGGCGGCCACCTGTTCGGCCGGGCCGGCGTCGTGGGCTTCGGACTGCGCCGAGGCCGTGGGCGGAACGACGAAGACGGCGGCGCCCACGATGTAGACGTTCGCGGCGACGAGCCACCGCAGAACCCGGGCGATACGGCCCGGGTGCGAGCTGTTTTTCATGAATGCTTCCTTCGAAATCAGGGCCGATTGGCCTTCGTGGTGCACAGACAGTGACCGTCCTTAGTCAACTGCATACAGTAGCCACGGGCATGATTCCGAAGAAATGAGAAATACCTCGGGTCGCGACCTATACCGTCGGCCACTGCCGACACGTCCGCTCGGCGCTGGATTTCGACCGAATCGGCACATGCGGCGTCCTGGGCACCTATGGTCCGGTGTGGATGCCGATCGGTGCGGGCCATGAGAGCCCCGCCGTGACCACGGAACAGGAAAGGGGCGCCATGGCACTCCAGTCGACCGACCGGCCCATCCGGCCGAGATTCGCCTTCCTTCGAAGGAACCGGCTCACCATCGCCGCGGCCGCGGCGCCACTCGCGGTCCTGCTCGCCGCCACCATGATCACGGCGGCGCCGACGAACGGAGCCCCCTCCGCGCCCGGTGCCACACCGGCGCCCGAACAGGCCACCGAAAACCCCAATTACAGGCGAGTCTCGCTGACGAGCCCCGGGGCGACGATCGAAATTCTGGGGCAGCCTGAACCGTTCGACACCGAGGCTTTCGCGGGCGAAGTTGACCTTGCGAGGCCCCAGGGGACGCAAGCGATGAACACCGCGAACCTCGTGCTCCGGCTGAGCGGCCAGGAGGGGGCCTTCGGAGAAGTCTTCGTCTCAATCCGCCCCGGAATCCCGACGGACTTCCAATACGACCAGTCGACGCAGTCGATCATCTTCAATCCCGGCCTGGAATTCGAGGTCGAGTCGGTGCCCGGCATCGTGAACGGTGGCGATCCCCTCTACCTCTATACCGCCCCGATCAGGCTGCTGCCGACCGAAACCGTCGCGGACCCGCAGTTCCCGCCGTTCGGCCAGACCTTCAGGGTGCCGAGCCTGGAAATCCTGTGGGACGGGGCGGATGGCGTGACCGGCTCCGAACCGGTCGGCTTGCTGACCGACTTCGATTTGACCGTGACACATCCCGCCTGAGGCAAGGATCGGAAATGCATCAATTCAGGGATATTCGACCGCTGTCCATTCTCAGCGGAGAGGGGCAAAGACGAATGAGTTCTCTGTCGCGCCAATGGCTCCTGGTGACCGCCTCCGGTGTACTCACCACAGTCATGATCGGCATCCCCTCCCAGGCCCAGCAGACTCCCCAGACCGGACCGGCGCTCGAATTCGATTCAGCCATCTGCGGCGGCGCGGGTGATCTGGAGGTGGAGTTCCTGCTGACCGATGCGATCGGTGATCCCGTCCACCCCGAATACACCTACGTCCTCGCCGACGTCGACGTCCAGATCGGACCCGAATCGGATCCCTGGGGGGACGCCGATCTCGCCGGCACCCTCCAGCCCGGCACCGAGTTGCCTCCACCCGGAGAGGGCTCGCTGTCCGGGACGGCGATGGTTCCGGGGGACGTCGGCCGCGTCGGCCTGAAGGCGGAGGTCGACCGGAAGTTCGCGGACGGGCGCGGTGACGAGCGGATCGTGCTGCAAGCGGAGACCGACCTGGACGAATGCGCGCCGGTCGTCCCGGAGCAGGCCGTCGAGGTGCCTGACAGGGTCTGGGGGCCCTACGGCGGGAAGCGGACGATCCCGACGGTGCAGTCGCCCTCCGGAGGCCAGACCACCCACCCGAGCGTCGTTCGGGTGCCCGGCGGTTGGAACGGCTTCGAGTACTGGATGGCGCACACGCCGTATCCCTCCAGCAATTCCGCGTGGGAGGACCCGAACATCGCCGCGTCCAACGACGGGGTCAACTGGGTCGTGCCGACGGGCCTGACCAACCCGATCGACGACCAACCCGGGCTGCCGGGGCCCTACAACTCCGACACCGACCTGCAGATGGGCCCGGACGACACGATGTACGTGTTCTGGCGGGTGGTGATTCCCGACGCACTCCAGGAGCGGATCAAGTACTCGACGTCCACGGACGGCGTCAACTGGTCTGCGCCGGCGGAGGCCCTGCGGAGCTCCATGAGGGTGAGTCGGCCGCTGTCGCCGTCGCTGCTGTACGAGGACGGCCGCTGGGTCATGTGGGCGATCGACATCCTGGGCTCGCCGAACCGGATGGTCTACTACGAAGGCGGATCCACTCCCGCGAAAGCGAACTGGAGCCCCGCGGACGCCGTGAGCCTGGGGCCGATGCAGCGGGACAAGGAGCCGTGGCACCTGAACATCTTCAAGGACGACACCTCGTACATCGGCCTGTTGAACGACACCGCGATAGGTTCCACCGGCCGTGACGGAGACCTGTTGTTCATCCTGGGAGAGACGCCGTTGAGCTTTGAGAACTCGCACTTCTCGGGTATTCCGAGAATCAAACCCACCATGCACGACCACCTGTACCGGGCGACCATGTTCACGGACACCGAATTCGGCAGACCCGGATACCGGGTGTGGTACTCGGCGCGGATGGCGCTCAACCCGGACGTGTGGAACATCCAGCAGACGTTCCTCCTTGGCGCGGCGGTCAACGGAGCCCCGCCGTGATCGGACTCCGGCGCGTGGGAACGCGTCGTTCCTGATCCCAAGACGGCGGGCCCGGACTCATCGAGTCCGGGCCCGCTCGTCACTTGCCCTGCGGCGGTTCCGATAGCATGAGCACGCCCGGCCAGGCCAGTACATCTGCAGCGAATGACTCGCAGAACCCGAAGGACACCGATGCAGTACAGGATCCAGCCCTCTGCACAGGTCGACCCGTCCGCCGAGCTCGGCGACGGCACCAGCGTCTGGGAACTCGCCCAGATCAGGGAGAGGGCCGTCCTCGGAGAGAACTGCATCGTAGGGCGCGGCGCCTACGTCGGCACCGGCGTGCGCATCGGCTCGAACGTGAAGCTCCAGAACTACGCCCTCGTCTACGAGCCGGCGACGCTCGCCGACGGCGTGTTCGTCGGACCGGCAGCCGTGCTCACCAATGACCGCCAACCGCGCGCAATCGCCGCCGACGGCCGCCGCAAGAACAACGCAGACTGGGATGCCGTAGGCGTCACCGTCGAGACCGGCGCCTCGCTCGGGGCTCGCTCCGTGTGTGTCGCTCCGGTGCGGATCGGCAAGTGGGCGATGGTCGCCGCCGGCGCCGTGGTCACCAAGGACGTCCCTGACTACGCGCTCGTCCTGGGCGTTCCGGCCCGCCAAGCCGGCTGGGTCGGCCGCTCCGGCGCCCGGCTCGAAGCCGACCCCGCAGAAAACGGTGTGTGGGTGTGCCCCGAGACCAAGGAGCGCTACCGAGAGGCCGACGGCGCCCTCGCGCCGGTCGAAGACCAATAGCACTCCGCTGAGAGGCATTGAACGTCGACAGGATTCGTCCCGCTGCTCAAAGCCGGCGACGATGAAGAGAAGGCGCGCCAAGCCGGTTGGCTGCCACAAGACTTCCTTTGACCCCCGACTTCGGGCGGAGCGGCGATGAGGATGCGGCCGTCCCGTAACAGTGAAGTGCCGGAGTGTGTCCATGTTTGCCTGGGGAGTCCGGCAATGGTCGCGGGGGCGTTGGCGGGAGTGATGTCGGGCAGATGGTTCTTCTGCCCCAAGGGCGGCGGCGATGACGAGGTAGGAGTCGGGTGGGGGCGGGCCCTTCGGAGTTCGGTCCGCTTCGGGCGGGCTTCAGGCGGGCAGCGGCGAAGGATCTGAGTGGAGGTCGGGGGCGGGTCGTCGGCCACGGAGGTCGGTCGTGGGGAGCGGGAGCAGGAGCGGGACTCTAGGGTTCGCGGGAT
>NZ_JAKZEW010000024.1:0-253 GCF_022548875.1 Glycomyces sp. L485 | reverse complement strand
GCACCGGGATCAGTGGTCTATTCGTCTTCGGGTGTACCAGAGTCATCGCCGCGACCGGGGCGGCTGGTGAGGCCGCGTCTGCTGGCGGTGTTGCTGGTGTGGGGGTGTGCTCGTCTTCGGGGCGGGAGCGTCCGCCCGGTCCGGAGCCCGGTTCGGAGTCCCTTGCGGAGTCTCGCTTGGGTCCGGTTCCCGTTCGGGGTCCGTGTTCGGGTCCAGTGTTCGGTTCGGTCCCGGCCTGCGGTGCCGGTTCGGG
>NZ_JAKZEW010000035.1:724-48939 GCF_022548875.1 Glycomyces sp. L485 | reverse complement strand
GCGAGCGAAACCCGCTGCGGCGCGGTCGGATACACCCGGTACCGGTAACGAAGGAGCACAGATCGAAGATAAACCAGGGGTACGACAATTCCGAAAACCCAACGGTTCGGACAGTCCCGCTCCGCGGGACTGTCGAGCAGGCAATCGACCCGGATCCACCTCCGCCCTAAACAAAGGACGAAGCCCTCTCCGGAAAACCGGTAGCGGCCGCTGACGCCGTGGCCGGCCCCGATCTCCAGCAGGCTCGACAGGCCGTCTTCCCTCAGGTGCGCCGCGAAGCGGGCCCGCTCGGCCCGCTTCCACGGCGTGTCCTCCATGCGCGCTCGCGCCTCGGCGTTCGCGTCGTAGGCGCGCCTGAGATCCTCCTTCACCGCTTCGTATTCCATGGCGGCCATGGTGCCGTCCCCCTGCGTCAGAAGTCGAATTCGTCGATGTTGTCGGCGTTGAACCTGGTCGGCGGGCCGAGCGTGACGACGCCGTCGGCTCCGACGGTGTACTCCCCGAGGTCGCCCGCGGTGAAGACCTCGCCTTCGGCACCGGTGATGATGCCCGACGCGGCGGCCGCGCCGGTGTAGGCGGCGAGCTCGCCGAGCGCGGTCGGGTCCCACAGCGCGAACTCGGCGACCGTGCCGTCCTCGACGAACTCGCGCATCTGGTTCGGGGTGCCGAGACCGGTCAGCGCCACTTCGCCCTGGTACTGCGAGCCCGACAGGTAGCGCGCCGCCGCGGCGATGCCCACGGTGGTCGGCGAGATGATCGCCTTCAGATCCGGGTGGGCCTGCATGAGGCCCTGGGTCTCGGAGAACGACTTCTCGTCCTCGTCGTCGCCGTAGACGACGTCGACCAGTTCGATCCCGGCGTAGTCGGCGTTCGACTCCAGCTCGGCCCCGATGGCGTCGATCCAGGCGTTCTGGTTGGTGGCGTTGGCCGTCGCCGACAGGACCGCGACCTCGCCCTCACCGCCGATCTGCTCGGCCGTCATCTCCAGGAGTGTCAGGCCGACCTCGTCGCTGTCGACCTGGCTGACGAACAGGTCTCGGCAGCCAGGGTCCACGTCGGAGTCGAAGGTGACGACGACGGTGCCGCCGCCCCTGGCCTGTTCGAGCGAAGAGCACAGCGCGTTGGGGTCGTTGGCGGACAGCAGCACCACGTCGGTCGCCTGCTGGCTGAGCGTGTCGATGTAGCTCACCTGGGAGGACGCGGAGGCGTCGGAGGGCCCGGTGTACTCGTAGGCGCCCTCCAGCTCGTTCACGACGCTCTCGGCGCCGCTGCTGGACGCCTCGAAGTACGGGTTGTTCACCGACTTGGGCAGCATCGCGACCGACAGGCCGGTCCGGTATTCGGCGTTCGGGTCGGCGGTTGCGTCGGTGCCGCCGGGTCCGCCGCCGTCGTCCTGGTCGCCCTGCGTTGTGCCGCCGCAGGCGGCGAGCAGAGCGACGGCGAGCAGCGGGGCGGTGGTGCGGAGGATTCGTCTGCGAGACATGGGATTCCCTTTCATGCGGTGCGACTTCGTCTGGCGCGCAGGGCGCCTCTGATCGCGTTTGCGGTGTTCGGGGCGAGTACGGCTGCGATGAGCAGCGAGCCGGTGACAACGGTGAGCGCCTCGGTCGAGACGTGCGCCAGGCGCAGCGCGTTCTGGAGCGCGGTCAGCAGGACCACGGCGGCCAGGACGCCCGGCAGCGCGCCCCTGCCGCCGAAGATCGACACGCCGCCGAGCAGGACGACCGCCACGACGGTCAGTTCGAGGCCGTAGGCGTTGTCGGCGCGGGCCGAGGAGTACCGCAGCGTCCACAGGACGCCGACGAGCCCGGCCATCGCGCCGGAGGTGACGTAGAGCCAGAACTTCAAGCGCCCCACCGCGATCCCGGCGTAGGCGGCGGCGACCGGATTGGCGCCCGACGCGTAGATCGACCGGCCGATCGCCGTGGCGTGCAGGACGATCCCGAAAACGGCGACCAGCGCGGCCATCGGGATGAGGACGTTCGGGATCGCGGTCTCGCCGACGGTGCCGAGGGTCCAGCCGGTGAAGGCGCGCGGCCAGTCTGCCACGGCGGTGTCGCCGAGCAGGACGTACGCGAGACCGCGGTACAGCGCGAGGGTGCCGATGGTGACCGCGAGCGATGGCAGGCCGAAGCCGGTGATGAACAGGCCGTTGACGGCGCCGAGGCAGGCGCCGATCCCGATCGCGGCGGGGATGATCGTCTCCAGCGGGATCCCCGCGTTCCACATGACTCCCATGGCGGCGCTGGTGAGGCCGACGGTGCTGGCCACCGACAGGTCGATCTCGCCGGTGGTGACGACGAGGGTCATCGCGAGGGCGAGTATGAGGATCGGTGCGAGGTCGAGGACGATGAACCCGGCGTTGCGGGCGGTGCCGAAGTGCTCGACGGTCTGGGCGGCGGCGGCGAGGAAGACGACGGTGGCGGCGATGATCGCGGCGTCCCAGGTCGTCAGGAGCCGCACCGCCGCCGTATCGCGGAGCTTAGTCGACATGGGACCCCTTCGTTCGCAGTGCGCGGGAGGCCCGGAGGCTCACGAGCCGGTCGAGGGCGATCGCCGCGAGGATGAGCGCGCCTACGATGGCCTGCTGCCAGAACTGGTCGATGCGCAGCACCGGCAGGGCGTTGTTGATGACGGCCAGCAGGAGCGCGCCGAGGGCGGCGCCGAGGACGGTTCCGGAGCCGCCGAAGATCGCGACGCCGCCGACGACCACGGCGGCGACGATGTTGAGTTCCAATCCGTAACCGGCGGAGGCGTCGACGGTGCCGAAGCGGGCCGCGTACAGCACGCCGCCGAGACCGGCGAGGGCGCCGGAGACGATGTAGGCGGTCATGAGGCGCCGCCCGGCCCGGATGCCGGCCAGCCGGGCCGCCTCGGGGTTCGAGCCGAGGGCGTAGAGGTCGCGCCCGGCCCTGTAGCGGCCGAGGAAGACGCCGACGGCCGCGAGCACGACGAGGGCGACGCAGAACAGGTAGGGGACGCCGAGGACGGTGCCGTTGCCGAAGTCGAGGAAGCCGCGTGGGAGGTCGGAGGCGTTGATGCGCGAGCCTCCGGCGAGGAAGTAGACGGTGCCGCGGAAGACGTAGAGGGTGCCGAGGGTCGCCACCAGCGGCGGCACTCGTCCGAAGTGGATTACGGCGCCGTTGAGGGCCCCGCAGGCGGCGCCCACGGCCAGCCCGATGAGCATCGCGACCGGTGTCGCGGCGCCGGATTCGCTCAGCGCGCTCGCGGTGACGTAGGCCGACAGCCCCAGGACGGATCCGACGGACAGGTCGATGCCGCGGGTGAGGACGACGACGGTCATGCCGCAGGCGAGCAGCACGGTGATGGCCGCGGCGAAGAGGAGGTCGCGGAGCGACTGGGCGCTCAGGAACCGGGGGTTGACGGCGGTGGTCGCCGCGATGAGCGCGGCCAGGGCGATGACGAGGCCGAGCGCGCGGAATCGCAGAACGAGGTCGAGCGCCGTCGATCCGGTCTTGGCGGCCGGAACGTTGGCGGTGCTCTTGACGAGGGTGCTCATGCGACGGACTCCCGCCCGGTGGCCAGGAGCATGACCGCCTCTTCGGTCGCGTCGGACCGGTCGAGCTCCCCGGCGATGCGGCCTTCGCGCATGACCAGGACGCGGTCGGCCATGCCGAGCACTTCGAGAAGCTCGGAGGAGACCATGATGACGGCGACGCCTTCGGCTGCCAGTGACGACAGGAGACGGTGGACTTCGGCCTTGGTGGCGACGTCGATGCCGCGGGTGGGCTCGTCGACGATGAGGACCCTGGGTCCGGTGGCGAGCCATTTGGCGAGCACGATCTTCTGCTGGTTGCCGCCCGAGAGGGTCCCGGCCGCATCGGTGAGCCTGCCGTACCTGGTGTTCAGTCGCGCGGTCCACTTCTCGGCGGCGCGCCTTTCGGCCCCTCCGACGAGAAAGCCGAAGCGGGACAGGCGGCCGCGCCTGGTCAAAGTGGCGTTGCGCATGATGGACAGGTCGAGAAGGAGGCCCTGCTGGCGGCGGTCCTCGGGCACGAGCGCGACGCCGGCGCGCATGGCGGCCCGCGGGTTGCCCGAAGGCAGTTCACGGCCGGCGACGCGGACGCGTCCTGCCCCGCGCGGCTCGATCCCGAACACGGCCTGGACGACCTCGCTCCTACCTGCGCCGACGAGACCGGCGAGCGCGACGATCTCACCGGCTCGGACCTCGAAGGTGATGTCGCGGCAGATCCCGGCGCGGCTCAGGCCCTCGACTTCGAGGACGACCTCGCCGGGTTCGACGTCCTGTTTGGGGAACATGGCGCCGAGCTCGCGGCCGACCATGCGGCGCACCAACTGGTCGACGGTGACCTCGTCCATGGGGTCGGTGGAGACGTGGGCACCGTCGCGCATGACGGTCACACGCTGGCACAGGGCCTCGACCTCCTCGAAGCGGTGGGAGATGAACAGGACGGCCGCGCCGTCGTCGCGCAGGGCCCTGACGACGCTGAAGAGGCGCTCGACCTCGACGCCGGAGAGCGCGGCGGTGGGCTCGTCCATGACGAGCACGCGAGCGTCGAGGGAGATGGCCTTGGCTATCTCGACGATCTGCTGGTCGGCGATGGACAGGCCCTTGGCGGGCCGGTCGGGGTCCATGGGGACGCCGAGGCGGTCGAACAGGGCGGCGGCGCGGCGGTTCATGGCGGGGCGGTCGATGAGTCCGAAGCGGACCCGGGGCTGCCTGCCGATGAAGAGGTTCTCGGCGATGGTGAGGTCGCCGAAGAGGGCGGGTTCCTGGTAGATGACGGCGATCCCGGCGTTCATGGCGGCGGCGGTGTCGGCGAACGCGGTCGGTACGCCGTCGATCTCGATACGCCCGCCGTCGGGGCGGTAGAGGCCGGCGAGGATCTTGATGAGGGTGGACTTGCCGGCGCCGTTCTCGCCGACGAGGGCGTGGGCCTCGCCGGGGTAGAGGTCCAGGCGGGCACCGCGCAGTGCTCGGACGGCGCCGAAGGCCTTGGTGACGCCGGCCAGTGAGACGACCGGTTTGGGATCGGTTTCGTCTGCGCCAGTGGACACGGCGCCCCCAGTTCACTGAATCGTTTCAATATATCGATCTATAAGAACCTTACAAATCGCAGTCGCCCGGGTCAACCCCTGACGCCGCGGGCCGCTCATCCCGGCCGCCCCGTTCGGCGCCGGGGAGGCGCTGGCGGCCGCCGGGAACCCGGTGCTCCTGGTCGGCTGCGCCGTCGCGGACGATGTCGCCGCTTCGGGCGGCGCCGCGGCGCCTAGTCGGCGATGAGGATGACGCGCTTGCCGCGGCTGTGGCCGGTGTCCATCGACCGGTGCGCCTCGACGATCTCGTCGAGGGCGTAGAACCGGCCGATCACCGGCCGCAGCTCACCGCGCTCGACGTGTGCGGCGAGGCGGTCCAAGTGCGCCCTGCCGGGTCTCATCTGGACCACCCGGACACGGGGGCCTGGCAGCAGGGCCGAGGCGTAGGCGGCGGGCATGCCCTTGACCGCCGGCGTCGCCATCCGGCCGTCGGGGCGCAGCAGCCCGCGATGGCGGTCGACCGCGGTGCCGACCAGGTCGACGATGGCGTCGAATCGCCTCCCGCCGAGATCGTCGCCCGTGTCGTAGGCGTAGGCCTCCTCGGCGCCGTACTCGCGGCAGAAGTCCAGGTTCGCCCGGCTCGACACTGTCGCCACGCGGGCGCCCTTCGCGGCTGCGATCTGCGCGACGGCGTTCCCCGTACCGCCCGAGGCTCCGACCACGAGCAGTCGCATCCCGGACTCGATCGCGACCGCATCGAGCGCCATGACGGCGGAGATGCCGACGAGCGGCAGGGCGGCGGCGCCGGCGGAGTCGACGCCCGAGGGCGCGGGGCCGCACCATCGGGCGTCGACCGCGAGGTACTCGGCGGTGACGCCGATCGACAAGGGCTTGGTGGCGCCCCATACCGCCTTGCCGGCAAGGGCTTCGTCGACGCCTGGGCCGAGCCCGACCACTTCGCCCGCGAAGTCGACGCCGATCGATCTCGGGAAACGCCGGCCGGTGAGCAGGCGCAGCGACCCGGACCTGATCTTGGAGTCGACCGGGTTGACGCTGACCGCGTGGACCTTCACCAGCACCTCCCCCGCCTTCGGCACGGGCCTGGGCGCCTCCCGAACCCCCAACACCTCCGGCGGTCCGTACCGGTCGAACTGAACTGCGCGCATCATGGCCTGCTGCATGGGGGTCTCCTCAGTCTCAGGGTGGCGGAAGTCCGTCTACGACCTCGACAACAGCGTCCCGCGTTCTACATTGTGCTCCATGCGGCACAGGAACGGCTCGCACTCGCCCCTGCGGAACTCGTCGCGGGTCTGGACATCTCGGTTCACATCGAGCAGGCGACCGCGGCGGTGCCGATCTGCAACGGTCCCGGCGAGGCCACCGCAGTCGGCGGCCTCCTCCACTCCACCTGCTGCGGTCCACGACGCCATGAAAGGCTTGTGCCGGTGCGCACTCTCTACGTCATCACTCACCCCGAAGCGTCCCACCATGTCGAAGGTTTGATCGGCGGGTGGCACGACTCGCAGCTCACGCCTGACGGCATCCGCGCCGCGCACTCCATCGGCCAGGCGCTGCTGGCCGATGTGCCCGATGGCGCCGAGGTGGAGTTGTTCTCCTCAGATCTGCGACGCACCGCGCAGACGGCCGAGGTGATCGCCGAATGGTTCGACGTCCGGCCGGTGCTCGACCCCAGGCTGCGGGAGATGTCGTTCGGCCAGGCCGAGGGAAGGCCGCACGAGGAGTGGGATCGGCTCGTCGTCCCACCGCCGGCGGTCGGAGAGCGGATGGAACACACTGATGTGCCCGGGGCCGAATCCAAGGCCACTGTCGCACAGCGCATCTACGCGGCCATGGACGAGATCCTCCATCGCCCTTGTGAACACCAGGTCATCGTGACCCACGGTTTCGCCTTGACGTTCGTGGTGGCCGCTTGGATCAAGATGCCGATCGCCTCGCTCGGCCATGTCGTTTTCAAGGCGCCCTCGGGCAGCATCACCAAACTGTGCGAGGACGACTTCTACCGAGGACGCATGGTCGTCCGACTCGGCGAGACCCGCCATCTCGACCGCGCTGCCGCCCGTTGACCGGCACGGGCGCGGGGCGCGCCTAGCAGGCGTTCAGCCGGTGGCGAGCTTCGCGGCGAAACCGATCATGACGGCGCCGACCAGGCCGTTCCCTGCGGCCGCGAGGCCGTGGCGCTCGCGGAAGAGCCGCGCGAATCGGTCCCCGCTGACGATGAGTGTCGAAAGGTAGACCATCGAGCAGGTCTGAAGGATCACGAACAGGACCAGGTAGCTCAGCACCGGATAGCCGTAGGTCGGGTCGACGAACTGGACGAAGAACGCCACGAAGAACAGGATCGCCTTGGGGTTGAGCAGGCTCGCGACGAGCGCCCGCACGAACGGCCGCTCGGTCCGAACGGCGGTCGCGACCGCGGATCCGCCTTCGGCGCCCTGCGGGAAGTCGCCGCGTCTGGCGGCGCGCCAGGACTTCCACCCGGCCCGGACGAGACTGGTGGCGAGATAGGTCAGGTAGAGGATCCCCGCCCAGCGGACGGCGTTGTACAGGATCGGCGAGGCCGCGAACACCGAGGCCAGGCCGGCGGCCGAGGCGATCATGAGGACCGAGTCGCCGCAGAACACGCCTCCGGCGGCGGCGAAGCCGTCCCTGCGGCCCCGCCGGGAGGCGACCGAGAGCACGTACAGCGAGTTCGGGCCGGGCAGCAGGATGATCAGGGCAGTGGCGGCGATGTAGGTCCACAGGTCGACGGTTCCGAGCACGGGCGGTTCCGATTCTCTTCGGGAAGGCGTGGCGGCACCGGAGCCGCACGGCCAGCATACGGCCGCTGGAAGGCACCTTGCAAGCGTGATTCGCGCCGCATAGGCTCAAATTGCCTGGTAGGCGTCGTAGAGGCTTAGGAGCCGCCCGTGCAGCTCTTCGAGTTCCGCGTCGGAGACGTTGCGGACGTCGTCGAAGGAGAAGATCTCGGGCAGGTGCCACAGGACGGAGTCGTGGTCGACCTCGCCGGCGAGGAATGGCCTGGCGGTGCGAAGGAGCGGCGGGACCGGGGCGTCGGCGGGCCGTCGACGGATCGAGTCGTAGACGCACAGCGTCCGGGCGCCGCCCTCGGCGGTCTCGACGGCGCACGGGTAGATGGCGTCGTCGTCGGACGGCGGGGACATGAGCACATAGACGGTGCCGGTGTCGCTGTCGCGCATGGGGCGGTTGCGCGGCAGGCGCCTGAGCAGCGTCCAGAGGCTGGCGACGGCGTCGCGGCGGTTCCTGGCGTAGCCGCCGAAGCGCCAGACGGTGTACGCCCGGCGGGCCTTGGTCATGATCGGCATGTGCGCTGTCCCGGTCTCGTGATGGTCGCGGCCCCTTCACCTTACGGGCCGGATCACGAGACCGGGTAGTCCACTGCCTCTGGGCATGTCGCCCTATGTCATCGCGGTCGGCAGGGGAACTCCATGGACGCCGTGACGAGACCGCTCGGCGCGGTCAGTGTGCGTCCAGCCGCGGATGCACGAGCTCCTGGACCACCAGGCGGATCGCGGCGTAGGACGGGACGGCCAGGATCACCCCGACCACACCGAAGAGCGTGGCGCCGATGAGGACGCTCACGAGCGCCGCGAGGTTGGAGACCTTGACTGCGCTGCCCATGATTGTCGGATAGATGATCCAGTTCTCCAGTTGCTGGTAGACCACGAAGAAGATCACGGCGGCGACCGCGGTCATCGGCGAGACCGTCAGGGCCACCAAGGTGACGATGGCGGCGCCGATCGTCGCCCCGACCTGAGGGATGAGGTCGGTCAGGGCCACGATGAAGGCAAGGATCGCGGCGTAGGGGATGCCCGCGATCACCATGAATATCCAGGCCGCTCCCCCGGCCGCGATGGCGATCGTCAACGCGCCCATGAGATAGGCGCCCGCCTGCAAGAGGATGCGGTCGAGGATCTCCCCTGCCCGAGCGCGCTTGGAGGCCACCACGAACCGCAGCGCGCTGTCCCGGATGCGGTCGTGTGCGACCAGGATGAACAGCGACAGGATCAGGGCGGTCAACGTCCAGCCGACGACGGTCGCCACGGACACCGCCCCGCCGAGTAGGCCGCCGGCCGCCGTTGAGAGGTTCTCGGCCGTGGTCAGACCCTGGAGCCGTTCGAGCACTCGCGACTCGCCGCCGAAGCGCTGGGCGAAGCCACTGGCCATGACCTGGTCGTAGTAAGTGGGGGCGGCAGCCGCGAACTCGGTGGTCTGCCTGACGATCGCGGGGATGATGAGCGCGAAGCCGCCGCAGAACACCAGCACCAGACCGAGAACGAGGACGACCAGCGCGAGCCAACGGGGCAGGCCCCGCCGCGTCATCGCCCGCACCGGCCGGTTCAGGCCGACGGCGAGGAAGCCCGCTACCACCAGGACGATGATGAGCGTCTTGAGCTCGATCACCGCCCAGACGAGCACGGCGGCGAAGGCGAGCCCGACGCCGAGGAAGAGTCCGGCCTGCACAGGCGGGGTCTGGGACAGACTTCTTCGCGTCGGCAGCTTGGAGGCTTTTCCCGTCATACGGTCTGTCTAGCAGAGATTCGTTCCCGTGCGCGGGCTTCTCCGCGCCCTTTCCGGCGCCCGGTCGCGCCGCTGGGGGCCGCGAGGTCACCGCATAGACCGCGCGATTCCCAGATGACGTCGTCCACCGAGAGCAGAAGGTGGCCGGACCGCTCGTGCCGACGCTCGACCATGGCAATGCCGGCGTCGGCGACCGAGGCTCCAACTATCGATCCGGCCACCGCTCTGTCCACGTGCGCAACGTGGAGTCCATCTAGTTCCCTTCAGCGGCGGCTGCCGTGACGTTCGGCGCAGTGCCGATCACGAGCAGGCCGACGGCGAGTCCGAGCCAGAACGCCATCGTGCTGAGGTTGCCCCCGAGCCAGTCGCCGCCGGTGGCGGTGGCGACGAGTTGGAGGACGGCCACGGTGCCGAAGCCGAGGCCGGCCAGGAGTGCGAGGACTCGGATACCGGTGAGTCCGGCGGCGACGGCGAGGCCGCCGAGCACGACGGCGATGGCGGCGGCCGGGCCGCCGACGGTCATGAACCGGAACTCGTCGAGTCCTTCGAAGACGAAGACGAGGCTGGCGAGCGAGGCGAGGCCGAAGGTGAGCGCGGCCCGGTCGAGATCGTGGGTCGTGGTCATGACGCCGCCTTCATGAGTCGGTGGAGTCGGCCCCCGCGGTGGCCCCAGTGCGAGTGCATTACCCCGTCCATGCCGCCGTAGCGTCCGGCCGCGGTCGCGAAGAGCAGGAGGTGGATGAGGATCATGAGCAGGTAGGCCCAGTACCACTCGTGCGGGGCGTTCAAGGCCGAGAAGGTGATGGCGAGGCTCTGGACTACGCCGAGCAGTGCGAACAGTCTGGTGAAAAGTCCGATGAGGAGGAATGCGCCGAGTGAGGCCTCAAGGGCGAGGACGAGCCATCCGAAGACGGTGAAGTTCGGTACGACGACGGTGTCGATGAACCAGGCCCAAGGGGCGAGGACCTCGTATTCGACGCCGTTGAGGGTCCAACGGTAGAGCGTCGAGGGCGGGTCGCCCTCGCCGAAGCCCGGCGGGGTCTTCCAGGAGACGTTGTCGATCCACATCAGCGCGACTCCGATGCGGGCGGCGGCGATGAGCCACCCGCTCAGTCGCGACGGTGCGAACGGGGTTGTTGCCTTCATGTCCTGAGTACAGCATGGATCGGCCTGCTCGGACCTTACAAGAATCGAAACGTTCACGAGGCCTGAGGGCAGCTCGGGCCGCATGGGCGTTGCACCGGCCGGGACCAGCCGAGCCGCGGCGGCGGACTCGTTATCGCTGGGCGGGGAGGAGAGGGCGGACCGAGCCCCGGATCACCAGGTGGGTGCCCAGGACTGTGCGAGGCGGAGGTCCGCCGTTCTCGGCATGCTCCAGGGCGAGGCGGACCGCGGTGCGGCCCAGTTCCTCGTGGGGCTGGTAGATGGTGGTCAGGTCGATGTCCATCGCCGGGGGCAGGTCGTCGAAGCCCACCATGGACACGTCGTCGGGGACGCCGAGACCGCGTTCGAGCAGCGCCTGCCGGGCACCGGCGGCGATCTGGTCGTTGCAGGCGAATACCGCGGTGAAGTCGGGCGTTCCGGCGTCCAGGCGCTCCCTGGTCATCCGGTAGCCCTCGTGCCGTTCGAAGGTGCCGTCGACCTCCAGGTCCGGATCGTTCGGCACACCGTGCGCGGCCAGGGCCTTCCGGTAGCCCGCGATCCGGGCCTCGGCGGTGGTGTAGCCGGGGCGTTGGCCGAGGAACAGGATGCGCCGGTGGCCGGCCGAGAGGAGGTGGCTGGTCGCGGCGAAGGCGCCTCCGGTGTAGTCGCATTCGACGACGACCGCGGGGACGTCCGGGCCCAGCGGCGGCCGGCCGCACAGCACCAGCCGGGAGCCGATGGCCTCCAGCGCGTGCGCGTACCGGCTCATGCGGGACCGGTACTCGTCGTCGGCGTTCACGTTGCCGACCAGGATCACCGCCTCCGGATGCTGCTCGCGCATGAACCGCACCATGTCGAGTTCACGCTCGGCGTCGCCGCCGGTGGTGCCGATCTGGCACAGCCTGCCAGCCTCGGCCGCCATGGTCTGGACCCCCTGCGCGACGTGCGCGTAGTGCGGCGAGATCACCGAGTTGACGATGATGGCGATGCTCTTGTGCTTTGATCCGGCGAGGGCCCGCGCGTGGACGTTGGCGACGTAGTCGAGTTCCTTCACCGCGCGCATGACCCGGCTCCGCGTCGCCGGCGAGGCCGGGTAGTTGCCGGACAGGATCCGGGAGACCGTGGCGACGGAGACGCCCGCGTGCTCGGCCACCTCTCGAATGGTGGATTGACGCGCACCGTCCTCAGGTCTGCTCGCCTTCCGCGCCACTGCACCCACCTTGTCGATCGGAAATCCTTGAAACGGTTACGGAAACAATGATCGTCCCCGGTCCGGGGAGTGTCAAACCCGGGGCGTCGCCCCCGGCCAGCGAACCGAAGCTTCCGAGTCGGCCGGACGACGGGTGTAGGACGGTTCGCCTCCCAGGGTCACTTCGACGCTTTCGCCGTCCGGGAAGCGAACCTTCACCTGATCGGCCTCGACGGTCACTCCTATCGAGTCCTGCAGCGCCTTTGGGTCGACCCGGTCTCCGGTGAGCACGACCAGCGAGACGTGGACCGTGGCGCCTTCCGGATGGTCGGGTGCTACGAGGTAGGGCGCCGCGGAGCACTGGCCGAGCGCGTTGGCGGCCACCGCACGCGACACACCCGCCGACGCGAATCCATGCAGTGCGATGATCGCGCTGGTCAAACCGTCCGGCCGTGTGGCGAGTGCCCAGGTCCGGTCCGTGTTCACGAGTGGCGGGTGCGCATCGGCCAGGCTGTGGCCGCCGTCCCGGACAGTCGATCCGGCCGGTGCGTTGACACGGTGGATGCGGATCTCCCAGGCGCCGCGCACGACCGCAGCGGTCTCCACTCGCACCGGCCCGGACGGCAGATCGTCTTCGTACGCCGAGGCGGCGAAGCGGTCGTGGACGCCGATGCGCTCGATCCGGCGGCGACGCGAGACGCCTCCGTCCCCGTCGAGGACCGCCACGTGGTTGTCGACTGCTCTGCGCCTGGCCTGGTCCTCGGTGTCCGGCGCGGTGTGGGAGGAGTACCCGAACCGGGTGTAGTGCGGGTCGTCGACGCCGTCGGCGCCTTGGTGGCGGGCCCGGTCGCTGCCGTGGTTGAGGACCCGCACGATCCCGTCGTGGCGGGTGCTGTGCAGCAGCCAGCCGGGACCGGGCATCGCAACCGTCCGGTCGCCGCCGTCGACAGGGGCCTCGACTTCGATGTCAGTCCACACCGGATGGTCGGAGGGCAGGAGCAGGCCGAGGAATCCCTTGCTGGCCCAGTACGGCGAGGCCGGACCGGAATAGGCCTGGGTCGAGGGCAGGAACCGGTCGTGCCAGCCGAGACTGAGCAGCCCGTTCTCATCGGGGACGCCGTGCTCGACGAAGTGCCGCAGCACGCCGTCGGCCAGGCGTCTGACCCGTCCGGGCGGAAACGGGCTGGCGCCGGCGAGCTCGCCCAGCCACAGTGGGGCGACGTTGGCGAACCGGTAGCACAGCGACCGGCCCTGGTGCAGCGGCGCGCCGTCCTTCGCGAACAGGTGCTGGTACTGCTCCAGGAAGAGTCGCAGGCGATCGCGGTACAGCGACCCGCGCTCGTCGTCGCCGGAGATGCGCGCCCACATCAGCGGGTACAGGTGCATCGCCCAGCCGCCGTAGTAATCGAAGCTCTGCCCGTCGCCGTCGGTGTACCAGCCCTCGCCCACGTACCACTGCTCGATCCGGTCGAGCCCTCCCTTGATCTCCTCGGGCACGTGCGGCCCGGCGACCGAGGCGAGGAACTGCTGGATGACGACCGGGAAGAGCACCCAGTTGCTGTTGCGGGTCCGCTTGCCGATGGAGCCGGCGAGCCAGGCCACAACCCGTTCGCGGACGGCCGCGCCGAGCCGGTCGAACAGCCAGGGCCTGGTCTCGTGCAGGGCGATCGCGATCGAGGCGGCCTCGACCATCTGCTGGGAGCAGTCCGCGATCTCGGGCCAGGAGTGCGGGCCGCCGGGGGCGGTCCCGGCCTCCAGACCCCGCGCGTAGCGCTCCAGCAACCGGTCGGCCGCACGGTCGCGTTCCGCGCCCGGGGACCGTTTGAGGTCACTGATGCGGAACGCGGCCAACAGGAAGGTCCGCGCGAATCCCTCCAGCCCGTCGCTCGCCAGTCCTGCCTGGCCGGGACGTCCCGGCAGGCGGAACTGGGCGAAGTCGGGCGTGGCGTACGGGTCGACGGCGTCGAGCAGGTGGTCGGCCACCGCCTCCCAGTGCGCCCGTGTCCATCCGGTGTACGGGGCTCCCAGCCCGTCGACCGGGGGCAGTTCGAGTCGTGACACCTGGCGGCGACCTCTTCCTGTGAAGTTGCGGTTCGGTTCCTACTGCTCGGCAGCGAAGAGCGTCTCCGCCTCGGTGAAGAACCGCTCGGCGGCCTCTTCGGGGGTCATCTCCTCGTATTGCACCTGCTCGACCAGCTCGGTGTACTTGACCTGGACCCCGCCGGCGGCGGCGGGCGGCGGGGGCGGGGGCGCACCGAGGTGCGCCGCGACGCTCTCCTCGTACGCGACGATCGCCTGCGAGGCCGGGTCGAGCTCGACGCTTGCGAGACCGGTGTTGGTGGCGGGGATGCCACGGTTGGTTCCCAGGATCTTGACGGCCTCGGGGTCCATCAGGAGGAACTCGATGAGCTTCCCCGACTCCTCGGGATGGTTCGAGTTCGCCGCGATCACGAGCTGCATGGAGGGCTTGAGGTAGATCCCGAGGTTGCCGGGGTCGAGGGTGGGAGGGGCGCCGATGGCGACGGTGCCGCCGTTGTCCTCGACGAAGGGCCAGACGTTGGCCAGGGCGTTGTCCCAGCGGATCATCGAGCCGATCGCGTCCGCCTCCATTCCACCGGCGTCCCATTCGGAGCCCACGTCCGCCGGCGGCAGGTGGCCGTCGGCCTTGAGCGACGAGTTCATGCTCCACCACTCGACGAGCTGCTCCTTGGTGAAACCGAGCTGCGATCCGTCTTCGGAGTAGAAGAAGGAGCCCTGCTGGAGCAGCCACATCTCCAAGAAGATGTAGGAGTTCGTCCAGTCCTCGGCGGCCCATTTCTCCTCACCGAGCGCAGGGCTCAGGGTCGCGATCGCGTCGCTGTAGTCGTCCCAGGTATATCCCGGTTCGGGTGCCGACAGTCCGTGCTCGGACCACCAGTCGTCGCGGTAGATCAGGCCGTTGGTGTTGCCCGCCACGGGGACAGCGAGCAGTTCGCCGTCGACCATGCCGGTGTCGAGCAGGTTGCCGCGGAAGTCGGAGGTGTCGACGAGGCCTTCGAGGGGCGTGAGCATGCCGGTGCCGCCGAATTGGAGCAGGCGGGGGTAGTCCATCTGGAACACGTCGGGCAGGTCTTGGGAGGCCATCCGGGTGGTGAGGCTCTCCCAGTGCGGGGCGTAGTCGGAGAAGTTCGGGCGGACCTTGATGCCGGGGTTCTTTTCCTCGAACAGGGCTAGCGCCTGCGTGGTGAGATCGGCGCGGGTTTCGTTGCCCCACCAGTCGAATCCGATGGTAATCGGATCGTCGGCCGTGCCGGCCGGGCCGTCGCCGTCGCCGCAGGCGGCGGCCGCACCGACGGTCGCCGCAGCCGCGGCCCCGGTCAGGATCGTCCTTCGTCTTGCTTGGTACGTCTTGCGGATCACCGTTGATCGTCTCCCGTTTGTTTGAGGGGTCCCGCTTGCGCGGGCCTTGTGCGCGGTCGTCGTCTCGGCCCCTGCCGGGGAAGTCGGCCGGTGGCGTCGACTTCCGAATGAAGAGACTTAAACCGTTTCAACTCCTTGCCTTTGTCAAGGTAAGGCGCGTCTTCCAGTACTGTCAAGATCCTCTCGCGACATTTCCACTTCGAGAATCGTCGATTTCCGTAAACGTTTGATCAAAGGGCCGCAGCGAGCCGGGTCGCTGCGGCCCCGTTCGTTCAGTAGAAGATGTCGGGCCTTGGCGGCGTGCTCATGCCCGCGCCGAGGAAGTAGTCCACATGATGGGACTGCATGTAGCCCTTGACTGTCATATCGTTCCGGTAGGCCGGGTTGTGCGCCAGGGTGTACAGCCGGATGTCGGTCGGCCGGTCGGTGGTGTAAACGACCAGCTCGTTGGACTGTCCGTTGGGAAGCACGACCTCCTCCCGCCAGTCGCCGAAGATGTCGGCGATGATGCCGGGCTGGCCGCGGGGTCCGACGACCCCGCCGTAGTTCCAGGTGGACACCAGCCGCGGCACGCTGTTGGTCGGGGTCGGGCTGTTCGGGTTCCACTTCTCGATCTTGCCGTCGTTGAACAGCTCCATCGTGACATCGCCGTCCCACCACAGGCCCATCTGCGGCCATGGTTGGAGATTGGTGTCGGGTTCGGTGAGCTGGTTGCTCGGGGCGTTGTAGAGGCCGTCGAACGACCAGACCTCCATGCCCGGGTGCCGCGGGTCGATGTCCCCGACCATGCCGCGGCCGACATCGGCGGTGCCGCTTCGGGTGTGCCGCCAGATGATCTCGCCCGTCGCGGCGTCGTAGTAGTACTCGCGCAGGCCGCTGGGATTGTCCTGCTGGACGGCGTATCCCTCCAGGCCCGGTCGCGACGGGTCGATGTCGGCGATGTGGAACCGGTCGCCGTGGACGATTCCCTGGCCGCCCAGTGAGTAGCGCAGGGTGCCGTCGCCGTCGAGGACGAATCCGATCTCGATGAACTCGTCGGTGCCGTCCCCATCGACGTCCATGCAGCGGCTGTTGTGCCCGTCGGGGTGGTTCCCGTTGCGCAGCCACTTCCATTGCATGTCGGCATTGGCGCCGTCGAAGCTCCAGGCGGTCACCATCAGGTTGAAGCCACCGTTGCCGACCCGGTTCTTCATGTAGGCGACCAGGCTCGGGGTGGTGCCGTCGAGGTAGCAGGCGGCGAACCGGGCGTACATCGGACCGTCGGAGATGTAGTCGGTCGGAACCTGCGCCGCATCGCGCAGCGCGCCGGTCCGGCCGTCGAGGAAGGCGATGAACTGCTCGGTGTCGTTGCCGTGGTTGAACCTGGCTCCGTCACCGAAGGTGACGCCGTTGGCGATCCTGACCGCGACCTCGGAGCGGCCGTCGCCGTCGAAGTCGTAGACGGTGACGCCGTCGTTGTGGCCGACGTCGATGGTGGACGAGCCGCCTTCGATGTTGTTCTGGTCGATGCTGTTGTGCCCCATGTCGACCTCCCACAGGAAGTCGCCGTCGCTCGAGTAGGCCTCGATGCTCTGCGGGGAGGTCTGGCGGTCGATCACGTAGTCGTACGCGCCGTCACCGGTGAGGTCGCCGACCCAGACGAACTGGATCGGGCCGCCGTCGCGAAGCGGAACGCGGACCACCGGCTCCTGGGCGTGGTTGCCCGACAGCGTGAACCCGGGGCTGCGCTCCTGCTCGACGCCGTCGACGACCGGGGCGACCCGGTAGGTGTTCGACTGGGACAGGTTCGCGGCCGAGTCGACGTAGTTGGTGCCTCCCGTCAGGGGGCTCGAGTTGAGTTTCACCTCGTTGCCCCCGCCGGTCGAGCGGTAGACGTTGAAGGCGATGCCCTCGGGGTCGAGACCCAGCAGCCGCCAGCTGACCAGGACGTCGGTGCTGCTGGACCGCACGGCCACGACACCCCGGTCGAGTGCCTCCATCCGGCGGCCTTCGGACGGCTCGGGGTCGTCGCTCATCGCGAAGTCGAGGTAGTCGATGTTGCCGAGGCCGGACGACTCGGTCGCAGCGATCCGAACGGTGTTGGACCCGGCCGACACCGGCACCGTCACGGTGCTCGTGGACCAGGAGCTCCACGCACCGGTGCTCGCGAACGCCACCCCGGTTCGCACCACAGTGCCGTTGACCGAGACGTCGGCCGGACGGTTCTGGCTCGCACCGTTGGCGTACCTGATCTCGAGGCTCGCCGCGCCCGAGGCCGGGGCGTTCACGGTGAACTCGACCGCGGTGCCGGCGGTGTTGGGGGTGTTGCAGAACCCGTCTCCGGAGTAGCCGGAGTGGTTCGAATCGACGGTTCCTTCGCAGACGGCCGACGGGCCCTCCGCCTCGTGTCGGCCCTCTTGGGCGTGTCCATGGGGTGCCAGCACCCATGTCGTCGCCGCGGCGACGGCGGCCGCTGCGGCCGTCGCCACCACGGCCCGAAATCTCGTAAACGTTTTCACTGCTGCTCCCGATCTTGGCTCTCACATTGCTATGCTGATGAGTTGCCGCTGCGCCCCGGGCCCCGATCGAGCGCCGGTCAGTGGGCGGAGAACGGCCTGCGCCGGATCTCGTAGAATCTCGGTCCTAAATATTCAAACATAGACTCTTCTCGATGGCAATGCCTCCTTAACCAGGTCTTTGACATTTTCAAGAGGCTTCAAACGATCGAGTGAAGACACTTCGAACCCGAGTTCGAGGCCGCCATGGGCAAGTCCGCGACCAGCCTCCGGCAATCGCTTGACCACTGATCGATGGATCACTATATTGAGATATCCAAGTGTTCAAACGTTTTAACCGGCAGTGATGCCGGTCCTGGTCTGGAGGAACCATGTCCGACCCTTCGCAACCACTCCGACCGCCACCCTCATCCGACGACTCCCTCGGCGGCATGAGCCGTCGCAACGTACTCGCGACGACGGCAGGAGTCGCCGCGGCCGCCTCACTGCTCGACGGCTCGCCCGCGAGCGCCGAAGAACTCGCCGGAGGCGGCGGATCCGCGCCGCAGGGCCCCGACTTCGCCGACCTTTCCTGGCTCGAAGGCAAACCCGCCGAAACCCCCGGCTCGACCTGGGGCGTTCCCTGGGGGCGGGGCCGGTTCCCCGGCGACCAGCAGTTCAAACTCGTCGGCGACGACGGCGCCGACGTCCCGGTACAGACCTGGCCGCTCGCCTACTGGCCCGACGGGTCCCTGAAGTGGACCGGCCATGCCGTCGGACCCGACGCCACCGCCGAACACCTCACGCTCAGCGCCGGCGAGCCCGCATCGCCCTCGACTCCGGTCACCGTCTCTGAGTCCTGGAAGCACATCGACATCGACACCGGCGTGATCACCGCCCGCATCGCCAAGTGGGGCACCGACCTGATCAAGCACGTCAAGCGCGGCGACCGCACCATCGTCACCTGCGGCCACCTGGTCAACATCACCCAGGCCGAGGCCCCGGACCCCGAGACCTCCTCGGTCACCCGCGAGCGATACACCAGCAAGGTCGAGGAGGTGACCGTCGAGCAGGACGGCCCGGTCCGGGCCGTGGTGCGGGTCGAGGGCCACCACCGCAAGAACGAGGGCGGGAAGAAGTCCTGGCTGCCGTTCACCGTCCGCCTGTACTTCTACGCCGGCGGCGAGTCCTTCCGGATGGTCCACAACTTCATATACGACTCCGACGGGTCAGAGGCGTTCATCGCCGGTCTCGGCGTCCGCTTCAAGGTCGCACTGACCGACGAACTCTACGACCGGCACGTCCGCTTCGTCGGCGAGGGCCACGGCCAGCTGACCGAGGCCGTCAAGGGCATCACCGGCCTGCGCCGCAACCCCGGCGACGCGCCGCGCCGGGCCCAGATCGCCGGACAGGCCCTGCCTGATCCCTCCACATGGGACCAGCGCGTGACCGCGCGCCTGCACTGGATCCCCACCTGGGGCGACTACTCGCTCTCCCAACTGACCAGCGAGGGCTTCTCGATCCGCAAGCGCACCAAGGCCGGGCACGGCTGGGTCCCTGTCGACCAAGGAGGCCGCGCCTCGGGCTTCGGCTACCTCGGCGGCCCATGGGGCGGCTTCGCCTTCGGCATGAAGGACTTCTGGCAGCGTCACCCCACCGGACTCGACATCCGCGACGCCCACACCGACACCGCCACCGTCACGCTGTGGATGTGGTCGCCCGAGGCCCAGCCGATGGACAACCGGTTCTACCACGACGGGATGGGCCAAGACACCTACGAGAAACAGCTCGACGCCCTCGACATCACCTATGAGGACTACGAGCCCGGATTCGGCACCCCGTACGGCGTCGCCCGCACGACCGAGCTCCAGTTCTGGGTGACCGAGGCTACCCCGAGTCGCGAACGTCTCGGGCACATGGCCGACGTCGTGCGCGCCCAGCCGCAGGTGATCGCCCCGACCGAGCACATGGCCGCGGCCGGCGCCTTCGGCGGGATGTTCGGCCCGGTCGACCGCTCGCACCCGGTGAAAGCCGAAGTCGAGGACTCGCTCGACTTCTTCTTCGACTACTACCGGAGCCAGCAGGACGAGCGGCACTGGTACGGGTTCTGGGACTACGGCGACGTCATGCACTCCATGGACCCCGACCGGCAGACCTGGAAGTACGACGTGGGCGGCTACGCCTGGGACAACTCCGAGATCTCCCCGGACATGTGGCTGTGGCAGGCCTATCTGCACTCCAACCGGGCCGACGTCTTCCGATTCGCCGAGGCGATGACCCGCAAGACCAGCGAGGTCAACGTCTACCACCTGGGCGAGTGGGCGGGCCTGGGCACGCGGCACGGCGTCCAGCACTGGGGCGACTCGTCCAAGCAGGTGCGCATCTCCAACGCCAACTACCGGCGGTACTTCTACTACCTCACCGCCGACGAGCGCACCGGGGACCTGCTCCACCTGCTCTCCGACAGCGAGAAGACCGCGCTGGTCCTCGACACCGGCCGCAAGATCCGCGACCCCGAGGACGACTACGTGCCGGACCCGACGGCGCTCGACATCAGCTTCGGCACCAGCTGGGCGGCCCTGGCCGCGGCCTGGCTCACCGAGTGGGAGCGCCGCGGACCGGACTGGGAGGCCTGCCGCGAGAAGGTCCTCGGCACCATGGAGACCATCGCGGCCCAGCCCAACGGCTTCGCGCAGGGATCGGCCAAGTACAACATGGAGACGCGCCGGTACGCCATCGCCCAGCAGCCGGTCGTCGAGCGCAGCAACCTCGCCAACGCGTTCGGCCGCATCGAGATCTGCGCCGAGCTCATCTTGACTGTCGACATGCCCGAGTTCGAGGCGGACTGGCTGCGCTACTCCCGCTTCTACACCGCCAGCCGCCAAGAGCAGGAGGCCGAGTACGGAGGCCGGTTCGCCGACCTGTTCCTGTACGCCTATGCGCGCGCCAACGCGTTCGTCTACCTCCGGACCGGCGATGAGTCGCAGGCCGAGCACGCCTGGCACCGGTTCCGGAACCCGATCAAGAGCTGGGAGATCTTCCCGGACCCCGACCGGCAGGCCGAAGAGGTGGCCGACACGCTCAACCCGAGCACCTGGTACTGGATCGCGACCAACGAGATCGCCCAGTGGGGACAGGCGGCGGTCCAGATCCTCGCCATGGCAGGCGATTTCGTTCCCGACGAGTGACCGCCACGGCGCGTGGGTTCCCCGGGCGAGAGGGGAGACCCCCGGCCGGTGAGAACTGTGGAACGGTCAGCGGAGGGGATCGTGGGCGAAGTCGGCCATGCCCTCGGCGAACCCGGTCTCGGCGCGGAAGCCGAGCGCTTCCGCGGCGAGATCGGGCGAGGCGGCGACGTGGCGAACGTCGCCGAGCCGGTATTCGCCGGTCACGACCGGTTCGGTGGCCTCGGTGAACCCGGCGGCGAGGGCGCGCGCCATGTCGCCGACGCTGTGGGGCTCGCCGCTGGCGATGTTGGCCGCGCCGGTCCACGCGGAGTCGAGGGCGAGGAGGTTGGCGCGGGCGACGTCGCGGACGTGGACGAAGTCGCGGGTCTGGTTCCCGTCTTCGAAGACGCGGGGGGCCTTGCCTGCTTCGAGGGCACTGCGGAAGATGCTGGCGACTCCGGCGTAGGGGGTGTCGCGGGGCATGCGGGGGCCGTAGACGTTGTGATAGCGCAGGGCGCACACCGTGGCCTCGGACTCCCGTCCATAGAGGAACGAGAGGTGCTCGGTGTGGACCTTGGTGGCGGCGTATACGTTGCGGGGGTCGAGTCGGGCGTCCTCGCGGACCGCCGCCCATTCGAGGTCCGCGCCGCATCCGCAGCGGGGTTCGAAGCGACCGGCGTCGAGGTCGTCCCTGCGCCGGGGTTCGGCGCGGACGTCGCCGTGCTCGGGGCAGCGGTAGCGGCCCTCGCCGTAGACGACCATCGAGGAGGCCACTACGAGGCGGCCGGTGAAGGAGCGTCGCCACAAGGCGCGCAGGAGATTCGCGGTGCCGAGGTCGTTGTCGGCGACGTAGTCGGACACGTCGTCGAAGTCGACGCCGAGGCCGACGCGGGCGGCCTGGTGGCAGACCGCGTCGACGCCCTCGACCGCCCGGCGAAGAGCTCGCTCGTCGCCGAGGTCCCCGACGAGGAGTTCAACGCTGTCCGGCAAGTGCTCGGGCGGTTCCTCGTGCGCGGCAAGGGAGTCGAGAACGACGACCTGGTCGCCGCGCGCGGCGAGCTGCTCGACGATCTGACCCCCGATGAATCCGGCCCCGCCGGTCACCAGTACTCGCATGGGTTTCTGCCTTTCTCTCGGGTCACCACTGCACGCGCAGGGCGGCGGCGAGGACGACGGCGACGGCCAGTTGGAGGGCCAGCCAGGCCCTCGGCCGGTTCAGGGCGCATCCGGCGAGCAGCACCAGCGGCATGAACGGCTGCCAGATCCGCTCGGTCTCGGCAGAGGACATGCCCGAGAGCGCGGCCAGCGCGACCGCGGCGAGGCACGATCCCACGACGATCCACATGCGCCGGTCCCGCAGGCGGGCGAGCGCGACGGCGGTCGCGGGCCCGAGCGCGAGCGCGAACACTGCGGGGTTGCCGATGAGGAAGTACCAGTAGCCGCGCACGGAGGCGACGCCGTGGTAATAGCGCTCGCGCGTGGCCTGGAGGCCGTCGAGCCACCAGTAGCCCCACACCAGCGGTGTGAGGACGACGAGTGCGGCGAGCGCGCCGCCCGCGGCGAGGACGATCCAGCGCCGGCGCCGGAGCGCGACGACGACGAGGGGGATCGCGAGGAGCACCATCGAGAAGGAGAGCATGAGTGCGGCGCCCGCGAGGAGGCCGCCGACGACGGTGAGCCAGACGGCTTTGGGCCCTTCGCGGCCGGTCGCGAGGATGAGGCAGGCGAGCGCGGTGAGGGTGACGCCGCCGAAGACGATGTCGGCGTTGGTGTGCCAGAACGCGGCGGGGGCGACGACCAGGAACGGCGCGGCCCTGCGGGCGAGGCGTTCACCGGCGACGTCGCGGGCGATGGCCAGTGCCGCGACGATCGCGGCGGCGACCGCGAGCATCGTGACCGTGTTCTCGAACAGGACGCCCTTGAGGCCGATCTGCGCCGCGGCCCACAGGAACAGGACCAGGCCCGGCGGGTGGGACTGGAGGTGGATCGGGAACGCACCGGTGCGCTGGATGTCGGTGTAGGTCTCCAGGAACGGGCGGACGCCCCCTGCGTCGTCGACGAAGTGGATCGGGTCGCCGTAGTGGTGGTGCAGGTCCTCCCAAGTGCCTGGGTGTGAGTGGGCGTAGGCGAGCGCGAGGCTCATGGCGATCCCGGCGAGGGCGGTGGCGGCGACGGCAAGGCGCCAGCGCCGGTCCCGGGCTATAGCCGGGAGTACCGCGATGATGAGCGCGCCTACGGCGACCGGCACGAGCAGGCGGGGCTCGAAGTGCCATTCCCACCGGCCGAACAGGGGCATCGCGCCGAGCTTGAGGCTCTTTTCAGTGATGGCGACCTTGTACTGGCCAAGCAGCCACGCTGCGACCAGGAGCAGCGCCCACGCGGCCAGGGCGGCGGCGGTCAGGGCCGCCTTGCGTCGGTCCGTCACCGGCTGCTCCCGGCAGGGAGGCGGACGGTGAACCGGCAGCCGCGGCCCGAGTTCGCGACCGAGACGGTCCCGGCGTGGGCTTCGATGAGGCCGCGGGTGATGGCGAGGCCGAGTCCGCCGCCGCGGTCGTCGCGCCCTCGGGCCTCGTCGCCGCGGAAGGCGATGTCGAACACGCGCGGCAGGTCGGTCTCGGGTATGCCGCCGCATTCGTCGGTGACGTGGACGAGGGCGGCGTCGCCGTCTCCGGCCGCTTCGATGACGACGGTGCCGCCGGGGCTGGTGTGCCGGATGGCGTTGTCGACGAGGTTGTCCAAGGCCCGGCAGAACTCGCGGGCCGAGACCTCGACCGGCGGTGCGGCGCCGATGCGCTCGCGGACGTTGACGCCCTTGATCTCGGCCGCGGCGCTGGCGCCGGCGAGGGCGTCGGCGACGGCGTCGCACAGGTCCACTTTCTCGGTGCCGAGCCGGAGCGAACCGCTGTTGATGCGGGAGAGCTCGAACAGGTCGTCGACGAGGGCGGTGAGGCGTTCGGCGTCGGTGCGGATCTGGGAGTGGTAGCGCTTGACCGTGGCGTCGTCGTCGACCACGTCGTCGTCGAGGGCCTCGGTCATCGCGCGGATCGTGGCCAGGGGTGCACGCAGGTCGTGGGAGACCCAGGCGATGAGTTCGCGTCGTGAAGCTTCCAGGGCTCTTTCGCGGCGCTGCGACTCCTCCAGGCGCCTGGAGACGTCGGCGAGCTCGGCGCCGAGCGCGGCGAGCTCGCCGGGTCCGGTGACGGACGGGGCCCGCTCGGCGCTCACGCTGCCGTCGCGGCCGACGATGGTGCGGGCGTAGTCGCCGACCTGCTTGGCGCCCGCTCCGATGTCGTCGCCGAGCTGCCAGGCCGCGCCGAGGGCGACGCCCGAGGCGACGATGAGGACGACGAACAGCACGACCAGGTCGTGCAGGGAGATGAACATGGCGAGCGCGGCGGTGACGACGCCGGTCGCGGCGACCAGGACCGAGGAGAGCGCGACGGTGATCGTCTGGACGCGGGCGGGGCGGCTGCGCAGCAGCCGCAGCACGACGCCGCCGATGAGGCTGGCGACCGCGGAGGCGACCGCGGCGATGGAGATGAGGACGATGATGTCGCCGGCGGGGAACTCGAAGGCGACCGCGATCGCCCCGGCCCCGAGGATCGCGATGGCCAGGAACAGGACCGAACCCAGGTAGCGTCGCATCAGTCCTCCCAGCGGTAGCCGACGCCGCGCACGGTCTTGAGGTGGCGGGGCGCGGAGGGGTCGTCTTCGACCTTCTCTCGCAGGCGGCGGACGTGGACGGTGACGGTGGAGGTGTCGCCGATGCGCCAACCCCACACCGTCTCCAGGAGCTCTTCGCGCCTCCAGGCGCGGCCGGGGCTGGTCAGGAAGCACACGAGCAGGTCGTATTCCTTGCTGGTGAGGGTGACGGGCTCGCCTTTGCGGCGCACCTCGTGCGCGAACGTGTCGATCTCGATGCCACCGCCGGTGAGGAGCTCGGCCGGACCGGTGGCGCCGCCGGCGCGGCGCAGTACGGCGCGGACGCGGGCGGCGAGTTCGCGCGGCGAGAACGGTTTGGTGATGTAGTCGTCGGCGCCGAGGTCGAGGCCGCTGATGCGGTCGTTCTCCTCGCCGAGGGCGGTGAGCATGACCACGGGGATCGAGGTGGACCGGCGCAGGCGGCGGCACACCTCGAAGCCGTCCATGCCCGGCATCATCAAGTCGAGGACGACCAGGTCGGGGAGGGTGGACAGGGCGCGTTGCAGACCGGTGGCGCCGTCGGAGGCGTAGTCGACCTCGAAGCCCTCGCGGCGCAGGTAGCGGGCGACGACGTCGGCCAGCGCGGGATCGTCGTCGACGACCAGGACACGCGGGTCGGCGTCAGAACTCATATGCCTACGATGACCGATCGCCGGTCCCCCCGTCATCCTTTGGGCCGAGACTTTCGCGGACCGTAAGGTTCTGCCGGCCCCGCTGTACTGGAGCGAAACGTACCATCGGTCGCATGCAGCGGACCCATCTCCTCGTCCTGGCCAAGTCGCCGGTGCCCGGCCGGGTGAAGACCAGGCTCTCTCCCCCACTGACCGATGTGGAGGCCGCGTCGGTCGCGGAGGCGTCGCTCGCGGACACGCTCGAAGCCGTCGCCGCCTGCGGTGCCGACAGGCGCATCGTGGCGCTCGAGGGCGAGCCGGGGCCTTGGCTCCCCGAGGGTTTCGAGGTGGTGGCGCAGGTGAGCGGGACGTTCAACGAGCGGCTGGCCGCGGCGTGGGCGCACTCGGGCGGTCCCGGTCTGCAGATCGGTATGGACACGCCGCAGGTGACGCCCGAGCTGCTCGACGAGTCGTTGGCCGTCGTGGTCGACGGCGGGTACGAGGCGGCGCTGGGGCTGGCAGAGGACGGCGGTTGGTGGGCGCTGGCGATGGCCCGGCCGCATCCCGATGCGTTCCGGAACGTGCCGATGAGCAGGAACGACACCGGTCTGATCCAGCGGAAGCAGCTGCACGCCCTGGGGTTGACCGTCGCCGACCTGCCGGTGCTGCGCGACCTTGACGAGGCCGAGGACGCGCTGGCGGTCGCCGGGCTCGCGCCGCGCACGCGCACCGCGCGGCGGGTCGGGGAGTTGCTCAGTACGGCGAGGGTGGACGTGGTGCTGCCGGTGCTCAATGAGCGTGAGGGGATTCCGTGGGTGCTGGAGCGGATGCCCGAGGGCTATCGGCCGATCGTGGTCGACAACGGTTCGGACGACGGCTCGGCCGAGGTCGCGGCCTCGCTCGGTGCCGAGGTGGTGTCCGAGTCGCGGCGCGGCTTCGGCGCGGCCTGCTATGCGGGGCTCGCCGCCGCGACCGCGCCGGTCGTGGCGTTCATGGACTGCGACGCCTCGCTCGATCCGGGTGATCTGAGCCGGGTCTGCGAACCGGTGCTGGGGGGCGAGGCCGATCTGGCGCTCGGCGCGCGCGACCCTGAGGCCGGGGCGATCACGTTGCACAACCGCCTCGCGAACCGGTATTTGGCGCGGCGGGTGCGGCGCCTGTGCGGCGCCGAGGTCACCGACATCGGCCCGATGCGGGCCGCCCGCCGCGAGGCGCTGCTCGGTCTGGGGTTGGCCGACCGGCGCTCGGGCTGGCCGCTCGAAATGGTGCTGCGCGCCGGGCTCGACGGGTGGCGCATCGCCGAGACCCCGGTCCCGTATCGGCCGAGGGTCGGCAGGAGCAAGGTGACCGGCACGGTCGGGGGCACCTTGAGGGCCGTCAAGGACATGCGGGTGCAACTGGCGCGCGCCCGCGAATCCGCAGTCAATCGTTGAGGAGTGTTCGTTGAACGACCAGACCCAGGCCCGCGCTGACATCGGCGTCTTCGGCGGCACCGGTTTCTACGCCTTCGCCGATGGTGCCCAGACCGTTGCGGTCGACACCCGTTGGGGCGCGCCGTCGGCGCCGGTGACCATCGCCGCTTTCGGCTCGGTGCGGGTGGCGTTTCTGCCGCGGCACGGCGCCGACCACCGCTTCCCGCCGCACAAGGTCAACTTCCGAGCGAATGTGGATGCGATGCGGCAACTCGGTGTGCGGGCGTTGATCTCGCCGTTCGCGGCCGGGTCGCTGCGCCCGGAGATCAGGCCGGGCGAGTTCGTCGTGGTCGACCAGGTCGTCGACCGCACGTGGGGGCGGGCGTCCACGTTCTACGATGAATTCGAGGACGGGCCCGTGCATGCGCCGTTCGCCGAACCGTACGACCCGCGGCTGCGGCGCGTCATGCTCGACGCGGCGGCCGAGGTGGGCGTGACGGCGCACGACGGCGGCACAGTCGTGGTGGTCAACGGCCCGCGGTTCTCCAGCCGCGCCGAGTCCGCCTGGCACCGCGCCGCCGGGTGGCACGTGGTCAACATGACCCAGTCCCCCGAGGCCCCTCTCGCGGCCGAGGCGGGCATCCCGTTCGCGGGCATCGCACTGGTCACCGACTACGATGCCGGGCTCGACGAGGACCCCGACGTCGAGGCGGTCACGCAGGAGGCCGTGTTCAAGGTGTTCGAGGCCAACCTCGGCAAGGTCCGCGAGCTCTTGGCCGCGGCGGTACCGAAGCTCGCCTGACCGAAGGGGCTTCGGCTCGCTTGTGGTGCATGCCAGTGCTGCTCGGCTCGCTTTCGCCGGCACTGCAATCGCGTGCGGAAGTCGACTCGCCATCGTCACTATCAGAGAGATAAAGATCACCGACAGTGTTATTCTGTCCGCTGATCGGAGTCGCGAACAGGTCGGGCGCGTGAGCACCGAGACCGACCAGGCCGCACGGCGCCTGCGCCTCGTCCAGCGACCTCTGATGCCAGAGCTGTCTGCGGCCGCTGTTCTCTGCATTGGAGTCCGTCGGTCTCCGCGGGTGACCGGCGACCGCGCACGGCCGTCGCAATCACAACCTAAAAGGACGACATCATGCAAAGGTTCATCATTGTGGCATTCGCCGCGGCTGCGCTGCTGTTCGCCGGTCCATCCGCCGCGTGGGCCGGGAACCCGCACTTCGTCGGCGCCTCGGCCATCGTGTCGGACGGCACCTTGACCGTCTCGGGAAAGATCGCCGGGCTCGGCAACGAGCCGGAGGTGGAAGTCCAGATCTCCGCGACGGCCGAATGCGTCAACAACGGAGGCAAGAACCCGAACGCCTCGAACAAGACGAGCGTCTTCGCCGAAGGCGTCTTCACCGTGCAGAACGGCAAGGCGGTCTTCTCGCTGACGACGACCGCTTCATTCCAGCCGAACTGCTCGCCGCCCATGACCGTCGAATTCTCCGACATCACGGTCACGGACCTGACCAGCGGCATCAGTAAAAATCTCTAGCAACCATCGGAAGACGTGTGGTTTGGGCGTCACAGGCCGAGACCGCACGTCGCCGCCTCGACCGCTCGGGCCCAGTCCTGGCGCAGCAGGATATGCACCGTGAACGGCGCGTCCTCCTGTTCCCCTTCCATCCCCTCTACCCTGCCGTGCGTCCGGATCTCGCCTGCGTACCGCATACCGATGCGCTCCATGACGGCGCGCGATCGAATGTTGTGCCTGGCGGTGCACGAGACCACGGCCTGCATCCCAAGGACCTCGAACGCGAACCCAGTCGTTGTCGACTGGTGTGCGGGACAGTCCACCTCGGCCCACGGCCTCGCCGTTCGCCCGGTCGTATGCGATCCACTTGTGCACGCCGTGGAGACACCACGATTCGCCCATATGCTTCGCCCGCTACTGCGCCTGCTCCAAGCCCGGCTTCTCGCCGGCGTACCAGGGCCAGACTCCGTCGTCGCTTTGCACAAGCCACAGGTCGCGGGCTTTGACGGGGCCGACCGGTTCGAGCCGCAAGCGCTTCGTGTACCGGATGCCGTCGACGCCGTCTATTCGCGAGTACTCCACGGGCTGGAGCTTCCCATAGTCGCGGGCGTGCCGCACCTGCATTTTTCCGACATCTCATCGGAGTCGGCTCCCGATCGGGTCATTGGATCAGGAGCCTTCTTAGAAATTCGAGGTTTGATCATCTTGAGGTGGTCGACGACAGGGAGGGCGCGATCGCAGTCATCCCGAGACTCGCCTGAGCGGATCGGCCGGGGTTTACGCGTCCGTAGTGCGCAGCTCTGCCTGGACGGGCCCAGCGGTCCACGTGCCGAAAAACGGATTCCCAGCGGCCACCGAGTCTTGATAGCGTTCGCTCGCCCTCGACGGCGATTGTGAGAGCGGAGCGCATGGCACGATTCACCCCACCCCGCGACCCCGGGAAGCCGCTGGGCCACTCCAGGCCCGCCCTCGCCGTCATCGGCTGGCTGCTGCGCGCCCAGCGGAAGCTCGTCCTGGTGAACACGATCGTCACCTGCGTGTTCCTCGGCTGCCAGCAGTTCATCCCCTACGTCGTGGGCCGCGCCGTCGACGACGGCCTCGTCGCCGACGACCGCGCCGCCCTGTACTGGTGGTCAGGCGCTTTGGCCGTCCTCATCGGCCTCACCACGCTCACCGGCGTGATCAGCTTCATCTACATGATGTACGCCTTCATGGACACCGAGTTCCGCGTCCAACGGCGCCTGGTCGACGCGGTCGTCGCCGTAGGGGCACCGCTCAAGCAGCGCGCCGACGCCGGCGAGCTCGTCTCGGTCTCGGCCTCCGACGCCACCTCGCTCAGCTTCCTGTCCATGATGACCGGCCGGCTGATCTCCTCGGTCTTCGCATTCGCGCTGGCGCTGGCGATCCTGGCCACCCAGTCGTGGTGGTTCGTCCTCGCCGTCGGCCTGGGCCTGCCGGCCATGTTCATGATCCTGCGCCCGCTGTTCCTGCTCCTGGAGTCGCGCGGCGGCGTGCGCCGCCAACGCTTCGGCGAGCAGACCGGCATCGGCGTCGACGCCGTCGCCGGGCTGCGGGTACTGCGCGGCATCGGCGGCGAGGCCCACTTCACCGGCCGCTACCGCGCAGCCTCCCAGAAGACCCGCCTGGCGGGGGTGCGCGTCGGGACGGCGGCCGCCTGGCTCGAATTCACGCGACTGGCCCTGCCCGGTGCGCTCCTGCTCGTTATCCTCTGGCTCGGCGCGCGCATGACCTTGGACGGCGTCATCTCCGTCGGGCAGTTCGTGGCGTTGTTCGGCTACCTCGTCGCGCTCGCCCGCCCCCTCGGATTCGCGATCATGAGCGTCGACGCGCTCACCGGCGCCATCGTCGCCGCCCGCCGGGTCCACGGCATCCCCGAGGAGGACGGACCGGTCGCATCCGGGATGCGGGGCTGGCCGAGCGAAGCGACGCTTCACGATCCGGGCACCGGCGTCACCGCCGAGGCCGGGCTCGTCACCGGCGTCGCCGTCAAAGACGGCATGGGCGCCGACGACCTGCTCGACCGGCTCGGCGGCCACGGCGACGCAACGCCCGCGACGATCGGCGGGATCCCCTTGAGCGAGTTCGACACCGCGATCGTGCGCTCGCGCATCCACCTGCTGGACACCCACGCTCAACTGTTCAGCGGGCCGCTGCGCGAGCAGCTCGACGTGGACGGCGAGCAGACCGACGCGGACATCATGCGGGCCGTCCACACCGCCTCTGCTGTCGACATCGTCGGCGTCGACCTCTCCCTGGTCGAAAGCGACGAGGTCCCCGACAGCGGATATGACCTCGAAACACTGGTAGGCGAGCGCGGACGCAACTTCTCCGGAGGCGAACGCCAGCGACTGCTGCTCGCCCGCGCGCTGCTGGCCGCGCCCGAGATCCTCCTCCTCGACGATCCGACCAGCGCCTGCGACGCCCAGACCGAGGCGCGCATCGCCGAACGCCTGGTGCGCCACCGTCGCGGTCGGACCACCGTGATCGCCACCAACTCCCCCCAGCTGCTGGCCGTCTGCGACCGCGTCCAGTTCGTCGCCGACGGGGTCGCGGCCGGCACCCACGCCGAGCTGCTGCGGCAGGCCGAGTACCGAGAGGCGGTCACCCGATGATCATCCAGAAGCTGCCCGTCGCCGCTCCGAAGCAGACCCGTGCCTACCTGCGCGAGCTCGTCGGCCGTCACCGATGGCGGTTCGCACTCATCGTGGCGCTGACGATCATGGCGGCGCTCGCGGCGATGGGCGCGCCCTATGTCGTCGGCATCATGACCGAAGGCTTCGCTTCCTGGGCCGCCGGCGGCCCCGACCCCGGTTCGGATCTGCCGTGGCAGCTGGGTCTGATCCTCGCTTCCGTGCTCGTCCAGGCAGGCCTGGCCTGGGCCGCCCACCGGCAGCTGGCCGTGCTCAGCGAGCAGGTCGGTGCCGACGTGCGAGAGGAGTTCCTCGAGCGGGTCCTCGCGCTGCCTCCCGGGCAGATCGAGGCCGCCGGAACCGGTGACCTGCTGGGACGGACCAACTTGGACGTCGGCCAGCTCCAGCACTCGATCACCTCGGCCGCGCCGAAGTTCTTCACCGGCTTCGTCTCGGTGCTGGTCTACGTCGCGGGCGCGTTCGTCGTCTCGCCGGTGCTGGGGCTGACGATCCTGGTGGCGGTGCCACCGATGCTCCTGGTGCTGCGCTGGTACTTCAAGCGTGCATTCGAGGCGTTCCACGCCGTCCAGGCGGCCGGCGCCGACCTGACCGCGACCGTGGCCGAGACGATCGACGGCATCAAGACCGTCGAGGCGTTCGGCTGGCAACGGCGGCGCGTCGCCCTCACCGACCAGGCCATCGACCGCAAGTACGCCGCACGGATGCGGATGATGAGACTGCAGCGGGTGCTGTTTCCAGTCCTGGACTTCTCGGCGTTCCTGCCGTGCTTGACGGTACTGGTCGTCGGCGGGTACCTGACGGCGACCGGGCGGCTGTCACTGGCGGAGACGACCACGGTCGTGCTCATCATGCAGCTCGCGGTCGCCCCGGCCGTAGAGATGATCATTTCGCTGCAGCAGGTCCAGATCGGCGGCGTCTCCTTGGCGCGCCTGGTCGGCGTGCAGGCCGAGAACGCGATCGAGGGCGGCGGGCTGCCGGACCGCGAGGCGGAGGAGATCATCGAACTCAAAGGCGTCGGCTTCGGCTACGACCCCGAACGGCCGGTCCTACACGGCGTCGACCTGGTACTGCGGCGAGGCGAGCGGTTGGCCCTGGTGGGCCCGACCGGCGCGGGCAAGTCCACACTGGCGCGTCTAATGGCGGGGATCCACCGGCCCGATCGCGGGGCCGTGCACCTCGGCGGGGCCGAGGCCGGGACGATCGACGAGGACACGCTGCGTCGGTTCATCATCCTCGCGACACAGGAGTACCACCTGTTCAACGACACGCTCGCCTCGAACCTGAGGCTCGGCGCGCCGGATGCGGAGGACGGCCACCTGCTCGAAGCGCTGGAGGCCGTCGGCGCCGGTGATCTGCCCGGGCGGCTGGAGGACGGACTGGAGACCAAAGTGGGCGGACGCGACCACGCGCTCACACCCGCGGAGATCCAGCAGGTCGCGCTGGCGCGGGTGATCCTGGCCAAGCCGGAGGTGATCGTGCTGGACGAGGCGACCTCGATGCTCAGTCCCAACGCCGCCAGCGGCATCGAGCAAGGGCTCAGCCGGATCCTCGCCGGTCGCACCGTGGTCGGGATCGCACACCGGCTGAACACCGCTCACGACGCCGATCGGGTGGCGGTCGTCGAGCGCGGACGCATCACCGAGCTCGGCTCCCACGACGAACTGCTCGCGCGCGGCGGCTCCTACGCCGCGCTGTGGCGGCGCTGGCACGGCTGAGCTGCGGGAACACCGGCTGCCTCGAAGCGGTCACGTCGGGCGCGGTCATCGCCGCGAAACTCACCCCGCACGGCATCGGCGTGGGCGGGTCGCCCGACGCGACCTCGCGGGGCTGGAGTCGAGCTGGACTTCCCTGCGAGGCCGGAAGGTCGATACGATGCGATCATGACCACCGAACGAGCCGAGCTGCTGAGCGCACTGCAAGTCGCGACCAACCGACTGGTCGCCGCAGTCGGGCGCCTGACCGATGACGAGGTGCGCCGGCCGTCGCTCCTGCCGGGATGGACGCGGGGCCACCTCCTCACCCACGTCGCCAGGAACGCCGACGCAATGCGGAACCTCCTCGACTGGGCCCGGACGGGAATCGAGACCCCGGCCTACGTGCGCGCCGAAGCGCGGGACGCGGACATCGAGGCGGGCGCCGGGCGCTCGGCGGACGACCTGCGCGATGACGTCGCCGAGTCCGCCGAGGCCTTCGCCGCTGAGGCCGAGTCGCTGACCGACGCCGCCTGGCGGACCGAGGTGCGCGTCCTCGACGGCCCGCTGTTCAGCGCAGCGCTGCTCCTCCCCCGGCGCCTGACCGAGGTCGAACTGCACCACACCGACCTGGACATCGGCTACAAGGCGGCCGACTGGACGGGGAAGTTCGCCCGCATGGAGCTGCCCGAGCCGATGCGCTCCTGGCGGGAGGAGCGCAAGAGGTGGTGACCTCGAACCGGGAGGCGATCGTCGCGGTCCTCAGGCGCGGGGGGAAAGTGCTCGTCATCCGGCGCGGCCCTGAGGCTCGCAGGCCCGGATACTGGGCGCCGCTGAGCGGCACGATCGAGCCCGGCGAATCCCAGTCGGACGCGCTCGTCCGCGAGGTCCGAGAAGAGGTCGGACTCGAAGTGGCGCCCTCGGCGAAGGTCTGGGAGTCGTCGACCGACGACGGTTCGTTCGTCCTGCACTGGTGGACGGCCGAGGCCGAGCCCGGCGAGGTGGTCCCCGATCCGGGCGAAGTGAGTGAGACCCAGTGGGTCACTCCGGAGGAGTTCCTCGCGATGGTGCCGATCTTCGAGGGCGACCGGGAGTTCTTCGAACGGATCCTCCCGACCCTGTGAGGCCGCCTGAGCCGATCACCGCCTCCTTGAGGCAGAGACTGATATGGACCGACCGACGCCCGCCATGCTCACGGGGCAAGCGGAGCGCGACGGCATCGCACAGCTCATCGCGGGCGCGGTTGTCACCTCCGCGTAGCTCCGGCCCAGAGCGCGTACACCCGCTCCACCCGAACAAACTCGGTGTCCCGGTGCGCGAACACGACCCCGCAACCAGGCTTGCATGCTCATTGCAGACCCGCAGCGTCGCCGTTGCGCCGCTTTCGGCAACCTTTCGGACATCGAACCACTACAGAGTGTTGTGAGAGAATGTCTCCGATCCCCGACTATCGGCAGACATGGAGGAACGTATGCCGAGCATACCGACCAGCACCCGACTCCTCAACGCCCTGCTGGGGCCCACCGTCGCCGGCCAGCGCACCCCCGAACATGTCTTCGACCTCCTCCTCTCCAAGGCCGAGCAGGCCGGCGGCGGCACCGTCGAGGGCGACGAGGCCTTCCTCGACGGCTTCCGCGCGCTCCTGCACTCCTACTCCAAAGTGGAGAACATGACCGCCGTCGGCTGGCAGACCGCCCTGGCCGACCTCCAACTGCGCGTGCAGAACCGGCTGCGCGTCATGCGGCTCCTGCGCGAGCGGCCCGCCATCGGCGAAGAGCCCATCGCGAGCCCGGTCTTCATCGTCGGCCTCCCCCGCACCGCCACCACACTCACCCGCGAGGTCATCGCACGCGCCGCCGGGCATCGCGCGCCGCTGTTGTGGGAGATGTTCCACACCGACCTCGAACAGCCCGAACGGGAACGGAAGCAGCGCGTCAAATCGCTGGCGCAGCTGCTGAAGTCGACGCGGCGCCTCGCGCCGAAGTACGCGGCCGCCCACGGCTTCGACCCCGCGAAGCCCGACGACTGCATCCACCTGCTCCCCCACGGCACCCACCACCTCAGGCGCGCCGACATGCCCGACTACCGCGATCGGCTCGCCGGACACGACTTCGCGCCCGACTACGACTACCTCAAGCGGGCCCTCCAAGTCCTCCAGCACGGGCGGGCCCCGGCCCGCTGGATCCTCGATTCGCCCGCCCACCTCGACCACCTCCCGCTCATCCGCGCCACGTTCCCCGACGCGGTGATCGTGTGGATCCACCGCGACCCGGTCACCGTCATCGGTTCGCTGTGCAGCCTGGTGGAGACGTCGATGGCGCTCCACGTCCGCGGCCCCGACCTGCACCGGATCGGATCGACCTGGCTGGAGCTGACGGCCGACTCGATCGAGCGCGCCCGCAAGGCCCGGACCGTCCTGCCTCGGGAGTCGATCATCGACATCCCGTACGCGAGCCTCATGGCCGACCCGTTCGGCGGCACGCCGATGCTGTACGAGCGGATCGGCGCGCGGTGGACCGATGCGGACGCCGCGAACCTCGACGCGGCCCTGGCCGGCCCGGGCATCGGCCGCGCCCACGAATACGAGCTGGCGCGGTACGGCCTGTCCACCGGCGACGTCGAGCGGGCCTTCGGCGACTACCCGAACACGATCCAACAGCTGCGCATGCGCTGAGACCGCGCGAGCCGGGGTCGGCCTTAGTCGATCGGAACCTGTTGGAGAAGCGCCATAGCGCCCGCCCGGCGGCCTCTGGGTGGTCGAGGCGTTCGGCTGCCAGGACGGCACGGCTGAGGCCGATACGGAGCCACGGGAACTCGTAGCCGCACTTGACCGCTTTGGTGCGGGATTCAATCTCGGCTTTCTGTTCGGTTCTCCCTGACGTTCACGAACCTGGGCAGGGAGGCGAAGCGGCCGTCGCGCAGCTCGGAGACGGGTACGGCTTCGACGGCCGCGGCCATGACGGCGTGGGCCTGCCGCGCCGCCGCCATGATCTTGTCGAGGGCCAGCTCCTGGCGGCCCACCTCGGCCATCCACGGCAGCGGGGCCAAGTCGAGGACGTACGGGCCGGGGCCGGGCTCGGTCATCCACTCCTGGAGCTGCCGTCGCTGGCCCCGGTAGCGGTCGAGCGATTCGAGGTGGCCCTTGCCGAGGCCGGGCCGGATGCGCTCCATGTAGGTCGCGGAGAAGCGCTTGCCCGCCGTGACCCGCTTCGGCGGCGGCCGCAGCGGCTTGGTGCTCAGCGAGAGCACATGGGTGCATCCGTCGCGCAGCGCGAGCGCGTAGGGGTGAGCGGTGAGGACGGCGCCGTCGATCGCGCGGCTGCCGCGGAAGCTCCCGGCGCCGGGGACGGCGACGGGGAGCCAGCAGCTGGCCCGGATCCCCTCCTTGAGGTCGTCCTTGGAGGCGAAGTCGTCGACGCTGAGGGTCTCCAGTTCGTCGACGAGTGTGACCGACACTTGGAACGAGACGGGGTCTTCGAGGATCCTCTCGTAGTCGAGGGGCTTGACCGTCTCCAGGACCTCTTCGAAGACGTAGTCGAGGTTGAGCACCGGGCGGCCCTTGAGGAACCGCCGCTTGTCGACGAAGCGCCTGGTGAGCAGGTCGTCGAAGTAGATGGTGAGCGGGTACCAGGTGTCGCCCGCGGTGAAGTAGGCGCCGTTGACCGCGCCGGACGAGCAGCCGTAGATCGCGTCGAACGCCGAACGGAGCCCCAGGTCGTCGAGCGCGGTGAGCATAGCCGCCGAGACGACCCCGCGCATGCCGCCGCCTTCTACGGCGAGTCCGAGCCGGTGGCCGTCGCCGTGGCCGCCGGGGCCGGCGCCCGATCGCCCGCGGCAGCGGAGGAGCTCCAGCACCGGGTGGTCGTCGGCCCAGTATCGATCCGCCATCGGGTCGTAGATGTCGCGCACGCGGCCTCCTCGGCTGAGGGCTGATGCGGCGGAACCAGTTCTGTCACATGATAACCGTTCGAGGCTGCTTTGTCCGGTCCAAGCTCCGCGGGAGCGGACTGAAAGAATCTCAGTGTGGGCATTCAGACGCAACTGCGGCGCGCGATCGCGGTCTTCCGGTTCGCCGCCCTGGGCTATCCGGTGGTCCTCTGCGCTCTGATGTTCGACTCTCTCGCGCGTCCGGCCCTCGCCTTCCTGCTCGTGGCGGCGATCGCGGCATGGACCGGGTCGGTCGGCTACCTGTACACCCACCGCGGCTACCGTCCCGCTCTGCTCTACATCGACCTGGCGGTCACGGTCGCCGCGGTCATCGCCTCGGCCTGGGTGTTCGCCGTCGAGGGGCGGACGACGCCGGTCTCCGTGGGGCCGTGGCTCGCCGGCGCAGTACTGGCCTGGGCGGTGGCCCGGGGAAGGCGCAGCGGCGTCGTCGCCGGGGCGATCGTCGCCGGCGTCGGCACGGTCTTCCGCGGCGGCGTCAGCGAGAACACCTTCAGCGAGGCGGTGCTTCTCGTCCTGACCGGACTCATGGTCGGCCACCTGACGCGGCTCGGCGTCGAGGCCGAGGAGCGCCTGGGCCAGGCCGCCGCGCGCAATGCCGCCGCACGCGAACGCGAACGGCTCGCGCGCGACATCCACGACTCGGTGCTCCAGGTGCTCGCGCTGGTCCAGCGGCGCGGCAACGCGATCGGCGGCGAAGCCGCCGAACTGGGCCGCCTCGCGGGGGAGCAGGAGGCGTCGCTGCGCTCGCTCATCACCTCCGAGTCCTACCGCCACCCGCTCGACGGGCAGCGCGACGTGCGCGGACTGCTCGGCCGCCACTCCGCAGACGCGGTGACGATCGCCGCCCCGGCCGTGCCGGTGCGGCTGCCCGCGCACGCCGCCCACCAGCTCGCCGCGGCGGTCGCCAGCGCGCTCGACAACGTGCGCGACCACTGTCCGCCGTCGACGCGGGTGTGGCTGCTGGTCGAGGATGACGCCGAGTCGGTCACGGTGACGGTGCGGGACAACGGCCCGGGGATCGAGCCGGGGCGCCTCGCCGAGGCCGAGGCCGAAGGCCGCCTGGGCGTGGCCCAGTCGATCGAGGGCCGGGTAACCGAGCTCGGCGGCAAGGTCGCCGTCGAGTCGGTTCCCGGTCAGGGAACGGAAGTCGAGATGCGGGTGCCGCGCTCGCGGGGGAGGACCGATGGCGACGCTCATAGTGGTCGATGACCATCCGATCTGGCGGGAGGCGATCAGCCGGGACCTGACCGAGGCCGGGCATCGGGTGCTGGCGAGCGTGGGCGAGGGGCGCGCGGCGCTGGCAGCGATCCGGCGGATGGGCCCCGAGGTGGCGATCCTCGACATGCAGCTGCCGGATCTGTCTGGTGTGGAGGTTCTGCGGGGGCTCGGCGAGGACTGCCCGACAAAGGTGCTGGTGCTGTCGGCCAGCGGCGAGTCGGCCGACGTCCTGGAGGCGGTGAAGTCGGGCGCGCGCGGCTATCTGGTGAAGTCGGCGTCGGCCCCCGAGCTGGTGGAAGCGGTCGAGCGGGTCGCCGCCGGCGACGCGGTGTTCACGCCGGGCCTGGCGGGCATGGTCCTCGGCGAGTATCGGCGGTTGGCGAACGCCGAAGCGCCCGAGGGGCATCCGAGTCTGTCCGAGCGGGAGACCGAGGTCCTGCGCCTGGTCGCGAAGGGATTGACCTACAAGGAGATCGCGGCGCGGCTGTACCTGTCGCACCGGACCGTCCAGAACCATGTGCAGCGCACGCTCAGCAAGCTGCAGCTGCACAACCGGGCCCAGTTGGTGCGCTATGCGATCGAGCACGGGATCGACGGCGGGATTTGAGTACGTTCGCGCACCGGTTTGAGTACCTCAGCCGATGCCGCGGGCGCTTCCAGAGGTGCTCAATGGAGGCATGACTGAGACCGCCTTCATCACCGCCGCCGGCTCGTACCTTCCTGGGCCGCCGGTCGCGAACGACGAGATCGCCGGGCGTCTCGGCGGCGTCGACGAGCGCGGCGACCGGCTGCGCCGCCGAATTCTGGCCGCCAACGGGATCACCTCGCGCCATTATGCGCTCGACGCGCAGGGCCGCACGACCGAGCTGAACGAGGAGCTGGCCGCCGCGGCGCTTCGCGAAGCACTTGCCGACCGCGGTCTCGGCGCGGGCGAGCTGGACATGCTCGCTACCGCTACCACCCAAGGGGACCTGCTCGTGCCGGGCTTCGCGTCGATGGTGCACGGGCGGCTCGGCGGCGGCCCGATGCAGCTGCTGTCGGCCGCCGGGGTGTGCGCGTCGAGTCTCGCTGCGCTCGACGCGGCCGCCGCGAAAGTCCGGCTCGGCGACCTGCGCCGCGCCGCGGTGGTCGGCTCGGAGCTGTCCAGCCGGTGGCTGCGCCACTCGCGGTTCAACCGTGGGGAGGCCGACGCGCACTTCCTGCGGTGGATGCTCTCCGACGGCGCGGGCGCGGTAGTCGTCGAGCCCCGGCCGCGCCCGGACCGGCCGTCGCTGCGCGTCGACTGGGTCCGCGGCGTCTCCCTCGCGCACGAGCACCAAGTGTGCATGCGCGCCGGGATGGGCGACGGCGGCGAGCCGGTGGCCGGGCAGACCTGGCAGGACCTCGGTACCGCCTCGGCGGCCGAGAACGCGGGGATGATGCGGCTGCGCCAGGACACCGCCGCGCTCGGTGCGCTGGCCGAGGCGGGGCTGCGCGAGTTCAAGGAGCTGACGCGTCTGGGCCTGGTCGACCTCGACCGGCTCGACCACGTGCTCTGCCACTACAGCACGAACGCCTTCCGCGACATCATCTTCGACCAGATCGCCTCCTCCGGCTCGGCCTTGAACACCGACAAGTGGTTCTCCAATCTGGAGTCGCGCGGCAACACCGGGGCGGCCTCGATCTTCATCGCCTTGGAGGAGTGCTGGCGGACGGGTCGTTTCGAACCCGGCCAGACGATCCTGCTGGCCGTGCCCGAGTCGGGACGCTTCTCGTTCGCATTCGCGCACCTGACCTGCGTGGACGCCGATCGGGAGGCGCCGGCCCCGGCGCCGGTTCGCGAGGCCGCTCCTGCGCGCGGGACCGTCTTCGCCCGGCTGGAGGCGGTATGGGAGGACTTCGAGCGGCGGCTCGACGAGGTCCCGGTGATGCGCCGCCTCGCCGACGGATCGGCGACGATCGAGGACTACCGGAGGCTGCTGTTCAACCTGCGCCAGCAGGTCGCCGACGGCGCGCGGTGGATCTCGCGGGCCGCGTCGAACTTCTCGGTGGAGAACTTCGATCTGCGCAGCGCCGCGATCGGCCACGCCGCCGAGGAGCACCGCGACTTCATGATGATCGAACGGGATTTCGTGGCCTGCGGCGGCTCGCTCGACGAGATCCGCTCGGGCGAGAAGAACATCGGCTCGGAGGCCCTGTCGGCCTATATGTTCCACACCGCGAGCGCACCCGACCCGGTCGGACTGCTCGGGGCGATGTTCATCATCGAGGGCCTCGGCACCGGCAAGGCCGCCGAGTGGGCGCGGCGGTTCAAGGACCTGCTGGGCCTCGGGGACGACCAGGTCGCCTTCCTCGCCTATCACGGTGAAGCCGACGACGACCATTTCGCGAAGCTCCAGGCGATCCTCGCCTCCGACCGTGTCGACGAGGCCGCTGCCGACGCGATCGTCAAGACCGCCAAGGTCGTCGCGCGGCTCTACGCCCTCCAGTTGGAGGAGCTCGACCATGTCTGACCCGTCGATGTGGGACGCGGTCGTCGCCGATCCGGCCAAGCCGCTCGACCCGGCGGTGGCCCGCATGGTCGCCGACGATCAGCGCCGCTGGACCCGCACCTGGCTTTACCCGGTCGCCAGGCCCGTCTCGCGGGTGCTCGCGGTGCTCATCGTGATCGCGAAGCGGCTCACGCCGATCCGCTGGACCGCGCACACGGCCATGGACGTCCTGTGCCTGTGGTTCCTGCGCCGCTTCGTGTCCCCGCTCGCCGTCGAGCTGCTGATCCGGCATTTCGTCATCGAGACGAACCTGTTGAACTTCATCGTCCGCAACGCCGAGGGGACCCGGATCGAGCCGGTGGGGCTGCGGCCGCTCGACCTCGCCGGGCTCGGCGACAGGGCGGTGATCGAGCACGACATCAACGTCTACGACGTCCTGGCTGCGCTCGGCCCGGGGCCGGTCCGGGCGCGGGGGCTGGACTTCTCGGGCCTGGACATGCCGCCGCTCGACCCGGAGCCGCACCGCCGCCGCGTGCTCAACCTGGACATCCAGACCGCGCTGTGCCTGATGAACCTGCCGTTCGCGCTGTGCTTGACGCCCGAGGAGTACCGGCGGGCCGTCCACTCCATGCGCTTCGACGACTCGATCCTGTCGATCCTCACCGACCTCACCGGTGATCCGACGTTCCTGCGGTGGCAGTGCGGCGACCTGGCCATCCGCGCCGACTCGAACACCGACGTGCCCGCGGCGGTCTACCGCCACGCGGTGGTGTGCGAGTACGCGCACGCCCACCTCGTGCGCCTCGCCGAGGGCCGCCGGTAGTGCTCGGCGCCGGATCCGCCGGTTCTCGTCTCAGGTGCGTGCCGACTTCGTGAGCGCCCGCTTCAACGCAAGCAGCGGGCGCCTACGAAGTCGAGTGGCCTTGCACCCCGGTCGGGCCACGGTTCAGCCGCGCGCGGCACGTCCCTTTCGGACGGCGGCGGCGAGCTCGCCGAGCAGGGCCTCGGTCTGCTCCCAGCCGACGCAGGCGTCGGTCACGCTCTTGCCGTACTCGAGCGTCTCCAGCGGCCCCGGCTCCTGCCGCCCCTCGGCCAGGAAACTCTCGATCATCAGGCCCGCGATGCCCCGCTCCCCCGCGGCGATCCGGTCGGCGAGCTCGCGGACGACCTCGCCCTGGCGGACGTGGTCCTTGCCGCTGTTGGCATGGCTGGCGTCGACGACCAGACGTTCGGGCATCTCGTGCTTGGCCAGGAGGGCGAGCGCGTCGCGGACGTCCGCGGCCCCGTAGTTGGGGCCGCCGCGACCGCCGCGGAGGATGATGTGACAGTCGGGGTTGCCGCTGGTCGACACGATGGACGCGCGGCCCTCCTCGTCGACGCCGAAGAACACGTGGTCGCCGGCCGCGGCCCGGCAGCCGTCGATGGCCGACGTCAAGTCCCCGTCGGTGGTGTTCTTGAAGCCGACCGGCATCGACAGGCCCGAAGCGAGCTGGCGGTGCACCTGGCTCTCGGTGGTGCGCGCGCCGATGGCGCCCCAGGAGACGGCGTCGGCGATGTGCTGCGGGCTCGTCGGCTCCAGGAACTCGCAGCCGACCGGCAGGCCCGCGTCGAGCACGTCGAGCAGGACCCGGCGCGCCAGACGGAGCCCGAGCTCCACGTCATGGGTGCCGTTCAAGTGCGGGTCGTTGATCAGGCCCTTCCAGCCGAGGGTCGTGCGGGGCTTCTCGAAGTACACGCGCATGACCACGCACAGGTCGTCGCTGAGCGGGGCGACGGCCGCGGCCAGCCGGTGCGCGTAGTCCACGGCCGCGTCCGGGTCGTGGACGGAGCAGGGGCCGACGACGAGAAGGAGACGGTCGTCGTCCCCGGTCAGAACGTCCTTGACGGCCTGGCGGCCGTTCTGCACGAGCGCCGCCCGGTCCTGGCCCAAGGGGAGCTCGTCACGGAGAGCGGCAGGGGAGACCAGAGGCTGGAATCCGACGACGTGCAGGTCGTTGGTCTGCGGGGAGGAGTCTGTGGACGTTGACATTGAGCGGGAATCCCATCTTCTCTGCGAGGCGGGTCCGCATCCACTCGTGGACTACCACACCGGGCCGGCCCGCCATAACGACGAAAGGCAGAGACGGTCGTCTCTGCCTTGCTGGCTCCGGGTGTTCGTCTAGTCAGCGCGCGTGACTACCGGCTCCACCCGGAGCCAGCGTAAAGCGCGTATACCAACGAACTGCCGTAGACATGCCGGGAACCCTAGCACACGGCGGCGAGCCTCGTCCACGCTCAGCAGCCACCGGGAGCGGTACGGCTCAGCAGCGCGGGTCCCGGCACTCGAGGATGCCCGGGTGGCTGGTGATCCGGAACGTGTCCCGGGTCTCGAAGTAGCGCATCAGTCGCGACTCGACCGAGATGAGGACCGCCTCGAACTCCGCTTCGTCGAGTTCCACGAACGACCTCATCGAGCGGTAGAAGTCCACGAGCGGGCCCGGCTCGGGCAGGTCGATGACGCCCGGCAGGTCGTGCAGCCGCACCGACGCGTAGCGCTCGGCGAGCATCGCCTCCGCGCTCGCCAGTGAGAACCGGTCGAGCACGGCCGCGCGGTTGTCCCCGACGTCGATGCCGAGCGCCTCGGCCGCGGCCTCGCGCCACACTTCGGCGAACTCGGGCTTGTCGTCGTCGGCGACCGTGGAGACGAACAGGACCCCGCCGGAAGTGAGGACGCGGCCGAGCTCGTCGAGCGCGGCCGGGATGTCCGGCACGTGGTAGAGCATGTGCATCGCCAGGACGACGTCGGCGCTGCCGGTGTCGAACGGCAGGTCCGCCACGTCGGCGACGATCGTGGGCTCGGCCAGATCCGCCATGATCCCGGGCGCGAGGTCGACACCGACGACCTGCGCGACCGGGAACCGCTCACGCAAGTGGCGGGTGTAGTTGCCGTTGCCGCAACCGATGTCGAGGACGCGTTCTGGCTCGCCGCCGATCCGGTCGGCCACGATCGCGGGAAGGTCGTACCGGGGAGTCTTGTACGCGTAGAGGCTCTGCCTGGTCTTCAGGTTGCCGGCGCCGGTGTAGTTCTCCCCCGACTGGTACCGCTCCTCGGTGGTCTTGCCTCGCGACTCGATCATTCGCAAACCCTCTCCATTCTTTGGTCACCGCTAACACGCGGCGGCATAGGAAACGGTTGCCGATCTCGCCGCGAGGCGGTCGAACGCCGCCTCGGCGGCGGTAGCATCCGTCCATGATGATCTGTGTATACGGCGCGGGAAGCATCGGCTGCTTCGTCGGCGGCCGACTCGCCGCGGCCGGGAGCGACGTCGCGTTCGTCGGCCGGGAGCGGCTGGCCCGGCAGATCGCCGGGCACGGCATCACCCTCACCGACCTGCACGGCCTCGAACTCAACGTGCCCGCCCCGCGGTACGAGACCGCGGCCGACGTGGCCGCCGAGGCCGATCTCGTACTCGTCACCGTGAAGTCCGCGGCCACAGCCGACGCAGGCGACGAATTGGCCTCCCGCCTCAAACCGGGCGCGGTCGTCGTCAGCTTCCAGAACGGCCTGCACAACGCCCAGATACTGCACGACCGACTCCCCGGCGTGACCGTGCTGCCGGGGATGGTCGGGTTCAACGTGGTGGACCGGGGCGCGGGCTGGTTCCACGCCGCCACCACCGGTGAACTCGAAGTCCAGTCGGATCCCTCGCTCGACGATTGGACCGCGGCGTTCGAACGGGCCGGGCTGGGATTGGTTCTGCGCCCCGACATGGAGGCCGTGCTGGCGGCCAAGCTCCTGCTCAATCTCAACAACGCGGTCAACGCACTGTCGGGCCTGCCACTGAAGGAAGAGCTCTCGCAGCAGGCCTACCGGCGATGCCTGGCGCTCGCACAGCGGGAGGCGCTGGCGGCGTTCGACGCCGCCGGCGTCGCCCCCGAGCGGCTCACGCCGCTGCCGCCGCGCTGGATGCCCGCCCTGCTCAGCGCGCCCGACGCGCTCTTCACCCGCGTGGCCGCCCGCATGCTCGCCATCGATCCGCTCGCTCGCTCGTCGATGTGGGAGGACCTGGAGGCCGGCCGGACCACCGAGGTCGGCTACCTCAACGGCGAGATCGTCGCGCTGGCGGACCGGTACGGGACGCGGGCTCCTGCGAACGAGCAGCTCGTCGCGCTCGTCCGCGACGCCGAGGCAGGAGGGCGGCGGGACTGGACCGGCGAGGAGCTCCTCGCCGAACTCACCGCCTAGCCATATTGCCCTGACAGAGGCTTTGGCCCTTGTATGCGCGAGGTGTTTCCCACTGGCGCTCATTTCAGAGCGTGATGAGGCGTTCGGTACCACCATGGCCGTCGTCGCGCGACCATAGGAATATGGGATCGGGTGCTATCGCCGGGGGTATGGGCTTCCTGACGGAGACCAAGTGGCTCAGCGCACGACATCAAGGAGGCTCACAATGAATGAGCCCCGTTACGAGTACAAAACCGTCATGGTGCCAAAACCAAGCGCAAAATGGACAGGCGGTCTCGACTATCGGAAGCGCGACCGAGAGCTGGGAAAGTACGGCGCTCAGGGCTGGGAAGTCGTGCAGTTTCGGGCCACATTCGGCCATAAAGAGCAAGTCGAACTCCGCCGGATGCTCCCTCGCACCCCGGCCGACCCGAATGTCCCCACCCCGCAGGCACCGGACGAGACCCACAGCTCCTCAAGCATCGATCAGCTCGCCAAACTCGCTGAGCTTCTTGACCGAGACCTCATCACCCGCGACGAGTTCGATCGACAGAAGCAACGGATTCTCGAATCACCAAATGAATCCACCCGCCCTCGCAGCTCAGGCCTGTATGCGGTAGTTCTCGACGACCCGGGCGCAGGTGTCACGAGAATCCGCGTCATCACAGCGATTCGCTCATTGACGGGGATGGCATTCAAGCCCGCTGCCACGGTCGCTGACAGCACCCCTTCAACCTTCCTGTCTGGAGTCGATCACGCGACCGCGGCTCAAGCCCAGGAGACCTTGGCAGGGCTCGGCGCGACGGTCCGAATTGTCTCGCTCAAGTAGCTCTGGCGCTGTTAACCTGCCTTATTCATGAAGGTTGAGAGGTTTGTTCCTGTTCGTCGTTTTCGTTTGCGGGGCAGGAGGAACCGTGGCGGGGTTGTCTGGTGTGGCCTTTCATCGGGTGGTTTGCTTGCGGGGTAGGGGATCGTGGCCGTTTCCGACGGTGGGTTCGCGTGCGGTGTCGCTCAGGCCGGGATGGGAATGGCGGTGATGCGGGCCCATGCGGTGCGCAGGCTTTCGATCCATGGCCAGGAGCGGGGCAGGTGCAGGAACACTTGTCGGCCGGTGCGGGTGATGCGGCCGGGGACGTGGAGGATCCGGTAGCGCAGGCGTTTGATTTCGGTCCGTCGCATGGGGTCGTGGTCGTCGAAGCCGAGCAGCCGGGTCAGTGCGGTGAGTTGGTCGGCGCAGATGACCAGTTCGAGCCAGGCGGCGTTGATGTCCCAGATCCGGGAGGGCAGCAGAGCCAGTCCCATCTGCTTGCCTTGACGCATCCGGTCTTCGACGCATGCGTGCTGGCGGTGCTCGGCTTCCTCGCGCGGGACCGGAACGGTCTCGGAGGCGGGGCAGTCGGTGGCGACCACCTGATGGCGCCAGCCGGTCGCCGCTTCCCACAAGGTGAGTTTCGCGCCCGAGTGGGGGCGCTCGCGGCGGGCGATCAGCCGCATCCCGGTCGGCCACGGCTTGAACCAGGCCGGGGAGGCCGCGCGGACCAGGTCGGTGATCTCGACCGTCTGGCCGCGTTGCGATTCGGTACCGTCGGATCGGGTCGCGGCGCTCCACGCCTCCTCGGGCACCGCACTGATCGCCGCTTGCACGACCGCGTCGACCCGGCATCCGACCGAGAACCGGATGTCAAGCCCCGCACGCTCATCGGTGTCGGTGTCGGTGTCGGGGCGGAGGGCGCGGATCTGGGCGAGGAAGTCGTGGGTGAAGGCGGCGGTGTCGCCCCGGACGCGGACCGGGTGGTCGAGCCACGCCTTCGGGACCGCGGCGAGGGCGTCGAAGAGCACGTCGATGTGGTCGGCTGCAGTGTTCGAGCCGGCGTTGCCGCTCCGGAGCATCCCGGACAGGAAGCAGTCCAGGTCCGCGAGGCTGGCCAGGAGCGGATGAAACCCGTACGTGCGCTTCCAGGTCGGGGCCGCGCCTTCCTTCTCGGAGCGGCAGCAGGTGATCGTCACGTCCAGATCGATGACCGTCGCCCGAATCGGCGCTCCGGCCGCGGTCACCGGCGGGGGCATGGCCGCGTACCCGGCCAGGGACACCGCCCGCTCCAGCGCGGCGGCCCGCGCCGCGCGCAGCCGCTCCAACGCCGCACCATTGATGTCGTCGAGGGTCCGCCAGATCGTCGAGGACGAGGCGAGGGGCCCGAACAGGTCCGGCTCGGCTCTGAGAGCGGCCAGGTCCTCGATGCATGAGGCCCCGTCGACCAGGCCGACCGCGACATCGCACATCACCCGGCCCGGTGCGTGATCGCGTTGCCTGCCACCGGGATCGAGCGCTGCTATCAGGCCGCCGGTCAACCCGATCCGGTCGGCGACCTCGGCCACCAGACGCGTCCCGACACGCCCAACGAGGCCGTCAACCTCGCCGCCTACCCGCAGCCGCGGTCGTATTCCGGTACCGTTCACCGTCAGAGTGCCTTTCTTGGCGATGTCTACTATGGCTTCAGAACCAGTATCATCGCAGGTAGAAAGGCACTTCTTGCGTCACGACACGCCAACGCGACTCAAACTCATGAATCGGTCAGGCTAATGAATTATCTAGAGGAGTGGGATAGCGGCTCATCCCCGCTCGCGCGGGGAGCACGGGGTTTCTCTGCGTGTGGCGCGGATATCTATGGGCTCATCCCCGCTCGCGCGGGGAGCACGGCATGACGACGATTATGATGACTGGGGCAGAAGGCTCATCCCCGCTCGCGCGGGGAGCACATGTACGGGATTCGAACCCGTTGCATATGGATGGGCTCATCCCCGCTCGCGCGGGGAGCACACGACATCCGATGCTTGGACGTCAAGACCAGCGGGCTCATCCCCGCTCGCGCGGGGAGCACGGGAGACGGTTGCTTAAGCAAGGCGCAATTGCGGGCTCATCCCCGCTCGCGCGGGGAGCACAAGGGTCCGGCCGGTCACTACTAGCTAGCAACCGGCTCATCCCCGCTCGCGCGGGGAGCACACTACAGTGCGCGCGGATGAATGGATGGTTTGGGGCTCATCCCCGCTCGCGCGGGGAGCACTGGACAGTACGAAAAGGACGACGGTAAGATTCTGGCTCATCCCCGCTCGCGCGGGGAGCACAGAACGTGTATCCGGTTGACGACTACCGCACGGGGCTCATCCCCGCTCGCGCGGGGAGCACTGAAACCTGCGGGCTATTGGGTATTTCCCGAGGGGCTCATCCCCGCTCGCGCGGGGAGCACCCAGTCCGACAGCACACTCGCAATCCGGAGCCGGGCTCATCCCCGCTCGCGCGGGGAGCACAGAATTTGCTCATCACTTGCGTCGATTGTCCGTGGCTCATCCCCGCTCGCGCGGGGAGCACAATACGTGCCTAACCGCGCGCGTGCTATGGCGAGGCTCATCCCCGCTCGCGCGGGGAGCACATCCGTGCAGCGGATGCGGCGGGATCGCATTGGGGCTCATCCCCGCTCGCGCGGGGAGCACTAATCGCGGGCAACTACGCATTCAAGCAGACACGGCTCATCCCCGCTCGCGCGGGGAGCACATCGCGGTGTCTACCGTGATCGCGGTCGCTACGGGCTCATCCCCGCTCGCGCGGGGAGCACGTGTAACGATCGGTATTGCCATGGGTTACTCCCGGCTCATCCCCGCTCGCGCGGGGAGCACGCCGAGCGCGCTTCAGGATGTCCGATTTATGAAGGGCTCATCCCCGCTCGCGCGGGGAGCACAGCGCGCCCCTTCCCTTCAATCGCGTTACTGAAGGCTCATCCCCGCTCGCGCGGGGAGCACCTTGTTCCCCAGCACGTTGCG
>NZ_JAKZEW010000035.1:0-580 GCF_022548875.1 Glycomyces sp. L485 | reverse complement strand
GGGCTCATCCCCGCTCGCGCGGGGAGCACATCGTGTCCACCGTGCGTAAGCTGGACGGGTAAGGCTCATCCCCGCTCGCGCGGGGAGCACCCGTAAGACCATCCGTGTCCGAGTGGCTGGGCTCATCCCCGCTCGCGCGGGGAGCACTAATCGCGGGCAACTACGCATGTGTGAAGAGGTATGCGGCTCATCCCCGCTCGCGCGGGGAGCACAAGGCAAGCACAGACGATGTAAGACCCTCACCCGGCTCATCCCCGCTCGCGCGGGGAGCACTCTCTAGGCGGGCGATGTAGGCGTCGCGGTTGGGGCTCATCCCCGCTCGCGCGGGGAGCACTCCTGAGAGCGTCCCTGCGGGTCACACCCCCCGGGCTCATCCCCGCTCGCGCGGGGAGCACCACCCGCGATCTTGTGCGACCTGGACGGCACTCGGCTCATCCCCGCTCGCGCGGGGAGCACTCCTTGCCCGCCACCGTGAAGCCGCTAGGCAGCGGCTCATCCCCGCTCGCGCGGGGAGCACCGCCACAGCTTGTCGATAAGGCCCATGAAAGCCGGCTCATCCCCGCTCGCGCGGGGAGCACGA
>NZ_JAKZEW010000051.1:415-25021 GCF_022548875.1 Glycomyces sp. L485 | reverse complement strand
CTTCGACTTCTCGCTCCGCACCGACCCGTCCGCCATCGTCCCCGCCATCACACACCCCCTCCGTTACCGCCAGATCCTCGAACAATCTCCCTGTTTCCGACTGTTCGTCCTATACTTCAATGATACGGACCTGACCAGCAGAAATCATCACCCGATCGGTGGGAAACCCCTCATGTTCGGGACCCGGACCGCCTGCCGCACAACACAACACGAGGAAATCTCGCCAGCCCTCACTCGGCCAGGCACCCGACGACCGAGCCCGCCCATTCACTCACGCCTTCGTCGCTGCCGCCCTTGGCGCAGATCGACCATCCACGTGAAAGACGCCGCCCCCGAACAGGGGCCATTTCAGGCCTCCCCAGGCAGCCAACGAGCCACCGACGACCCCCGCCTATCGACAGGTTGTGGACGATCGCTAGGACTCGCGGTCCTCGGCGTAGTTCTCCAGGTATTCGAGCTGCTTCGGGTCGAGGCTCGGGCGCACCCGCTCCATCGCCTGCTCCATGTGGGCCGCCGTCACCACTGTCGCGTCGAGTGATTCGCGCATCGCGGTCAGCGCCGCCTCCCGTATCAGCGCGGCGCAGTCGGCCGCCGAGTAGAGCCAGAGTTCGTCCGCCACCTCGCCAAGGTCCACATCGTCGGCGAACGGAACGTTCTTCGCGTTGGCGCGCAGGATGTCCGCCCGTCCGCTCGCGTCCGGAGGCGGCACGTAGACGAGGCGTTCGAGTCTGCCCGGCCGCAGCAGCGCAGGGTCGATCATGTCCGGACGGTTCGTCGCTCCCACCACCACGACGTCCCGCAACGCCTCCGCGCCGTCCAGTTCGGTCAGCAGCGACGCCACCACCCGGTCGGCCGTTCCGCCGTCGGTGCCCCCGCCGCGGACCGGGGCCAGCGCGTCGAGTTCGTCGAAGAACATCAGTGTCGGACTGGCCTGGCGGGCCCTCCGGAAGAGTTCCCGCACGTTCTTCTCCGATTCGCCCACCCATTTGTTCAGCAGCTCGGAGCCCTTGACGCTCAACACGTTCGCGTGACCTTCACCGGCGACAGCGCGCACGATGTACGTCTTGCCGCACCCGGGCGGGCCGTACAGGAGGATGCCGCGTGGCGCATCGATGCCGAGCCGGGTGAAGGCGTCCGGGTAGGTGAGGGGCCACAGGACCGTCTCGGTGAGCGTCTGCTTCAGGTCGGCCATGCCGCCCACGTCGGCCAGTGTCAGTCCTCCGAGCTCGACCGAGTCCCCGGCCATGCTGGAGGGCCGGACCGAGTCCAGCGCCGAGTCGAAGTCGGCGTTCTGGAGCGCGGTCGCCCCGCCGTCCTTGGCGCGCATCGCCGCCCGCACTCCTGCCTCGCGCACCATCGTCGCCAGGTCCGCCGCCACGTAGCCCGGCGAGCGGTGCGCCACGGATTCGACCTTGACGTCCTCGGCGACCTTCATGCCGCGCGTGAAGTACAGCAGCAGTTCCCGGCGGGCGTCGGCGTCCGGCATCGGGACCACCACCTCGTGTTCGAGCCGGCCGCGCAGTTCGGTGTCGAGGTCGTCGACTCGGGAGGTGGTGCACACGACCGCGTGGTCGTCGTCGAGGACCTCTTCGACGAGTCGCTTGAACATTGTGCTCAGCGGGGTGTTCCTCTCGGCCGGCGCTATCGCGTCCACGCCGGTCACGAGCAGGACTCCCGGCGAGGAGAGCTCGGCGACGGCGCGCCGCAGCCGGTCTGCGGCGGTGTTCGCCTCGATCGCGGCGAGCTCGGGGCCGGCGATCTCGCTGACGCCGGCGCCGACCTCGGCGGCCACCGAACGCACCACTGTAGCCTTCCCGGAGCCGGACGGCCCGGACACGAGGACGCCCAGCGTCATGTCGGTGCCTACGACCGTCAGCACTTCTCGGTGGTTGAATCCCAGGTCGAGCAGTTCGCGAAGCTCTTCGGCCGGGATCTTGGCCCCGGCGAGCTCGTCGTAGGGGATGTGCTCGGCTTCGCGCGGACGTTCGGGCGCGGGCTGCGTACGTTTCGCCGGGGTCTCGGTGCGGACGGCCTCGCCGCCTTCGGGGACCGGTACTCTCGGGCGCCGCAGGTTCGCGACGCGGCCCGTTTCCGCCAGCGGCACGTCGATCGACGCGGGCGCGTCGTCCTCCCACCGCACGACCGTGTCGGTCGTGATCATGGCCCCAGCCTCCGGTTCGGACTCGACCACGTTGAGCACCATGGTGGTCCAGGCCATGCCCAGCGTGTTGTTGAGCGTCCGGCGTGTGGCCGAGACGATCTCGCGCTGTCCGTCGCCGATTTCGATCGGCAGCAGGGACACGTCGTCGCCGACGCTCACGACCTTGCTCAGCAGCGCCAGCCGCAGCGTGTCCGGGTCGACGGCCGCGATCACCGATGCCGGGCCGGTGAGCACCACCCGGTCGGCGGCCGCCAGTTCGGACGGCGCGATCTTGACCGGGTCGCCGTCCCGCGCGCCGATGTTGCCGAGTGTCAGGTCGTCGGCGTACAGTGCCCGCCGTGACGCGTACCGGTCGGCGGCCAGCGCGATCGCCGTAGTCGTGCGCCGCCCGGCGAGGTCGACGGCGTCGCCGGCCTGGAGCCCGAGCGCGGTCAGCACTTCGGGGTGGAGGCGGACGATGCCGCGGCGGGCGTCGAGCGCGGCACGCGCGCGCGTCGCAGTGAGCGTGAGGGAGCCAGAGTCGGTCACGCCGTCCAGCCTATTACGGGTGGTCGAACCGCGGCGAACTCCGGGATGCCGCCGCGCTATTCCTCGGCGGCGTCGAGGGCCATGCGGTAGACGGTCTTGCCGTCTTCGAGGAGGACGGCTGTGGCGGCGCCTTCGGCGACGAAGTCGCGCCAGCGTTCGCCCAGCCACGACTCGGCGTCGCCTTGGCTGCCCAGGTCGTCGTCGGGCGTGTCGAGGGCGTTGCCGTCGGCGTCTTCGATCTGCCAGATCCAAGTCATGTGGTAACCCTACGCGATCGTCTCGGCGACGCCTGGGGAGCCGCGAATCGGCCTTTTCGGTGAACGATTGCGGAGTCGCGCATCGGCACGGCCTACCAGTCGAAGCGGTCGTGGGCGGGGACGGTGACCGGGGTGCGTTGCACCGGTGGCGAAGCCGGTTCTCGCCTGTGGCGGCGCAGCACCGCTCCGAGGGCCAGGAGGGTCCACAGGGGCAGCAGGGCGAGCCACATCCATGCGGGGGAGACGGGGACGACGGGGATGATCCAGGTGCCGCGGTCGAGGGCGTCGAGGACGGCGAGGCCGCCGATGAGGGCGGTGAAGCCGCCGAAGGCGTGGAGGCCCGTGGAGAACCAGGAGCGGCCGGCGAGGATCCAGCCGGCGCCCCACAGTCCGATGGCGAGGGCCTCGTAGTCGCTGCGGCCGGACCAGGAGGCGAGGACCAGGAGGAGGGCGGCGGAGCCGGTGGCGATGGCGGAGAACGTCATCGACATGGGCGGTGGGGGGTTGGGGGAACGGGCGGCGCCGAGCCAGCCGGCGCCGGTGAGGAAGAGCAGGGAGGCGGCGAAGACGACGGCGGCCTGGAATTCGAGGCGGTCGGTGAACTTGGCGCCGAACCAGTCGCATCCGGCGGGGACGGTGTCGCCTTGGAGGGGGCCGGTGTCGCAGTGCCAGATCTTGAAGGTCTTCACCGGTTCGCCGAGGAGCCGTGCCGGTCCGTTGTCGGCGTCGCAGACGGGGAGGACCGCGGGCGTGGTGTGGAGGGCGCCGGGTTCGGTGAAGCAGTTGCCTTCGCCTTGGCCGTCCCACCACAGGTCGAGGCGGTTGCGTGAGCGATGGCCGTCGTCGCGGTATCCGAGTGTGTTGCCTTCGAACCGGTTGCGGTGTGAGGCGGTGTCGTCGATGCCGGTCTCGCCCCAGAGCATGGCGGCGGCGGTCCGGTGGCCCCACAGGTGGTTGCCTATGAAGCGGGTGTCGTTGCCTTCGTCGATGAGGATGCCGACGCCGGTGGGGGTGGTCTCGGCGGGGCATATGGTGTCTGCGGCCGGTTCGGTGTCGCAGGCGCCGCTGGTGAGGTTGCCGTAGTGGTCGGCGTTGTTGTCGTAGATGCTGTTGCGGTGGGCGTCGAGGCGGTGGCCTTCGGCGGTGTCGGTGACGACGAGTCCGGTGGTGTTGTCGTGGAGGCGGTTCGCTTCGAGTGTCAGGCGGCCGGCGCCGGTGTCGAGCAGTCCGGTGAGGTTGTCGCCGCTGTCGCATCCGGTGACGGTGGCTTCGGTGTCGTGCAGGGCGATGCCGGCGGCGTCGTTGCCGGTGGCGGTGCAGTCGACGAGGTCGACGGCGGTGGAGTCGTTGATGTGGATCCCGTTCTTGCCGTTGTCGGTCGCGTTCACCTGCTCTACTGTGGCGCCTTGGGCTCCGGAGAGGAGCAGACCGGTGGCGCTGCCGCCGGTGACGGTGAAGCCTCTGAGGTAGAGGCCGGTCGCGTCGCTCGCTTCGATGACGGTCTCGGCGGTGTACCCGCCGGTGAGGGTGACGTCTTCGGGGCTGTCGCCTCGGCCTTCGATCTGGAGGTCCGCTCGGCCGTCGATGACCACGGGCGTGGAGGCTGTGTACTGGCCGGGGAGGATGAGGATCCTCATCCCGGGCTCGGTGGCGGCGGCTACGGCGTCCGCGAGGTCGCGGTGGCCGTTCTCGGCGCATGCCTCGTACAGCTGCTCGTTGTCGATGCGGCGGTTGTAGGAGACGTCGGCGTTGCGTTCGGCGAAGGCGTCGGCGTCACCGGGGCACACCAGCAGGTGGGGGCCTTCGTCGCGGTAGTCGGGGGGTTCGGTCTCGGCGGCCGCCGCGGGGGAGGCGGCGAGGAGCGCGGCGCCGACCGCCAGTGCGCTGAGCGTCACCGGCAGAAGGGCTTTCGGGCCGTGCGGGGGCATGCCTCCAGGGTATCGCCTCGCGCACGAACGGTAAACCAGTGCGGCATCCCGTTCTGGGAGAACGGGATGCCGCGAGCGCATCAGGCGCTTCTTGCCTGTCTGCACTGGAAGCCAGCACAGAGAAAGGGAGAACCACTCACTCTACCGTGAGCGGCTCTCCCTCGCAGTACTCAGTGGGCCTGAGTTACATCATGCCCATGCCGCCCATGTCGGGAGCGCCGCCGCCACCGGCGTTCTCCTTCTCGGGGGCGTCGGCGACGACGGCCTCGGTGGTGAGGAACAGCGCCGCGATGCTGGCCGCGTTCTGCAGCGCCGACCGGGTCACCTTGGCCGGGTCCGGGATGCCGGCGTCCAGCATGTTGACGTACTCGCCGGTCGCGGCGTTGAGGCCCTCGCCCTTCGGCAGGCCCTTGACCTTCTCGACCACGACGCCGCCTTCGAGGCCGGCGTTCTCGGCGATGGCGCGCAGCGGGGCGCCCAGCGAACGCTGGACGATCTCCACACCGGTGGCCTCGTCGCCTTCGGCTTCGATCTTGTCGAAGGCGGTGGCGCCGGCCTGCACCAGCGCGGTGCCGCCGCCGGGGAGGATGCCTTCCTCGACCGCGGCCTTGGCGTTGCGCACGGCGTCTTCGATGCGGTGCTTGCGCTCCTTGAGCTCGACCTCGGTGGCCGCGCCGACCTTGATGATCGCGACGCCGCCGGCGAGGCGCGCCAGGCGCTCCTGCAGCTTCTCGCGGTCGTAGTCGGAGTCGGAGTTGTCGATCTCGGCGCGGATCTGGCCGACCCGGCCCTGGATCTGCTCCTCTTCGCCGCCACCGTCGACGATGGTGGTCTCGTCCTTGGTAATGACGACCTTGCGGGCGGTGCCCAGCATGTCGAGCGTGGCCGACTCCAGCTTGAGGCCGATCTCCTCGGAGATGACCTGGCCGCCGGTGAGGATGGCGATGTCGCCGAGCATGGCCTTGCGGCGGTCGCCGAAGCCAGGGGCCTTGACGGCGACGGACTTGAAGATGCCGCGGACCTTGTTGACCACGAGGGTCGCCAGCGCTTCGGCGTCGACGTCCTCGGCGATGATCAGGAGCGGCTTGCCGGTCTGGGTGACCTTCTCCAGGGTCGGAAGCAGGTCCTTGACCGCCGAGACCTTCTGGTTGACGATGAGGATGTACGGGTCCTCGAGGACGGCCTCCATGCGGTCCTGGTCGGTCACGAAGTAACCGGACAGGTAGCCCTTGTCGAAGCGCATGCCCTCGGTCAGCTCCAGATCGAGGCCGAACGTGTTCGACTCCTCGACGGTGATGACGCCTTCCTTGCCGACCTTCTCCATCGCCTCGGCGATGATGGCGCCGACGGTGGCGTCGCCGGCGGAGACCGACGCGGTGTTCGCGATCTGCTCTTCGGTGTCGACCTCGGACGAGGCGGCCTGGAGCTCCTCGACCACTGCGGCGACGGCCTTCTCGATGCCGCGCTTGACGGCGATCGGGTTGGCGCCGGCGGCGACGGCCCGCAGGCCCTCCTTGACGAGCGCCTGGGCGAGGACGGTGGCGGTGGTGGTCCCGTCGCCGGCGACGTCGTCGGTCTTCTTGGCGACCTCCTTGACCAGCTCAGCGCCGATCTTCTCGTAGGGGTCCTCCAGTTCGATCTCCTTGGCGACGGAGACACCGTCGTTGGTGATCGTGGGGGCGCCCCACTTCTTGTCGAGCACGACGTTGCGGCCCTTCGGGCCGAGGGTCACCTTGACGGCTTCGGCGAGGATGTTCATACCCCGCTCGAGTCCGCGGCGAGCCTCCTCGTCGAATGCGATCATCTTCGCCATTGCAGATGGCTTCCTTTCGGATAACGTTCGTTGTCGACGGTGAGGCGGCACCCCGCGACGGCAGGCCGTTCTCGGCCTGACCACCTCAACGCGCTTAGCACTCACGGGCTGCGAGTGCCAAAACCAGGTATAGCACTCTCGCCTTGAGAGTGCCAATCCGGGGCGTGAATCAAGTGGTCGGCGCCAACAACGAGCGACGCCGGTCAGGAGCCGGCGGCGTCGGATGCCTCCGCGGACAGCGACGTGGCCGAGACGGACTCCGCCCGTCCCCGCAGCCACGCGTAGGAGCACAGGGCCGCGGCGAGCACCCAGATCATCGGCACGAGCAGCAGCAGCGCCATCACCCCGTGTGTGAGGACGGTGAGGACCGCGGCGAGCCAGCCCGCGAAGATCCCGGTCCACAGCAAGGACAGCAGTGCCCCGAGCAGCGCGATGATGACGTTCGCGGCGAAGACGACGAGTACCACGATGATGAGACGGCCGAGCGCCGGCCAGAACGCCGAGTGCGTCAACTGGACCGACCGGGCATAGGGGCTGCGGCGGTGCTCGAACGTCGCGGCGGGCACCATCAGGCTCAGCGCGAACGCCGCCCAAAGGCCCGGCAGGACGCACAGCGCCAGCCCGACGCCGACGGTCACCCACGCCAGCAGCAACCACAGCCAGAACTTCCAGCCGAGCCGGAAACCGAACCGGAACGCCTCCCCCAGGCTGACGAACCCTCCCGCGGCCTCGGCGGCCGCGGCGCGCGTCGCGGCCAGGGCCGCCGCGCCGAACAAGTACAGCAGCGCCAGGCCGAGCAGGCCGCCGAAGGCCGCAGCGGGCCAGCCGGGCCAGTAGCCGGTCGCGGAGCCGTTCCAGTCGAAGCCGACCTCGCCGGACGCGAGGCTGGAGTAGGAGCTGAGGATCCACCTCGGCAGCACCACTCCGATGAGGAGGATCAGCCCCATCGACCGCCACGACCGCGCGACCGCGGCCAGGGAAGCGTTCCACCAGCCTTCGAACGTGTCGGTCACCAGGGCGTCGCCGCCGGCGAACCGCCCCGACGGCTCGATCGGCGTCTCGGCGTTCCAGTAGGGATCGTCGTTCATAGCCGGATGGTAGTCCACACGAAAGCCGTAATTCGGTCAAAGCAGGTCATCGTCTGGTCGCGGAGGCCCGATAGCCTAGGTCCGTGCCTGCCTCACCATTTCCACGCGAAGCCGAAGCGCGCTGGCCGGAGCAGCTCACGGCCTGGGAGCGCGCGACGAACACCCCGCTGTTCATCCTCGCGCTGATGTTCCTGATCGCCTACGCCGCGCCGATCCTCTACCCCGACCTGCCCGCCTGGGGCGAGGACGCAGCCAAGGCAATGAACTGGGCGGTGTGGGCGCTGTTCGGCGCCGACTACGTCCTCCGATTGTGCTTGGCGGGCAAGGGGCACCGGCTCGAGTTCGTCCGCTCCCACCCGCTCGACCTGATCATGGTCCTCATACCGATCGCCCGGCCCCTGCGACTGGTGCGGATGGTGCTGGTCCTCATCGAGACGTTCAGCCGACACGCCCGCAGCTCGCTGCGCACCAGGGCGAGCGTCTACATCACCGGCGTGACCATGATGATCCTGCTCGTCTCCAGCCTCGCGGTCCTCGACGCCGAGCGCGGCGAGCAGATCAACACGTTCGGCGACGCCCTTTGGTGGTCGGTCGTCACCGCCTCGACGGTCGGCTACGGCGATCTGGTCCCGCAGACGATGACCGGGCGCGTCATCTCGGCGGTCTTGATGTTCGCGGCGATCGGCCTGGTCGGCCTCGTCAGCGGTTCGCTCGCGTCCTGGTTCGTCGACCGGGTCGGCGCGAAGGACGCCACGGCCGACCGCGCCGAGGCAGCCGAGCTCGACCGCCGCCTCGCCGCCCTCGAGGCGCAGGTCGCCGAGATCCACGCCGCGATCGTCTCCAAGCGGAGTGCCGAAGCCTCCGAGGTGCCCGAGCAGCGTCCTTAGGGGAGCTTCTTCTGCCAGACGTGCTCCATGCAGATCTTGCGGTAGCCGATCGCCTCGTTGATGGCGATCATGTGCTCGTTGGTCGCGGCGTTGCCGGTCCACACGTATCGCATCTTCGGGCGCCATTCGCGGATGCGGCGCTGGTTGGCGATCTTGAGGATCGTGCCGAGCCGGTGCCCGCGGAAACGCGGGTCGACGATCGTGTCGCCTTGGTAGCAGTGGTGCTCCCTGCCGCCCTCCACTATGATCTGCGTGAACCCAACGATCTCTCCGCTGTCCTTGTGTCGCACCGCGACTTGGAGGCTCAGCTCGCCGCGTTCGCGACGCTGCCGCTCCTCGTCTGCGACGCGGGCGGCGTCGAAGTCGGCCTCTTGGAGGTCCCATTCGCCCAGCGGCATGTCGGTGTACATGCGGGCGTGCAGGTACGCCATCCCGTCGATGACGTCCTCGGGCGGGGTGCCCTCGAACTCGACGACCTCGAAGCCCGCCGCCCGGGCCCACGCCTCGGTCCACAGCCGCTCCAGTTCGGCGTCTGCGACCGCGTCGAGGTCGCAGACCCGCACCACGGTGTCGAGCGTGTTCCGGTAGCCCGCGGCCGCCGAGAAGCCCTTGGCGGCAGTGCCCATAGCGGGGCCGCCGTCGATCGGGGCGAGTGCCCACGTCGATACGGTGGTGCGCCCGAGCGCGGCGGCGCGCCGCTCCATGTGCTCCAGCAGAGCCGAGCCGACGCCCCGGCGCCGGTGGTCGGGGTGGACTTCGAGGTTGAACTTGGCGAGGTGCGTGTTGTCGCGGACGGGCAGTTCGAGACCGATCCAGCCGACGGCCTCGCCGTCCTTCACGGCCGCCCACCGCTCGAAGTCGGTGTCGGCGCGGCGCTGGAGGAGGCCCATCATGCGCAGGGTGGGTTGCCAGCCCATGATGGCGAGCCAGTCGTGCCGCTCGACGGCTTCGCCGATCACGAGCCAGGACTGCACGAGGTCGTGATCGCTCGGCTCGATCGGGACGATGTCGAATTCACTCATGTGGAGAGTGTGCCCGCCCTCCGGGGCACGGGCAATCCGGTTTCTATCGGGCCAGGTGCTTCTGGAACAGCGATCCGTGCGCGCCGACCCGGTAACCGATCGCCTCGTCGATGGCGATCATGTGCTCGTTGGTCGCGGCGTGCATGCCGTGTTCGGTCGCGTCGAGGCGGACGATGTCGAATTCGCTCATCCGGCAAGTGTCGCCGACGCCACCGACAAGAGCAAGATGGACCGTCCGGGGTGTTTGCGGCCGAAGGCGTCCGGGAAGACATTGGTCGGGAGACCGCAGTTCCTGACACCGGCTGGCGCTGCTCGACACGTTCTAGCCCCAGGACTCGCAGTCAACCGGGTGAGTGGCGACAGGACGGCTGCGGCCTCCCGCAAGAAGAATTCTTACGCATTCAGTGAATACGGTCAAGACCCGAAGTTCGCTTCTAACTGTCGGGTATCCGACAGTTGTGTTCACATCGGTCACGGAGAGTGATAATTTCAGGAGTTCGGCAAGCGTTTTACGAACTCCCTGCTCAACCGTCCAGCAGCCCGGCCTCACGCGCCGACTTCAGAGAAGGTTTCACGGTGTGAGTCGGGCCCACCAGGGACGATACAGCATCCAATGTCTTCAGTCCGTCGCCGGTGTTGTAGATGACCGTCTCCGCCTCCGGGTCCAGCCGACCGGCCTCCAAGAGCTTACGGAGCGTAGCGACCACCACTCCGCCGGCCGTTTCGGCGAATACGCCCGTGGTCGACGCCAGGAGTCGGATGCCCTCGCGGATCTCGTCGTCGGTCACCTTCGCCATGCCGCCGCCGGTCGACCGGCACGCCTCGATCGCGTACGGCCCCGCAGCCGGGTCGCCGATGTTGAGGCTCTTGGCGATCCCCGTCGGCCTCACCGGCGTGATCACGTCGGTGCCGGCGTCGAACGCGTCGGCGATCGGGCTGCAACCGGCCGACTGGGCGCCGAAGACGCGCACCTCGGCCGGGTCGGTCAGACCGATCTCGGCCGACTCCTCGAACGCCTTGTGGATCTTCGTGAGCAGTTCACCCGAAGCCATCGGCACCACGACCTGCTCGGGCAGGCGCCAGCCGAGCTGCTCGGCGACCTCGTAGCCGAGCGTCTTGGAGCCTTCGGCGTAGTAGGGGCGGATGTTGACGTTCACGAACGCGGTCGACTCGAACTCGTCGGTCTCGGTCAATTCCGAGCACAGCCGGTTCACATCGTCGTAGGAGCCCTCGACGGCCACGAGCTGGCCGCCGTAGACCGCGGTCTGGACGATCTTGCCCGGCTCCAGGTCGTGCGGGACGAACACGGTCGAGGGAATCCCGGCGCGCGCGGCGTGCGCGGCCACGGAGTTCGCGAGGTTCCCCGTCGAAGCGCACGCGAAGCGGTCGAAGCCGAGCTTCGCGGCGGCCGAGACCGCCGTGGAGACCACGCGGTCCTTGAACGAGTGCGTGGGGTTGGCGCTGTCGTCCTTCACCCACAGCTTCCGCATGCCGAGCGCCTCGGCGAGGTTCGACGCGTCGATGAGCGGAGTCAGACCGGGGTTGAGCGTGACGCGGTCGGCCGGGTCGACGCCCACCGGCAGCAGCGGGGCGTAGCGCCACAGGTTCTGCGGCCCCGCCTCGATCTGCTCGCGCGTGACCTTGGCCAGCGCGGCCTGGTCGTAGTCGACCTCGAGTGGGCCGAAACACTGCCAACAGGCGTGCTGGGCGATCAGGTCGTAGGTGGCGCCGCAGTTGCGGCACACGAGGCCTTTGGCCGGGCTGTCGGCGAACAGTGCGTTGGACATACGAGAAGGCTCCTCCCTCATCTTCCCCGCGTGGCGGGCCGGAATTGGCACCTGCCGACGTAACCGCCGGTGGTTGCCGCAGCTTCGTCGGGCCGGACCCCTCAGCTGCTCTGGATGAAGTACGAGCCGAATGTTACGGGCGCCCGTCGGAAACCCGCAACCGGAGTTCCAGGTTGTAGGACGACTCGGCACCTCGAATCCCATACGTCGTACGCCGTACAATGTACATTCTACGGAATGCATTTCCTATAGAATATATCCTATAGGATCTTGTTCAGGTGGCGTTCTTGGTAGCCAGCCATACCGCGCGGGCGTCGGCCGTTCCGGCCACGTCGTGGACGCGGACGCCCCAGGCGCCCGCCTCGAACGCGAGCACGGACGTCGCCAGGGTCGCGGCCTCGCGCTGGCCTACCGGGCGAAGTTTGCCGCTCTCGTCGGCGAGGAGCTTACCGAGGTAGGACTTGCGTGAGGAGGCGAACAGGACGGGGAATCCGAGCGCGACGAACTCATGGAGGTGCGCCGACAGCCTCCAGTTGTGCTCGGCGGTCTTCGCGAAGCCCAGGCCGGGGTCGAGGACGAGGCGGCTTCGGTCCACTCCGGAATCCAGTGCGGCCTCGACGCGGTCCTCCAGCTCGGCCTTGACGTCGGCGACGACGTTGTCGTAGTGCGCGAGGCGCTGCATGTCGGCCGAGTGGCCCCGCCAGTGCATGAGCACCCACCGCACACCGGTGTCGGCGACGACGCGGGCCATGTCGGGGTCGGCCAGGCCGCCGGAGACGTCGTTGACGACGCTCGCGCCGGCCTCGATCGCGGCGGCGGCCACCGCGGCGCGGCTGGTGTCGATCGACACGGCCAGGCCGCGTTCGGCGAGGGCGGTGACGACATCGACGACCCGGGCGATCTCGGTGGCGGCGTCGACGCGTTCAGCGCCGGGCCTGGTCGACTCGCCGCCGACGTCGATGAGGTCGGCGCCTTCGGCGGCCATCTGCTCGCCGTGGCCGACCGCGTCATCGAAGTCGAGGTAGCGCCCGCCGTCCGAGAAGGAGTCCGGGGTGACGTTGAGGACGCCCATGATCTGGGGCACGGCGGCGTGGGTGTCGTGTGGCGTGGTCACGATCTTGACGTTACCCGCGCGCGAGAGCACCGCAGCTCATTAGGCGAGGTCCGTGAGGTCGAGCACGTGCCACTCGCGCAGTTCGTCGGTGCCGGTGGACCACCACAGGCGTCGGCTGTCGGCGCCGGTCTCGCCGGCGCTGGAGGCGACCAGGTAGGTCTGGGACGCTTGGAGGTCGAACAGGGTGAGCCGCTGGGCGTCGCCTGCGACGGCGGTCGACTCCCCGAGGGGTTCGAAGCGGTCGATGAGGCCGACGTCGGTGGCGACGGCGGAGGTGAAGCCCTCGGCGACGGTGACGCGGTCGGTCCCGTCTGGACGGACGAGGTCGGTGCGGGAGCCGTCGGCGGCGGTCACGATGATGCGGCACCATGTGGCCGAGCACAGCGTGAGTTCGTCTTCGGCGGCGGTGACGAGGAGGCCGGAGCCGTTGTCGGTGCGCACGAGCTGAGCGCCGCCGAGAGAGTCCGAACCGGCGCTCGTGAGCCAGGGCCAGGCGGCGGCCTGCCAGGCGCCGCGATGGCCGACGACGTCGACTTCGCCGCCGCCGACGGGAATCGAACGGTGCTCGGTGATGCGTTCGGCGCTGCGGGCGGTGGCGAGCCAGTGGAGCTCTTCGGCGGCGAACTGGAGGTCGTAGGCGCTGCCTGCGCTGATGACGTCGCCGGTGTCGTCGGTGAGCAGTTCGGCTTCGCCGGGGCGCCCGTCGGCACCCCGTGGGGCGGTCCACACCTCGGAGACGACTCGGCCGGTTTCATCCGGTGTGGATTCGATCCAGGCGATCCGTTCGTCGGTGTGGGCGACGGCGGCGACGCCGGGCACGCCGCCCGGCTCGGCGACGACCACGGCGGCCGCCTCGTCGCCGTTCTCGATGTAGAGCAGGCGGCCGTCCTCGTCGGCGCCGAGCGCCTTCTCGGCGTCAATGAAGGACAGCGGCTCCCAGGCGATGCCCTCCGCGGTGCCGGGCCAGTCCGTCGGTTCGGTGTCCCATTCGGACCACACGGTCGGCGTCGTGTCGGCGTTCGGAGCGGTCAGCGTCTCGGCGCGTTCGGGCACCGGCCAGGCCAGCCACGCGACGGCGAGCGCGATCGCGCCGGCGAGCGCGAGTCGTTGCGAAGTGAACCGCTGGGCGAGGGCCATTATCCGCGTTCGCGTCCCCGCAGGAGGTAGAGGAGGCCGGCGGCGACGCCCGCGGCGGCGGCCGAGGGCAGCGCGAGCTTCGCGGCGCGGCGGCCCCGCCGGTAGTCCAGGACCGGCCAGCCGTGGTGGCGGGCCTGCCGGGCGAGCCGGGTGTCGGGGTTGACGGCGATGGCCTTGCCGACCTTCCGCAGCATCGGCAGATCGTTGGCCGAATCGGAGTAGGCCGTGCACTGGCCGAGGTCGAGGCCGCGTTCGCCGGCCAGTTCGGCTATGCCGTCGGCCTTCGCGGGGCCGTGCATGAGGTCGCCGACGAGGCGGCCGGTGTAGCAGCCGTCGGCGACCTCGGCGATGGTGCCGAGCGCGCCGGTGAGGCCGAGTCGGGAGGCGATGACGCCGGCGAGTTCGATCGGGCTTGCCGTCACCAGCCACACCTCTTGGCCGGCCGCGATGTGGCGGTCGGCGAGGCGCCGGACGGGCGCGAGGATGCGCGGGGAGATGTCGCGGTCGACGACCTCCTCGCACAGCTGCCGCATCTCGGAGACGGGGTAGCCGGCGACGAGCTCGAGGGCGGTGGCCTTGACAGACTGCATGTGGCCGTGGTGCTCGGAGCTGAGCTTGAAGCGGGCCTGCTTCCAGGCCGCGCCGAGGATGTCGCGGCCGGAGAGGACGCCGTGGCGGGCGAGTCCGCGGGCGAGCCAGTAGATGGACGCGCCGTGCATGAGGGTGTTGTCGACGTCGAAGAACGCCGCGGAGGGAGAGTACGCGCGTTCGTCGTCGCCGGGGGCGTCGGCCTGGACGACGACGGAGTGGTGCCGCGGTTGCTCGTCGCCGCCGACGTGCAAAGCCTCCGGCCCGGGTACGCAGGAGGCGCTGATGGAAGCCTCGGTTTCAGACACGCTAAGAGCCTACCGGTCGAGAATCAGACGCCCTGTAACGCCAGGACGCGAGCTCGGTGAATTTCCAGTGTGGGCCCGGTTACGCACCCCTGCGGGGCGTTCGCCGGGCCCACACCATGGGTCAGCCGAACAGGTCTTCGACGACTCCGGAGAGCTCGTCGAGGACGTTGTCGTCGTCACCGTCGTCTTGGTCACCGGTGACTTCACCGGTGGCCGGGTCGGTGGCGGCGTCTGCGGCCGGCGTGGTGGTGCCACTGACGTCCACGTCGGGTGAGTCGATGCCGTCGACTGCGGGCTCGGAGCGGTCGGAGGTCGACTCGTCTCCGCTGTCGCCCTGCCGGTTCTCGTCCCCTCTGGGCGTGCCGGTCGGGGATTGCGTCGGCGGTTCGGTGGGCTCGACGGCCTCGCGAGCGCCGCATCCGCCGGGGACCGGACCGAGCTCGTCGGTCGCGCCGCCGACCTCGGTGCAGCCGAGCGCCGCGCGCAGCTCCACCGACCGCAGCGCCGCGCGATCCAGGAGGGCGGTGAGCTCGTCGCCGGCCACGCGGGCCTCGCCGTCGAGCTCGGCGACGAGCGTTTCGAGCGTCCAGCGGTGCTCGCCCCCGAACAGGTCGATGTAGTCCAGCGGCACGGCGTCGTCGTTCGCGACGGCGAGTTCGCCGAGGAGCACCGCGCCGGAGCGCAGCTCGTTCGCGGCGTCGGTCAGGGCGCCCGCGGCGGCGTCCTCGTCCTCGGCGAGCGCGGTGGCCTCCTGGATGCGGTTCCCCGCGAATTCGAGGTGCAGCTGGCCGCGGCCGAGGTCGTTGCCGACGAGCGCGAGCTGGGCGCGCTCGGTGGAGCGCTTGACGTTGTAGAGCGTTTCGCCCGGGAGCGCGTGCCCTGAGGCGGCCGAGACGCCGGAGACGGCGACCGTGCCGGTCAGGAGGGCGGCGACGATGGCGAGGCGCCTGCCGCCGCGGGGGCGGCGGGGGAACATCTCGTCGAGGACCGGCGGCCCGGCCGCGTCGGGGACGATGGCGCTGGCCCGGTGGCGGGCGGTGGCGCCTATGCCCTCGTCGGCGGCGACGGCCATGAGCCGGCGCCGGGTGGCGTCTCGCCAGTCGTCCGACGGCCTGCTGGCGGCCGTCATCTGCTCGCCGAGGTCGCCGAGGCGCTCGGTGACGCCGACGAGTTCGACGAGTTCTTCCGCTGACGCACCCGATGCGTGAGCGAAATCGCTCGTGTGAGGGTAGGCGGGGCCATTGGAATCAAGTTGACGTGCGAATTCCTCCGCGCGCCGGCGTTCCAAAGGGTTGTAGATCACCGGGCACACCCCCTCTCACTGCATGGATCCTGCTCCTGTAAATAGAACAACGCACGAGTAGCCCCTGAGGTTACGGCCTTCTAGGCGAAGCTTGCGAGCCATGACTCGGCTCTGCCTGGCGATATGTGTCGTGCTGTCGAGATCGAGCCCTGATGACCGGTTGTCGGCGGTCTCGTGGCGGTCTCAGCCCCGGAATCCCTCGGGCAGGAGCCGCGCGAGGGTGCGCACGGCCCGGTACTGGAGCGCCTTGACCGCGCCCTCGTTCTTGCCCATGGTGCGGGCGGTCTCGGCGACGGTGAAGCCCTGGAGGAACCGCAGGACGATGCATTCCTGCTGGTCGGGGTTGAGCTTCTTGACGGCCGTGAGGAGCGTGGCGTTGGTGAGCTTCTCCAGCGCGGCGGTCTCGGGCGAGATGGACGGGTCGGTCTCGGGGGAATCGGAGCCGAGCACGTCGGGCTTGGCGATCTCCAGGCGGTAGCGCCCGGACTTGAAGTGGTCGACCACGAGGTTCCGCGCGATCGTCACCAGCCAGGCCCCGAAGGCGCGGCCCTGCCAGCTGAAGCTGGAGATGCGCCGAAGCGCGCGCAGGAACGTCTCGGAGGCGAGGTCCTCGGCGAGCTGGGCGTTGTTCACGCGAAAGTAGATGTAGCGGTAGACGGTCTCGCTGTAGCGGTCGTAGATCTCGCCGAACGCCGAGGAGTCGCCCGCCTGGGCCCTGGCGACCAGCGCGGCCACCTCCTCGCCGTCGACCTGGTCCTCCGGTTCGCGGCGGTGCTTGCCGCCCCGTGGCTCGGCGACCGCGGCGGCTTCTCCCGACGGGACGGGGTGCGCGCGGACCGCGTTCTGCTCGGCCGTCCCGGTGTCCAGGCTCAAGACCGCCCAGAGGGCGTGCCGGAGCCGCTCCAAGCCCGGTATCGAGGTGAGCGGAAAGGGGACGGGTTCTGCTGTGAGCGTCGGTGCAATACCGGGCACTATTGGCCTCCTCGCCTGAGGGGTCGGGCCGAGTCATGCGATCGGGTCCCGCAGGGACTGACCCGCCTGAGTCTAGGAATCGCAACGGCGCCCCAGAGGGATTTGGAGTCGGCGTGTCGCATTGAGTGACGGCCGCCCGGCTGCCGATGTAGATTCGCGAAGCCGCACTCGGCGTACCCTTCTCTGCGGGGGCGGAATCCCACCGTTACCTCCCCAAATGTTCGGCGGTCCGGCATCCCGGACCCGTTCTGACCCAATAGTGATCGAGAAATGACAGAGGGTGTCGCACAAGCTGTGCGATGTAAGGGTGCGGACAGCGATTCCCGGAGGGACCAGGGTGAACAGACTGACACTTTTGACCACAAAGGAATGCCATCTCTGCGTCCGCGCGAGGGCCGACCTCGACGCGGTGGCCCGCGAGGCGGGCGTGGGGTGGACCGAGGTCGACGTCGCGGGTGACGCCGGGCTGGCGCGCGAGTACGGCGACCGGCTGCCGGTCGTGCTGCTCGACGGCGCCGAGCACAGCTACTGGGACGTCGACGTGAAGCGGCTCAGGCGAGACCTCGCGTCCTGACATAGGATTTCCCGATGCCTTCGACGCGAGCGACCCACCTGGTGTGGGACTGGAACGGGACCCTGCTGGCCGACTTCGCGGCGGTCGCCGAGGCCACGCGCTCGCTCATGCGCGAGGTCGGAGGCCCCGAGCTGACCGACGACGAGCAGCGCAGGCGATTTCGCCGCCCCATCGTCGACTACTACGCCGAGCTGCTGGAGCGCGAGATCGACGAGGCCGAGTTCGCGAGCCTCGACCGACGCTTCCATGACCACTACGACCGGCACATGGCCGCCTGCGGCCTCGACACGGAGGCGCTCGCCGCCCTCGCCGCCTGGCGGGGCACCCAGTCGCTGCTGTCGATGTGGTTCCACTCCCGGCTGGTCCCGCTCGTCGACTCCATGGGGCTGACCGAGCACTTCACGCACATCGACGGACTGCGCGGTGAACTGGTCTCGAAGCGGCCGCACCTGGAGGCGCACCTTGCCGCGAAGGGCCTCGACGGATCCGAGTGCGTCCTCATCGGCGACACCGTCGACGACGGCAGGGCGGCCGCCGGGGTCGGCGCCCGCGCGGTCCTCTACGCCGGCGGCTTCGCCGATCGCCCGCAGTTGGAGGGCCTCGGCTTCCCGGTCGTCGACTCCCTGACGGAGGCGGTCGCCGTGGCCTCGACATTTCGCCACTGCGGCCCGCGACTCGCCGAAGATCTCCGATTAGCGGGCATCCGTCCGGTTTCGGGGCAAAATCAACTCGACGGCGGCTCGCCGGGCGACCGCGACATCGGTACAGCTGAGCCTTGCTCAGCGTTACGGGGGTGTACCGCTTCGCCCGCCCGCGAGTCGCCTCGAAACGCTCCGAGACCCCCTGGGCATTCGGGCGACGGAACCGGTTAGCACCGCCTGTGCGAGATCCGCGGCGGCCGAGGTCCTAAGCTGGGTAACTCACAGGCGCTGTGCATCGCACCACTGACGGCACAGGCGGCGAGAGACCTGGAGCTTCATTGACGACCACCGGCGAAGGCACCGACCACCGGGCCCCCACGCACCTCCACATCGCCAAGGCCGCCGATCTGCCGGCCGCGACCGTCCGGCGCCTGCCCGAGTACCTGCGGGCGCTCTCGGCACTCACCGACTCGGGCGTCGACACCGTCTCCTCCGAGACGCTCGCCGCCGCGACCGGCGTCAACTCGGCGATGCTCCGCAAGGACCTGTCCCAACTCGGCGCGACCGGCATGCGGGGCGTCGGCTACAACGTCGCGACCCTCGCCTCCTATATCGCGGGGGTGCTCGGACTCACGAAAGACTCCCGCGTCGCCATCATCGGCCTGGGCCACCTGGGACAAGCCCTCGCCCGCTACCCCGGGTTCAGCGAACGGGGCTTCGACATCGTTGGCCTCTTCGACGCCGACCCGGGCATCATAGGGAAGGACCTCGACGGCCTGACCGTGCGCGATGTGGCGCAGCTGGCCGGCGCGGTACGTGACGAAGGCATCAACATAGGGGTCATCGCCACACCGGAAACGGCCGCCCAACACGTGGCCGATCTCCTCGTAGAAGCTGGTGTCACAAGCATTCTCAACTTCGCGCCATGCGTGCTCGCCGTACCCGATGGTGTGGCGGTCCGCAAAGTCGACCTGGCCGTCGAGTTGCAGATCCTGTCATTCCACGAACATCATAAGACGCTCAGACGTCGAGAGACGGGAACGGTGAAGTGAACCTCCTGGTAGTCGGTATCTCGCATCGCAGTGCCGCGGTTGAGACCCTGGAACGGCTCGCGGTGGACGCCGAGGCGGGCACCGCGATGGCCGAGCGTCTGCTGCGCGGCGGCGAGGTCCGCGAGGCCGTGGTGCTCTCCACGTGCAACCGCGTCGAGGTCTACGCCGCCGCCGCCACATTCCACGGCGCCCTGTCCGCGATCGTCGACGAGCTCCACGCTCTTTGGGGGTACGCCGAAAGCGGCGCCGACCTCGACTTCGCCTCCTGCGGCTACGTGCGCCACGGCGCCGACGCCGTCGCCCACGCCTTCCATGTCGCCGCCGGGCTCGACTCCATGGTCGCCGGCGAGCCCCAGATCCTCGGTCAGCTGCGCGACGCATACGACACCGCCCGCGAGGCCGACCTGGTCGGCCGGCACCTGCACGAGCTGTTCCAGCAGGCCCTTCGCGTCGGCAAGCGGGTCCACGCCGAGACCGACATCGACGCACACGCCCCCTCCATCGTCACCGCCGCCCTCGCCCTCGCAGAGGACGCGCTCGGCAGGCCGCTGACCGGAGCGGACGCCGCCGTCGTCGGCGCCGGCGCCATGGGCGGCCTCGCCACCGCCACGCTCGCCCGAGCCGGCACCGCCACACTCGCCGTCGCCAACCGCGACCGCTACAAGGCCCGCCGCCTCGCCGCCGAGCACGGCGCCGCCGTCGCCGACTACACCGACCTGGCCTCCCTCACCCGCGGCGTCGACCTGCTCGTATGCGCCACCGCCGCTCCCGAACCGGTCATCGACGCCGCCTCCCTCGAAGGCCGGCGGGAACGCCTCGTCATCTGCGACCTCGCACTTCCGCGCGACGTCGCCGACGAGGTCGCGAAGCTCGACGGCGTCCACGTCATCGACATCGCCGAGATCCAACGCTCCGACCACGCCGGGGCCGGGGCCGAGACCATCGCCGCGGTCGAGCGCCTCATCGCCGAGGAGATCGCGGCCTACACCGAGAGCCTGCGCGCCGACACCGTCACCCCCACCGTCGCCGCCCTCCGCTCCGCCGCCGCCGACATCGTCGATGCCGAGCTCGCCCGCGTCGCCCGCCGCGGCGACTTCACCGACGACCAGCGCGCCGAACTCGCCCGCACCGTGCACCGCGTCGTCCAGCGCCTCCTCCACGAGCCGACCGTGCGCGTCCGCGAGCTCGCCGGTCAGCCGGGCGCTCCCGACTACGCCGAGGCCCTGCGAGAACTCTTCGCACTGACCCCCGATGCAGTGAACGAACCCGGCGAGGCCTCCCTCGCCGAAGCGTTGAAGGTAAACCCCGCGCCCCTCGCCCCGCCCGCACCCCGAACCGGTGCGGCCGCGCCGCACGAACCGTATGAAGGTGGCACCAAGTGATCCGAGTCGGCACCAGGGGATCGAAGCTCGCGCTCGCCCAGACCAAGACGGTCGCCGATGAGCTCGCCCGCGTCTCGGGCGAGGACATCGAGCTCGTGGAGATCAAGACCACAGGCGACGCGTCGAGCGCGCCGGTCACCGAACTCGGCGTCGGCGTGTTCGTCAACCAGCTCCGAGACGCGCTCGAACGCGAGACGATCGACATCGCCGTCCACTCGTACAAGGACCTCCCCACCGCCCAACCCGAGCACCTCGTCATCGCGGTCCCGCCCCGCTCCGATCCGCGCGACGTCCTCATCTCCGTCGGCGGGCGCACCCTCGCCGACCTCGGTCCCGGCGCCCGCATCGGCACCGGATCGCCCCGACGCATCTCACAGCTCCTCGCCCTCGGCCGCGGCTTCGAATGCGTGCCCATCCGCGGCAACATCGACACCCGCATCGGCCGCGTCGGCGACGACCTCGACGCGGTCGTCCTGGCCGCCGCCGGGCTCAAACGCGTCGGCCGGGAGAGTGAAGTCGGCGAATACCTCGACCCGCTCGTGATGCTTCCCGCTCCGGCACAAGGGGCGTTGGCGGTCGAATGCCGCAAAGCAGACAAGACATCTGCGCGTATTTCGAGTATGCTCAACGACCGGTACACACAAGCCGCGGTCGCCGCCGAGCGCGGCCTCCTGGAACGCCTCGAAGCCGGATGCAGCGCACCTGTCGCCGCACTCGCCGACGTCTCAGAAGGCGCAGCGCCGGGGACACTCGACTTGTATCTGCGGGGGGCGGCATTCGCGGCCGACGGCAGCGCCACCGAGAAGCTCTCGACCACCGCCGAACTCAAGGAGGACGGCGATCTCGTGGCCGAGGCCGCCGCGGTGGGGAAGGCGCTGGCCGAGGACTTGCTTGCGAGCGGTGCCGAGCAGCTATTGAAGTTAGACCTGAAGCTCACAGACGATTGTTGATGGAGAGAACATGACCAGTGCCCGTAAGCTGGTGGGCCGCGTGCGATTCGTCGGGACCGGCCCAGGCGATCCGGGACTGCTGACCAAGCGTGCCCTCGACGCTATCAGCGAGGCCGACCGCGTCTACTACGACCGGTCCCTGCCGCAGTCGCTGATCGAGGCCGCCAAGGAACTCACCGGCGACGACGGCAAGATCAAACTGATCGAGAACTCCCCGAGCGACCAGGGCAAGCTCATGGCCGCCGCCGCCCGGGAAGGCGAGAACATCGCCCGCCTCATCGTCGGCGACGCCTACCCGAACCGCCTCGCGAAGGCCGAGATCAAGGCCGCCTCCGCCGAGGAGGCCCGGTTCGAAGTCATACCCGGCATGAGCCACGCCCAGGCCGTCGCCGTATACGCCGGCATGCCGCCCGGCGAGGTGCGCACGGTAATCGACATCGACGACATCGCGTCCCTCGAGCCCGTGGCGCTGGCCGACGCCGTCAAGCGCGGCAGCCTCACGGTCACCGCCGACGTCTCCGACCTCTCGAGCCTGCGCGACATCCTGCTCGCCGGCGGTGTCTCGGGCGAGACCCCAGTCGCCGTCACCGGCGACGCCACCGGAGAGACCGAGTACACCACCACATCCTCTGTGGACACTTTTGTGGAGGCGGCGCTCGGCTACGCCGGGCAGGTCGTCCTCACCATCGGCCCCGGAGTCGAAGACCGCCACGAGCTCGCCTGGTGGGAGTCGCGGCCGCTGTACGGCTGGAAGGTCCTCATCCCGCGCACCAAGGAGCAGGCCGGCGTCATGTCCGAGCGGCTCAGAGCGTACGGCGCCATCCCGTGCGAGGTGCCGACGATCGCCGTCGAGCCGCCGCGCACCCCGGCCCAGATGGAGCGGTCCATCAAGGGCCTCGTCGACGGCCGCTACGCGTGGATCGTGTTCACCTCCCAGAACTCCGTGAAGGCGATCTGGGAGAAGTTCAAGGAGCACGGCCTCGACGCCCGCGCCTTCGGTGGCATCAAGATCGCGTGCATCGGTGAGGCCACGGCGAACAAGGTCCGGGAGTTCGGCATCGAGCCCGAGCTGTTGCCGACCGGCCAGCAGTCCTCCGAGGGCCTCCTGGAGGTCTTCCCGCCGCACGACCCGGTCCTCGACATGGTCGGCCGGGTCCTGCTGCCCAGGGCCGACATCGCCACCGAGACCCTCGTGTCCGGGCTGACCGATCGCGGCTGGGAGGTCGACGACGTCACCGCCTACCGGACCGTGCGCGCCTCGCCGCCCGCCGCCGAGATCCGCGACGCCATCAAGTCCGGCGGTTTCGACGCGGTCCTGTTCACCTCGTCCTCGACGGTGCGCAACCTCGTCGGCATCGCCGGCAAGCCGCACCAGCGCACGGTCGTCGCCTGCATCGGCCCGGCCACCTCGGACACCGCGATCGAGTTCGGGCTGCGCGTCGACGCCAAGCCCGAGAACGCCTCGGTGCCCGACCTCATCGAATCGCTCGCCGAATACGCCGTGGAGCTGCGCAAGCGCCTCGCCGAAGGTCCCATCAAGACCCGGCGCGGCCAGAAGGTGCAGGGCCCCACCGCGTTGAGGTTCCGCTAGAGACCGCAAGGAGATGGCCGCAGTGCCGCGCAACGCATCACCCGAGTTCCCGACCATTCGCCCTCGGAGGCTGCGCCGCACTGCGGCCCTTCGCCGTCTGACCGCGGAGACCCGCGTCCATCCGGCCGACCTGGTGCTCCCGCTATTCGTCAAAGAGGGCCTGACCGAGCCAAAGCCCATCGCCTCGATGCCCGGGGTGTGGCAGCACTCGGTCGACTCGGCTCGCAAGCTCGCCGTCGAGGCGCTGCGCGCGGGCATCGGCGGGCTCATGCCCTTCGGCATCCCCGCCGCACGTGACGCGATCGGCTCGGCCGCGACCGACCCCGACGGCATCCTCAACGTCACCACCCGGGCGATCCGCGACGAGATCCACGATGACCTCGTGCTCATCCCGGACCTGTGCCTCGACGAGTTCACCGACCACGGCCACTGCGGCGTGCTGAAGGACGACGGCACGGTCGACAACGACGCGACCTTGGAGCGCTACGCCGAGATGGGCGAGCGACTCGCCGAAGCCGGCGCCGACCTGCTGGGCGCCTCCGGGATGATGGACGGCCAGATCGGATACGTCCGGGCCGCCCTCGACCAGACCGGCCACACCGACACCGGACTGCTCGCCTACGCCGCCAAGTACTCCAGTGCGTTCTACGGCCCGTTCCGTGACGCGGTCGAATCCCAGTTGCAGGGCGACCGGCGCACCTATCAGCAGAACCCGCCGAACGCGGTAGAGGCGCTGCACGAGATCGACCTGGACGTGGCCGAGGGGGCCGACATCGTCATGGTCAAGCCCGCGCTGCCGTACCTGGACATCGTGGCGGCCGCCGCCGAACGCTCGCCGGTGCCTGTCGCGGCCTACCACATCAGCGGCGAATACGCGCAGCTCGTCGCGGCGGCCGAGAAGGGCTGGATCGACAAGGACGCGGCCGTGCTGGAGTCCCTGACCTCGATCAAGCGCGCCGGGGCGGGCGTCATCGCGACCTACGCGGCGCTGGACGCCGCAAGGCTCCTGGGCTGATCGCCCGCCCGACGCGTTCAGTGTCGTCCTGCTGCCCTTTGATGAGCAGCCAGAACATATGAGGGACGCCTCCCCGACGAAGGCGCATAGGGCCGCTTCGAGCGAGTAGCCGGGAACGGCGATGGTCTCGATGCGGTCGGTCGGGTAGCCGAGCTCGGCGACGACCGGCAGGACTTGGAAGATCCGCGGCACGAATCCCGAGCGAGATGCGCGAACAGCCTGAGCTCTGATGAGCCCGGCAATGGCCGCGCATGCGTGGGCGGGAGCAGTGTGGCGGATGGTTGTTCTGCGCCAAGGGCGGCGGCGATGACGAGGTGGATGGTTGGGAGGGGGTGGGGTCTTCGGCTCCACGGTGCCTCTCGCTTGGGCTTCAATCGATCAGCGACGAAAGATCTGGGTGGAGGTCGGGGGTGCCCTGTCGGCCACGGAGGTTGGTAGTGGGGAGCAGGAGCGGGACTCTCGAGGCCGGTTCGGCGGCTGCGGCGGGCGCTGTGGGTGTGGGTTCGGT
>NZ_JAKZEW010000051.1:0-244 GCF_022548875.1 Glycomyces sp. L485 | reverse complement strand
GTCTTCGGGTGTACCAGAGTCATCGCCGCGACCGGTGCGGCCACTGCTGCTGGCGGTGTTGCTGGTGTGGGGGTGTGCTTGTCTTCGGGGCGGGAGCGTCCGCCCGGTCCGGAGCCCGGTTCGGAGCCCCTTGCGGAGTCTCGCTTGGGTCCGGTTCCGGTTCGGGGCCCGTGTTCAGATCCCGTGCCGGTGCCGTGTTCGGGCCCGGTCGCGGTCTGCGAGGCCGGTGCTGGTGCCTGTCCGG
>NZ_JAKZEW010000031.1 GCF_022548875.1 Glycomyces sp. L485 | reverse complement strand
CCCAACACAACACGAGGAAGTCTCGTCCGACCTCACTCGGCCAGGCGGCCCGAGACCGAGCCCGCCCATCCACTCACGCCTTCGTCGCTGCTGCCCTTGGCGCACAACAACCACCCACGAGAAAGACGCCGCCTACCGAACAAGGGCCATTTCAGGCCTCCCCAGGCGCCGCGACAGCAGTCGGGCAACAAAAACCGCCGCGGGCCTCACGTGGGCCCGCGGCGGATGTCGTCTGTTCGTTCCTTCAGAGCAGCTCGACGCCTTCGACACCGCGCAGGGCTCCGCGCGTATCGAGGACCGCCACACCGTCGGGAAGCGACTCGGCGGTGTACTCGCTGTGGTTCGTCAGCACGATCGCCAGGTCCGCCTTCGCCGAGGAGAGCTCGGTGACCCGCTCCACCTCGCGACCGTTCACGGACCACGTCTCGACATGCGGGTCGTGGTAGGCCACCTCGGCACCGGCATCGATGAGCTTCTTCGCAACCGGCTCGGAGGGCGATTCGCGCTGGTCGGCGATGTCGGGCTTGTAGGTGACGCCCAGTAGCAGCACGCGCGAGCGCGACAGCGCCAGGCGGTTCTTGTTCAGACTCGCCATCGCCCGGCTGACCACGTACTCGGGCATCCGGTTGTTGATCTCCTGGGCCAGCTCGACGAATCGGAATGGGTAGCCGAGCGTGCGGACCTTGTAGGACAGATAGTTCGGGTCGATCGGGATGCAGTGCCCGCCGACGCCGGGCCCGGGGTAGAAGGCCTGGTAGCCGAACGGCTTGGTCTTGGCCAGGCCGATCGCGTCCCACAGGTCGACGCCGAGCTCGCGGCAGAAGACCGCCATCTCGTTGACCAGAGCGATGTTCACGTGCCGGTAGGTGTTCTCCAGCAGCTTCGCCATCTCCGCCTCGCGGGTGCCCTTCGCCTCGACGACGGTGTCGATGAACTGGCTGTAGAGCGCCGCGGCCGCCGCGGTGCAGTCCGGGGTGAGGCCGCCGACGACCTTGGGGGTGTTGACGATCCCGTAGATCGGGTTGCCCGGATCGACGCGCTCGGGCGAGAAGGCGAGATGGAAGTCCTCGCCGGCCTTGAGGCCGTTCTTCTCCAGGATCGGGGCGACGACCTCCTCTGTGGTGCCCGGGTAGGTGGTGGACTCCAAAACCACGAGCGTGCCGCTCATCAGGTGGTCGCCGGCCGACCGCGCCGCGGAGGTGACGGCGGTCAGGTCCGGGCCGCCGACCTCGGAAAGCGGCGTCGGCACGCAGATGACGATCGCCTTGGCACGCGCCTGGACCGAGGCGTCGGTCGAGGCGGTGTATCCCTTTCGGAGCATGTTGCCGAGCTCATCGTCGGTGATGTCGTCGATGTGGCTGGTGCCGCCGTTCAGGGCGGCGACGACGCGCTTCGAGCGGTCGAGTCCGACCACGTTGAGCCCCTTGGCGGTCGCGGCCTGAGCGAGCGGGAGCCCGACATAGCCCTGACCGACCACGACGAGGTCGATCGGTGTCTCACTCGCGTTTTCATTCGGTGCCACAGTAGAATCCTTTGCGAATCTGTGCGGGGTGCGGTCGAAGGTCCTGATTCAGAGATTAGCAACAACGAAACTTGATTATCTGACCAGGGCGAACGTAAATGGTTGTTCGCGAATGGTTCACGTTTGGTACATGTGTAGGCAAGGCAATAGTCGACCGAATGGATTGTTCACCGGACGCTCCACAAGAGTTCACCCGTCGTCCGATTTGATCGGCGTGTCGCGCCAATCCCATGAATCGCATCCCAGAATCTGCCGTTCACATGCCAGAACGCGTTTGCAGGACTGTGATTTCGCGCGTATTCGGGGTGCACTGAGACGGTCACCGCAGGGTTAGAATCTATTCATGCCCTCATTGAGCATTGTCATCCCCGTCTATCAGGCCGAGGAATACCTCGCGGGATGCCTCGACACCATCGTCGGCGGAGGAGACCAGCTCGAAGTCGTCATCTCAGACGACTGCTCGCCCGATGCCTCGCGCGCCATAGCGGATCGCTACGCCGAAGGCGATCCGCGCATCCGCGTCGTGTCCACACCCGAGAACGCCGGTTCTGGCCCCGCCCGCAACCACGGACTCACACACGCCACAGGCGACTACGTGTGGTTCGTCGACGCCGACGACGAGCTCAAACCCGGTGCGGTCGATCGCGTCATCGCCGCAGTCACCGCCGACGGAGAAAAACCCGACGTCGTGCTCGTCCAGCACGAGAAGGTGCGCGACACCGGCGCCGTCGAAGCCGGCGAACTCGCCGACCTCGCGGGACGCAGCCCCGTCGACCCGGCCGGATTCACACTGGAGGAATGGCCCCGGATCATCGACTACACGCACACGCCGTGGACGAAGGTCTCCCGCCGCGAGTTCCTCACCTCGATCGACCTCGACTTCCCCTCCGGCTGGTACACCGACATCCCCTGGACCTACGGGCTGTTCCGCCGCGCGAAGCGCATGGCCCTCGTCACCGAATGCTGCTACCAGTGGATCCAGCGGGCCGGCTCCTCGATCACCCGCACCCGCGACGACCGCCACTTCGACGTGTTCACCCAATGGCAGCGAGTCTGGGACGACTTCGAGTCCGTAGAGGACCCCGGCGTCCGCGTCGCCCTGTTCAACCACATGGTGTGGCACCTGCTGCTCGTCATCGGCAACACCGAGCGCGTCGACCCCAAGAAGCGCCGCGAGTTCTTCCGCCGCACCTCCGATCTGTACCGCCGCTACCACCCAGGCCCGGACGCATGGCGCCCCGCCAGGGGCGCCGACGGCCTCAAGCAGCGGCTGCTCGCCGCCCGCGCCTACCTCGGATACGAGGCGCTGCGCAAGGCCTGGCGCCTATCGCAGTCAGCGAAGCGCAAGCTCAAGCGAAGCGACCCGTCAGCGCCGGCCGAGGACCCGTCGCAGGATTCGACGCGACCGCCGGCCCAGTCCGTCGGGAGCTCGGCCCACATCTCCAACTCCTGACCGCTTCACTCCGAGCAGCGCGTCCACCAGCGCGCCCTCGGTGACACGCTCGGCTCCCCACACCTCGGCGATGTCCGATCCGAGATGCGCGGCCCTCGCCGCCGCCGCCGTGCGCTCCAAGCGCGCGACGCCCTCGGGAAGCACCACTTCGAGCAGGCCGAGGCGGTGCTCGTTCGCGTACCCGATGAGCGAGGCGACCGCGTCGCGGTGCGGCTTCGCGCCCTCGGGCAGCCAGATCCGGTACGGCACCGTCGGGTCGTCCTCGACCTCCGAAGCCGTCCGCACCCTCGGCTCGCCACGGAACGACTCGACCTGCAGTCGCGCGTCCAGATCCGGGTCGTCCAGCGGCGCATGGCGCTCCGGCAGCGGCTTCGGCCACTCGCCCAGCAGCGTCACCCGCACGTCCGGGACCGAACCGGCGAGGACCTTGTCGACACAGGACTCCGTCCCGGGCCCGGCCCCCACGACCACCTCGGCCAGCGGCGTGACCCACGACCGCCTCGCCCTCGGCCGCTTCGTGTCCAACTCCGGCACCCGGTTCGCGATGTGCGGCCTGCGGTACCGCTTGGCGAGGTCACCGCGCGCACTGATCTGGCGCGGCCCCAGGTGCCACGACGACGAGTCGACATCCGGCACGAACACCGCCCCGGCCTGGTGCAGCCGGTACCCGAAGATCGTGTCCGAACCGAGTATCACGTCCGCGTCCATCCCGCCGGACGCCTTGTACAGGCCCCGAGGCACCGAGAACGAGGCGCCGACCAGCACCCTGAAGGCCCGGTGGTCGGCGTCCTTCAGCCCGTCGGTGCGGTCGATGATCGCCTCGATCCACTGCGGCTCCGAGGAGTCGAGGTCGAACAGCTCCGCCGCGCCTCCCGCGCCGACCCGCTCGTAGACCTCGCGCGGGTCGAGGTCCCCGGCCTGGTAGTCGACGAAGCGCTTGTGCCCCAGCACGGTCAGGTAGTCGGCGGCGTGGTGCCAGCGCATCTGCGACTCGACGTGGTCGGCGAAGGCCAGCATGTCCGAGTCGAGGCGCAGGATCACGTCGCCGTCGCTGCGCTCCACACCGGAGTTCGTCGCGTGCGCCGACGCCCAGCCGCCGGGAAGCGGCCGCACGATCTTCGCGTGCTTCGGGCACAGGTCCGGCAGCCGGAGCGCCGGGTCGGAGCAGTCGTCGACGACGACGACCTCCAGCAGCTCCTCGGGATAGGTCTGCGCGGCGAGCGCCGCCAGCACCACGTCCAGCTTCTCCTGCTGGCCGTGCGCGGGGATGACGACACTGGCGCTCAGGCTCGGCGTCCACTCCCCGACCGGCCGTCGCAGCGGGCCGTAGTCGTTGCGGCGAATGCTCGGGCTGCTTGCCATCTCGGTCTCCTCTGACTGTCGCTATCGCCGCAGCAGGCTGCGCAGGCGAGCGCGCTGGCGGGCGTTCAGGAACCGGCGGGCGAGGCGGCGGGCCGCGCCTGCCCGGTTCGGCGTGAAGGCGGTGTTGCCGGGCTCGGGCGCGGCCAATCCCTTGTGGGTGACAGCGCCCCAGATGCCGGCGACGACCCGGTCGAGGTCCTCGCCGGGGGCGATGTGGCGGGCGCGCGAGAAGGCGGCGGTGCGCTCGAAGCGGGCCGGGGCCGAGCCCGGCAGTTCGGCGAGGACGAGTCCGGCGTCCTCTCGACCGGCGGTGGCGAGGATCCCCGTGATGCTTCCGGGCCGCAGCGGGACCGGTTTGGGCAGGACGAGCCGGAAGGGGACGGCGGGGTCGGCCTCGGGTTCGTCCGTGGTGATGCGCACGCGTGATTCGGTGTCGTACATCTCTTCTATGAGGCGCAGTTGGGCGCCCTCGCCGGAGAGGATGGCCTCGCGGTCGTGCCGGGGTGGGGCCTGGCCGGTGACGAGGGTGATCCGCACGTCCGAGTCGGTGCCGGCCAGGACCGGGGCGAGCGCGGCGTCCACATCGGCGACGGTGTGGTCGCCGACGTCGATGACGATGTCGACGTGCGGGACGCGCCAGGCGCGGAGCGGGGCGGTGCGGCGCATGCCGTGCAGCGGGACGCGCTGGGCGATGTAGGGGAGCCGCTGCGCTCGGCCCTCGGCCTCCTTCTGCTGCATCTGCGGGATGCCGAGGTGCCAGGAGGAGGAGGTCTGCTCGGGCACGAAGACGGCGCCGGCTTGGGCGAGGCGGTAGGCGAACTCCGAGTCGCTGCCGAGGCGCAGGTCGGTGGAGAGTCCGCCGACGGTCTTGAACAGGTCGCGGTGGAGCGAGCCGGTCGCGCCGATGAACACCCGGTAGATGCCGGGGTTGTGGACGGTGAGGCCGTCGGTGTCGTCGATGACCGTCTCGATCCAGTGCGGCCTGGAGGACTCGATCTCGTACAGCGAGTGGCCCTCACCGCAGACGATCTTCTCGTAGACCTGTTCCGGGGTGCGAGCGCCGTCCTGCCACTCGACGAAGCGCTTGTGGCCGAGGACGGCGAGGTAGTCGGCGGCGTGGTGCCAGCGCATCTGCGCCTCGACGTGGTCCCGCCACGCGACCATGTCCGAGTCGAGGCGCAGGATGACCTGGCCTTCGGCGTGGTCGACGCCGGTGTTGACGGCGTGGGCCGAACCCCAGGACTCCTGTGTGGTGACGACCAGGCGAGTGTGCTCGGGTCGCAATTCTGGCAGGCGCAGGGCCGGACTGGAGCTGTCGTCTACGACGACGACTTCCATGAGTTCGGTCGGGTACGTTTGGGCGGCAAGGGCGGCGAGAGTCAGGTCGAGTTTCTCCTGATTCCCGTAAGCTGGAATGACCACGGTCACCGCCAGACTCGGCTGCCAGTCTGTAGCGGTCGGTGGATGCAGAGCCCTATAGTCATTGCGGACGATGCGTGGGCGTTTCGGTGAGTCGTTCATTTCGTGCTCACGATATCCCGCTCTCTCCCCAAGGCATAGACCGGCTTGCCTGTTTAATATTTGTTTACGCAGGTGAAGGTAATTGTTTGAATTGTATTCATGCTTCTTGCGAATTGGGACGCGACGATCGGGCGGACTCGGACCAGGAGACGACGAAATCCATGAACGTTGAGGATGCGACCGGGCTCTACCCGCCTCGGTTGACCGACGACCATCTGGAGCGGGCGGCGAGGCGCCGGCCCGGCACGATGGGCGTCACCGCTTTGAGGACCCGCTCGCCCGGCGCCCGGTACCTGCTCGCCCGAGCGGCCTGCCGGACCCTGACGTTCCCGCGGCTGCTCGAAACCGCCCGTTCGGGTGACTCGCGCGGCACCGACATCGACCCTGCGGCGCTATGTGAACTCGCCCGCGTCGTCGGCCTCCAATTCGGAGGCGAGGACGACCGCCGCGACGCGCTCGCCCTCTACGAGCTGGCGCTGAAGCTCGGCGGACCGAAGCGCGTCGAACCCCGCCACCAGGCCGTGCACGCCCAGCTCGCCTGGTCGCTCGGCGAGGCCGACCGGGTGCGCGCGCTGCTGCGTCGCTACCGGCACATGCCCGCGCTCGAATTCGGCGGCCTCCAGGCCGACCTGGCCCACCCCGACCGCGGTGGCGACGAGCGTGCCTGGATCAAGCGCCTCGGGCGGCTGTGCCGCCACCGGGAGTTGCGGCTCGACCCCGACACGAGCCTGCCCTGGTTCGATCGGCTCCGCGCCGACGCGGGCCCGGCCATCGTCCGGGGCCCCAAGATCTCGGTGGTCATGACCGCCTACCGGCCCGACCGGGCCCTGCGCACCGCCGTCGAGTCCCTGCTGAACGGCACCTGGTCCAACCTGGAGGTCCTCGTCGTCGACGACGCCTCCGGCGAGGAGTACGACGCGGTCCTCGACGAGGTCGCCGCCCTCGACGACCGGGTCCGCGTGGTCAGGACGGAGACCAACGGAGGCACCTTCGCCGCCCGGAACGCCGCCTTCGACACCGCCACCGGCGACTTCCTCACCGGCCTCGACTCCGACGACTGGGCCGCCCCGGACCGCCTCGCGAACTCCATCGCGCCGCTGCTGGCCGACCCCGAGCTCCAGCTGACCTACTCCGAGGCGTTCCTGTTCGGCGAGGACCTCACCGTCACCCGCCCCGGGCGCGTCCTCACCACCGCCTCCACCGCCTCGATGATGTTCCGCCGCGGCGTGATCGACCGGATCGGCTACTACGACGAGGTTCGCAAGGGCGCCGACACCGAATTCCTCAACCGCGTCGCCGCCGCCTTCGGCAAGCCGGCGGTGCTGCGCCTCCAGGGAACATGGGACACGCTCATGCGCCAGGCGCCCGGCTCGCTCTCCCGCGACGAGTTCGGGCCCGGTTGGAAGCACCCGTCCCGGCGTGCCTACCAGTCCGCCTACCCCCTTTGGCACCGCGAGATCGAGGATGGAAAAGCCGATCCGTACCTGTCGAGAGGAACCCGGGAGCGGCCGTTCTGGGCTCCGTACCACACTGCCGTCGCCGCTCGCGACCAGCGCAAACGCCACTTCGACGTCGTATTCGTCCTCGACTGGCGGCCGTTCGGCGGGCCTCAGAAGTCCACGATGGAGGAGATCAGGGCCCTCCGATCCGAGGGCCGCCGCGTAGCGGTCATGCACCTCGAATCGTGGCGGCACATGACCACCGAGGACCGTCCCCTGTGCGACGCGATACAGCAGATGGTCAACGACGGCACCGTCGACCAGGTCCTGCCGACCGACGAGGTCGAATGCGACCTGCTCGTCCTGCGCTACCCGCCGATCCTCCAGTTCCGCTCCAGCGAGCGCTCGAACGTGCGCCCGGAGCGGATGATCGTCCTCGCGAACCAGGCCCCGACCGAGCGCGACGGCTCCGACATCCGCTACATCCCCGACGCCTGCCACGCCAACGCCACCGAGTTGTTCGGCGTCGCGCCGCTGTGGGTGCCCCAGGGGCCGCAGGTGCGCGAGGCCCTCGGCGACCTCACCGCCGGGCGCCTCGCCGACTTCGACATGCCCGGAATCCTGGACGCCGATGCTCTCGCCCCGGCCCGCAGCGGCTTCCGCTCGGTGCTGCCGGTCGTCGGCCGCCACTCCCGCGACGACTGGTCCAAATGGCCGGTCCCCGAGGACGTCTACAAGGTCTACCCCGGCGACGGCCGCTGGGACGTCCGCGTCATGGGCGGGGTCAAGACCATCCGGCGCCTCACAGGGGACGTGCCCGCAGAGTGGACCTGCTACGGCTTCAACGAGACCGACGTCGACTCCTTCCTCTTCCAGCTCGACTTCTGGATCTACTTCCCCCACCCGAGGCAGTACGAGGCCTTCGGACGCGCCGTCCTCGAAGCGCTCGCCGCCGGCTGCGTCGTCCTCCTGCCTCCCCGATTCGAACCGACGTTCGGCGACGCCGCGCTGTACTGCGAACCCGCCGAAGTCGCCGACCTCGTCGACGCCCACTACGGCGACCCAGAGCGCTTCCTGGCGCGCAGCGCCCTCGCCCAGCAGCGCGTGCGCGAGCGCTTCAGCCACGACTCCTACCGCAAACTCGTCACCGACCTGCTTTCCTGAAGGTTCCTCCATTGAAATCGATACTCAAGGCCCTCTACAACCGCCTGGGCCGCCCGGCTCCGCGGCGCCTCGCCGCCGTCCTCGGCATGCTCGCCGCAGCGGCGCTCGTCGCCGTCGCGTACTTCGGCGACGCCCGCCTGGTGTCGTCGCTGTCACTGCTGATGAGCCTGGTCACGATAGGCGCCCTGGCCCTGGTGTGGAACGAGTCCCGCAAGGCCCGCGCTGAAATGCGCGCCACGAGCGAGCGGACCGAGGTCACCTACCGCCGCATACTCGCCGCCATCGAGGTCGAGCGCCTGGCCGCCGAGCGCAGGCACGCCCGCGGCAAGGCTCGCATACAAGAACAGAACCGCTGAGATCGGGCGTTCGTGACCGTCGTCCTCGGCCGGGGTGCCCGCATGCGGGGCGAGCGGTAGTATTGGCGCGCCGTGTCAACCACCTGTTCTGGGAGGGCCGCCCCTATGGAGGAGCCGATCATCCAGGCTCGCGACCTCGGAATCCGCTTCGCCAAAGGCAAGCAGAAGAAGGGCCGAGTCAAGGACCTGTTCGTCCGGCGATCCGCCAACAAGAAGGGTGCCGCCAGCGAGGACTTCTGGCCGCTGCGCCACGTCGACTTCGACATCTTCCCCGGCGACTCGGTCGGCATCATCGGATCGAACGGCACCGGGAAGTCGACGCTGCTGCGCCTGATCACCGGCGTCCTCATCCCCGACGAGGGCTACGTGCGCCGTGAGGGCCGCGTCGCCCCGCTCATCGCCCTGTCGGCCGGATTCTCCGGCGACCTCACCGGGCGCGAGAACGTCAACCTCGTCGGCGCGCTCCACGGCATGACCACCAAGGAGATCAAGTCGAAGTTCGACGAGATCGTCGACTTCTCCGAGCTCGAGGACTTCATCGACACGCCCGTCAAGCACTACTCCTCGGGCATGAAGGTGCGCCTCGGCTTCGGTGTCATCACCCAGCTGCCGCACCCGATCCTCCTGGTCGATGAGGCGCTCGCCGTCGGCGACAAGGCCTTCAAGAAGAAGTGCCACGGCGTCATCGCCGGCCTTCTCAAAGAGGGCCGCACGCTCGTGTTCGTCTCCCACTCGGCCGGCGAGCTCAAGCGCTACTGCAAGCGCGGCATCTTCCTCGACGCCGGGCGCGTCGTCACCGACGGCACCGTCGAGGAGGCCCTCGACTCCTACAACGAGTCCAGCGACGCCAACGCGAAGCGCAAGGCCGAGAAGAAGGCCGCTGAGAAGAGGGCAGCCGAGGAGGCCGCCCGCCGGCCTGTCGAGGCGGCTTCGTGAGCCGAGCCGTCATCCTGCCGGCGCCAGGCGGCTCCATCGAAACACCCGAAGACGGCACGGTCCTCGACCGGCTCATCGCCCAGGTCCGAGAGGCCGGATGCGACGATGTGACCGTGCTCATCAGGCCCGGAGCGGACTTGACCGTCAAAGCCGCGCAGATCGAGTCGGCCGACGCCGCGAGCGACCTCGAACACCTCCGCGAGATCGCCTTCTCGGGAACCGGCGCCCTGTTCCTCGCCTACGCCGACCTGGTCGCCTCTCAGACCACCGTCGCCGCCGTCCTATCCGACTCCTCGCGCCGCTCCGGCGTGCTCGTCGGCACCGACGACGCGGCCGCCGAACCGGTGAGCGTCGAACGCGGCCTGGTCACCGGCCCCGGCCCCGGCCCGGCCCGCCTCGGCGGGCTCGCGAAGGTCTCGGCCGCGCACCTGGCGCGCCTGCGCCGCCACTGGCCCGCCGAATCCCCCGGCGACGCGTTCGAGGCCGTCCTCGCCGCCCTGCACGCCCGCGCGATCCCCGTCAACGCCTACCGGACGAGCGGACTCGCGCACCGGCAGGCCGGCGACGCCGACGAGGCCGCCGAGACCATCGCCGAGTTCACCTCGGTCGACATGGACGCCTGGCGGCTGCGCAACGCCGTCAAATACGACGACGACCTCTTCGCCACCTACGCCGTCTCCTCGTGGTCCCCGAGACTCGTCAAGTTCGGAGCGCGACTGGGATGGACCCCCACCCCCATCACCTGGGTCTCCATCGCCCTCGCGCTCGGAGCGGCCGCGATCTTCGCCTCCGGCTTCAGCTGGTGGTACCTCCTCGCCGCCGCCCTGATGTACTTCAGCTTCGTGTTCGACTGCGTCGACGGCCAGCTCGCGCGCTACACCCAGAACTTCTCGTCCTTCGGCGGCTGGCTCGACATGATGGCCGACCGCGGCAAGGAGTACGCGATCTACGCCGGCCTCGCCGCCGGTGCCGCTCTCGACGGCTCCACCGCCGCCGCCTGGGGCATCGCCGTCGCAGCCATGGTCACGCAGACCGTCAGGCACACCGCCGACACCTGGTACGCCGTCCTGCTCGACACCGCCGTCGTCCGCCAGGCCCGCAAACGCGAAACCGCCCCGCCCGTCGGACGCGCCGCCCACCTCGGGCAGCGCCTCGGCTCGGCCTCCGAGCACGTCATGGGCGCCCACCGGTCCTTCCTGTACTGGGCCAAGCGCACCATCGTCGCCGGCGTCGGCGAGCGCTGGCTTCTGCTGGCCGTCGCCGCCGTGGCCTTCGGCCCGAGGATCGCGATCACAGCGCTCCTGTGCTGGCAGCTGCTCGCCCTCGCGTACACCAGCGCCGGACGCCTCCTGCGCACCCTCGCGGCGCGCACCGCCGCACTGCGCCGCCCCGACCGGGCGGCCCACCGCGACGACGGCGTCCTCGCGCGGGCCATGCCCGCCAACCGGCACCGCTTCTCGAACCTCCCGGTGGTCTCGACCGCGTTGGCCGCCGCAGTGACGGGCGTCGCGGTGTGGCGCGCCGCCGAAGGCCTCACGTGGACACCGCTCGTCCTCGCATGCGTCGCGGTCCTGGCCGGGATCGCCTCGGCCAGAAGCGACCACGACGGCATCTTCGACTGGCTCATCCCCGCGGGGCTCCGCGCGATCGAACTCGGCGTCATCACCGCCGCCGGACTCGTCGCCGGGGTCTCCTGGCCGGTCCTGTTCGCGCTGCTCGGCGTCGTCTCCCTGTACTTCTACGACCTCGCCGCCGGGCTCGACAAGGCCGCCTCGCCCGTGAGCCGCCGCGACCTCGGACTCGGCTGGCCCGCGCGCGGCCTCATCGCCGTCGCCGCCTCCGCGGCCTCGCTCGTGACCGAGCCGATCGTCGCCACCGCGACGTTCGCCGCGCTCGCCGTCTACGTCGCCGCCACCTTCGTCGGGGCGATCATCGTCGGCGCCCGCCGAGCCGCCCGCGCCTAGCTCGCCGCCTTCCAAGTCCTTCAACAAAACTCGAACGGGTTATAGGGGGCAACAGGCGAGCGGCTCTGGTGCATTGGAACTAAGGTGTACCTGTGCGCAAGAACCGGCTGCTGCGTCTGGTGCTCGCCGCGACCTTCGTCGGCGCGGTGGGCGCTCTGTCATTCCCTCCGCACGATGGCGAAGCGCCCCAGGTGGACTGGAGCTACGTCGACGAGACCAACCCGGTCTTCCCACCGGAGACCCCCGTCCCCGACTACGACGGCGACGGCACGCCCGACGCGGAGGACGGTGACGACGGTGGCGAAGGGAACGGCGACGACACGACCGGCTCCACCCCCGGCGGCGGCGGTCCTCCCGAGCCGGAGGTCCGCGAACCCGGCGGCGAGGCCGGCGACGGCGGAGCCGGCCGCGGCCGGCTCGGCCTCTCGGCCCCGGTGCAGGCGGCCCTGTCCGTCGGGCTCCTCGGCCTCGCGTTCCTCGCGCTCCTGCCGGGTCGCAGGATGCCCGAGAACCTGCGCTGATCTTTTCGCGGCCCTTACAAGGCCACCATGGCGTACCCGCGGCGCCCGAACTCGTCCAGGATGGAGCCCAGGGCGCCGTACATGTGCCTCTGGTTCGACGCGCCGTCGTGCAGCAGGACGATCGAGCCCGGCTTCGTCCGGTTGAGGACGTGGTTGCGGATCTGGGCCTCGGTCTTACCGGCGTCCCAGTCGGAGGGGTCCACGGCCCAGTGGAGCGACTCCATGCCCATGTCGGCGGCGACGGCGATGGCGCGCTGGGTCCATCTCCCGCCCGGGTGGCGGAAGTACCTCACTTCGGTGCCGGGGGCGGCCTTCTGGATGGCGTCGTTCGTGCGCTGTAGATTCGCCCGGATCTCCCGGTCGCTCCATCTGCCCAGGTCGAACTCGTGAAACCAGGTGTGGCTGCACAGCGTGTGTCCGTCGTGGACGATATCGGCGATGAGGTCGGGGTTGGCCTCGGCGTAGGCGCCGATGACGCAGAACGTGGCCTTGACGCCGTCTTCGCGGAGCCTGTCGAGGACCCTCGGCGTCCACTTCGGGTCGGGTCCGTCGTCGAAGGTCAGGGCTATGGTGTCGGCGCCTGTGCGGTCGCGGGTGCCGAGCGGCCCCCGGTGCCGCTCGCCGACCGGCCCGGTCTCGGGCTCGCCGCTCGGCTCGGCCTCGGTGGGGGAGGGTTCCTCCTCGCTCGGGGACGTCTGCTCCGGTTCCGGCTCGGCGGCGGCTCTGCGGTCCGGCGACGGGGACTCCGTCGCCGAGGTCTCCGCGCCCGAGCGGTCCTGTTCGGCATCGGGACCGTTCGGCCAGGCCCAGGCGAGCAGAATGAATAGTGTGGCCGCGACGCCGATCCCGATCTTGAATCGCCTCATGCCGTGAGTTTATGGCTCAGATGCCGTGATTCGGGGTAATAAGCCGGGATGGGACAGCGTGGGCGAGGCCGTGAGTGACCTCGCTTCGCGGCGGTCTCGCCGCCGCGGTGCGTCGGCGGCGCTCTACGGTGCAGTCGTCGGGAGTCTGGAGGTCTCGCATGAGATTGATCGTCGGCATGACCGGGGCCACCGGAGCCGTGTTCGGGGTCCGGCTGCTCGAAGCGTTGCACGGGATCGAGGACGTCGAGACGCATCTGGTCGTCTCGAAGTGGGCGCGCACCACCCTGAAACTGGAGACCGGCCGCACGGTGGCCGAACTCGCGCGGCTCGCCGACCACACCTGGGGGCACGGGGACCAGGCCGCACCGATCTCCTCGGGCTCCTTCCGCACCGACGGCATGATCATCGCGCCGTGCAGCATGAAGACCGTGGCGGGCATCCGCACCGGCTACACCGAGGGCCTCATCGGACGGGCCGCCGACGTGGTGCTCAAGGAGAAGCGCAGGCTCGTCCTCGTCGCCCGCGAGAGTCCGCTATCGGACATCCACCTGGAGAATCTGCTGGCGCTCTCGCGCATGGGCGCAGTCGTCATGCCGCCGGTCCCGGCGTTCTACAACCTCCCCGAGACGGTCGACGACATCGTGGACCACGTCGTGGTGCGGGCCCTCGACCAGTTCGACCTGCCCGGCCCGAAGGCCAGGCGCTGGAACGGACTAGGTTCGGAAGGGCCTGACCCCGAAAGAGAGTAGACCTCATGGACACGTTGATGTGGGAGGCCAAGGCCCGCTCCGGGCTCGGAGGCGAGCTGCTCGAATGGGTGCTGACCCAGGGTGTGGCGGGACTCGGCGAGTCGGTCCGGACCGAGGTGTTCACCGCATCGGGCCGGGTCGTGGTCATCGTGGTCGGCCACGACGCCCCGAGGACGCTGCCCGACCCTCCGGAAGACCTGGTCGAACGGCCGCCCCACGCCTGGCCGTTCACGAGGATCACGACCAGCGCGAGCTACCCGAACGTATGACCCCTATTTCCTATAGGATATAGGATCTCTCCTCAGCGGCCGATGCCTCGGTAGTCCCAGCCGTGTGCGCTCCACTGCTCGGGATCGAAGGCGTTCATGCCGTCGAGGATGCGCCGTTCGGCGACCTGGCGGCCCAGCGCCTCGGGGTCGAGCGTGCGGAACTCCTCCCACGGCACCATCGCGCACACCACGTCAGCCTCAGCGACGGCCTCGGGGAGAGTCTTCACGAAGCTGAGTTCGGGAGCCGCCGCCTTGGCGTTCTCGATGCCCTCGGGGTCGTAGACGACGACGTCGGCGCGGGCCTGGCGGAGCTTGCGCGCGATCGCGAGCGCCGGGGAGTCGCGGATGTCGTCGGTGTCCGGCTTGAAGGTGGCGCCGAGGTAGGCGACGCGCAGGCCCGACAGGTTCGGCCCCGCCGGGCCGGAGGGCCGGCCGACGAGGTCGGCCACGGCGCGCACGGTGTGGCTGCGGCGCCGCGAGTTGAGCTGGTCGACCTCGCCCAGGAAGCGGAAGGACTCGCCCACTCCGAGCTCGCCGGCGCGGGCGGTGAGGGCGCGGATGTCCTTCGGCAGGCAGCCGCCTCCGAAGCCGATGCCGGCGCGTAGGAACTTGTTGCCGATGCGGGCGTCGTAGCCGATGGCGCGGGCAAGGTCGGTGACGTCGCCGCCGGTGACCTCGCACAGGTCGGCCATGGCGTTGATGAAGGAGATCTTGGTCGACAGGAACGCGTTCGCCGCGACCTTGACGAGCTCGGCGGTGGCCAGGTCGGTCTCGACGATCGGGACCTCGCGGTCCTCGACCGCGGCGAGCTCCAGGATGCCCTTGTGGACGTCCCTGAGGAGCTTGGAGGCCCATTCGCTCTGAGCGGCGTAGACGATGCGGTTGGGGCGCAGGACGTCGTGCATCGCGTTCGACTCCTGCAGGAACTCGGGGGACCAGCCGACCTCGACGCCGAGTCCTTCGGGCGCGTGGCGGTCGACCAGCTCCTGGACCCAGGAGGCGGTGCCGACCGGGACGGTGGACTTGCCGACGATGAGGCACTTGCGGCTCAGGTGGCGCGAGAGGTCGGTGACGGCGGCCTCGATGTAGGACAGGTCGGCGGAGTGCTCCCCCTGGCGCTGCGGGGTGCCCACGCAGATGAAGTGGACGTCGGCGAAGTCGGCCACGGTCTGGATGTCGGTGGTGAAGCGCAGGCGCCCGGATTCGAGGTTCTTCTTGAGCAGTTCCGGCAGTCCGGGTTCGTGGATGGGCAAGGTCCCGGAGGAGAACGCCTCGATCTTGGCGGCGTCGACGTCGTACCCGATGACCTCGTAGCCGAGCTCGGCGAAGCAGATCGCGTTGGTGATGCCCAGGTAGCCGCACCCGAGGAAGGAGATGCGGGGCCGGGTGGTGGTGTTCTGCGGGGTCTCGGGGTTCTGAGTCGGGTTGCCCATCTAATACGTGCCCTGTCTGTCTCGTCGTCTAAGTCCTGGGCCGGTTCGCGTGGCTGCGTCGTCTTTGGGCCCTCGGTATGCGCCATCGTATATTCTGCTCCACGGTTGAACCGGCGGTGACGTTGCAGGAAAGCGGCGTCGAATTCCCGGTGTTCCGTGTCACCGGGTTCTCCGAGGATGCGTTAGACTCGACTTACCTTACTCGCGAGTAACAACGACCGGGAGCCATCGATGTCCACCGGGTTCAGCCCCTACCAGCTGCCAGCAGAATACTCCGAAATCCGGACTGCCACACGCGATGTTTGCGATGCGGGAGTCGCACCTCACGCCGCCGAGGCCGACGCCGATGCCGCCTTCCCCTCGGCCTCCTATGCGGCGTTGCGGTCCGCCGACCTCCACGCGCCCCACATCCCCGTCAAGTACGGCGGTGCCGGCATCGACGCGCTGGGCACGGCCATCGTCATCGAAGAGGTCGCCCGCGCCTGCGCCTCCTCCTCGCTGATCCCGGCGGTCAACAAGCTGGGCACGCTGCCGCTGCTGCTGGACGCCTCCGAGGAGATCAAGCAGCGCTACCTGCCGCCGGTCGCCTCCGGCGAGGCGATGTTCTCCTACTGCCTGTCCGAGCCCGAGGCCGGATCCGACGCCGCGTCGATGAAGACCCGCGCCGTGCGCGACGGTGACGAGTGGGTCCTCGACGGCGTCAAACGCTGGATCACCAACGCCGGGGTCAGCGAGTACTACACGGTCTTCGCCGTGACCGACCCCGAGGCCGGCTCGAGGGGCATATCGGCGTTCGTCGTGGAGAAGGCCGACCACGGCGTCTCCTTCGGCGCCCCCGAGAAGAAGCTCGGCATCAAGGGCTCGCCCACCGCCGAGGTCTACTTCGACTCGGTGCGCATCCCGGCCGGCCGGATCGTCGGTGAGGAGGGCCAGGGCTTCTCCCTGGCCATGCGGACGCTCGACCACACCCGCGTGACCATCGCCGCCCAGGCCCTCGGCATCGCCCAGGGCGCGCTCGACGCCGCCGCGGGCTACGCGGCCGAGCGCGAGCAGTTCGGCAAGCCGATCGCCGGGTTCCAAGGCGTGCAGTTCATGCTGGCCGACGCCGCCATGAAGATCAGCGCCGCACGCGAGCTCACCTACGCCGCCGCGGCCAAGTCCGAGCGCGGCGACGCCGACCTGACGTACATCGGCGCGGCCGCCAAGTGCTTCGCCTCCGACGCGGCCATGGAGATCACCACCGACATGGTCCAGGTCCTCGGCGGCTACGGCTACACCAAGGACTTCCCGGTCGAACGCATGATGCGCGACGCCAAGATCACCCAGATCTACGAGGGCACCAACCAGATCCAACGGATCGTCATGGCCCGCGAGCTGCTCAGAGGCAAGGCCTTCTAGGAAGGCGGTACGGCCGCGAGGCAGAGCCCGTAGCGCGCCCCGGCATCGGTCCACCAGTGCCGCGGTTCGAAGCCGGCGCGCACGAGCTCGCCTCGCAGGCCGTCGGGACGGAACTTCGCCGAGGTCTCGGTCAGCAGCTCTTCGCCCTTCTCGAATCTCACGGCGAGACCGAGCTCGGCGAACTCGGCGGTCACCTCGCGGACCGCCCGCAGCCGCATCTCGATCCGCTCGCCGTCCTCGTCCCAGCGGGCGACGTGTTCGAAGTCCTCGGGGTCGAAGTCGGCGCGGAGCCGCCGGTTCAGCACCTTGAGGACGTTCTTGTTGAAGGCCGCGGTCACCCCCTCCGCGTCGTCGTAGGCGGCCACGAGCGTCGGCACGTCCTTGACCAGGTCGGCGCCCACCAGCAGCGCGTCCCCGGGCTCCAGCAACCCACGAACGTCGGAGAGGAACCGCTCGCGCTGCTCCGGAAGCAGATTCCCGATCGTGCCGCCGAGGAACGCCAGCAGGCGAGGAGCCTGGAAGCGGGGGAGGCGCAGGTCGTGCTGGAAGTCGCCGACCACGGCTCGGACCGCGAGGCCCGGGTAGGCGCTGCTCAGTCCGCGGGCCGCCGCTTCCAGAGCGCCGCGGCTCACGTCGACCGGGACGTACACCTCGGGGTGCAGGGCGTCGAGCAGGATCCTTGTCTTCTCCGAGGAGCCCGAGCCGAGCTCGATCAGGCTCCGCGCGCCCGTCTCGGCGATCCGGGCCGCCCGGTCGCCGAGGATCTCCCGTTCGGCCCTGGACGGGTAGTACTCCGGCAGCCCGGTGATCCGCTCGAACAGCAGGCTGCCCTCGTCGTCGTAGAACCACTTGGGCGGCAGCGACTTCTGGGCCGAGCCGAAACCCTTCACCACGTCGGCGCGGAGCTCCCGCTCGAAGTGGTCGGCGCTCAGCAGATCCTCGACGCTGATTCGGTCCTTCACTCCCGCCTCCTATGTCCCTAGTTCGTCGGCGAGCGCCAGCGCCCGCACCTCGACGGTCGTCGCCGTCGCCCGGACCAGATGCCGTTGCGGGACCTCTCGCCACCCCTCGTCGTCGTCGCTGGGCTCCGAGGCGATGCGGATCCAGCCGTCGCCTCGGCGGCACATCAGACTATCGCCCAGGCGCGTCGCGACGATCTCGCCCGAGTCCATGACGAGGAGGTTCAGCCGCGCCTGCGGCCGTACGGTCGCGACCAGGGCGATCACGGTCTCCACAGCCTTGTCCACACGCTGCCCGTCATGGATCCGCGCGACGATCATCGCCCACAGCAGCGCCGAGTCGCTCAGCGATTCCAGGTCCAGGAGCTCCGAGCCGCTCAGGCTCGTGTCGACGTCCTCCGGCAGCAGTCGCCAGTTCGGGACGACTCCGTTGTGGCTGAACAGGTACCGGCCGCTCCGGAACGGTGCGACCGAGGCCTCGTCGAGGACGGACCCGGTGGTCGCGTCCCTGACCGTGCCAAGCGCTGCGCCGCTGCGGACGCGAGGGGCCAGTTCCGCCAGGTTCGCGTCGGACCAGATCGGGACGGCGCGCCGGTACCGGTACGGGCCCTCGTCGCCGTCCCACCAGCCGAAGCCGAAGCCGTCGGCGTTCACGCGGCCGTGCTCCTGGCAACGCGGTTCGAACGACTGCTCGCACAGGCCGTGCGGCGGGTCGGTGAGCAGCTCGGCGAGCGTTCGCGGCGGGCCCAGGTAGGCCAGGTGGCGGCACATCAGCCGGCGTCTCGCGCGGTGCGGAATCCGGCGAAGATCTGGCGCCGGACCGGGAAGTCCCAGTTGCGGAAGGTGGCGCGGGCGTTGTCGGGGTGGGTGCCGAACGAGCCGCCCCGAAGCACCTTGTACCGCCCGTCGAAGAACACCTCCGAGTAGTCGGGGCCCGGGTACGGGCGGAAACCGGGGTAGCCGTCGAAGTCGCTCGAGGTCCACTCCCAGACGTCGCCGATCATCTGCCGGGCCCCGCACGGCGACTCCCCTGCCGGGAACGAGCCCGACGGCGCCGGTTCCAGGTGTCGCCCCAGCCCCGCGTGGTCGGTGTCGGCGTCCTCCTCACCCCAGGGGTTGCGCCGCGTGAGTCCGGCCGACCGGTCCCATCGGGCGGCCTTCTCCCATTCGGCTTCTGTCGGCAGCCGCCGCCCGGCCCAGCGGGCGTAGGCGTCGGCCTCGTACCAGCTGACGTGCATCACCGGCTGGTCGCCGGGCACGGGCTCGGTGCGCCCGAAGCGGCGCCGGGCCCACAGGCCGCCTTCCTTGCGCCAGAACAGGGGTGCTTCGAGCCGCGCCTCCGTCCGGTGCTTGCGACCTTCGGCGGTCCACCAGCGCTGGTCCTCGTAGCCGCCGTCGTCGATGAACCGCCCGTATTCGGCGGCGGTGACCGGTGAGGTGTCGATCCAGAACGCCGGGATGTCGACGACGTGCGCCGGGCGCTCGTTGTCGAGGGCCCATTCGTCGGTGGCGGCGCCCATCATGAAGGCTCCGTGTTCGACGAGGACTTCGACGGGCGGTCCGGGCGGGGCGGACGCCTGTGGGCGGGGCGCGGTCAGGACGGCTTCGCCCTCGCGGAGCTGGTGGGTGGCGAGCATGGTCTCGCCGTGCTGGTGCTCGTGCTGGGCGAGGAACAGGACCGTCCGGCGCTCCTCGGCGTCGCCCTCCAGCGAGTCGAGCACGTCGAAGGCCTGGGCGCGGACGGTGTCGATGTAGTCCCTGGCCTCGGTGGGCGACAGCAGTGGCAGGGCGGGCCGCTCGGCCCTCGGGTGCTCGAAGGCGTCGTAGACCTCGTCCAGGTCCGGCCGGATCGCGGGCCGGTGGCCGAGTCGGCGCACGAGGTGGACCTCCTCGACGTTGCCGACGTGCGCCAGGTCCCACACCAGCGGGGACATCAGCGGCGAGTGCTGCGCGAGCAGCTCGGCGTCGTCGAGGCAGTCGGTGAGGGCGCGGGTGCGGCGCCGCGCGGCGTCGAGGGAGCCGGCGGCGCGGGTCTTGAAGTCGGTCATGACGAGAACTCCTGGTGCGTGGGGAGTTGGTCGTCGGCAGGGGTGCGTCCGCGGTCGATGTAGCGGGAGGCGAAGTCGCGCAGCGAGGTCTGGGCCTTCGCGGGTGCGCCGCTTCGGGCGAGGGCGCTCTCGGCGGCGGTGAAGCAGGCCTGCGCGGCTTCGCGGACGGCGGGGGCGTCGAGGCCTTCCCGGGCGGCGAGCCTCCAGGTCTCCCAGGGGGGGTGGAGGCGCCCGGCGGCGAGCGGCTCGGTGGCCTCCCAGGCCGTGACGGTGGCTCCCGGGTGGTCGAACAGGGCCGCGCACAGCGCCACGGGGACGATCCAGTCGTCGCCGTTCTGGGCGTCGATCATGCGCAGTTCCAGCCAGCCGCGCGGGCGGACGGGCGGGAAGAGCGTGCCGAGATGGTAGTCGAGGTCGTCCACTGTGGGATGTCTTTCGCCGCCTTCGCCGCGCAGCCAGGCCCGGAACGTCAGCCCTGGCGGGGCGTTCCAGTGGTCGGCGGCGTCGCGCTTGAGGCACAGCAGCCGCGCGTCGAGGGCGTATCGGGCCCACGCGGCCCGCACGTCGTGCTCGTCGGGGACGGGGAAGGTGCGGCCGGGGTCGATCTGGAACCACAGGGCCTGCCGAGTGGACTTCCAGCCGGTCGGGCGCCCGTCCCTCAAGGGGGAGTTGGCGAACGAGGCGACCAGGACCGGACCGAGGCGGTGCGCGAGGTGCCAGCGCCGCCTGTGGCCGAAGATCCCGTGTTCGGTTCCGGCGTCGAGGTTGACCTGCACGGACGCGGTCGAGCACATCACGGTCCGGCCGGACGGCTGGTCGCTGAAGTAGGCCTCCATGGCGCGGTAGCGGCGGTCGTCGAGGACGCGGTGGGACTCACGGCAGGAGTCGAGGCCGTTGCCGTCGATGACCAGGCCGCGGGCGGCGAGTGCGCCGGCGAGGACGGCCAGGTCGGTCTCGACGTCGGCCAGGAGCGCCCCGAGGCTGTCGGCGGGGCGCGAGCTCAGTTCGATCTGCCCGCCCGGTTCCCTGGTGACCAGGCCGCCGCCGCGCAGCGGACTGGCCGCTTCCAGCGGGGCGACGGCGGATCGGGACAGCTCCCGGCTCACGGGAGCGGCCCGGTCGCCGGCGCGGCGCACGAGCCATTCGAGCTCCACGCCGATCCGGCGCGGTCGGTGGACGGTGAAACAGCGCTCGATCAGGTAGGTCTCGGCTTCGGCCTCGGTCAGCTTCCCGCTCATCACATCACCTCTGCGGCGGCTCCGTCGATTTCACGCTACGCCCGCGCACGCCCGCCGATTCGGGATTTCGCGAGCCGCGCTCACTTGAAGTCGAGGGAAGCGAGGGCGACCTGGAAACCCTCCGCGTAGGTCGGGAACTGGGCGATCTGGTCGTGCAGCACCTCGACGGGGATCGCCGCCCGCACGCCGAGCGCGGCCTGGTGGATCCATTCGGCGGCGAACGGCGCGACCGCCCACGCGCCCAGCAGGACTCGGCGGTCGGCGTCGGCGATGAGCCCGAGCGCCCCGCCCGGCTTCTTCTGGAGCGTCCAGGGCCGCGCGAGGGTCTCGGCGAGGTCGATCTCGGTCGTGACGGTCTTGACCCCGCGCTCTCGCGCCTGCTCCTCGGTCAGCCCGACCGCGGCGATCTCCGGGTCGGTGAACACCACCCGCGGGATGCCGTCGTAGCGCGCGGTGCGGTGCTTGCCGAGGATCGTGTCGGCGGCGACGCGGCCCTGGTACTTGGCGACGTGCGTGAACGGCATGGCACCGGTGACGTCGCCGACGGCCCACACTCCGTCGGCGGCCCGGCAGTGCCGGTCGACTTCGATCGGGTGGCCCGGCGTCGCGTCCAGCCCGACGGTCTCCAGTCCGATCCCGGCGGTGCGCGGGCGGCGGCCCGAGGCGGCGATGACGACGTCGCAGCCGACGGTGGTGCCGTCGTCGAGGCTGACCACGTGTGCGTCGCCGTCGCGGTAGACACATTTGATCTCGGTCTTGAGGTGGATCTTGACGCCCTCCTCGGCGAGGCCGCGTGCGAGGAGGGCGCCGACGCGCGGGTCCTCGCGCGCGACGAGCGCGTCGGCCAGTTCGACGACGGTGACGTCGGCGCCGAATCGGCGCAGGTACTGCGCGATCTCGCAGCCGACCGGGCCGCCGCCGATGACCACCGCCCGGCCGGGGAGCTCGGTGGTCGAGGTGGCCTCGCGGTTGGTCCACACCTCGGCCTCCTCCAGGCCCTCGATCGGCGGGACCATCGGCTCCGAGCCGGTGGCGACGACGATGTGGTCGCAGTCGAGCTCCCGGTCGCCGACGACGACCCTGCCACTTCCGGCGATACGGGCCCTGCCGCGGAGCACCGCGGCGCCCCGCCGCTCATAGTCTTCGCGCTGCTTGCGGTCGTCGAGGCCGCGGATCATGGTGTCGCGCCACTGCGCCGCCTCGGCCCAGTCGACCTGGGCGGACCTGACGCCCGGGGTTCGCCGCGCGTGCTCGTTGATCTCGGCGGACCGCAGCAGCGTCTTGGAGGGGATGCACGCCCAGTAGGCGCATTCGCCGCCGATGAGCTCCTGCTCGACGACGGCCACGCGTCGGCCCGCCTTCAGCAGGCGGGAGGCGGCGACCTCCCCGCCCGGCCCCATGCCGATCACGACCGTGTCGAAGTGCTCGCCCATGAACCTCACCCGCCCCGGTGGAAGACGCCAGTAGCAGGGCAGGTACCCGCGGGAGAGGCGCGGTAATCCCCGGGCTGGTCAGGCCTCGGCCTTGGCCGGCTCCGGGGTGGTGCGGCGGCCGACCAGGGCCGCGACCCACACGGCCGCGAGCGCGAGGTACGTGAAGGCGACGACCTGCCACGGGACCGAGAAGTTCCCGAGGAACGTCTTGAGGTTCAGCGCGATCACCAGCATGCCGATGGTGGTGCCGAGCTTGAGCGTGGGGATCTTGCGGGTCAGCCAGGCGGCTGCCGGGGCGGCGATCATGCCGCCGACGGCCATGCCGACGACCAGCGGCCACAGCACGGTCAGGCCGTTCGGGAGGGCGAGCCAGAAGCCGACTACGGCGGCCGTCGCGGCGGCGAACTCGGCCGCCGAGACCGAGCCGACGACCTTGTGCGGGGCGAGCCGCGAGGTGGTGAGCATGACCGGCATCGTCACCGGGCCCCACCCGCCGCCGCCCACGGCGTTGAGGAACCCGGCCACCAGGCCGGTCGGGGCGGCGAAGCCGGTGCGGGCCTTCTCGCTGTGATGGGACTTGCGGCCCTTCGCGAACCGCCAGACGATGATGACGCCGAGGCCGATAAGGATGGTGCTGGTGACCGGCGTGGCGGCGTCCAGCGACGTCAGCGACGCCAGCGCCCACGCCCCGGCGAAGCCGCCCACAGCGCCGGGGATGCCGAGCTTGAGCACGGTGGGCCAGTGGACGTTGCCGAGCCGCCAGTGCGAGAAGCCGCTGACGAGGTCGGAGGCGGCGGTGGCGACGTTGACCGACGCCGAGGCGACGGCCGGGGCGATGCCCAGTCCCAGCAGGAACGTCATGGTGATCGTGCCGTAGCCCATGCCGAGACTGCCGTTCACCAGCTGGGCGACGAACCCGGCGAGGCTCGAGATCATGGCCATGGTCAGCACTGGGGGACTCCCTACGTCTCCTGCGTTCGGGCAATAGTCCACTAATCTAGTAGGACTTGTCAAGTACGGTCCAGTCGGCGGGACGCGGCACCCTCCCTTAGGAGGCGTGAGCCACGCGACCAGGGGCCGCGTGAGCATCCCATGACCCGAGTCATAGCGTGAAACCGTAGTCCCTATGCAGAGGAGCATCACCATGGGTAAGAAAGTCACGGTCGTAGGCGCCGGGTTCTACGGCTCCACCACCGCTCAGCGTCTCGCCGAGTTCGACATCTTCGACGAGGTCGTCCTCACCGACATCGTCGAGGGCAAGCCCGAGGGCCTGGCGCTCGACATGAACCAGTCCCGCTCCATCGAGGGCTTCGAGACCAAGGTCGTCGGCACCACCACCGACAACGAGGGAGGCGGCTACGAGGCGACCGCGAACTCCGACATCATCGTGATCACCGCCGGCCTGCCCCGCAAACCCGGCATGAGCCGCATGGACCTGCTGGAGGTCAACGCGAGGATCGTCCGCGGCGTCACCGAGAACCTCGTCGCCAAGTCCCCTGAGGCCGTCATCATCGTCGTCTCGAACCCGCTCGACGAGATGACCGCGCTCGCCCAGCTCGCGTCCGGTTTCCCCAAGAACCGGGTCCTCGGCCAGGCCGGCATGCTCGACACCGCCCGCTTCACCAACTTCGTCGCCGTCGAGCTCGGCGTCCCGGTCGGCTCGGTCACGACCCTGACCCTCGGCTCCCACGGCGACACCATGGTGCCCGTGCCGAGCCAGTCCTCGGTCGACGGCAAGCCGCTCGCGGACCTGCTCCCCGCCGAGAAGATCGAGGAGCTCGTCGCCAAGACCCGCGGCGGCGGCGCCGAGATCGTCGCGCTGCTCAAGACCGGCTCGGCCTACTACGCCCCGTCGGCTGCCGCGGCCCGCATGGCCAAGGCGGTCGCCGAGGATTCCGGCGCGGTCATGCCCGTGTGCGCATGGGTCGACGGCCAGTACGGCATCGAGGGCGTCTACCTGGGCGTCAACGCGAAGATCGGCGCCGAGGGCGTCAAGGAGGTCGTCGAGACCCCCCTGACCGACGAGGAACTGGCGAACCTCAAGGCCGCCTCCGAGGCCGTCCGCGCCAAGCAGGCCGACGTCGCGGACCTCTAGTTCCGACAGGGCTCGGCCGCGGCCGGGAAATCAGCTCGGACCTCCCGGCCACGGCTTAGTGGCCGTCCGTATATTCCGGGCGGCTATGCCGTATCGAATTGGCAGCGATCCGCGATATCGCTAGGCTTACGGCCGTGATCGTTGTAGACCATCGTCATACTCGAGACCCCACGAGCGCCTGGAAGCCCTTCGTTCCGAAGCGCCCGCGCTCGTGGGGATTCGAGGCGGCCATGGTGTGCGCGCTGGTCGCGTGCACGATCCCGCTGGCCTGGACCAGTCCCCTCGTCGAACTCGACATCTGGATCCGCGACCTGTCCGACACCCACAGGCCCGACTGGGCCGAACAGGTCGTGATCTACACCAACATGCTCGGCCAGGGCGGCGCTCTCGGCAGCATCGCGCTCGCCCTGGCCGCGATCATCGCCTGGCGCCGGCACACGGTGCGGCCGCTCATCGCCTTCCTCACGACCTATGCCATGGCCGGCTCGGTGCTGCTGCTCAAGTTCGGCCTGCTCCGGGTCTACCCGCACTGGCCGACGGTGGAGAACCCGCCGTACGCCACGGCTGAGCAGGCGACGCTCTTCACCACTCTTGAGCCGGCCGGAGCCTACCCGTCCGGGCACGTGCTCAACACGATCGTCTGGTACGGCTTCATCGTGCTGCTGGTCGGCGCGCACTTCAAACCCTGGCAGCGGAGACTGTTCCTGATCGTCCCGCCGATCGTCGTCACCCTCTCGACGACCTACCTCGGCTTCCACTGGTTCACCGACACCCCCGCGGGACTGTTCATCGGTTTCCTCATCATCCGCATTGTGAAGCGAGTCCGCTGGGAGACAGTGGAACTGCCCGTTTGGCTCGAACCAGAGAAACGATATCTTTAGGACATGCCCGCTCAGCCGTCGCAAAACCGGCCTCCCCACGCCCTCCAGCGCCACCTCGGACTGCCCTCGGCGATCGTCATCGGACTCGCCTCCATGCTCGGCGCGGGCGTCTTCTCCGTCTGGGGGCCGGCCGCCGAAGCCGCCGGCTCCGCTCCGGCGCTGCTGACCGCTCTCGCCGTCGCCGGACTCATCGCCTACTGCAACGCCCGCTCCTCGGCGCGACTCGCCGCGATCTACCCGCAGGCCGGCGGCACCTACGTCTACGGCACCGAGCGGCTCCACCCAACGGCCGGATTCGCCGCAGGCTGGGGATTCCTCGTCGGCAAGACCGCCTCGGCCGCCGCCATGGCGCTGACCCTAGGCCACTACCTCATGCCCGACCACCCCAGAGCCCTCGGTGTCGCCGCCGTCGTCGCCTTCTGCGCCATCAACCTCCTCGGTGTCAAGAAGACCGTCGTCGCCTCGGCGGGCTTCACGAGCATCACCATCGCGGTGCTCATCGCCGTGGTCATCGCCGGACTCACCGGGCCCGCCGCCGTCCAGAGCCCGGGCGAGGCGGACCCGTGGGGCGTGCTCACCGCCGCAGGTTTCATCTTCTTCGCCTTCGCCGGGTACGCCCGCATCGCCACCCTCGGCGAGGAGGTGAAACGTCCTGAATGGACGATCCCGAGGGCGATCGGGATCGCCCTCGCGGTCACCTTGGTGATCTACGCCGTCGTGGCCTTCACCGTGATCAGCGTCCTCGGCGTCGGGACCCTCACCGGGTCGTCGGCGCCCCTGGCAGACCTCGCGGCCGCCGGCGCCCCGGCCCTCGAACCGCTCGTCGCCATCGGCGCCGGCATCGCCGTCGCCGGAGTCCTGTTGAGCCTCCTTGCGGGGATCGGGCGCACCGCCCTGGCCATGGCGCGCGACCGCCGCCTGCCCGGCGGCCTCACCGCCGTCTCCGAGCGCTTCGGCGTCCCCTGGGCAGCCGAGCTCGCCGCGAGCAGCGTCGTGCTCGCCATCGTCGCGACCCTCGACCTCGCGGGCGCGATCGGCTTCTCCAGCTTCTGCGTGCTCGTCTACTACGCGATCGCCAACACCTCGGCGATCACGCTCGACCTGCGCGCGCCGCTGCCGTGGATCGGCGTCGCCGGGTGCGTCGTCGTCGCCGCGAGCCTCCCTGTCGCCTCCGTAGTCGGCGGCCTGGCGGTCTTCGCCGTCGGCGCCGTCTGGTACGCGGTCAGCGAGCGCGCCTACGGTGATCGCGGGCGGCCCGGAGCCGGCGGATGACCGCAGGCTGCTCCCCGGCCGCCTCCGGATGGTCGACCAGCCGCGCCAGATACTGGTAGTACCGCTCCGGCGTCAGATCGAGCTCGTCGGCGATCGCCTGCGTCTTCGCGCCCGAGGCGCGCCACCAGCGCGCCTCGAACGCCAGGATCCGCTGCTCCAGGCCGGTGAGCTTGGTCTCCGGCTCACGCGGTGCCTGCGAGGGGCCGACCGGCGATTCGGTGGCGACCCGCGCGGCGGCGCCCGTCGTCATCGGGCCGCGCGGCGTCGGAACGCACTCGTCCTCTGCCGCACGCGCGCTCGCCGCGGAATGTACGGGGGTGCTGCCGGGAGGCATGCTCGCTCCTAACTCGACGGGGCTCCTCATTCGATCCAGTCGATGAGATCCGCGACCGAATCCTTCACGTGGTTCGGCCGGAAGGGGTACTTCTCCACTTCCTCCATACTGTCAGTCACCCCCGACAGAACGAGCACCGTCTCAAGCCCGGCCTCCAGGCCCGACAGCATGTCGGTGTCCATGCGGTCGCCGATCATGACCGTCGACTCCGAGTGGGCATCGATGCGGCGCAAGGCGTTGCGCATCATCAGCGGGTTCGGCTTGCCCACGAAGTACGGATCCGAGCCGGTCGCCTCCGAGATCATGGCCGCGACCGCGCCCGTAGCCGGAAGGATCCCCTCCAGCGAAGGCCCGGTGGCGTCCGGGTTGGTGGCGATGAACCGCGCCCCGCTCTTGATCAGCCGCACCGCCGTGGTGATCGCCCCGAAGTCGTAGCGGCGGGTCTCGCCGAGCACCACGTAGTCCGGCCGGTAGTCGGTCAGCACGTAGTCGATCTCGTGCAGCGCCGTCGTGAGCCCCGCCTCGCCGATGACGTAGGCCGAGCCCGCAGGGCGCTGCGAGTGCAGGAAGTCGGCGGTCGCCATCGCTGAGGTGTAGATCGATCCCTCGGGAACGGTCAGTCCCGAGTTCTTCAGCCGCACATGGAGGTCGCGCGGGGTGTAGATCGAGTTGTTGGTGAGCACGAGGAACCGCTTCCCCGCCGTCTGCAGCTTCTCGATGAGCTTGTTGGCCCCCGGGACGGGAACCCCCTCGTGGACGAGCACGCCGTCCATGTCCGAGAGCCACGAGTCGAAGGGTCCAGGTGTATCCATGGTCAACATCTTGCCATCGCGGAATCGAAACGGCGAGTGACGGCCGTAAAGTAAGGGCCGTGGACACGGCATTGACCGCCGTGCTCGTCATCGCATCCGGCGCGTTGGCGGGCGTATTCGGCTACTGGACGATCCGAACGGGGAGGAACAAATGAGCGAGCGCGAGACACCCGCGGAGTTCGCCTCGACCTACGAGAAGGTCGAGGCCTACCCGTTCGAGGAGACCGCCGACCTTCGCAGCGGTCCGAACCTGCACGACGACCTGCTGCCGCTGCTGCCTCTGGTGGGGCGCTGGCGGGGGAGGGGCCAGGGCGGCTACCCGGGCACAGAGGACTTCATGTACGCCCAAGAGGTGAGCTTCACCCACGACGGGCGGCCGTTCCTGCGCTACGAGGCCCGCTCGTGGATCATCGACGATGAGGGGAAGCCGGTGCGGCCCGCCGCGCAGGAGTCGGGCTGGTGGCGCGTCGTGGGGGGCGAGGACCCCAAGCGCCCCGAAGTCGAGGCGATGCTGGCGCACCCGACGGGCATCCTCGACCTGTACTACGGCCATGTGGACGGCCCCAAGATCGAGATCGCGACCGACGCGGTGGTGCGCAGCCCGCAGGCCAAGGAGGTGACCGCTTCGAAGCGCCTCTACGGCATCGTGGAGGGGGCCTTGATGTACGCCGTGGAGATGGCCGCCGAAGGCAAGCCGCTGAGCCCCCACCTGTCGGCCCGTCTCGACCGCATCGAAGGCTGAACGGACGAAGGCGTTGCCGACGCTTCAGATAGGGAAATGACTGACTCAAGGCAACGTGAGAAGTACCAATGGTCAGAAGTCGCCCGGCCAGAGGTCTTCGTCTGCTTCCGTTGCCGCCGGTACGGGGGTTGCGGCATGGAGCACGACCGGGGGCTCGCCGTCGTCGGCCGCCAGGACCAGGTCCAGGATCCGGACGCTTCCGGTCTTGTCCAACGGCTCGTTGCCGTTGCCGCACTTCGGGGACTGGATGCAGCTCGGGCATCCCGCCTTGCACTCGCAGGCCTCGATCGCACCCTTCGTCGCGCCCAGCCAGTCCGTCCACTTGCGGAACGCCTGCTCGGCGAAGCCCGCGCCTCCCGGGTGGCCGTCGTAGACGAAGACCGTCGGCAGCTCCGTGTCCGGATGCGCCGCGGTCGACAGCCCCCCGATGTCCCACCTGTCGCAGGTCGCTATGAGCGGCAGGAGTCCGATCGAGGCGTGTTCCGCCGCGTGCAGCGCACCCGGCAAATCCGAGATGCCGGGCATCGCCTCCGGCGCGACCGTCCACCAGACCGCGACCGTCTTCAGCGTCTGGGGCGGCAGGTCCAAAGCCTGGGTGTCGATGACCTCGCCGCCCGGTATGCGCCTGCGCTGGTATGAGATGACCGCCGACGTCACCTCGACTTCGCCGAGGCACATGGTCACCTCGCCCATCTCGCGGTGCTCGCGCGTGCTCAGGATCTCCAGGTGCGTGATCTCCTGCGCGCTGGTCGTCCAGGGCGGCTTCGCGGCGTGGACCAGTGCGATGCCGTCGTCCAGGTCCAACTCGTCGACCACATAGGACTCTCCTTGGTGCAGGTACAGCGCTCCGCGGTGGACCAGCCGGTGCGACGCCGCCGCATCGACGGTCCCGATGAGGCGGCCGGTGGACGTCTCGGCGATGTCGACGCCCATCGGGCCCGAGCCGCGCAAGGTGACTTCGGGGCGCTCCGAGCCGACCCAGTAGTAGCGGCCTCCCGGCCTGCGGCGCAGGAGCTTCTGCTCGCACAGCTGCTCGGCGACCTCGCGGCTGCCCGGGATCTTGTCCAGGTCGGACTCCCGCAGCGGCAGCTCCTCCGCGGCCAGGCACAGGTGCCCGGCCAAGACGTACGGGTTCGACGGGTCGCAAACGCTCGCCTCGACCGGCTTGTCGAAGATCGCCTCCGGATGGTGGACGAGGTATGTGTCGAGCGGGTCGTCCTTGGCGAGCATGATCGCCAGTGCCTCCGTCTCGCCCCTCCCGGCGCGCCCGACCTGCTGCCAGAAGGAGGCGAGCCTGCCCGGGTATCCGCACAGGATCACCGCGTCGAGCCCGGTCACGTCGATGCCGAGTTCGAGGGCGTTGGTCGTCGCGACGCCGAGCAGTCTGCCTTCGCGCAGGTCGGCTTCGAGGTCCCGGCGGTGCTCGCGCAGGTATCCGGCCCGGTAGGCGGCGATCCGGTCCGCCTTCGGGTCGGCGCCGAGCCGCGATCTCGCCTCGGCCGCGACGATCTCAGCGCCGCGCCTCGACGGCACGAACGCGAGTGTCCGGATGCCGCGCCGGGTGAGCTGCGCGAGCATCCGCGCGGTCTCGCTCAGCGTGGAGGCCTTCTGGGGTTCGCCTTCGATCTCGTACGTCTCCGGTTCCCACAGGGCGATGCTCGCCCCCGGCGAGGGCGATGCGTCGACGGTGACCTGCGCGGCGGGCCGTCCTGTGAGGGTCGACAGGGACGCGGCCGGGTCGGCGGCCGTCGCCGATGCGGCGATGACGGTCGGCGAGGAGCCGTAGTGCTCGGCGAGTCGCAGGAGGCGCCGCAGCGTCAGCGCCACGTGGGCGCCGAACACGCCCCGGTAGATGTGGCACTCGTCGACGACGACGTACTTCAGGTTGGACAGGAACGACCGCCAGAACCGGTGCCTCGGCAGTATCGAGTGGTGGACGAGGTCGGGGTTGGAGAAGACCAGGTTGGCGAACCGCTGCGCCCATCGGCGGTGCTCGTACGGCGTGTCGCCGTCCACGATCGCCGGGATCAGCCCGGGCGCGTCGAATTCGCCGACGGCGCGCGCCTGATCGGCCGCGAGCGCCTTCGTCGGCGCCAGGTAGAGGCTCCGGCCCTCGCTCCCGTTCGCCGCCTCGGTGAGCACCGGGAGGAGGTACGCGAGGCTCTTGCCCGAGGCGGTGCCCGTCGCGACGACGACGTCGCCGCCCTCGTAGGCGCGGGTCGCGGCCTCGGCCTGGTGCGGCCACAGCTGCACGATGCCGTTGTCCGCCAGGGCCCGTCGCACCTCTTCAGGCACCCATTCGGGCCAGTCGGTGTGCGCCGACCGGCGCGGCGGGACGCGTCGCAGATGGCGCATTCCCTCCGTGTCGGCGCTGAGCGCGCTGATGAGCTGGTCCGATGGCACGGGATCAATGATGCCGCAGTGGCCTGACACCCACAGCTGTGCTCCCGGCACGCACCGACACCTGAACCAGTACGCTTATGCGCTAGGACACATCGAAGCCTTGGGGAGTGCGCGTGAGGGGAACATCCAGCGACGGAGCGCCCGAGCCTGAACTGGGACTGAGCCTGTCCACGGTCGGTGCCTACGCGGTGATCTCCGTGACCGGCGAGATCGACATGTACACGGCGCCGCAGCTACGTGAGGCTGTGCGGCAGCTCGCCGCCGAAGGCCGCATGCGCGTCGCGATCGACTTGACGCCCACCGAGTTCTGCGACTCGACCGGCCTCGGTGTGCTCATCGGTGCCCGGCGCCGACTCAGCGACGCGGGCGGGGCGCTGGTGGTGGTCTGCTCGAACCCCCGCATCCGGAAGCTTCTCGACCTGACCGGCCTGGACAAGGTTCTCGATGTCCGGGAAGCGGTGCCCAGCGAGTGAACGCCGCAAGACACGACCCCCGCTCGGAACCGGTGACGGTGCGGTTCGCGTTCACGCCCGCCGCAGCGTACGTCCGTGCCGCCCGTCTCGTGGCCGCCGACGTCGCCTCCCACGCGGGGGTCGCGACCGGCCTGCTCGACGAGGTGCGCCAGGCCGTCGGCGAGGCGTGCACCCGAGCGGTCCTCAGGCACCGAGACAGCGAGATCGACGATCTCGTGCGCGTAGAGTTTTCGATCGGTGATCGTTTTGTTGCGAAAATCACTGACAATGCGCGCGATCTGCGCGCGCAATCCGACAGCCGCCTCGCCGCCTCGCATTATCAGAGCGGTACGCGCCCGAATGATCAAGACGTGCTCGAAGAGGACACCCTCTCCGAGGAGATCACCCTCATAGTCCTCGGCGGTCTGGTGGAAGACCTGGTAGTGACCGGTCCCGACCTCGAGAAGGGCACCACCGTCTCCATGAGCTGGCCGCTCCCCGGCGGATCCCAGTCCACAGAGCACTGACCCTGGGTCGCGCCCCGGAACCGGAACGACCCCGCGCAGTGACCGAACCCACTCGTAAAGAGCTCACATCGTTACACTCCGCACGTTATGCCAATCGCACCGACAGGTGCACACCCGAGTGCCGCCGCGACCCGTCGCAGGCGGCCTCATTGAATCCGCACGCGCGTGAGTCGCGCGGCCATTCCTATGGAGGAACAACATGCATACGTTGCTCGCCAATGGCGACGAGAGCGTAGGCCCACTCACGAGCTCCAATGTGAGTCTCGTGGTCGTGGCCGCCGTGCTCGCGCTGATAGCGCTGGGCTCCGCCGCCGCGCTGGTCAAGAGCATTTTGGGAGCGGGCACCGGCACCGACAAGATGCGCGAGATCGCCGGTGCCGTCCAAGAGGGGGCCTCGGCCTACCTGCGCCGCCAATTCCGCACGCTCGGGCTCTTCGTGATCGCCGCCGTGGTGCTGCTGTTCCTGCTGCCGGTCGGCGACGCGGGCACCGACGTCAAGATCGGCCGGAGCCTGTTCTTCGTGGTCGGCGCCGGGTTCAGCGCCTTCATCGGCTGGGCCGGCATGGGCCTGGCGACCCGCGCGAACGTCCGCGTCGCCGCGGCAGCCCGCGAAGGCAAGGCCACCGGAGCGATGCACCTGGCGTTCCGCACCGGCGGCGTGGTCGGCTTCCTCACCGTCGGCCTGGGCCTGCTCGGCGCCTCGGTCGTAGTCCTCGTCTACAGCTCCGACGCGCCGATCGTCCTGGAGGGCTTCGGCTTCGGCGCCGCACTGCTGGCGATGTTCATGCGCGTCGGCGGCGGCATCTTCACCAAGGCCGCCGACGTCGGCGCCGACCTGGTCGGAAAGGTCGAAAAGGGCATCCCCGAAGACGACCCCCGCAACGCCGCCACGATCGCCGACAACGTCGGCGACAACGTGGGCGACTGCGCCGGCATGGCCGCCGACCTGTTCGAGTCCTACGCCGTCGTCCTCGTGGCGAGCCTCATCCTCGGCCGCGCCGCCTTCGGCGAGACCGGCCTGGTCCTGCCGCTGCTGGTCGCCTCCGTCGGCATCGTCTGCGCCCTCATCGGCGTGGTCATCACCCGCATGCGCGCCTCCGACGCCTCCGGACTCACCGCGATCAACCGGGCGTTCTACGTATCGGCGGCTATCAGCGCGATGCTCACGGCCGTCGCCGTGCTCGCCTACGTCCCGGCCACCTGGGCCGAGCTCGGCACGGACATCGACGCCTCCGGCATTCCCGTCAACCCGCAGGCGCTGGCCATCATCGCCGTCGTCATCGGCATCGCGCTCGCCGCGGCCATCATGACGCTCACCGGCTACTACACCGACACCCGGTACAAGCCCACGAGGAACGTCTCCGCCTCGACCCGCACCGGTGCGGCCACGAACATCCTGTCGGGCTTCTCGCTCGGCCTGGAGTCCGCCGTGTTCTCGGCGCTGCTCATCGCCGCGGCGGTCTACGGCGCCTACCTGCTCGGCGGCGGCGTGCTGCTGGTGAGCCTGTTCGCCGTCGCGCTCGCCGGCTGCGGCCTCTTGACCACCGTCGGCGTCATCGTCGCGATGGACACCTTCGGACCGATCAGCGACAACGCGCAGGGCATCGCGGAGATGAGCGGCGACGTCGACGGTGACGCGGCTCAGACGCTCACCGACCTCGACGCGGTCGGCAACACCACGAAGGCCATCACCAAGGGCATCGCGATCGCCACGGCCGTGCTGGCCGCGACCGCGCTGTTCGGCGCCTACACCGACGCGGTGGCCTCCGAAGGACTGGCGGGCGCCGCGCTGTTCGAGCGGTTGAGCATCGCCGACCCGGCGAACATCGTCGGCTTCATCATCGGCGCCAGTGTCGTGTTCCTGTTCTCCGGTCTGGCGATCAACGCCGTGGCCCGCTCCGCGGGCGCGGTCGTCCAGGAGGTCCGCGACCAGTTCGCGCGCTTCCCCGGCATCATGACCGGCGAGCAGCGCCCCGAATACGGCCGCGTGGTCGACATCTGCACCCGCGACGCCCAGCGCGAGCTGGCGACGCCGGGCCTGCTCGCCATCACCGCGCCCATCGCGGTCGGCTTCGGACTCGGCGTCGGCCCGCTCGCCGCCTACCTCGCCGGGGCGATCTCCTGCGGGGTGCTCATGGCGATCATGCTGGCGAACTCGGGCGGCGCCTGGGACAACGCGAAGAAGGACATCGAGGACGGCGCCCACGGCGGCAAGGGCTCGGAGGCCCACGCCGCGGCCGTCATCGGCGACACGGTCGGCGACCCGTTCAAGGACACCGCCGGCCCCGCCATCAACCCGCTGCTCAAGGTCATGAACCTCGTCGCCCTCATCATCGCCCCGGCGGTCGTGGTCGCGACGGTCGGCGACGACGCCTCGGGCCCGCTGCGGTGGATCGTAGCGGGCGTCGCGGTGCTCGTCCTCGTCACCGCGATCGTCATCTCCAAGCGCCGCTCGGCGGTGGTGGAAGCGGGGGAAGACAGGGTCCCGGAGGACCGTGACGCCGTGAAGGTCGGCTAGCGGATCCGGGTCGAACCCAGCGCGTGCCCCGGCCAGTGCGGCCGGGGCACCGCCATACTCAGGGGACGGGGCCTCGAAGCGTGAGCTACGGTAACGAATCGAGTGCGTATTTTTCAGCGAATCCGAGTGAATTGGTGGGAGCAGTGGCCGACCTCAAGCGCCTGGTCATCGTCGAGTCCCCGGCGAAGGCCAAGACGATCTCCTCCTATCTCGGCCCCGGCTACATCGTCGACTCCTCGCTCGGGCACATCCGCGACCTGCCCCGCAGCGCCAAGGAGATCCCGAAGAAGTACAAGGACAAGCCGTGGTCGCGCCTCGGCGTCGACGTCGACAACGACTTCACGCCGCTGTACATCGTCAACCCCGACCGCCAAGCCCACGTCAAGAAGCTGAAGGGCTACCTGGCCGAGGCCGACGAGCTCTACCTCGCCACCGATGAGGACCGCGAAGGGGAGGCCATCGCCTGGCACCTGCTGGAGGCGCTCAAGCCGAAGATCCCGGTCAAGCGCATGGTCTTCCACGAGATCACTCCGGAGGCCATCGCCGAGGCCGTCGCCAACCCGCGCGAGCTCAACCAGGACCTCGTCGACGCCCAGGAGGCCCGCCGCATCCTCGACCGCCTCTACGGCTACGAGGTCAGCCCGGTGCTGTGGAAGAAGGTCATGCCGCGCCTGTCGGCCGGGCGCGTCCAGTCAGTGGCCACCAGGGTCGTCGTCGAGCGCGAACGGGCCCGCATGGCCTTCCGCACCGCCGACTACTGGGACGTCGCCGCCCGCCTCGCCACCGACGACGAGCAGGTCTTCAAGGCCGTGCTCGTCGCCGTCGACGGTGACCGGATCGCCGGAGGCAAGGACTTCGACGCGGCCACCGGCAAGGTCAAGGGCAATGTCGTTCACCTCGACGAGGCCGGCGCCCGCGGCCTGGCCGAGCGCCTGTCCGGCCGCGACTTCACCGTCCTCAAGGTCGACAAGAAGCCCTACCGCCGCCGCCCGTACGCGCCGTTCATCACCTCGACGCTCCAGCAGGAGGCCGGCCGCAAGCTCCGGCTCTCCAGCGCGCAGGTCATGCGCGTCGCCCAGCGACTGTATGAAAACGGCCACATCACTTATATGCGGACCGACTCGACGAACCTTTCGGAGACCGCCGTCCGCGCCGCCCGCGACCAGGCCGCGCAGCTGTACGGCAGCCAGTACGTGCCCGCCGAGGCCAGGCGCTACGCGCGCAAGGTCAAGAACGCCCAGGAGGCTCACGAGGCGATCCGCCCCGCCGGGGACCGCTTCAAGACCCCCGATCAGCTCAAGGGCCAGCTCACCGCGGAGGAGCACCGCCTCTACGAACTCATCTGGCGGCGCACGCTCGCCTGCCAGATGGTCGACGCCACCGGCAACTCCACGTCGGTCCGCGCCCGCGCCACGACCCCCGCGGGGGAGGAGGCCGACTTCGGCGCCTCCGGCAAGACCATCACCAACCCGGGCTTCCTGCTCGCCTACGTCGAGTCCATCGAGGAGGGCGACGCCGACGACGCCGAGAAGCGCCTGCCCGAGCTCGCCGAGCGCCAGCACCTGAACGAGCGGGGTCTGGAGGCCTCCGGGCACACGACCCAGCCGCCCGCCCGCTACACCGAGGCGAGCCTGGTCAAGGCCCTTGAAGAGCGCGGCATCGGCCGGCCCTCGACGTACGCGTCGATCATGCAGACCATCCAGGACCGCGGCTACGTGTTCAAGCGCGGCCAGGCCCTCATCCCGTCGTTTCTGGCGTTCGCGGTCGTCGGCCTCATGGAGCAGCACTTCCCGCGCCTGGTCGACTACGACTTCACCGCCGGGATGGAGGACGAGCTCGACCAGGTTGCCGGAGGCGAGGAGCAGCGCGTGAACTTCCTGCGCGCCTTCTATTTCGGCGGCGCCGACAAGCAGGGCACCGTGGCCGCCTCGGGCGGCCTCCAACGCCTGGTGGAGGAGGAGCTGGGCAAGATCGACGCCCGCGGCGTCAACTCGATCCCGCTGTTCACCGACGAGCAGAACCGCAAGGTCGTCGTCCGCGTCGGCCGCTACGGCCCCTATCTGGAGCGCACCTCGCCCGAGCAGGCCGAGGCGGGGGAGAACGGCGAGCGCACCTCGATCCCCGAGTCGCTCGCGCCCGACGAGCTGACTCCCGAGAAGGTCGAGGAGCTGTACGAGCTCGGCTCCGGCGAGGGCGAGCTCGGCACGCACCCAGAGACCGGGGAGCCGGTCCACGCCAAGAGCGGCCGCTACGGGCCGTACGTCACCTCCGGCGAGAAGTCCTCGTCGCTGCTGACCGGCCAGAAGCTCTCGGAGATCACGCTCGACGACGCGGTCAAGCTGCTGACGCTGCCCAGGCTCGTCGGCAAGGACGCCGAGGGCGAGGAGATCCGCACCGGGCTCGGCCCGCACGGCCCTTATGTCGTCAAGAAGCGCGACTACCGGTCCCTGGAGAGCGAGGACCAGTTGTTCACGCTCACGCTCGAAGAGGCCGAGAAGCTGCTCGCCCAGCCTAAGACGCGCGGGAGGCAGCGCGCGCAGACCCTGCTCAAGGAGCTCGGCCCCGACCCGGTGACAGGCAAGGAGGTCACCCTCAAGGACGGTCGCTTCGGCCCGTACGTCACCGACGGGGAGACGAATGCGAGCATCCGCAGGACCGACACGGTCGAGGCGATGACCGTCGACCGCGCCGCCGAGCTGCTCGCCGAGCGCCGCGAGAAGGTCGCCGCGGGCGGCGGCGTGAAGAAGGCCGCGAAGAAGGCGGCGAAGAAGACCGCCGCGAAGAAGACCGCGGCCAAGAAGACGGCGAAGAAGACCACGGCGAAGAAGGCCGCCAAGAAGACCACGGCGAAGAAGGCCGCCAAGAAGACCGCCAAACGGGCGGCGAAGAGGACCGAGTGAGGCCCGGGCCCTCCTGAGCGTGTGGCCCGTTCGACATTCCTGAAGCCGATCGGTGTGCAACCGATCGGCTTTCCCTTCGCGTATTTAGGGAGTCTAGATGGATTTTCTCTGCGTGGAGGCAACCTTGAGGTGTACTGTCGCGTCAGAGAATTGTGGGTTGGCGTTCGATGTCGAGCATCGACCGTCTTATGTGGAACACGCAACAATTCTTGGAGAGCGGGTTACGAACTCATGCGCATCACGTTTCTGGTTCGGAACATCTGGGGTATCGGCGGCACCATCAAGACCACCTTGAACACGGCCGAAGCCCTGGTCGAGCTCGGCCACGACGTCACCATCGCGTCCTGCGTGCGCCACAAGGACAACGCCGACTTCGTGATCGACCCGCGCATCGAAGTCGTCAACCTATGGGACGTCCGCAACGCCTCGCAGGGTGGCGAAACACTGTCGCTTGTAGACAAGGTGAACAAGAGAGTTCCTTCGTTTCTCGATGCCGACAAAGTGAACAACATGGGGGAGTCATCGAGGCTCCTCGATAAGAAGGTGAAGCGGTTCCTCCACGACGTCGACACCGACGTCCTGGTCAGCACCCAGGTGAGCCTCAACCTCTATGTCGCCCGGTACGGAAGGCCCGGCTGCGTCAAGGTCGCCCAGGAACACCTGTACCTCGACAACTACCCGCCCGAAGTGCGCCGCAGGATCCTGGACAACTACGGCAGGTTCGACGCCATCGTCACCATCACCGAGGCCGACGCCGAGATCTACCGCAAGGCCATGCCCGAACACGCCCATCTCGTCGAATGCGTCCCCAACTCGATCCCGCAGAACCCGAACGAGCCTTCCGACCTCACCGAGCCGGTCATCATGACCGCCGGGCGCCTCACCGGCATGAAGGGCTTCGACATCCTCGTCGAGGCCTTCGGCGAGATCGCCGACCGCTTCCCCGAATGGAAGGTCCACATCTACGGCCGCGGCCGCGACCGCAAGAAGCTCCAGCGGCTCATCGGCGAGTACGGACTGCGCGCCCGCGTCAAGCTCATGGGCCCGGTCACCCCGCTCGACGGCGAGTGGCGCAAGGCCGCCATCGCCGCCATCCCCTCCCGCTTCGAACCGTTCGGGCTCGTCATCGTCGAGGCGATGGCCGCCGGGCTCCCGGTGGTCTGCGCCGCCGTCAAGCACGGCCCGCTGGAGATCATCGAGAACGAGGTCAACGGCCTGCTCGTCAAGCCGAAGAACCCCGCCGAGCTGGGCGAGGCCCTCGCGCGTCTCATGAGCGACCCCGAACTGCGCCGCAAGATCGCCGAGGCCGGGCGCCGGACCGCCGCCCGCTTCGAGCCCGATCAGGTCGTCGGCCAGCACGTGGCGCTCTTCGAGCGCCTGCTCAAAGCCCGGCCGTGACGGCACCGGTCATCGCTTGAGCAGCGCTTCGGCCACGACCAGGTCGATCGGCTCGGTAACCTTCAGGTTCCGCTCCTCGCCTTCGACGATCCGCACCCTCACATGCGGCAGGAACCGCAGCACCACCGAGCAGTCGTCGGTCGCCCTGAAATCGGGATCGGCCTCGGCCGCCGCGTAGGCGGCCCGGATCGCCGACAGGTGAAAGCCCTGCGGGGTCTGCATCCGGCGCAGCCGAGCCCTGTCGGGCACCGAGGCGATGAACGCCTCCCCGCCGGAGGTCTCGACCTCGATCACCGTGTCCGAGGAGGCCACCGCCACACCGACCGCGCTGCAGTGGTCGAGCGCGGACGCCACCTCGGCGATGATCCGTCCCGAGACGAGCATCCGGGCAGCGTCGTGCAGCAGCAGCTTGCACTCCGCGCCCGGACCGAACCGGGAACTCGCCCAGGCCACGGCCGCCATCGACGAATCGCTCCTGGTGGAGCCTCCGGTGACGACGCCGGCCAGCTTCGCGACGCGCGCGTCGTCGGCGATGGCGCGGACCCGGTCGGCGTAGCCGTCGGCCATCACCACGAGGATCTCGTCGACCTCCGGTGCGGCCTCGAACGCCTCCAGTGTGTGGCGGATCACCGGCTTGCCGCCCACGTCGAGCAGCTGCTTCGGGACCGGCGCGCCCATCCGGGCGCCGGTGCCTCCGGCCAGGACCACCGCCACGGTCGGCCAGACGGCAGCGTACGGTGCGGCGGTTTCGCTTCCTGGCACGACGGCACTCCTGGGAACTGGGCGGACGGGTGCGACCTGAGCGGAAGAATACCGCCGAACGCGGGTGTGACCGCCGCTGCCGCCGGTCGTTGGTCTCTGCTCAATTGCCTGTTCAACTAGGTAAACTGCACTGATCTTGCACCCTAACCAATCGAGGTGGCACCAATGTCCACGAACATCGTGATCCTGGCGGCCGGCGTCGGCTCGCGGCTCGGCAAGCCGCACCCGAAGCCGCTGACCCCCCTCAACACGGGCGAGACGATCCTGGGACGCTCGCTGCGCCTGCTCACCTCGCGATTCAGTCGCCACTCCATCCACCTCGTCGTCGGCTTCAAGAAGGAGATGATCATGGAGGAGGTGCCCGACGTCGGCTTCATCTACAACCAGGCCTACGGCGACACCAACACCTCCAAGAGCCTCCTCAAGGCCTTCAACATCCTCGGCCCCGGCGGCGTGCTGTGGCTCAACGGCGACGTCGTCTTCGACCCGCAGGTGCTCGACGTGCTGCTGCCGCACATCGCCATGGACCGCTCCTTCATCTCCGTCAACACCGCCAAGGTCTCCGACGAAGAGGTCAAGTACACCCTCGGCGCGGACGGCTACATCAACAAGCTCTCCAAGAAGGTCTCCGACGGAGCCCTCGGCGAGGCCGTCGGCATCAACTTCGTCTCCGCCGACGATCGAGCCATCGTCGCCAAGCGGCTCGCCGAGGTCGACGACCAGGAGTACTTCGAGGGCGGCATCGAGGCCGCCATCGAGAAGGACGGCCTCAAGTTCGAGGCGGTCGACATCTCGCAGCACAACGTCATCGAGGTCGACTTCGCCGAGGACCTCAACAGCGTCAACCAGCATTTCAAGTAAGCGACGCGGCAAGCAGCCGACGTCGGCGCACAATCACAGGTAGCACCACCTAACGTAGGGCTCGCACCACTTCGATGAAGAAACTGCTCACTTCCTGGTCGATCAGGCTCAACCTGCTGGCGGTCGCCGCGGTCATCGCCGCGGTGGCGCTGCGCGGGATACCCCTGCTCACACTCGCGCTCGCGTTCGCCGTCTTCGGCATCAACGCCTGGCGCAGCCGCAAGGCCGTCTCCTCCATGCGCATCGCCCGCACCCTGGCCGCACTCGCCGTCCTCATCGAGGTCTGGTACTCCGGCGGCACCGAGCGGCTCGGGCTGCTCGCGGCGGGCGTCGCCCTCACCCTCTTCTGCGCCTACGCGGACGTCGTCGCCAAGGCGCTCCGCATCGGCTATCTCGAGACCGTGAACCTCGACGTCGAACGCTCCCGTCGCCGCCGCTGGGAGCTGCCCCCGGTCATTGCGATGCTCGCGAACTGCCTGGCCATCGCATACGTCCTGGCCGCCGCCGTCCCCGACGCGCCGGTCCGGGCCGCGACCGACATCGTCCTCCTCATCGCCGCGGTCGCCGTGTTCGGCTGGACCACGGCGGCGATGGCCGAGGGATACATGCGCCGCCGCCGTGAATCCCACCCGGTCGACTCACAGGTCATGGCTGCGATCGAGCGGCTGGAGCCGCAGTTCGTCATCCACTTCGCCGGCTCACGCGAATCGGAGTACCAGCTCGCGATGTGGCTGCCGTACTTCGAGCAGGTCGGCGACCCGTACATGATCATCGTCCGTGACCGCTACCTGGTGGCCGGCATCGCCGCTCGCACCGAGACGCCGATCGTGGTCGTCCCGGCGCAGTCGGTGCTCGACAAGCTGTTGCCCGAGAGCGTCCGCTCGGTCTTCTACGTCAACCACGCGGTCAAGAACGCCCAACTCATCAAGCTGGACAAGTATATTCACGTGCAGCTCATGCACGGCGACTCGGACAAGGCCATCAGCCGCAGCCCGGTCTCGCTCATGTACGACCGCGTGTTCGTCGCCGGGCAGGCCGGAGTCGACCGCTACCACCGCCACGGCGTCGACATCCCGAACTACAAGTTCAAGAAGGTCGGCCGCCCGCAGCTCCACGACATCCGCGTGGGGCAACGGGAGAAGCTGGAGACCGACCGCCAGGTCGTGCTCTACACGCCGACGTGGACCGGTCTGACCGAAGACGTCAACTACTCCTCCCTCAAGCAGGGCAAGCGGATCGTCGAAGCGCTCCTGCGGCGCGACGTGACGGTCATCTTCCGCACCCATCCCTACACGCGCACGAACGCCGCCTACCTCGCCCTCGCCGAGGAGATCAAAGCGATGATCGCGGCCGATGCGGCCGAGACCGGGCGTGCGCACCTGTGGGGCGACCAGGCCGAGTCCGAGGTGACCTTGAGCGACTGCATCAACGCCGCCGACGTCGCCGTCTCCGACATCAGCGGCACCGCCTCAGACTGGCTGTACTGCGGGCGGCCGTTCGCGATGACCGACCCGAAGGGCTTCGGCGACGCCTACCTCGGGGAGTTCCCGCTGGCGAAGGCCGCCTATCTGCTCGAACCCGAGGCGCACAACATCGAACAGGTCCTCGACGAGTTGCTCCTGACCGACTCCAAGGCCTCGGTCCGCGCCGAGATCCGCGAGTACTACCTAGGCGACATCGCCCCCGAAGACCTCGTCGGTGTTTTCGTCGACCAGGTCAAGGCGACCTACGCGAATCCCGTCCACAAGGAGGCCACGGGGGAGTCGGCCCTGTCGGCGCTCGCCGGCTAGCCGTATCGAACCCGGGAGGGGCCCTGCCGCACCGCGGCAGGGCCCCTCTCACCTCCGGGGCGCCGTTCAGTCGAGGACGCCGACGTCGATGTACTTCTGCGCCACGTCGACGAAGGCCCGCTCGTAGTTCTCGGCTGGGAAGTCGCCGAGGTGGTACACCTTCGCCCTGGCCCGTTCGAATCGCAGAGGATCGGTCTTGAGCAGCTCGTCGAGCACGGGATCGAGGTTCGCCCCGGTGCTGTCGATCCGGTAGGACACCCGCGCGAGCCCGAACGTCTCCGGGAAGTCCGGGCCCTCGTTTCGGGCGTCGACGACCGCGAACGGCTTCTCGGTGTAGAGCCAGTCCGTCGCGACCGAGCTGACATCGCACACGAGGGCGTCGGCGGCGTCGAAGCAGTCGTACAGGGTCATCTCCTCCCGGGCCTTCGCGCCCCAGACGTGAGCGCGCCCGGTCGTCGCCGCGTCGGCGCGCAGCAGTCGTTCGACTTCGATGCGCGCTCGCCGCGCCCGGTCGTCGCGATCGGTGCGAGGATGCGGGCGGAAGAGGACGGTCGCGCCGCGGTCCAGCAGTGTCCGCACCAGCTGTGGCCCCAGCGGCAGCGAGCAGTGGTCCGCGTCCACGTAGATGCCGGTCCACGTCGGCGCGTACAGCACCGTCGGAACCTTGACGTCGCTGATCTCGGTCCGGGGAATGTCGAGCCCCGACACCTGGGGGCGTCCGACGACGTCGAACCGGTCCGACCGGAGGCCGACGCCCCGGTCCGCGTAGCGGTCGACGCCGGCTTGTCCGGCGACGAAGATCCGGTCGTACATGGCCGCTGCCGGGTCGGCGCCGGAGGGCTTGTCCGAGTCGCCGTGGAGCAGCTGAATGTGCAGCAAGTCGGCGTTGCGGACCATGTTGGTGTTCTTCATGTCGTTGTTGACGTAGAAGACCGTGCTCACCGACTCCGGGATGATCGCGTCGATCCGTCGTTGGTCCTCCACGTACACGACCGGGCGACCGGTGGCGCCCGCCAGTTCGGCGAGGTGGTGCGGTTCCCTGGTCATGATGAAGAACCCGCCGTCGACGGCTTCGAGGTAGGGCAGCCATGTCGCCAACTGGTAGGCGCCGCCGGGAGGCCCGGCGAAGTAGACCATGAACGCCGGGTCCAGCCGGTCCAGGGCGTTCGCGGCCGTCCAGGCGATGTCCTCCGAGGAGGGCAGGACGAGACGGGAGAGCCCGCAGGCCCTCGCCGTCGCGAGTGCCGCCGCCGGCAGCGCCGCCAGGACCACCGCGTACGGCACCGCCGAGGCCGCACCTGGAACCGCGATCGGCACCTGCACCGCCAGGACCGCGACCGTCGACAGGCGGATCAAGAGGGTCCGGCGCGTCGTCGAGTCGCCTACGGACATGTTCGATCGGAGGTTCGCCGCGGCCACGCCGCTCGCCGAGACGAACCTGCCGAGCGGTCGCTCGATCGCGACCAGACCGGCCGCGCCGAGCGCCGCGAGCCCCCAGGCCGCGCTCACCTCGATACCCGCGGCCAAGGCAGCGGTGAAGGGAGTGAGCGCGAGCAGCGCCCTCCCCACCGCGTGACGCCCTGGCTGTCCGGACTTCGGGTCGAACAGGAGGAGTGCCAGCGTGGCAGCGACGAGGGCCAGGCCCGCGGCCCGCCACGCGGGCGCAGGGCCGTACAGGAGCAGGGCATGGCACAGCACCGGGAGCGCGTCGGGCAAGACCTTTCGCGGGCGCGCACGCCGCAGGAGTTCTCTGAGCATCGGTCTGACTCTCGGTTCGGGGTCCACCGGGCGCCGATCCGTGCCCCGCGGCCGACGGCCGGCGAGCGGGCTGGGTGCGACTAGTCGGAGCGGGGCCTCGGTCACGCGCTGCTGGGGACGTGCCGAGGTGCATCGGAACGATCGGCCGGGTGGCTGGGTCGGGCGGGTGGGGCCATCCGCACGGGCGACGGAATCGCTCCGTGTGGAATGAGTTGCGTCACATTACCACGTGATATCTCGTGTTCGCTACGTGCGCGCAGTCGCGATTCGGGCCGGTCTCAGCGCCGACGCGGAGCGTCCAGGTGTTCCTGCGTCCTCGCGCTCGCCGGGTGGGGGGCGATCTGGCCGCGCTTCTCACGCTCAGCGCACAGCTCGCGCAGCCGGTCGTACGCCGCCTTCCCCAGCAGCTCGGTCAGCTCGGTCTCGTAGGAGGCGTACACCGGTTCGGCGGCCGTGTGCGCCAGCGGTGAACCCGTGCACCACCAGTCGAAGTCATGCCCGCCCGGTCCCCACGACGCCCGGTCGAACTCGGTGATGAGTGTCACCTCTACCGCGGTCCCGTCGGCCCGGTGCTCGGTCTTGAAGTCCCGCTTCACCGGCAACTGCCAGCACACCTCGGGCTTGTACGCCATCGGGTGGACCCCGTCGCGCATCGCCTGCTGGTGCAGCGCGCAGCCGCTCCCGGTCGGGAAGCCGTCGCGGTTGTGGAACACGCATGCCCCGTCCACCACGGCGGTCTTCTTCGCCGGCTCCTCGACGCCCTCCTCGTTCTCGAGCGTGTCGTCGACGATCGTGTCCTTCCACCGCCGGTGCAACTGCCACGTCTCGGGCGTGAGCTTCGCCGCGGCCTGGCGCGTGCGCCGAACGTCCGCCGCGTCGGTGTAGAAGGCGCCGTGCAGGCAGCACCCGTCCGCGGGCCGGTCGTGGTCGATGCCGGGGCAGCCGCCCGCCTCGGGCGCCTTTCCGAAGATGCAGCCCCAGCGCGACAGCAGCCACGTCAGGTCCGCCCGGACCAGCGTCTCAGGGTCGTCTGGATCGAAGAACTCCACCCATTCGCGGTCGAAGTTCGGCGCCACCTCGTCGGTCATCAATCCACCGTACCCGCGACTGCGCGAGCGGCTCGGGACGCGCACCGCCGGCGAAGCGCGCGAGCCGTGAAATCGGCCCGGCGTACCCTGAAGGGTGTGACCCAGTCCGTCCCGGTCCTGCTGTCGACTACGTCCGTCTATCCGGAGCCCACCGCGGTGGGCTTCGAGCTTGCCGCCGAGCTCGGCTACGACGGCGTCGAGCTCATGGTGTTCACCGACCGGATATCCCAAGACCCGTCGGCCGCCGCAGGCCTCTCGCGCCACTACGGTGTCAAGATCGGCGCCATCCACGCTCCCTGCCTGCTGGTGACACAACGGGTCTGGAGTTCCGATCCCTGGACGCGGTTGCGCCGCTCCGTGCAGGCAGCGGAGTACCTCGGCTCGCCCACGGTGGTCATCCACCCGCCGTTCTCCTGGCAGCGCGACTACGCCCGCAAGTTCTCCTCGGTGCTCGAGAGCCTCAAGGCCCGCTATCCGGACATCACGATCGCCGTCGAGAACATGTTCCCGCTCAAGCTCGGCAATCGGAAGCTCGTCCCGTACAGCCCGCACTGGGACCCGACCAGGCACGGCTACGACGCCTACACACTCGACCTGTCGCACTGCGCCGCCTCGGGCGCCGACGCCCTCGCGATGGCCGAGCGGATGGGGGACGGGCTGCGGCACATCCACCTGTGCGACGGCACCGCCCCGGGCAGCGACGCCCACATGGTCCCCGGACGGGGCACGCAGCCTTGCGCCGAACTGCTCGGCAAGCTCGCCGCCTCCGGCTGGGACGGCTCGATCACGGTAGAGGTCTCGACCCGCAAGTCCGGCAACCGGACCCGCCGCGCAGCCGACCTCGCCGAGTCGCTGAAGTTCGCCCGCGACTCGCTCGACTCGGACATCCAAGCCTGAACCCGGCTCCCATCACGACCTCCTCATCGATTCGCCCTCGCATCATTGTCGCTTCCGCCCGTGTTATCCGAAAATTAACTTATGCTCGCTTCCATAGCGGCAAGGACGCATTGCAGCGGAAACACGACCGATTCGGGGGACGGACGGTGGGCGAACAGCGGGAACTCATTCCACCCGCCAAGCCGCACATCGGCGAGGCGGAGATCGAGGCGGCCGTTCGAGTGCTCCGCGGCGGCAGGGTCGTCCAGGGGCCCGAAGTCGCCGCCTTCGAAGACGAGTTCTGCAAGGTGTCGCGCACAGCGAACTGCGTGGCCGTCAACTCCGGCACCTCCGCACTCCAACTCGCGCTCCTGGCGCTCGGCATCGGGCCGGGCGACGAGGTCATCCTCCCCTCGTTCTCGTTCGCGGCCTCGGCGAACGCGGTCCGCCTGGTCGGCGCCGAACCGGTCTTCGCCGACATCGAACACGGCAGCTTCTGCCTCGACCCCGACGCCGTCGCCGCCCTCGTCGGGCCGCGCACCGCCGCGGTCATGCCCGTCCACCTGTACGGCCACCCCGCCGACATGCACCGGCTCGCGCCGCTCGCCGAGCGCCACTCCCTCGCGATCGTCGAGGACGCCTGCCAAGCCCACGGCGCCGAGCTCGACGGCAGGCGCGTCGGTTCCTTCGGCGCGGTCGGCGCCTTCAGCTTCTACCCGACCAAGAACATGCACTCCCTCGAAGGCGGCATGATCTCCACCGACGACGCCCAGCTGGCCCGCACCCTCCGGCTGCTGCGCAACCAGGGCATGGAGCAGCGCTACGCCAACGAGATCGTCGGCGCCAACATGCGCATGACCGACGTCGCCGCCGCCATCGGCCGCGTCCAACTCGCCCGCCTCGGCGAATGGACCGAGCAGCGCCGCGCCAACGCCGCCCGCCTCGACAAGGCGATCACCGCCGCCGCCACCCCGCCGGTCGCGCCTGGCGCCCACCACGTCTACCACCAGTACACGGTCCGCCTCCCCGACCGCGACCGCGCCCAAGAACGGCTGCGAGCCGCCGGGATCGGCACCGCCGTGTATTACCCGACGCCGATCCACCGCCTCGCCCCCTACGCTGGCTCCGGGGCCGACCTGCCCGAGACCGACCGCGCCGCCTCCGAAGTCCTCTCGCTGCCCGTGCATCCCTCGCTGACCGCCGACGAAATCGACCGCGTCGCCGACGCGGTCAACTCTCTGGAGCAGATGCCGTGAACCGACAGCAGTTGCGCGTCGGCCTGATCGGCCTGGGAGCCATGGGCCGCAACCACGCCCGGGTCCTCCACGGCCTCGACGGCGTCGAACTGGTCGGGGTCGTCGACCCCGTCGCCGACAAGCGGGCCGTCCCAGCGGACGTCCCCCTGGTCGACACCATCGAGCAGCTCGTCGAGCTCGAGCTCGACTACGCGGTCGTCGCCTGCCCCACCGCCGAGCACGAGACGGTCGGCCTGGCGCTGGCCGAGGCGGGAGTCTCCGCGCTCATCGAGAAGCCGCTGGCACACACTTCCGGGGCCGCCCGCCGCCTCGCCGAGGCCTTCGCCTCCCGCGGCCTGGTAGCCGGCGTCGGCCACATCGAACGGTTCAACCCCGCCATCACGAATCTCCGCTCCCGCCTCGAAGCGGGGGAGCTCGGGGAGATCCTCCAGGTCGTGACGCGGCGTCAGGGACCGTTCCCGCACCGCATCGCCGACGTCGGCGTCGTCAAGGACCTCGCCACCCACGACATCGACCTGACCTGCTGGGTCACCGGCCAGTCGTACCGGTCGATCACCGCTCGCACAGTCTCGCGTTCGGGCCGCATCCACGAGGACCTGCTCTCGGCGGTCGGGAGCCTCACCGGCGGGGCGATCGCGAACCACTCGGTGAACTGGTTGAGTCCGTTCAAGGAGCGCACCGCCGTCGTCACCGGCGACCGCGGCTGCTTCATCGCCGACACCCTCACCGCCGACCTCACCTTCTACGCCAACGGCGTCGAGAACACCGAGTGGGAGGCCCTGCGCGCGTTCCGAGGCGTGTCCGAAGGGGACATGATTCGGTACGCGATCCGCAAGCGCGAGCCCCTCCAGGTCGAGCACGAGCAATTCCGCGACGCGATGCTCGGCCTCGACAGCGACATCGTCGACCTCGCCCAGGGACGTGCCACGGTCGAGATCTCGGAGATGATGCTGCGGTCGGCCGAACGCGGTGAGACCGTCGAGCTCGACGGCGCCGGAGCACTCTCATGAACGCGCCCGACGTCACGGTCGTCACCGCCGTCTACAACACGATGCCGTACGTCACCCGCTGTGTCGAATCGGTCCTGGAACAGACGCTCGGGGTCGACCGGATCGAGCTCATCGCCGTCGACGACGGCTCCACCGACACCAGCGGCGCCGAACTCGACCGCTTCGCCGAGGCCCACCCCGAGACGGTCAAGGTCGTTCACCAGGTCAACTCCGGCGGCCCGGCCAACCCCAGCAACGTCGCTCTCGAACTCGCCACCGGCCGCTACGTGTTCTTCCTCGGCTCCGACGACCACCTCGGCCCCGAGGCCTTGGAGCGCATGGTGAACTGCGCCGACGAGCACTCCTCGGATGTCGTCATGGGCCTCATGGTGGGCGTCGGCGGCCGCCGCGCCCCCAAGACCGCGTTCGAGCAGCCCGGCACCGACGTGCCGTTCCCGCGCTCGAAACTCGTGTGGGCGCTGTCGAACACGAAGCTGTTCCGTCGCGACCTGGTCGAACGCCTGAACCTGCGTTTCTGCGAGGACGTCTCGGTCTACAGCGACGTGCCGTTCACCATCGAGGCGATGGCGAACGCCCGCAAGGTCTCCAACCTCGCCGACTACGAGTACTACTACACCGTCGAGCGAGAGAACGCCCTCAACGTCACCTACAGCTCCAAGCTGAGCGAGCGGCTGTTCGCCATCAGGCGCATCGTCGACACGATCTGCCGCCTGTACGAGCCGGGTCCCGAAAGGGATGCTCTGCTGTACCGCACCTTCGCCTACGAGCAGTGGATTCTCCTCCAGGAGGGCTTCGTCGTGCTCGACGGGGCCGGACGGCGCGAGATCTGCGACGGCGTCGCCGACCTGGCCGACGCCCACCTCACCGACGAGATGCGCCGCCGCCTCCCGGTCCAGAAGCGGGTCCGCCTCGCCCTCGCCCAGGCCCGCGACATCCCGCGGCTGATCGAGGCCATCGAGTTCGTCGAGCCCGTCGGGTTCACCGTCGAGTCCGGCCGCGCCTTCGCCCGCTACCCCGGCTTCCGCGACGACGCCGCCAAACTCGACGACGAGACCTTCGAGCTGCTGGGCGACAAGGTCACCGTCCGCTTCGCCCGCGGCGTGGAGCCCCGCCGCTTCGTGTGGACCGGCGCAGGACGCGACGAGTACGCCATCGAGTACTCCTTCAGCCTCCCCGTCGAAGGCATCGACGCCGAAGCGGTCAAGGTCGGCCTCGTCCGCCTCAAGGGCGACAAGAGCCCCCGCAAACGCACCGCCCGGCCTGCCGACGAGGGCGCCGGCCCGCAGATCGAGGCCGATGTGGTGTGCGAGCCCGCCGGAGACGAGACCGTGGTCATCGCGCGCATGCCATGCGCGGAGCTCGCCGCGAAGGCGCCGGGCCGGTGGTCGCTGCGCGGCTACATCGAGCTCGGCGACTTCGTCTACGACCTGCCGCTCAAATCCCCGCACGACCGCGTCCAGCGACAGGGCCTCCCCCGCGGCGTGTCCGTCGAATGGGGCGACAAGCGGGCGCTCGCCGTCCGCGTGAGTGAGAGGGCCACCCGGCGCGGACTCGCGCGACTGCTCCGCCCGTCGCGCAAGAAGTGAATGCGGCGATGAACATCCTTGCCGTCCCAATCGGTAGAGAGAGAATGCAATGAGAGTCTGTGTCGTCGCACTGGGCAAGATCGGGCTGCCGCTCGCCGTCCAGTTCGCCTCCAAAGGCCACGAAGTCATCGGCGCCGACGTCAACAAGCGCGTCGTCGACGCCGTCAACGACGGCGCCGAACCCTTCCCCGGCGAGCACCTCCTGGCCGAGCGGCTCAAAGACGCCGTCACGGCCCGGCGCCTGCGGGCCACCACCGACACCGCCGCCGCCGTGCGCGAATCCGAGGCCGTAGTCGTCGTCGTGCCCCTGTTCGTGGACGCCGAAGGCGTCCCCGACTTCGGCTGGATGGACGACGCCACCGAATCCATCGCCGCCGGCCTCCGGCCGGGCACGGTCGTCTCCTACGAGACGACCCTCCCGGTCGGCGCCACCCGCGAACGCTGGGCGCCCATGCTCGAACAGGGTTCCGGACTCACCGTCGGCGAGGACTTCCACCTCGTCTTCAGCCCCGAACGCGTCCTCACCGGCCGCGTCTTCGCCGACCTGCGCCGCTACCCCAAGCTCGTCGGCGGCGTCGACCGGGCATCGGCGGAGGCCGGCGTCCGCTTCTACTCAGCGGTCCTCGACTTCGACGACCGCGACGACCTCGACCGGCCCAACGGCGTATGGGACCTCGGATCCGCCGAGGCCGCCGAACTCGCCAAGCTCGCCGAGACCACCTACCGCGACGTCAACATCGGCCTCGCCAACCAGTTCGCGCGCTTCGCCGACGCCAAGGGCATCGACGTCATGAAGGTCATCGAGGCCTGCAACACCCAGCCGTACAGTCACATCCACCGGCCCGGCATCGCAGTCGGCGGCCACTGCATCCCGATCTACCCGCAGATGTACCTGTGGAACGACCCCGAAGCCTCCATCGTGCGCACCGCCCGAGAGGCCAACGCCGAGATGCCCGCCTACGCCGTCGACGTCCTCGCCGCCGCCTACGGCGACCTGGACGGCGCGAACGTCCTCGTCCTCGGCGCCGCCTACCGCGGCGGCGTCAAGGAGACCGCCTTCTCCGGCGTCTTCGGGCTCGTCGATTCGCTCAGGGCCAAGGGCGCCAACCCGTACGTGGCCGACCCCATGTACACCGCCGCCGAACTCCAAGCCGAAGGGTTCAGGCCCCACCGAGGCGAGACCGTCACCGCCGCCATCGTCCAGGCCGACCACGACGAGTACCGGAGCCTCGGCCCCGCCGACCTGCCCGACGTCAGGGTTCTCCTCGACGGCCGACGCGTCACCAGGCCGGAGGCCTGGGCCGGGCGCCGACACATCGTCATCGGCGCGTAGGGGCCGTGGGCAGATGGCACGGGGGCGACGCGGCGAACGCATAGTCATGTTGGTCCAGAACGGAGTGGTCGGCGACTCCCGGGTCCAGAAGCAGGCCGAGTCGGCAGCCGACGCCGGATGGGACGTGGTCCTGCTCGGACGCTCCCGACGCCGCGGCGAGGAGCGATGGGCGCTCGGCGGAGCACAGGTGCGGCTGTTGCCGGTGAAGGCGACGCGCCAGCCGTACGAGGTCCGCGGCGGGTGGCTGCGCGCCCCGCTCGCGTACTCGCCAGGGCCGCGCCGGAACCAACGCGAGCGCCAGCGCCGCGCTTGGCACGCCTCGATCGCGGAGATCAAGGCTCGACAGGCACTTGAGGGTCGTGATCAGAATGCGCTGGCCCGCGCCGTTCGCAAGCTCGCGCTCCTGCCGAGGAGAGTCGCGGTCAAGATCGCCGGCAAGTGGATTCGACTGCGGATTCGCCAAAGCGACCGGCTCAGGGACGGTCGTAGCGAGATGGACTCGGTCCTCGACCGGTTCACCAACCGGTTCTGGGCGCGAACGATGGGCCACCGAGTTTGGCGGCGTTTCGACCCGGGACTGTGGGAGCTCGAGATCGCCTTCGGCAAGGTCATCGACGCTCTGGAACCGGACTTGATCCACGCCAACGACTTCCAGATGCTCGGGGTGGGAGCCCGGGCCGTGATGCGGCAGCGTGCTCGGGGCCGGAACGTCAAGCTCGTGTGGGATGCCCATGAGTATCTGCCCGGGATGAAGCCGTGGGTCAAGAATCCCCGATGGCATCCGGCTCAGGTCGCTCATGAGTTGGAGTACGCCTCTTACGCCGATGCGGTGACCACGGTCTCTGAATCGGTTGCCGAACTCCTGCGGGAGCGGCACGGCCTCGCCGAGCTCCCGACCGTCGTGATGAACGTACCCGATGCCGACGGTTGTCAAGGGGAGGAGGAGAACGTGCCCGATCTGCGGGCGAGCTGCGGTTTGTCGCCCGAGGTGCCGCTCATGGTCTACAGCGGCGCCGCGGCCCCGCAGCGTGGTCTGGCCGACATGGTCGCCGCGCTTCCCTACCTCGACGGGGTGCATTGCGCGCTCGTGGTCGGCAAGCCCGAGTCCAAGTTCCCGAAGGAACTGGTCGCCCAGGCTCAGGAACTGGGCGTCGCCGACCGTCTGCACGTGATTCCCTACGTGCCGCACGGGCAGGTGGTGCCGTTCCTGTCGAGCGCGGACATCGGAGTGATCCCGCTGCACCACTATATGAACCATGAGATCGCGCTCATCACGAAGTTCTTCGAGTACTCCCATGCACGGCTGCCGATCGTGGTCACCGACGTCGAGGCCATGGGCGGGATGGTCCGCGCGACCAGGCAGGGTGAGGTGTGCCGGGCCGAGGATCCCGAGGATCTGGCGCGCGCCGCCAAAGCGATCCTGGGGGATCCCAAGGCATACCGCTCGGTCTACGAGGCGGGCCTGCTCGACGAGTGGACTTGGCGCGCCCAGGCCGACCGGCTGCACAGCGTCTACCGCCGTCTGCTTGACGGGCAGAGTTGACGATGTTCTCCGTTTGAACTGCGATTGTGGCAGAGGTTCGAGTGGGTCTCTTCGATTTCGGCGGTCGCTCCGCCGCGAGCAGGCGGTGGCCGGTGTCAGCGCCGCGGCGCTGCGGCGTGCCCGCTGATACACCGCTGCTGGCTGTTCTGGCGGATCGGCGCCGATGCGACCTGACAGCGCTACTGACCGCACTGCGGGAACTCGACGCGGCGGCGGCGGTCGTCTGCTCCGACGAGGAAGGCGCGCAACGAATCCGCAAGGCGGCACGTCGAGCCGGCAAGCGCGATGGGCTACGGATCGCGCTGCTCGGACACGGCAGCGAGGTCCGCGACGCCGACGGTCATCTCGACAAGTACGAATTCTCGCTGTACCGCTATGTCCCCGACGATGTCGCGGCCATCCTGAGACGCAAGTCGGCCCGCAACCGGGCCGTCGCCGCCGAAGCCGAGCTGCCGTTGTTCGTGACGACTCCCGATCTGCTGGACGATCTGCCGGGCGCGAAGTGGCTCCCGCTCACGGTCGACGTGGATTACTGGTACTGCGACCGTCCGGTCATGGAACGGCGCCGCCCGGTTGTCGTCCATGCGCCCTCGAAACGCTGGACGAAGGGCTCGGCCCACATAGTTCCTGTCCTTGAGCGGCTCCATGAACGCAGGGTGATCGAGTTCCGACTCGTAGAGGGCGTGCCGAGTGACCAGATGCGTCGATCCATCCACGACGCCGACATCGTCGTCGAGCAGATCGGCATCGGCACATACAGCGCCTTCGCCTGTGAAGCGATGGCCGCGGGCAAGCCCGTCATGGCGTACATGCACCCTTCCAATGTCGAGCGGATGAGCGTGGTGCCACCGGTTGTCGGTATCGAGCCCGATACGCTCTCGGAGCGACTGGAGATGCTGATCGGCGACCCCGCGGGCACCCGTCGGCTCGGTTCCGAATCGCTCCAGTTCGCCAGGATGGTCCATGATGGCCGATGGAGTGCCGAGAGACTGCAGACGTTCCTCGGGTTAACGCGGCGATGGACAGGTGTTCGCCGCGAATTCACTGAGCCTGAGTAGCGTCAGTGCGTTGGTTCGGAGGCGACAACCCGAGAAGGAGAGGCCATTCCGACATGGGCTCAGCGCAGCATCGCGGCACGGTGGTCATGCTGGTGCAGAACGGGGTCAACGGCGACTCCCGCGTCCAGAAGCAGGCGGAGTCCGCCGCTGCGGCCGGCTGGAACGTAGTCCTAGTCGGACGCTCGCCCGACGGCGAGGCCCATTCCTGGCGTCTCGGAGACGCAGAGGTCCGCCTCATCCAGGTCCGTAAGGGACTCGGTCGGCGCCGCCACGAACTGCGCACCCACTGGCTCCGCGACCCGATCGCCTACCCGTTCGGGCCGTTCGAGGCCTACCGCAAGCGCCAGCTCCAGGCGTGGCGCGCCGAGATCGGACACCTCAAGGCCCGTCAGGCGATCGACGCCCGCCACCAGAGTCGGGCCGTCACCTTCGCCCGGAAGCTCGCGTTGCTGCCCAGGCGCGTCGCCGTGAAGCTCGTCGGGAAGTGGGCGCAGGTCCGCAGCGCCCACACCGAGCGGCTCCGGAGACGCCGCAAGACCATGACCGGTCCGGTCGACCGCCTCGCCATCTGGTTCTGGAAGACCGCCATGGGCGACCGCGCCTGGCGCCGACTCGACCCGAACCTGTGGGACCTCGAACTCGCCTTCGGGCCCGTCATCGACGAGCTGAAGCCGCACCTGATCCACGCCAACGACTTCCAGATGCTCGGCGTCGGAGCCCGGGCCGCAGTCAGGGCCCGCGCCGCCGGACGCGACGTGAAGCTGGTGTGGGACGTCCACGAGTACCTGCCGGGCATCAAGTCATGGATCGACCACCCGGCGTGGAAGCCGGCCCAGATCGCCCACGAGAACGAGTACGCGCGCTACGCCGACGCGGTCGTCACCGTCTCGGAGACGCTGGCGGACATGCTCATCGAGCGCCACGGGCTCACCGAGCGACCGGACGTGGTGATGAACGTGCCCGACCTCGGCGATCGGCCCGACGACGACGGCCCGGTGCCGGACCTGCGCGAGCTGTGCGGGATCGGCCCCGACACCCCGCTCATGGTCTACAGCGGCGCGCCGATGGCCCGGCGCGGCCTGATGACGATGGTCGAGGCGTTGCCGTCTCTTGAGGATGTACATGCGGCGTTCATCGTGTCCAGACCGGAATGGACGGACGTGGTCGCCCTCGGCGAACGCGCCGAGGAGCTGGGCGTGACCGACCGGATCCACATCCTGCCGTACGTGCCGCACTGGCAGATCGTGCCGTTCCTGTCGGCTGCCGACATCGGGGTCATCCCGATCCACCACTGGCTCAACCACGAGATCGCGCTCATCACGAAGTTCTTCGAGTACTCGCACGCCAAGCTGCCGATCGTCGTCTCGGACGTGAAGACGATGGCCGCGAAGGTCCGCGAGACCGGCCAGGGCGAGGTCTTCCGGGCCGAGGACACCGACGACTTCGCGCGCGCGGTCGGGCAGGTCCTCGGCGACATAGACCGGTACCGCAAGGTCTACAGCGACGTCGTTCCGCTTCACGAGTGGACGTGGGAGTCGCAGGCCGCGCTCCTGGACGGGGTCTACACCCGAACGCGCGGGGGGTAGCTCACTGCACGGGGCCGTCGGTTGGTGAACGCGAGACGCCGGTGGCGGATGGACCTTGCGGCGCCCGGGGAGGCCGGAAATGGTCGCGGGGGCGCTGGCGGCTTCATTCTCGTGGGTGGTCGATCTGCGCCAAGGGCGGCGGCGACGGGGAGGTGGAGGGTTTCCCGGGGTTCGCTGCGGTGGCCGGGTGCGCGTGTGGCGGCGTTGGTGGGTGAGTTTTGCTCGTGTTGTGTTGGGCGGCAGGCGGTCCGGGGTCGAACATGAGGGGTTTCTCCCCCTGTCGGGTGATGATTTCTGCTGGTCAGGCCCGTATCATTGAAGTATAGGACGAACAGTCGGAATCAGGGAGATTGTTCGAAGATCTGGCGGTGACGGAGGAGGTGTGTGATGGCGGGGACGATGGCGAACGGGTCGGTGCGG
>NZ_JAKZEW010000107.1 GCF_022548875.1 Glycomyces sp. L485 | reverse complement strand
TTATTCGTCTCCGGGTGTACCAGACGCATCGCCGCGACCGGTGCGGCCGCTGCGTCAGTCGGCAGTGTGGGGGCGTGCTCGTCTTCGGGGCGGGAGCGTCCGCCCGGTCCGGAGCCCGGATCGAAGTCCTGTTCGGAGTCTCGCTTGGGTCCGGTTCCCGTTCCGGTTCGGGGCCCGTGTTCGGGTCCGGTGCCGCGCTCGGGCTCGCTCCCGGTCGCGGTCGCGGTCTGCGAGGCCGGTGCTGGTGTCTGTCCGGGTTCGGGTGTGGGTTTGGGTGCGGCGTATTTCTTGCGCAGCTTGGCTCGTGCTTTCCGGAGTTCGGTGTTGAGGCGTTCGGTTTCGAGTGCTTGAGCGATGCGGTCGAGGTCTTCGCGCAGTCCCGGTCCGTACTC
>NZ_JAKZEW010000012.1 GCF_022548875.1 Glycomyces sp. L485 | reverse complement strand
GCGGTCGCCGGAGTCGACGACGTCGAACACGTCCTTCCACGCCCGCTTCCACCCTTGTGGGCGGAGCGTGCCCCGCACGAACGACTCGGTGGCCCATCCGGCGGGGAAACCGTATTGGGCGATGAATCCGGTGCTGTCGCGGTTGGGGTAGACCTCGAAGACCTCGCCGTCGAGCCTGTAGTCCTCGCAGGCCTCCCAGGGGCGAGGAGTCTCGTGGACCGCACCGTCCCTGACATACCGGGCAGGGCTGGCGAGCGCGGTGAGCACTCCCAACGGGGCCCAACTGAACTGGTACCGGAACTCCCCCGGTTCGGCCGGGATGCCGCCGCAGTGCGAGGCGAGGGAGACGCGGACGTCGTCCTCGCCGAGGCGCTCGCGGGCCCGTCCGACGAGCAGGTGGGCCATGAGGTGGTCGATGCCCGGGTCGAGGCCGGCCTCGGTCAGGACGGTCAGGCGCCGCTCCCCCGCCTCGCGCGCGAGCGCCTCGATCTCCGGCGAGGTGTAGCTGGTGCAGGCGAAGTGGGCTCCGACGTCGATCGCGGTGCGCAGCAGTCCGGGGTGGTGCGCGGCCGGGAGCATGGAGACGAGTAGGTCGCCGGGTCGCAGGGCCTCGGCGGGGTCGTCGACGTCGAGCCCGCGGACGGTCACCGGTGCCTCGACGCCGAGCGTGTCGAGGCGAGCCTGGGCGCGGTCGCGGGTGCGGCCCCACAGGACGACGTCGGCGGTGCGGTCGAGGGCGGTGAGTCCGGTGCGGCCGGTGGACAGGCCGGTGCCGATCCAGTGGACGGTCCCGGTCGGTTCGGTGATGCGGTCAGACATGGTCGAGCTCCTCGTCTCGCAGGGCGGTGCGGAAGGCGCGGCGGCTGCGTTTCCAGGCATCGCCGTCAGGCAGCAGGGACAGGTGCGGCGCGAGCTGGGCGGAGAAGTCGTCGCTGGCTTCGCGCGGCAGCAGCGACGGGAGGTTGTCGATCGCGATCACCGCTAGGCCATCGGCGGAGGCGCGGACGGGGACGTCCCAGGTGGTGAGGCGGTCGTAGACCGGCAGCAGGTGGTACGGGGAGCCGACGTCGCAGGTGACGTCGACGATCAGCGACAGGCGCCGGCCAGTCCGCAGGTGCTCGGGCCCGAGCAGGATCTCGGCGGGCTCGGTCACGCCGACGGCGTTGATGAGGATGTCGTGGGCGAGGATCGCCTCGCGGTCGAGTCTCGCGGTCTCGGCGAGGTCCCACGGTACGGGTGTGATGCCGACGCGTTCGAGGGCGCTGAGGGCGCCGCGCCCGCAGCGACCGAGTGCGCCGACGACGAGTACGCGGGGCCGTCGCACAGGCGGTCGGAGGGCCGCGTCGAACTCGGTCTTGGATGCCGGGGCGAGCGGTCCGTCGAAGTCGCCGTTCCATTGCCGGATAGCCAGGGCCGCACCGGCGTAGCCGGCCCAGTGGCCGAACGCGGCGAGGCGCCGGCCTTGGCCGTCGGCGAGGTATTCGAGGTCGAGGATCTCGCCGCGTCCGGCGGCGAACCGGGCGAGCAGCGCGTCGGCGCCTTCCTGTCCCTTGTAGGCGTGGGCGAAGTACAGGTGGCGGCCGGTGATCGGCCCGTCCCCTTCAGGCAGTGCCTTGAGGCCGAGGACGAAGGCGTCGGCGGGGGCATCAGGCCAAGAGCCCGCGGCGGCGGCGCGAGCGCCGACGCGGAGGTAGTCCTCCGTCGGGTGGCAGCGCGCCGGGGAGTCCTCGACGGTCACGGTCGCGCCCTGCTCGATGAGCGCTGCCGCTCCGGCGGGGGTGAGCGGAGTGCGGCGCTCGCTCGGATGGGTCTCGGCGCGGAGCCACAGGTGGGGGCCGGTCATGACGCGTTCGCCTCGATCACGGGGATGCGGGCGTTCGGGGACGGCAGGTATGGGTGCCGTTCGGGCAGGTCGCGCGGGGTCCATCCGGCCGCTTCCGCCTCGGTGACGATGGCGGCGGTGATCTCGACGGCGACGGCGCGTCCTGGGCAGCCGTGCCGGCCGGAGCCGAAGGTGAACGAGACCGGATGCGGGCGCGCGGGATCGAAGTCATCGGGCTTGGGGTTGAGGGCCGGGTCGCGGTTGGCGGCGGCGAGGAGCAGCAGGATCGTCTGTCCTGCCTCGACTGTCTGGCCGGCGTGGCTCCACGGCTCGTGGGCGAATCGGCGCGTGTTCTGGATCGGAGCGTCGTGGCGCGCAATCTCTTCGACGAAGGCGCGCAGGTCTTCGCCCCTGTCGTGGCGGGCCAGCCCGAGGAGGGTGTTGCCGACGAGTCCGGCGGTCGCGTCGTAGGTCTGAGACAGCAACCCGATGCCGTTGGCGAGCGCCGGAGGCCGCGGGACGTGGTGGGCGGCGGCCGTCTCGACGAGGCGGGCGGCCAGGCCGTCGCGTTCGGCGGCAGCGGCGAGGAGCGGCTGGAGTTCGGCGGCGGCCTCGGCTGCGGCGGCGTGGTCGTCGACGGTGGCGGAGGCGGGGATGCAGCGGACGAACGCGGCGGTCAGACCGGCCGCTCGGCGCAGGTCGCTCTCAGGGATGCCGCACAGGGAGCCGATGGCGGCGACCGGGACGCCGAAGGCCAGTGCGCGGTAGTCGATGCCGTCCTCGAGCGCTTCGCGTGCGCAGCGGCGGGCGGCCTCGGCGATCGCTTCGGGAGCGGTTTTGGACATCGCGGTGACGACGGCGGTCTTGAGCTCGACGGCGGCCTTGTCGTCCCGCATGCGGACGAGTTGGCCGAAGACCTCGCCGGCCGGTGTGCCCGCGATGGGCGCGGGCACGGCGTTGCCGCTCGGGCGCACCCGCAGCCGGGAGGCGTTGAAGGCGGTCTGGACCGCTTCGGCGTCGGCGGCGACCCAGGCGCCGATCTCGTCGTCGAACCCGAAGGGGCGCTCGGCGGTGAGTCGGGCGTAGTACGAGTACGGGTCGTCCGCTTGGATCGCGCTGAGCGGTGTGGTCATGGGGCCTCCCGGTCGGTCGTTGTCGGTCACAGGGCCTCGGCGATGCCCATCTGGAGCACTTCGGACGGTCCTTCATAGATGCGCAGAGATCTGATCTGGCGGTAGAGCCGCTCCATCGGGCTGTCGGCGACCAGTCCGGCGGCGCCGAAGATCTGGACGGCGGCGTCGACGATCTCGCCGGCGGCCTCGGTGGCGTAGACCTTGGCGGTCGACGAGGCCTCGGCATAGTCCTCGCCGCTGTCGGCCGCCCAGGCGGCGCGGGCGGCGAGCAGGGAGGCCGCCGACAACTTGATGCGCATCTCCGCGAGCGAGGACTTCACGAGCTGGAGGTCGGCGAGCCGGCCCCTGTAGGCCCTGCGGGCCCGGGCGCGTTCGAGCGCGAGGTGGAACGCGCGACCCGCGAAGCCGGTCGCGGCGGCGGCGACCGTCATGCGGGCGCGTTCGAGGACGTCGAGGGCGACCACGTAGCCGCGTCCACGTTCGCCGAGCACAGCGTCGGGGCCTACGCGGCAGTCGGTGAACGTGAGCTCGGCCCATGACCGGGGCGCGATCGCGCCGATCGGCGATGCCTTGAGCCCGGGGGCATCGCCGGGGACGAGGAAGGCGGTGAGCCCGAGAGGGCCGGGGCCGTCGCCGGTGCGGGCGAGGACGACGTGCACGTCGGCGATGTCGCCCTGCGCGATCCAGGTCTTGACGCCGTTCAGGACGAAGCCGTCGCCATCGGGTGCGGCATCGAGAGCGACGGCGGCCAGGTCGGAGCCGGCACCCGGCTCGGAGAGGGCGAGCGCTCCGGCCCCGGTCCCGGCGGCGAGGCCCGGCAGGTGGCGTCGGCGCTGTTCCTCGGTGCCGTAGCGGGCGATCGCGGCAGCGCAGAGCTCCTGAATGGAGTAGGAAAAGTCGGCGAGGTCCTCGTGGTAGGCAAGCACTTGCCTTCTGATGCAGACGGATCGGAGGTCCGATGCACGCCGGTCGGAGTCGAGGTGGCGCAGCCAGCCGGCGCCGCCGATCTCGGCGAGCAGGGCGCGGCACCGGTCCGCGGGCTCGGCTGCGGGGTCGGTCCAGTCGCCGGTGCGCTCGGCACACCAGCGGTCGAGCCGGTCGGCGAGGTCCCGGTGGTGGTCGCCGAACAGCGGCAGGCGCAGGACGTCGGGCTCGAAGGCGGCGGGAGTCATCGCGGCCCTCCTCAGATGACCAGTTCGGCGGACAGTTCCGGTGCGGCCCTCAGCCGGTTCACCAGGTCGACCTCGAGGTGGTAGGCGAACGAGGCGTAACCGCGCCACACCCGTCGCCACCGCCGCCGCACCTCCTCCTCGCCACTGTGGCGGGCGATGTCGTCGAGGTGGACGTTGACGAGGTCGACCGACTGGCGGGCGTGCCCGGAGGAGAAGTTGTCGATGGTCAGGTGCGCCTCTTCGTAAACGGTGTCGAAGCCCCAGCGACGCAGCTTCTGGATCTCGTGCAGGCGCATCTCGCCGAGCCCGAGCATCTCGATGCCGAGGTTGTAGCCGACGATCTCGTCGTAGAGGGAGTCGGGGAATAGCGCCAGGCTCAGCTGGTGGATCGGGAAGGCGTAGATGTCGGGCAGCTCGGCCTGGTCCTTGAACTGTTCGCTGCGTATGTGCGGCAGGCGGACGCCCATGCTCTCCAGGACGCGGCGGATGAGGGTGATGTGGTTCTTGGCGACGTCGCCGCGGCCCATCTCGTCGGCGTAGATGCCCAGCAGCATGCCGTCGGCGCGGCGGTCGTAGCGGCCGAGCCCGCCGATACGGTGGGCCCACGCACCGTCAACCATGCTGCCGAACGCGGTGAGTTTCTGGCCGAAGACGACCTCGTCGCGGCCGGGCACCTCCTCGAGCCTGCGGTAGGGCTCCACGAGCTTGCGCCAGTAGATCGCCTCGGCGCGTTCCAAGAGCGCCTTGGGCGTGTACTCGAACCAGGAGGCGTCGGTGTAGCGGCCGTCGCCGCCGTGCTCGAACAGGATCTCGGCCTCGGTCAGACCCTGCTCGGCGCGCTCGCGGGCCATCGGGAGCACGTTCGGGAACTGTTCGACGTTGACCAGGCGGTAGAACAGCTCCCGGTCGTCGAGGCCGCCGGACGGTTCGAACACGATGCGCTCGGCGGCGGGCCCGGCTGCGATGCGGTCGTGCCAGCGCCGGGCCGCCGCGTCGCCGGCCTCGTTGGGGGACAGCGTGATCTCACAGCGCTCCCCGGCGTTGACGGCGTCGACCCATTCGGCGAACGTCGCCGCCTCCTCGGCGTCGAATATGCCGAACATCGGCCCGCCGAATTTGATGGCTTCCATGAATCGCACCGTGCCGTCGGCCCGGGGGCTCACCTGACGGGAAGAGCCGAGCGCATCGAGGAACGCCGCGAGGTCGGTCCGGACGGGGTCGGCGAACCAGTCCGTCAAGAGCCGCCCGCCGACCTTGACCTGCCTGTGCTGCTTGCCGGCGAAGGGCATGTGGCGGGCGATGATCGCGGCGACCTTGTCGTCGATCGAGAGGTGCTCGATCCAGGAGGCGAACTCGTCGGCCATGTCGAGGTGCTCCTCCTCGAGGGCGAGGACGGTCGTGACGGCGCGCTGGAGGCGGTTCCAGTCGTCCTCGCCGGTGGCCGAGCCGTCGCACAAGAGCCGGTACTGATCGAAGACGGCGAGCAGGTCTGTCTCGGGGATGGCGGCCTCGCCGCCGAGCACGTGATCGTCCACGCCGAGGAGGAAGTACGCGCAGTGGACACCGATGACCTCGGGGAGCCGGGTGGCCGAGACCAGGGAAAGGGCGGCGTAGAAGGCGGTGTGGACGGCGGTGAGCGGCCGGGTCTCGGACCGGTGGGTGAAGTCGGCGGCGCGCAGGGCCGGCAAGTGGATGCCGGCGGCCTCCAGAGCGCGGCGCCGCGCCGCTTCGAGGGAGTCGGTGACGACGCCGTCGCCTTTGAGCGCGAGGCGGTGGGCGCTGAGTCGGTTCACGATGACGGCGGGTTCGGTGGCGGGCTGGGAGACCATGTCGAGCCAGGAGCCGGCGATCAGCGCGAGCGGCGCGCGCTGGCGCACGAGCCCGTTCCATGCCGGGCCGCCGCGGTGACGGTCGATGCGCGCCTGCAGGGCTTCGCGCCGGTGCAGGACGAGTTCGGCCGGGTCGGCCTCGGCGTGGCCCGGGGCTGTGTCGAACACGGCGTCAGCGATCCGGAGGGCGAGGAGGCGGGCCTTCTGGGATTCGGCGTCGGTGAGCAGGCGCTCGAGCCAGACACGGGGTTGCCGGGCGAGCACCGCCCCGGCCGCGTCGGATGCCTCCGGGGAGAAGCGGTGGGGGTGGATCGGCAGGGAGGTGGTCGTGTCGAGGCGCGGCTCGGTCTGAGGTTCGGCGTTGCGCATGGTTCGCTCCGGTGGGTGTCTACTTCGGGGTGTGGCGCGGGGCGTGGTGGTGCAGTAGCAGGGCGGCCCGCATGCCGGGGACGCTGGAGGCGAGGAGGTAGGGCTCACCGTCGCGGAGTTCACCGGCTTCGGCGAGGTCGGCGAGATTGATGAGCGGGTCGGCGGCGAAGCAGTGTCCGAATCGGGTGATGTTGTCGAGGTGAAGCTGGTCCGGCGCGAAGCCCGCCTGCGCTTCCTTGAGGGACACCAGTGGGAGATAGAGGTTGTTGTGGAGGACGCGGGCGATGTCGCCTGGCACGACGCCGGTGGCGCGGTGCAGGTGTTCGTTGACTTGGACGGCGAGGTCGGCCGAGATCTGGCCGCCGGGGTCGGTGGCGGCGAGGTCCTGAGCAGCGGCCGCGGCGACGAAGCGGAAGCCGTCTCCGCGTTCGTCGGCGGTGACGAGGCAGCTCGCGGCGCCGTCGGAGAACAGCGCGAAGTTCTCGATTCGGTGTGCCCCGTGTTCGATCCGGTCCGCGGTGACTACGAGGGCGGTTCGGGCCTGTCCGGAGTCCACGGCGGCGCAGGCCGCGCGCATGGCCAGCATCAGGTTCGCGCATCGGGCGAGGCTGACGCCGGTGAGAGCCGCCCGGCGCAGGCCGAGGCCGCGCAGCACTCGGGCGGCGAGGACGGTCTGGGCGTCGAGTGAGGTCGGGAAGGCGGTGGAGCAGAGGTACAGGTCGTCGATGTCGTCGGGGTCGATGCCGGCGCGGTCGATGGTGGCGCGGCCGGATTCGATGGCCAGTTCGGCGGTGTCCCGCTCGGTGCGGCGGATCTGCCCCCATCCCCAGAGCTCGGGGACCGGTGCCATCTGGAGTTCCTCGGCGCGTTCGCGCCAGCCTTTGACGACGTCATAGGGCTCGGTGATCTCCCCCAGGACATACTGGGGCGCGCTGAGGTATGCCATGGGCCAGGTCCCCTACTTGCCCATCAGCTCGCGCATGTCGGCCATAGTCAGCGCGTCTCGGGCGAATTCGCAGGTGCCGTGCTCGAGGAGCTCGGCGGCCGCGCGTTTGAACGCGCCCAGGGCGGCACGGGACAGCGAGGAGCCGAGCGAGACCCGTCGGACCCCGAGGTCGAACAGCTCGGGGACGGTGAGCCGTTGGCCGGCGCCGAGGAGGACGTTGACGGGGCGGTCGACGGCCGCGCAGACACGGCGGATGGACTCGGCGTCGGGGAGGGCGGGTGCGTAGAGCACGTCGGCGCCGACCTTGGCGAACGCCTGGAGCCGGGCGACGGTGTCGTCCAAGTCGAGTCGTCCATAGAGGAAATTTTCGGCGCGTGCCGTGATCATGAACGGAAAATCGAGGTTTCGGGCCGCATCGACCGCCGCCTCGATGCGCTCGACCGACTCGTCGAACGGTCGAATCGGTTCTTCAACGCGACCACTTGAGTCCTCAATAGAGCCACTAACCGCGCCGATGGATGCGGTGAGCGCAATGGTCTCAGCGACCGTCTCCGGCGACCGGCCGAATCCGTCCTCGAGGTCGACCGAGACCGGCAGCGGGGTCGCCGCGACGATCTGGCGGGCGTTGTCGAGGGTGTCCTCACGGGTCACTTCGACGTTGCGGTCGACCTTGCCCAGCGCGCCGGCCAAGCCGCCGCTGGTGGTGGCGAGCGCACTGAAACCCATGGCGTGCAATATCTTCGCGGTTCCCGCGTCCCACGGATTCGGGATAACGAAGGGGGCGTCCTCGGCGTGGAGTCGGGCGAAGTCCTCGGACTTGCGGCGCTGCGATGCTTCGATTCGGGCGTCGTCCTCGGCAATGGCGAAGCGATCGGCTACCATACCTGCGTCTTCCTGTAGCTATCCGACATGGACTTCAGGGCGTCTATGCAGTCTAATTCGGCACTTTGTCAATCTTGAGATTTTTTCGTTCGGTACCGACGATGTCCGCTTGCGCCTGGATCAGATTAGCAAAGCATCGACACTTTGGAGGGACCCGTTCTTCCGCGCGACCCTCGACCGATCGTTGCGCTTTTCAACGCAAGTGTCCCATGATCCGACAGTCCAGTGGGTGTCCTCGATGAGAGCACTTGGTGAACTGAGGCTGACTGAATGTCAAGTGACAGATTTCGAATGCGATTCAGCCACATGAGCATCAGATGACAAATTCCGTGCAAATTTATCTTGAACCTGCGAGACCAACGGGGCCGACAAGAAGTGACGAACGCAACACGAACAGGTCGGAGAACGCGGGGCCGTCGAGCGGATCAGTCGCGGACCGACGGGTTTCCCCTCTGAAGGGCGAACCGATCGCTACACCTACCAGGCAAAGGGCGCCGCCGACGAGGGTCAACAGCTCGGCACCACGCCGAGGAACAACCCCTACATGACCACCACCAGCACCGGAAGGCGTGGTTCAACGTCGGCTTCTGTGCAACCGCGCGATGGCACAGGTGACGGCGACGAGCGGACAGAGCCGCAACCCGAGAACGCACAAAGGACGTGGTGTCGGGGCGTCCGCGTCTACTTCTCGAACATCCGCGCGCCGAACCAGTCCCAGCGCGGACGCCAGCCGTGATTCCGCAGGACGGTGAATACCGGGATCTTGGCGTCGGCGGGCTTGATCATGACGGCGCCCTCCCACGACGTGCGGGGTCCGGCCGGAACGGTCACGTGCACTTGTCCGTCGGCGGCCTCGACGAAGGTCCCCGACCTGGTGCCGAACGTCTTGCCCTTCTGCCACGACCACTTCCCGTAGGCCGCAGCCCCAGTGGGACCGGCCGCCGCGTTGAAGGACGCCTGCCCGGAATGCTCGATGAACTTGTACCTCCCCGTGGACGGGTCGAGGTCGACCTTCATGCACCAGGCATAGGCCCGCGACCCGCGCACGAAGAGCGTCTGCCAGCGCATCTCCTCGTGCTTCCACCGCACCTCGACTCGTACGCCGTCCCGGCTCCGAGTGGCGTCGATTCGATATGGCAGCGCGTCGCCGTTCATCGCCACCAGCGCGGTGGCCACCTGGTCCACCGGTGCGGGGTTGTCGGCACCTCGGACCGGAACGCGGGGTGCCTGAGCGCGTTCCCTCTCGGCCAGCGCGCGCCATCCGCGCATCACCGTCATGAGGCCGCGCGCCAACACCGCGAGGAAGGCGAGGACGAGGAGGGCTACACCGAGGCCTATGCGGCCGCTGAGGATCGCGAGAATCCCACCGACGACCAGAGCGCTTCCGACGAGAAAGACGACGCGTCGGCTTCTCACCGCGAACTGCTGGATCGTCGATGATCCCCGCCCGTCGCTCACCGGTCCACCGGTCCGATGCGGTCCTGTGCCGGTGCCATGCCGGCGGTCGGACGTCGCTTCACCATAATTGGCATCTCGCCGGATTCCTCACTGTCGATTGGCGACATGGGCTTGCCGCCGAGACTATTCTGCCCGCGGAAGGCGCGATCTTCAAGGCAGAACGCCGGCGGGATTCCGGCGAGACACCTCCGGGCGAGCCCGGGACGAGCGCCCGCTACCGGGAGCAGGTCCAGGTGACGGCGTTCCAGTAGTACAGGCCCGCCTCGTCGATGCCGACGAAGACGTCCCCGGCGATCAGGGTGCCGTCGCCGCTGATCTCGACGGCCTCGTCACGAGAGGGGTTGTAAGCGGCATCGACCGCTCCCGGAAGCTCGACGATGGCGTCCTCCGTCTGGAAGGCCGCGGTGGGGAGGCCGGGCAGATAGCCGGCGACGGTTCCGCCGGCGCTGACCGCCACGGAGTAGTTCAGGTCGGTCATCTCGGCGGTATCCGCGGCCAGGTTCCATCGGATGCCCGAGTTTTCGAGGCCCGGGGCGAAGATGATGCCAGAGGCCCAGTCGCCGTTCAGGTCCAAGGGCACGGAGTGTGCGTCGGCGAGTGCGACGCCTTCGGGCATCGGCAGATCCGCGGCGGTGCCGTCGGGGCGCCATACGTACGGCTTCGAGCCGGTCTCGCCGTCGGAGTGATAGCCGACGATCGTGCCGTCGTCGCCGATGCCGGTGGCCATCCCCCATTCGGCGTTCGCCGGGAGCGGCAGGTCGACCGGCCCGCTGCCGTCGGCCGGCCAGACGACCGGCTGCTGGAGGTACGAGCCGAGGGCGCCGACGATGTCGCCGTGCTCGTTGATCCCGTGGGCCTGGCCGCCGTTCGGGCTCGGCAGCTGGGAGAGCGCGCCGTCGCGCCAGACGTACGGGATGTCGTCGCCGTCGATGTTGGTGTATCCGGTGGCGGTCCCCTCGGAGTTGACGTCGTGGAGCCGAGGGTGGTCGCCGGGCATCGGCACCTCGGTCACTTGGCCGTCGGTGTACAGGCGCGGATAGGCGCCGAGTCCGTCGGGCCAGGTCTGGTCGAGCGGCAGGGCGTAGTACGCGATGACCGAGCCGTCGTCGCTCATGCCGCTGACTTGCGTCGCGATGAGGCCCTCGGGGATCGGGAGGGTCTCCATGACGCAGGTCTGCGCCGCCTCAGGGGCCGGTTCCTCAGCCGCGGCCGGTTGGACTGAGAGCACCCCGGTCGCGGTGACCGCCGCGGCCGCTGCCGTGGCGGTCAACGCCCTGCGGCCTCTTCGTTGCGCCGTCGCTGCCATTCGTCATCTTCCTTTCGGGTACAGAGGTGCGACCGGGTCTTCTGCCGGTCGCTGAAAGGCTATGCCGCGCTTGGCCCTTATTGCCGCCGTTCGCACTGATCCCGCCGGTTTCCCGCCGGTTCGACGCCTCGCCATCGTGAACTCGCACTGCTGTACTCGACTGAGAACTTGCAGCGGCGTCTTGGCGCCCTTATGAATCGGAGCGAACATGAAGAGTCTGTTCAGGGCCCTCGTGGCCCGCGCTGTCGGCGGGAAGGTCGTCACCCGCCACTATTACCGCCTCCACTACCCCGAGTAGCCATGGATCCCAACGGTCGCGGTGCCGGCTTCCGTGCGGCACCCGTAGCCTCCAGCTTCACGCCGGATACGGCCATCTCCCCGCCCGGGCCGGCCCCGCGGCCGTTCGGACTGCCTCCCGACGACTTCGACCGCGACCCGATGGCGTGCCTGTCCCGCCTCGGGGACGAGTACGGCGACGTGTTCACCTTCGCCACAGGCAGGGTCGCGCTCACCCGCCCCGAGTGGGTGCACTGGGTGCTGGCCCGCACCAACCGCGAGACCCGCGTCAACCCGCCGGAAACGCCGCGCGGACTCCGACGGCGGCCCCTCATCCGCGACCGCGTCGAGACGTGGATGGCAGGCAGACGCACTGCACAGTGGCACCGACTCGGCCGGGACATCGCCGAACGGACGGACCCGGTCATCCGCCTGCACCTCCGGCGGTTCCTGGATGCGGCCGAGCACGCCCCGGTCCGCCTCCCCGATTGCGAACGCGTCGTCCTCGAGGCGACCGGCGAGGTGTTCGTCAGGGACCTGGAAGGAGATCTGTGGAGTCTGCTCGTCCAGGCCGCGGATCATCTCCTCCCGCAGGGGACGTCCCCGATCGAGCTGCCCGAGTGGATGTCCCGCTTCGCCCGTCGCCGGGTTCGCGCCAACGACGCCTGGATCGAGGCCCTCGTGGCGCACGTCCAGATGCGCCGCCGTTCCCGTGATCCAGCCGTGCTTCCCTCGGATCTGCTCGATCTGCTCCTCGATGCCCGCGATGACGACCGTCCGGCGTTCACCGACGTCGAGATCGCGCAGACGCTGTCGATCAACCTCGGCAATCTCTACGCGGTCGGCGGCAGCGGTCTGGCGTGGCTACTGGCCGCCAACGCCGAGCACGACTTCATCCGGCCCGAGGCGACCGACCGGCGCGACTGGGCGGGGGCCGTCGTCAAGGAGACCCTGCGGGCGTACCCGGTCATCGCGCTCACCAGCCGGGAGCTGGTCGAGGACACCGTGTTCGGTGACGTATCGATCCCGGCCGGCACCTCGGTCTTCATCAGTTCGTATCTGCTCCATACCGACCCACGCTGGTGGCGGGCAGACCCGAGCCGGTTCGATCCGGCCCGATGGCTCGCTGATGAAGTCCACGACCAGCACGCGTACTTGCCCTATGGCGCCGGGCCCCGGATCTGCACCGGCGTCCACATCGCCAATGCGGTGCTCGAGACCGCCGCCGACTTGCTTCTCGACCGGACGGTGACGGCGTGGCGGGGCCCGCCGCGACCGCATTGGGGCTCGATCATGCGACCCCGGCGCTTCAGGGTCCGCGTCGTCCCTGATGCGCGATGACTGACGGCCGCGGCGTGTCAGGCGCGGCCCAAGCGTTCGGCGACCGTCATGGCTTCGGGAACGCCGCAGTCGGCGTACGCCCGGGCGGCGCGGCGCAGGTGCCGCCGCTCGGCGGCCGCGTCGCCGAGCCGGGCGCGGGCATCGCCGATACCGTGGTGGGCCCGCGCGAACTCGTACGGGTCTTCCGCGGATCTTGCGAGGGCCGCCGCACGGCCATGCTCGCCGATCGCCGCTTCCGGCAGCCCCGAGTCGGTGAGCGCGCGGCCGAGACTGTTGCGCGCCGACCGCTCCAAGGACGCGTCGGCCAGTTCCTCGGCGGACGCCACGGCCTGGCCGAGACGTGTGACGGCCTCGTCGAGCCGACCCAGCGATCGCAGGTCCTCGCCGATTTCGATGAGCGTCGTGGTCGCCCCGGCGGGGATGCTCTCTCGTCGGCACGCGTCGAGGCAGACGGAGTGCGCTTCGAGCGCCTCGGCCGGCTCGCCGCGCTCGCGGGCGAGCACCCCGCGGAAGCCCTCGAGGCGGATGCAGTTGTAGTCGTCGTGAGAGTCCATGCGGCGTTTCGCGTGCGCGAGCGTCCGTTCGGCTTCCGCGAGGCGCCCGAGCCGAATCAGCGGCACCACCAGGTTCACCCCGATGGACGCCGCCGAGGTCGTGTCTGCGGCTTCTTCCGCCAGCGCGAGCGCCGTCTGGTAGACCTCGATCGCCTTCGCGAACCGCCCCGAACGTCGGTGCAGGATGCCGATGTTGGCGAAGGTCATCGCCGCGTCGCTGATGTGCCCGACTTGACGCTTGAGCGTGGCGGAGCGGTAGAGGAAGCGCAGCGCGTCCCAGGGCCGGTCGGCGGCCACGAGGTGCACGCCCCGCTCGCCCAGGGTGTATGCCTCTTTGCGGGTGTCTTTGATACGGCGCGCGCTGTTGAGGGCGATGCGGTTGACGGCGACGTGGGCGCCGATGTCCGGGTCGTGCATGCGGAACGCGTTGAAGGCGGTGGCGAGGTGCCAGGCGCGTTCGGGGTCGTCAGCGCGTTCTGCCGCTTCGACGGCCGCGACGAGGTTGCCGCGTTCGGCTTGGTACCACGCGAGTGCGCTTCGCCGGTCGGGGAAGTCGGCGAGACCGAGGTCGTGTGCCGCAGCGCCCTCGGTGAAGATTCGCTTCTTCGGCCAGATGCGTGCGGCGGCCTGGTAGGTGAGGTGCACGGAGAGGTCGATCAGCCGCAGGAGTGCCGCGCTTGAATCGTGCTCGGTGTCTTCGGACTTCGTGAGTTTGAGCGCGTAGAGCCGCACTAGGTCGTGGAGGCGGTAGCGGCCCGGGGAACGGGTTTCGGCGAGGTGTACGTCCACCATGGCCTCTAGCATGATCGCCGTCTGCTCCTCCCCTGAGTTGCAGAGTGCGGCGGCTGCGCGGACGTCCACGTCGTCGCCGGGAACGAGGCCGAGCCGCCGCAGCAGGCGCCTGTGATCGGCGTCGAGTTCGAGGTAGGAGGCGTTGAGGGCTGCGGCGACACCGTGTCCCATGTCGAGTTCGTCGAGAGCGCGGTCCTCGTCGGCGAGGCGGACGAGCAGGTCCTTTACGCTCCATTGCGGACGGCTGCGCAGGCGAGCCGCCGCCAAGCTGATTGCGAGGGGCAGGCGCCCGCAGCTCTCAGCGACTTCGGCCGCCTCTTCCTCGGTGATCCGGTCGGCGAGGGCGGCACCGAGCATTGCGGTGGCCTCCGGCAGCGGCGGCGGTTCGAGCCGCACCGCGTATGCCCCGACGAGCATTGACAGGTCGCGTCGGCTCGTCGCCAGGACCAGGCCGCCGGGTGTTCCCGGCAGCAGCGCCTCCACCTGCTCCGTGCTCGCGACGTTGTCGAGCATCAGGAGCACGCGCCGGTCGGCGATGACACTGCGGTATCGGGCGGTCATCTCGTCGACGTCCGTTGGGACGGCCTGGTCGGCGAGGCCGAAGCTGCGCAGCACACGGGTCAACACCGATTCGAGGCTGGGGCGGGATCCGGCCGCGGGTGCGAATCCGCGGAAGTCCACGAACAGCTGACCGTCGGAGTATTCGGGGGCGAGAGCGTGGGCGGCCCACACTGCCAGGGAGGTTTTCCCGACGCCGGCCATGCCGTGGATCGTGACGACGGCGGCGCCGTCGGCCACCGCGGCGAGGATCGCCTCCTGGTAGCGTTCCCGGCCGGTGAACGCGGCGAGCGCTCGGGGCAGCTCCCGGGGTTTCACGGGTGTCCTGTCCGGCGCTCCGCTCGACAGCGCGTGCCAGTCGGACTCGTTGAGGCCCAGGGCCTTGACGAGGAGGCGCAGCGTCTTGGGCTGCGGTCGCACCCTGCCCGATTCGATGTCACGGATGGTGCGGGTGCCGACGCCTGCTTTGAGGGCGAGTTCCTCTTGCGACATCATCGCCCGCGCACGGAGCGGCCGGAGGTTGAAGCGGAGGTCGGGTTCGGGCATGGCGAGATGATAAGCATGCGCGGCCAATGGCGGCGGACGCCTCGTCTGGTGGTCCAAGTCGTCCGCGAGTTGGCCGGGCGCGCAAGCGAGCGGGTACTTGGGCCGCTGTCGATGGAGGTCTCGCGCCCGGCTGGCAAACGCCCAGCTGCTGCGGAGATCGGCGTGCAGCTGGTTTCCCGTAGGAACCCTGCTGAACGACGCCTCGCGGATCCTTGGGCACGTTGCCGGGCCGGTGCGGCATGTGCGGCCGTAAGAGCCCTGGATACGACCAAGGGTCAGGCGTCGTGAAGAAGTTCGGGGATTCTCGTGGCGGTCCCGTCCGCCGGGGCGTGGGCATGGTCAGGTGATGCGCGTCTCATGGCGATGAATCGGCGCCTCTCGTCCAGTCTCAGTCTCCGACGAACGAGACAGGAGATTGTGTCCCATGACTGATCGGAACACCACTCGACCGCAGCCGAACCGCCGAGTGCGATTGTGGCAGATGATCCATGAGGAGCGGGCGTCGCTGGCCTCTGACCTCGCCGGGCTCGGCGAGAAGGAGTGGGAGACGCCATCGCTGTGCGCCGGCTTGTCCGTGCGCGAGGTACTGGCGCACCTGACCGCCGGGGCGAGCCTCGGGCCGGCTCGGTGGATGGCCGGGGTGATCAAGTGCCGGTTCGATTTCGACGAGCAGGTGGCGATGCGGCTGGGCGAGCAACTCGGGCGGTCGTGCTCGGAGACGCTGGACCGGTTCAACCTGGTCGCTACCAGCACGACCAAGGCGATCCCGCTCAAGGCGATGCTCGGCGAGACGATTGTTCACGGCGCGGACATCCGCCGCCCGCTGGGGATCCGCCACGACCACCCAGTGGAGACGCTCACGACGTTGGCCGAGTACTACCGCGGCTCGGACTTCGTCGTCGTCGCGAGGAAGCGCGTGGTCGACTTGCGGCTTGTCGCCGGCGACGGGCCGTTCGCCGCGGGCGAGGGACCGTTGGCCTCCGGTCCGACCCTGGCATTGACGATGGCGATGACCGGCCGCGCGGCCTACTGCGACGAGCTTGAAGGCGATGGCGTCCCGATACTCCGGGAGCGCTGCGACACCATGTGACCCGGTCACCGGTGTGCGGAGATGGCATTCGGCAGCTGAGCGATTCTGCGGCCAGGGCCGCTCGGGAGTCGAGAGGCGAGGTCGGCGGCACAGGAGGGCAGGTTTCTGAGCCGGTCCGCCCGCGGACCTCGTTTTGCCGATGCGCGCGTTCGCTCGAGCCTGGTCGCGGCCAATTGGCCGCTCGGCTCTGATCGACGGCGCCTCTGTCGGAACGGTGTCAGTCCGGTAGGCGACTTGTTCCGTCGCAGGACTTTCCGTACTTGACCCGATACCCAAGGGACGGTTACGATTCGCACAAGTCCATGGAAATACGCAATATCCTGACTTATGGGGACCGGCCGGCCCCTCGAGTCGCCCTACTGCAGTCCTCCACAACGCACCAGCCCCCGAACCCTTGCAGTCCAATGCGATTGCCGGCGCGATCCCCGGTGCCGCAAGCCACCTCAGTCCATCCCGGAGAAAGAGCAGCAACCATGCCTCCATCCACCGTCCCGCGCCGGTTCGCGAAACGATCGACCATCGTGCTCGCCGCCGCAGTCCTGTCCGTCGGCGCTACCGCGCCGGCCTTCGCACACGACGACCCCGAAGCTCACCAGGAGAAGCTCGAGCAGTTCGGCGATCCCATCGACGGCGCCGTCGCCACGTCGGTCTCCTGCGAGAACGGTTCAGCCGGCGAGTACCGGTGCTCAAACGTCGACCTGCTGGCGCACATGCCGCTCAATACCATCGGCGGCGGCAGCGGCAACGACATCTGGGGGTGGACCGATCCCGAGACGGGCGGTGAGTACGCCTTGATGGGCCGCTCCAACGGCACCGGCTTCATCGACATCTCCGACCCGGAGAACCCCGTCTATCTTGGCAACCTGCCCACCGCCACCAGCAACTCCTCCTGGCGCGACCTGAAAGTCCACGACGGCCACGCCTACATCGTCTCCGAGGCCGAAGGCCACGGTCTGCAGGTCTTCGACCTCACGCGACTGCGCGGCGTCACGAACCCGCCGCAGACGTTCAACGCCGACGCCCGCGACACCTCCTTCGGCAGCGCGCACAATGTCGCCGTCAACGAGGAGTCCGGCATGGCGTACGTGATCGGCTCGGGCACCTGTTCAGGCGGCCCGCGAGTGTTCGACCTCGCCGATCCCGCCGCCCCTTCCTTCGCCGGATGCATCAGCGGTGACGGCTACACCCACGACACCCAGGCCGTCGTGTACCGGGGCCCCGACTCCGAACACCAGGGCAAGGAGATCCTGTTCAACTCCAACGAGGACACCATCACCATCGTGGACGCCACCAGCCCGTCCAACCCGGTGCAGCTCTCCCGCACCGGCTATGAGGGTGCGGCATACACCCACCAAGGCTGGCTGACCGAGGACCACCGGTACTTCCTGGTCAACGACGAGCTCGACGAAGCCAGGTTCGGCCACAACACCCGGACCCGGGTCTTCGACGTGTCCGACCTGGACGATGTGAGCCTGGTGGGCTACTACGACGGCGAGACCAAGGCCATCGACCACAACTTCTATGTCAAGGGCGACCACGTCTTCGAGTCCAATTACCAGGCCGGACTGCGCATTGTCGACCTCAGCGAGGTGGCGAATCCGGCGGCCATGGAAGAGGTGGCCTACTTCGACGTCCATCCCGACGGCGACTCGGCCGACTTCAACGGGGCCTGGAGCAACTACCCGTACTTCGACAGCGGCACGGTGATCGTCAGCAGCATCGAGCGCGGCCTGTTCGTACTGCGGCCCGACTTGGACGCCGGCGCGCCCGCGAAATGCGCCGCCACCAGCGCCACCGGCGTCGACCTGCCCGACAGGGCCGACATCACCTCCGCGATCGACCTCGACTGCGACGGCACCGCCGGAACGTCCAGCCGGGTCACGGTCGACATCGACCACACCTACCGGGGTGACCTGGTGATCGACCTGATCGCTCCCGACGGCACCGGCTACCCGCTCAAGCAGTCCGCTTGGGACTCCCGCGACGATGTCAAGGAGACCTACACGGTCGATCTCTCCGGTCACCAAGCGGCCGGGACGTGGACACTGCGCGTCCGCGACGTGCACCAGGGCGATTCGGGACGGCTCAACAGCTGGACGATCGACCTCTAGCACTCCGGGATGAGGAGCCGCGAAAAGCGGCCCTCGCGGCCGGGGAGGCGGCGCACCGTCTCCTCGGCCGTCACCCGGTGTGCGTGCGGCCCCGACGTTCACGTGCACGATCATGCTGCTGGAAGTTGTCGCCGCTCACTCCCGTGTTCGTCGAGTGGAGTCCCGACCGCTGGTACCGGGTGACCGCTCCGGTTCGACGCGGCTGCGCGGGCGAATAGTCTTGCCGGACTCGGTTGATTGGAGTGGCGGCGTGGAATTCGGATTGTTGGCGAGTCTGGCGGGGCTTGCCGTCCTGGATTCGCTGAACACGTCGACCATGCTGGCGGTGGTCGTGATCGTGTTGACCGCTCGGCGGCCGACCGCGACCACGTGGGCCTACCTGACCGGAGCGGTGCTGGCCTTCTACCTGGTGGCAGCGGCATTGCTGCTCGGCGCTTCGGCGGCCGAGGACGCGCTGACCGAGTTCTCGATGTGGGCCCGCGTGACGATCTTCGCGGCCTTGTCATTGTTCCTGACCTGGCTCGGATGGCGCCGATTGCGGACGCGCCCGAAACGACCCGTGGTGCGGCTGCCCTCCTGGGTGAATCCCTGGAGCGCCGTCGGCCTCGGGGCCATGACGACCGCGTCGGACCTGCCGAGCGCTTTCCCGCTGTTCTTCGCGGTGAGCCGACTCGTCGACGCCCCGATCACCATCGCGCAGGGGTTCGCCCTCCTCGCTGGCTATGCAGCGGTCTATGCACTGCCAACAATTGGTGTGCTCGTGCTCGGGCTCAAACTCAAGGACCGGATGCGGGACCGACTCGAGCAACTCGCGAGCGGCTACGGCAAGGGCGAGGTCGCGGCGAGTCGACCGATGGCCGTGCTGTACTTCGCGGCGGCAGCGGCCAGCGCGGCAATCGCGGTGTTCATCCTCGGCTGACCGCCTCTGCGGACGTGAGCACGCGGGTGGAGCGGCGTTGCAGCCACTCGGGAATCCGATCCTCGCACGGTGACCCACTTCCATTGCTGGTTGGTGCCGCCGTTGCAGGACCACTGCACCACCCGGGCGCCTTCGGCGGTGGAGACCTCTTGCTCGGGAGACCTGGGAAGTGAGACGTCCGTTTGTGCAGCGGGGGCCCTCGTTCTCGTTCAGCACCATGATGATCGGCGCTCATCTGCTGGAGTCACTACGCCCATCGATCGTTCGCGAAATAATATAGAAAGTTCTCAATTTATATATAGATGCTGATTGACATGGTTTGAAACCGTTGTCATCATTGGGTTTGACGACCGTCAAAGGAGATGACCATGGCATTCGATCCCAAACGCATCAAGCTCGCCCGCCGCGGCCTGTTCGCAGGCGGCGGCGCCCTCGCCCTGTCCGCGTTCCTGGAAGCGCCCGCATCTGCCGCGGAAATGCCCCCGAACCCGCTCGAGAAGCCCGGTTGGATCCTCGAGCGGAACGACGAGTTCAACGGCAGCCTGGACCCGAACCTGTGGATCACGAAGTACCTCGAGTCCCGCACCAGCACCGACCGGGCCTCGGCACGGTACGGGTTCCGCGACAACGCCCTCGTGCTGCGCATCGACGACGACCAGCCCACCTACTACACCGACAATCCCATGAAGGTCTCGAGTATCCAGACGGGGCAGCGGACTCACCTGCACAAGGACAATCGCTTCGACCACGAGATTCCCACGGACATGAAGTACGCGACCCAGTACGGCTACTTCGAGATCCGCGCGAAGAGCTCCGCGAGAAGCGGAATCCACACCGCGTTCTGGCTGATAGGCCGACAGGACACCTGGGAGCAGCGCGGAGAGCTCGACATCATGGAACACGCGGGCATCCATGGGAAGAGCCGGTTCAACTACAACCTGTTCAAGTGGTCGGACCCGAACCTCTCGGATTCCACCAACAGCGTCGGCGTCGGGTTCGACATGACCACGGAGATGCACATCTACGCGATCGAGTGGACCCCGACCCAGTTCAAGCTGTACATCGACAATGTCCTGACGAGGACCATCGACCAGTCGCCGCGGTACCCGGCGGTGTTCCTGCTGGGCGTCTACGAGAACGCCGGTTGGACCGGCTCGGTCGACCCCGACGACCCCCGGCCGAAGGAGTTCGTCGTCGACTACTTCCGCGCCTACAAGCCCGCCGACGATGCCGCCGATCCGCAGAGCGGCCGGACCTACCGGCTCCGCAACGTCTCGACCGGGCAGTATCTCGACTCGGAAGGCGACGGAGCGGTCGCGCTCGAGCCGAGCAGCATCTACGACGATCAGCTGTGGACGCTCAACGAGCAGCAACCCGGGTACTGGACGATCGACAACGTCCGAGAGGGCCGCGGATATCTCGACACCGACCCGGACGGCCAGGTCATCTGGAACACCGGATGGCTCGGCGACGACAGTCTCTGGGCGATCGCACCCGTGTCCGGCGGGTTCCGGATCGGCAACAAGCTCGGCGGACGCGGCTACCTCTACGGGTCGGGCGGCTCCGTCGGTTGGAACACCGGGTCGACGGACGCCAACACCGTCTGGGCGCTCGAACGGCAGTAGAGCCAGAAGGGCACACGCATATGAAGCGCCGACGAGCGCTCACGGTCACTGCCGCCATCGCCCCCGTGCGACCCTGACCGAGCCCCCCCAAGGTCGGTCAGGCGCCGCTCAGTGGGCGCTGGTGAGCGTGCCGGACAGTTCGCCGTGCAGGTCGGCGCTGGGCCGATTGAGGCCGATGATCTCGACGGTCTTGCCACGCGCGGCGTACTTCTCCTCGATGGCGTCGAGCGCCGAGACCGCCGAGGCGTCCCAGACGTGGGCGTCGGACAGGTCGATGATGACCTTGTCGGGGTCGCCGTCGTAGTCGAAGAAGTGGACCAGGTCGTTGCTGGCGGCGAAGAACAGCTGCCCGGTGACCGCGTAGATCTCGGTCGAGCCGTCGGGGTCGGTCACGCTGGTGACCTCGACCAGGTGAGCGACTCGGCGGGCGAAGGCGACCATCGCGACGATGACTCCCGCGCCGACGCCGACGGCGAGGTTGTGCGTGACCACAGTGGTGACGACGGTGACGACCATGATGATCGTTTCGCTGATCGGCATCTTCCGCAGGGTCTTCGGTTTGATGCTGTGCCAGTCGAAGGTCACGGCGGACACGAAGATCATGACGGCGACCAGCGCGGCCATGGGGATCTGCGCGACCACGCCGCCGAAGACGACGACGAGCACCAGCAGGAACAGCCCGGCCGAGAACGTCGACAGGCGTGAACGCGCGCCGGACTTGACGTTGATCATGGTCTGCCCGATCATCGCGCATGAGGCCATGCCGCCGAAGAAGCCGACCAGGACGTTGCCGATGCCTTGACCGGCGGCCTCGCGGTTCTTGTTGGAGCGGGTGTCGGTGGCGTCGTCGACGACCTTCGCGGTCATCAGCGACTCGAGCAGACCCACCGCGGCCAGTGCCACTGCGTACGGCGCGATGGTCGCGATCATCCCCAGGCTCAAGGGGACGTCGGGCAGTGCCACCCACGGGAGCCCGGAGGGCAGTTCGCCCTCGCCGCCGACGTTCGGGACGGCGATCCCGAAGGCGATGGTGACGATCGTCAATCCGGCGATGGCGACCAGTGGCGACGGGACGGCCCGGGTCAGGTAGGGCAGGCCCACGATGACCACGAGCCCGCCGCCGACCATGGCCCACACGGCCCACGACTCGCCCCAGAAGTACGGCACCTGCGACATGAAGATGAGGATCGCGAGGGCGTTGATGAAGCCGGTCAGGACGCTGCGGGGAATGAACCGCATGAGCTTGGCGATGCCGGTGAAGGCCAGGACCACTTGGATGAGGCCGGCGGCGATGGTGGCCGCGAGGAGGTAGCCGACGCCGTGGGAGGCGACCAGCGGGGCGACGACCAGGGCCATCGCGCCGGTGGCGGCCGAGATCATCGCCGGGCGGCCGCCGAGGAAGGCGATCGAGCAGGCCATGATGAACGAGGCGAACAGCCCGACTCGGGGATCGACGCCGGCGATGATCGAGAAGGCGATGGCCTCGGGGATCAACGCCAGTGCCACCAGCAGACCGGCCAGCAGCTCCGTGCGCAAGAACGGCACAAGGGGACGCGGAAGGGCGAAACGGGCACGGTTGAGCGTGAGTCGGGCAGGTGAGAGCATGCAGCACCGTTCGGGTTGACAAGTGAGAGGGCGCACCGCGCGACGATGAGACGGTGCCAGAACTAGGCGTAAGCCTAGCGTTCTCGATGTTGCCACTGCGGTTCGGAGAGATGAATGGTGTGCAGCATTACAGTACACAATGGATAAATATCTGGCGGGCGAGTCAGGCCTGCAGGACGGACATGGTCGCCGAGTTCGACCCGTAGACCTCGGTGCCCGCAACCGGGTCGTGACTGCGGTTCAGGCTGACCTCGCCTATCGAGGTGGTGGGAATCGAACTCCTCGAATCGCGTCGGGAGACGGGATCTGTCGGCGCTTCAGGCGCTGATGGGCATGTCGGGCAGTTCGGCCCACAGGTCGCGAGGACTGGCGAAGACCTCGTCGGGCAGCTCGCACTTCGTTGCGGGCGGCTGCAGCGACGGCCGCGTCGATCAGTTCGGCGCGGGTGGCCGCGCCGAGAGCGAAGGCGGTCTCGACGCTCTCGAGCAGTTCGGTGCGGGTTGGGAGATCACCGCGAAAGTGCGCCTGCGCGCCGCCTCTCGTGCCACCGCCTCGACCGACATGCCCCTCCTCGCGTCTCCTCGACCGACCCTCTGACCCTAACGTAACGTGAGAGTCAACCGGAGGGTGGTCAGGAACGCGGTGCTGCCGGTTCCGTTTCGGGGCCGAGCGCCGCGATCCGGTCGGTCAGGTCGGCGGCGAACTCCTCGGTGCCCGCCAGCTGATCCCGCAGCGCCTCGGCTCGCGCGCGGGCGATCGACTGGAACGAGCCGAGCGACGCGCGCAGCGCAGCGGCCTCGACCTCGTCCGCATCCCCGGAGTCGGCGCGGTCGAGGGCCTCGAGCAGATCGCGGACCTGCTCCAGGGACAGATCCAGGGGTTTGAGACGGCGGATGAGCCACAGCCTGCGGACGTCGGCATCGGTGTAGAGCCGGAACCCTCCCCGGCTTCGCTCCGAGGGCACCACCAGGCCGACCTCTTCGTAATAGCGGATGGTGCGCAGACTCAGGCACGTCCGCTCGGCGACCTCGCCGATCTGCATCAGTTCGCTGCCTCGCATCACCACTCCGTTCGGGGATTCTCGGGGACTGCCACGTTACCGGCGCTGTCCGAGGCCTGACAGCTGCCCGGCGACCGTCCACACGCGCATCGACTGCTCCAGTCGCAGCGCCCATGACGCCGGGATCGCGCCTTCGCCGCAGCGGGCGCCGGCCAGCGCGCCGGTCATCGCCGCGATGGTGTCCGTGTCGCCGCCCAGCCCGATCGCCTCGGCGATCGCGTCGGCCGGTTCGTCAGGATGGCGCAGGAAGACCGCGATCGCCGCCGGCACCGAACCGAGTGCGGTGGCATCGCAGGCGAACCGCGCGGCGATGTCGGAGGCCGCGCCTTCCAGCAGCCCCGGTACGGATCGCAGCTCGGCGGTGAACTCCGGTGTCCGGGCATACTGTGCGACCACCGCGATCAGGTCATCCGCTGCCAGACGCCTGAGCCGGGACGTGCGGGCCGCGACGGCGACCGCCACGGCCTGGACCACCGCGCCGTCGATCCCCAGCTGATGGGCGTGCGTGACCTGCGCCGATGCCGCCGCCGCCCTCGCGATGTCATCGAGGCTCAAGCCTGCGACCAGGCCGACGGGCGCGACCCGCATCGCCGCGCCGTTGCCCCACGAACCGGCGCCGCCGAAGACCGAGGCGGCCGCACGCTGCCACGGGACTCCGGAACGGACTTGGGAGAGCACCCGCACCGCGCCCATGCCGTACCCGCGGCCGGGCTCGGCCTCCCACGCCCGCGCCAGTGCCGCGGCCAGGGCTTCGCGTCGGATCTCGCCGGTGCACTCGGCCAAGTGCGCGGCGAGCACGAGCATCTGGGCCGTGTCGTCGGTCCATCGCAGCGGCGACGACGGGCGGTTCATGATGGCCGCGATGCGCGCTGGTTCGGCTGCGGGCCGTCCTTCGAAGGGCGCGCCGAGGGCGTCGGCGCATGCGGCGAGCACCAAGGCTCCGCGCACCCGCAAGCGCCATAGACTCGTATCGACTGCCAATGCCGGTTCTGCCATGCCGTTCATAACCTCCGTCACGATGCACCAACCCTACCCTTACGGTAGAGTCGAATTCATTGTGTGCCTGAACCCGCACGCTCATCCGTCGCCCGCTGGGAGGTTGCCCGTGTCCGAATCCGAGCTGCGCGCCGAGATCGCCCACCACGAGCGGGTCCGCGCCGCGATCGCGGCGATGCACCGCGACACCGCCGACCTGATCGAGGGCTTCGAGGCCGAGTTCGTCGAAGGCAAGCAGAACCGGTTCGAGGGCGACAAGGGTCCCGACAAACACCTCGGGTTCTCCATGGCCAACTTCGGGGCCGAGCGCATGGCCGACCTGTCGGTGCGCGATATAGCCCTGTTCTTCGGACGGCTGTGGTTCGAGTCCGGCGAGGACTACCACATCGGCCGCCGTCACGTCCGCGACCAGACCTCGACGCCACTGGTGCTCGACTGGCGCGCGCCGGTCTCCGAGCATTACTACCGCGCCAGCGCCCACGACCGGCGCGGCGTCGTCAAGCGTCGCCGCTTCAGGGCGTCAGCAGGTGGAGTCGGACTGCGTCAGCAGGCCGAGCCGCCAGGGCAAGAGGTTGTACGGTCCGGAGGCGTCCGGATCCTTGCCTTGGTAGAGGAACCGAAGATCGCAGGGACTGACCGTCAGCGTCTGGTCGATGCTGTTCCGGATCAGCTCCCCGTGGCTGATGTCGTTCGTCCAGACGGCGCCGTCGAAAGTGACGTTGCTCCGGGCGGCGAACGGGTTGGACCTGGTGTCGGCCAATGGAGTCCAGGGCCCGGTGATGGACTGCGACGTCCAGGACCGGAACATCCGGCGGCCGCTGTCGCCGAACGCCTCGACCATCAGCAGATACTCGTCGGTGCCCTCCAGCCTGTACACGTTGACGCCCTCGAACAGCCAGTGGTGGTTGGGATCGTGCATCGCGATCACGGGGTCTGAGAAGCCGTTCGGGAAATCCGCCACCGAGGTCTGCGCTCGGTACAGGTTGCCGTTGTCGTCCGAGGAGTACATGTGGCAGTTCGCGCTGTCGCAGATGGTCCAGAAGTCCAGCCACTGACCGCTGCCCATGTTGTCGAGCACGATCTGCGGCGTGTCGGAGTAGAACGGCGTCGGAGCGCTCCACGTGCTCGGGCTGCCGATGTGCGCCGTCGTCGAATAGGCGACGTTGTCACCGATCTGGTAGGTCAAGTACCAGCGCTGCTCCGGCTCGAAGTAGAACACCTGCGGCGCGGCCTTGTATCCCCCGCCGATCGCCGTCTGGTCGAGGAAGTGCAGCTGCGCGGAACCGGCCTGGGACCAGTCCGTGAAGCTCAGATACGCCAGACCGTAGCCCTGGTTGACGCTCACGACGCTGACGAACACGTGGTACCTGCCGCCGTGGTACACGACCGACGCGTCCTTCACGGAGACGATGTCGTGGGTCGCATCCGACTTCGGTTCGACCAGAATGCCGCTGGAGCTCCACGTGAAGCTCGATGGCAGGCTGGTGCCGCTGTTCGCGACATCGAGGTAGTCGATGTTCGCCAGGCCGTCGCCGCTGTCGGCCGCGAGCCTGATGGTGTTGGCGCCCGCCCTCAGGGACACGGTCATGCTCTTGACCGTCCAGTTGCTCCAGGCGGCGTTCGACTCGAACGGCACATTGGACTGAACTACGGTCCCGTTGACGCTGAGCGACGCAGGGCGGCTGGTGCTGCTCCCGTTCGCGTACTTGAAACCGAGCGCCACAGTGCCCGCGCTGGCGGCATTCACCGTGAACTCGACGCCCGTGCCGCTCTGGTTCGGCGGATTGCAGAAACCGGTGCCGGAGAACCCGGTGTGGTTCGAGTCGATCGTGCCGTCGCACGCGGCGTATTCGGCCTCATGCCGACTCGCCTGCGCGCCGGCGCTCGGCGCGCTCACCACGAGCAGCGCCGCCGTCAGTACGACCGGCATGACAGCGAGCCTCAGCAATCGACCCATCGCAACTCCTCGCTGACTAATCGACATACATCGATCTTTGCAGTGTGGCAGAAACATTCATCGATCACAAGGATCGTTTCAGCGTTGCGCTGCGGCAAAAAGTCGTTCGATGCCAAATTCGAACTATATATTGACATATCCATATATGGAAATTAATGTCGATGAATGGCGGTGCCGGTTCAGCTGAAACCGACGAACGTGGCGCGTCTCGATTCGCATCGCAGGAGGAGGCACCATGACACCCCGTCGAGACCGATCCGAGTCCGCAGGGCCGCAGTCGCTGAGCCGGCGGTCGATACTGACGGCGGGCGCCGCGCTACCGGTCCTCGCGACGGCGAAGCCCGCTGCTGCGCAGACCAGGGTGGTCGTCGAGCCGTCGATCGTGCAGCAGACGATCCTGGGCTTCGGCGGCATGAACCACACGGCCTGGATCGACGACCTGACCGCCGGCCAGCGCGAGACGGCGTTCGGCAACGGACAAGGGCAGTTGGGCTTCACCGTGCTGCGCATCCCCGTTCACGAGGACCGCGGGAGATGGAGCGGCGAGGTCGCGACCGCCAGGCGCGCCAGCGAGCTCGGGGCCAAGGTCATCGCCTCGCCGTGGAATCCGCCGGCCTCGATGACCGAGGCCTTCTCGGGCGGCAAGCGCCTGCGCCACGACAGGTACGCCGCCTACGCGCGGCACCTGAACGACTTCGTATCGTTCATGAGCGGCAACGGGGTCAACCTGTACGGCATCTCGGTGCAGAACGAACCGGACTACGCCCACGACTGGACGGCGTGGACACCGAGCGAGATCGTCAGATTCCTGCGCGACAACGCCGGTTCGCTCAACACCAGGGTCATCGCGCCTGAGTCGTTCCAGTACCGGAAGAACCTCTCCGACCCCATTCTCGACGACCCGCAGGCCCTGGCCAATCTCGACATCCTCGGCGCCCACCTCTACGGCACCCGGTCCGCGGACTTCTCCTACCCGCTCTTCCAGGAGAAGGGCTCCGGCAAGGAGCTGTGGATGACCGAGGTCTACCACCCCAACAGCAGCGACTCGGCCGACCTCTGGCCCCAAGCGCTCGACGTGGGCGAGCACATCCACCGGGCACTGCTGTACGGCCGGTTCCAGACCTATGTGTGGTGGTACATCCGCCGCTACTACGGCCCGATGCGCGAAGACGGCCGGATCAGCAAGCGCGGCGCGAACATGGCGCACTTCTCGAAGTGGGTCCGCCCGGGCTACTCGCGGATCACCGCGACCGTGAACCCGCAGTCGAACGTCTTCATCACGGCGTTCAAGAGCGGCTCCAGGATCGTCATCGTCGCCATCAACAAGAACAGTTCACCGGCATACCACCCTTACACCATCGAGGACACCGGTTCAGCGAGCGTCTCGACCTGGCTGACGGATGCGAACCGGACCCTCGAGCACTACAACACGTTCACCATCTCGAACGGCTCCTTCGGCGCCCAACTCCCGGCCCGCAGCATCAGGACCTTCGTCGTGGACTAGTTCCCGTCCTCCGCGAGAGTGCCCACTTGTTCGGTATTCCATCTATGCACGACCTGGCGACGCTGACCGTGGAGTTCGACCAAGTCACGACCGACCGGGGCGGCACCACCGGTGAACGGTGGCACCGCTCGGCTATACCTTGATGAGCCGCAGGCACATCGCGGAGCGCCGCAAACCTACGACGTTCGCGAAGAGACGCTTTGCATCGAGGACCGCCGTCGCCGACTGCCCTCGATGGTGAGCATCGACGAGGAGGGCACCATGGCGGAAATACGCTGGCTCGTTCGGACCAGGCGATCAGAGCAGACGATCATCACTGCACCCGATGCACCGGTTGAGGTCGGTGCCGCCGCCGAGCAACTGGAGGCTGCGCTCGACGGGTTCTCCGGAAGGAAACCTGCCTGGTTCCGCCCGCTCGAACGTCTCGGCTATTGGTGGTATCCGATCTGCATGGTCGCAACGACCGCGGCGTTCGTGGTCGCCGCGCCGAACAGCCTTGGCATGAACATCGCCTACGGCCTCGGCTTCGGCGTGACCGCCGCCGTCGTCACCGGCGCGATCCTCGCGTCCATCGCGCATCTCCAAGTCCGATTGACGAGCGGGCGCACCGTCGAGGAGACGGTCAAGGAAGTCGCCGCGCTCGCCCGCCGAGCCGGCGGCGTCGCCGACCGGGTCGAGGCGGTCCTCGCCTGGGACCCGGCACTTGAGCGCGAGGTGCACCTGCTCGCATGGCGTGCCGCCGAGGTCGACGGCCCCGACCGGTCAGCGGCCGATCGCGAACTCGATGAGTTGTGGAAGCAGGCTGATCCGGTCGCGGCCGCCAATCGCGAAGCCAAGATCCGCGAGATCGAGGAGGGGCTCGCCGCCCTGAGACGTGAAGGCAATCTCTGATCGCTCGACATGGTTCACGACGATCCCGCCGGGTCAGTCGCTCACAGCCGTGTCTGCCTGTCGAGAATGGACTCTTTTCGGGAATCACGACCGGAATCGGAACCATCACAGGCGAGAGGGATCGCTCGCCGGGATTCGAGCCTCCATTTTGTGTCTTCCCCGACCGCGTCGCCCGGTGTCAGGGTCAACCGCCGAGCGAGGAGAACCCGCCGACGATCGAGCCATAGGCCACGTGCGCGGCGATCGCGACCAGTGGTGTCTGCACCCCGTAGTTCCGCAGCATGAAGCCGGGCGGCTCCAGGAGCGGCGCATCGCCCGCTCCTGTCATCGGCGACCCCATTCGCGGATGCACCACCGGTAGCAGCACGTTGACGAGCGCGGTTCCCGCGAACACACCGTGCAGCAGGCCGAACGCGGCGCCGAGCCCCCAGCCGGCGCTCCCGATCGCGGCGAAGACCGCGTAGTAGCCGAGCGCGAACACCAGTCCGAAGCAGAAGTGCAGCGCATAGCCGACTGCTTTCGCCCGGGCGCGGTTTCCGCTCAGCGCCGTGCCGAGCAGGAAGGGCAGGTCCATCCGGGTGAGTTTCAGTTCATTCGCGGCCCTCATCAGGCTCGTGAGGACGAGCGTGCCGATCAGACCGCCTGCCAGGGCGCCTGCGACGGTCATGAGCTCGCCTCCGCGACGGCCGCCGCCGCGCTGATCAGCCCCAGGTGGGAGAGGCCCTGCGGCAGGTTTCCCAGGAACTCGCCTGCGGGATCGATCTCCTCGCTGTAGAGGCCGACGTCGTTGGCCAGGCCGACGAGCTCGTCCATCCGATCAGCGGCCTCGTCGACGCGCCCGATGCGGGCAAGCGCCTCGACGAGCCAGAACGAGCACGCCAAGAACGCTCCCTCCGAACCGGGCACCCCGTCTCCACCGGAGTAGCGGCGAACCAGCACGCCTTCGGCGAGCCCGGTCGCGATCGCATCGACCGTCGAGCTCAGTCGCGCGGCGTCGTCGCCGAAGCCGTGCAGGAGCCCGAGCAGCACGCTGGCGTCCAGTTCCTCACTGCCAGCGGAGCGGACGTAGGACCGGTGCCGCTCGGAATAGCACTGCGAGCCCACGAACCGGCGAGCCGCCGCCGCTTCCCGCAGCCAGCGGTCAAGATGCCGCCGCGGCAGCGAGCCTCGCTCCGCGAGCTGCACCGCCCTGTCCAGCGCCACGACGCACATCATCTTCGATTGCGTGAAATGACGGGGCTCGCTCCGCACCTCCCAGATGCCCGAATCAGCGGTCCGCCAGTTCGCGGCCACGAAGTCCGCGAAACCGCCGAGCCTGCGCCCCACGTCATGGTCGATCATGTTCCCTGCCTCGGCATAGAGCCAGGCCGTCTGCATCAACTCTCCGTAGGTGTCCAGCTGCAGCTGGTCGGCGGCGCCGTTTCCGATCCTGACGGGGCGCGAACCGCGGTAGCCGTGCAGGGACAGCTCGCGCTCGCTTGCACGGCGCCGACCGTCGAGGCCGTACAGCACGCCCAACCTCGGGGCGTCCAACTGCGTCGTGTGCATGAGCCACCAGAAGTAGGCCCGCGCCTCCGCGGGGCAGCCCAGACGCAGGAACGCCTCCAGCGTGAAGGCACTGTCGCGGATCCAGGAGTAGCGGTAATCCCAGTTCCGCTCGCCGCCGATCTCCTCCGGCAGCGATGTCGTCGCGGCCGCCGCGACCGCTCCCGAAGGGGAGAAGACCAGAAGTTTCAGCGCCAGGGCGCTGCGGATGACGGCCTCGCGCCAGGGCCCGTCGTACGTCCGCTCAGCGGTCCAGCGTCGCCAGATCTCACCGGTGCGTTCGAAGCGCGCATCGAGCTCTCCCCGGCTGGGGAACACCAGCGGCTCCTGGTGGGCCATCGAGAGCACCAGCAGGTGCGAGGACCCGTGCGCGGTCTCGAAGGCGCCCGACCATCCCGCCGCCGACGCGCCGGCTCCGAAGGCGATCAGCCCGACCGCGTCAGCGCCGCAGCCCGCGACCGGCAGTCCGAACCTGCGGCCGAAGCGCGGGCTCGCGCCGCCGTAGTCGAAGCGCGGCTCCACACGCCAGTGGAACCGCACGGTCCCGGCCAGGCCCATGATGCGCCGCTGAAGCTCGCGGAACGGCTCGAGTCCCTCACCGGGCAGCGTCAGGGCATCACTGACCCGTGCGCTGCCCGAAGCGGTGTGAAACGTGGTTTCTAGGACGTTCGTGTCAGGCAGATAGCGACGCTCGACGCGGTACGCGACCTCCGGTTCGAGCACGAACCGGCCACCGCGCTCGTCATCGAGGACTGCGGCGAAAACCGTCGGCGAATCGAGGTCGGGTACGGGCAACCAGTCGACTGATCCGTCCCGGGCCACCAGCGCGACGGTCCGCCCGTCGCCGATCGCCGCGTAGTCGCGAAGGGGCGCATAGCCGTCGAGGCGACGCGCCGACGGGTCCGATCGCCGCATGCGAGTCGCCTCGCTACCAGGGTCGAGACGGCAGCGTCCGGTCTCTGCGGGCCGGCGCCACCGCCAAGGCCAGGCGCCACAGAGCCAGCGCACCGAGCATCAGCCCGAAGTCGCGCAGCGCGATGTCGTAGAACTCCGGCGGATTGGCCGTCAACAGGTTGACGGTGATGGCGGCCAGCCAAGCGGCGACGAAGAGCGCCCCGACTCTGGGGGCGAACAGCACCGCGAGCCCGGCGAGGATCTCGACTCCGCCGATGACGTACATGAACTCCTGGCCGGTGCCGGGCATGATGTCGTTGATCCAACCTGCCAGGTAATTCGGCCATTGGACCGACCAGTTGAAGAACTTGTCGATCCCCGCCAGGATCGGCGCGACGGCGAAGCCGATGCGCAGAATCCAGAACACCTGGTGGGCGGCAGTGCTCACGGCCGATACCTCGACTGCGGGACTCCGAACACCGGTGGTCTTTCTGGCATGCGGATCGATAGGTGTCTCGATGGTTACGGTAGCCATGTGGTGCCTCCTCGCTCACGATCGCGGCCCATGTCAGGTCACGCTGGTCACCAGCAGGTGTTCCCCCGGCTGCCCGCTTCCAATCCTGGAAACGAGGTGCCCGGCCGCTCCACGGGCGTGGAGATCATCCGGTGGCTTTCTAGAGGCCCGACGATCGGGCAAGCGGGCCCGCCGGGTTCAGTTCGGCTCGATGTTCTGGTTCAGTCTGTAGAAGTTGGTCGGGTCGTACTGGCGCTTGAGCGCCTTGAGGCGGTCGTACTTGTCGGATCCGTACGCCTGCCTGACCCGGTCCTCGCCTTCGTCCATGAGGAAGTTGACGTAGACGCTGGTGTGGTGGGGTCCGAGGGCCGACCAGTAGTCGCGGGCCCATTGACGTTCCGCGTCAAAGCCCTCGAATGACGTGCTGTTGCCGTTGATGTTGAAGGTGAACCCGGCCTTGCGCCCGTTGAACGCGGTCGCGCCGTCCTCGATCCGTGCGACGGCTCCGCCCATCTGCCAGATCGCGACGCTGCTGATCGCCGAGGCGATGCGTTCACCGTGCTCGACGACGATGTCGATGACGCCGTCGTCGAGCGCGGCGACATCGCAGGCTCGGACGTAGTACCACCAGCCGTGGGGGAACGACGCGTCGAACATCATCTGATGCGCCAAGAACGGTTTCGGTTCACAGAGGTCGAGCAGTGGCGACCCGAACTCCTTGAGCGGTCGCACGACCCGCTCACCGTCCTCCACCGGACCCGTGTAGCAGGCGACGATCGCAGTGATGTGCCTGCCGACCAGTTCGGTCGGAATGACGGGCAGGTCTGGGGCTCTGCGCTGCACGGCAATCGTCATCAGCTCATCTGGGCAGTCCGCGATCCAATCACGGTAGAAGCGAAGCACCTCCGGAGCGTCCTCCATCGCCCAGAAGACCGGCCCTGCCACGACGTACGGGCCGACCGGGTTCAACCGGAACTGGAAGTCGGTCACGATCCCGAAGTTCCCGCCCCCGCCGCGCACGCCCCAGAAGAGCTCGGCATTTCGATCCTCGCTGGCGGTGACGAACTCGCCGTCGGCGGTGACCAAGTCGACCGATTCCAATTGGTCGATCGCGAGGCCGTACTTGCGCTGGATCCACCCGGTGCCGCCACCGAGAGTCAGACCCGCCACGCCGGTGTGCGTGACGATGCCGGAAGGGGCGGCCAGGCCGAACTGCTGTGTCTCGCGATCGAGTTCGCCGAGGAGCACCCCGGCCTGGACCCGTGCCGTCCTCGCGTCGGGGTCTATTCGGATCCCCTTCATGGGGCCGAGATCGATGAGCAGGCCGCGGTCGCACGCTGACAGCCCTGGGAAGCTGTGGCCGCCGCTTCGGACGGCCACCAGCAGGTCTCGATCTCTGGAGAATCGGACAGCGGCGCGCACATCCGCTACACCCGTGCACCTGGCGATAAGACCCGGATTGCGATCAATCGAGCCGTTCCATACCTTCCGATGCTCGTCGTAACCGAAATCCGACGGACGGATCAAGTCGCCACGAAACGACTCCTGCAACTGGTCCACCGCATCGGTTCCGATGACGGTGCCGCGGAGCGGTGAACTCATCGGGCCTCCCTGTCTTCACAGATAGATCTGCAAGTACGACCCGGGGCGATCAGGTCCCCCAGTCTATCCCCGAACCGGAACCGGCTTTGCGCAAACGCCTGGCCGACCACCCACCCGCCGCTCCGATCACGTCCTGCTGCATCCGGCGCACCTCAAGGTGTTCCAAGCTGCTGAGAGCCGCACATACTCGCCATGCGAGACTTCGACGTAGGAAGCGTGGGTGAACACATGCAGGACAGGCCATTGTTGAATCGCAGACTGGAGGGGTTCGGCACCACGATCTTCGCTGAGATGTCGAACCTGGCCCAGCGCACCGGTGCCATCAACCTCGGCCAGGGCTTTCCCGACACCGACGGGCCGCCCCAGATCGCCGAGGCCGCCGTCCGCGCCATCCGAGACGGCCGGGGCAACCAGTATCCGCCCGGCAACGGCGTGCCCGAGCTGCGCCAGGCCATCGCCGAGCACCAGCAGCGCCGCTACGGCCTGTCCTTCGATCCCGACAGCGAGGTGCTGGTCACCGCCGGCGCAACGGAGGCGATCGCGGCCTCCATGCTCGCCCTCCTCGAACCCGGCGACGAGGTCATCGCCTTCGAGCCCTTCTATGACTCCTATGCCGCCTGCATCGCCATGGCCGGCGCGACCCGCGTCCCCCTCACTCTCCGCGCTCCCGACTTCCGCCCCGACCTCGACGCACTCGCCGACGCCGTCACGTCCCGCACGCGTCTGCTGCTACTGAACTCCCCGCACAACCCCACCGGCATGGTCCTCACCCGCGACGAACTGGCAGCCATCGCCGACCTCGCCGTCGCCCGCGACCTCCTGGTCGTCACCGACGAGGTCTACGAGCACCTCGTCTTCGACGGCGAGCACCTCCCCCTGAGCGCTCTGCCCGGCATGGGTGATCGCACGGTCTGCATCTCCTCCGCCGGCAAGACCTTCTCATTCACCGGTTGGAAGGTCGGCTGGATGACCGCCGCCGCCGACCTCATCGCCGCCGTGCGCACGGCCAAGCAGTTCCTCACCTATGTCAACGCGGGTCCCTTCCAGTACGCCATCGCCGAAGCCCTGCGCCTGCCCGATGCCTACTTCGCCGAATTCTGCAGAGACCTGCAATCCAAGCGCGACCTCCTGTCCGCCGGGCTTGCGGCAGCTGGGTTCGAGGTCTACCGGCCCCAGGGCACCTACTTCATCACCACCGATGTCACGCCTTTGGGCGAGACGGACGGCTTCGCCTTCTGCCGATCCCTACCCGAGCGCTGTGGTGTCGTCGCCGTGCCCAACGCCGTGTTCTACGACTCCCCGGAGTCGGGCCGCACGCAGGTCCGCTTCGCCTTCTGCAAACGAAATCAAGTCCTCCAGGAAGCCGTCGACCGCCTCGGCGCGCTCTGAAATGCTGACGGCAAAGCCGACACCACTCCGCCTTCAAGCCGACGTGTATTCCGCGATAGACGAGTAGGGCGAGCAGATGGACGACCGCCCACGAATCCAGATAGGAAGTGCAAGCGAGGAATCGATCCTGCTCGACACCGCATCGGGCTGAAGATGACCGGCCCAGAAGTGCTCGGTGCGCCATCCGGCGACTTCTCCGGGAGCAGCCCGAGCACGGAGCCTGGACCCGGCGGCGCGGTTCGAGCTCCGGCGAACCATCCCGCCACGGCTGGCCAGGCCGAGAGCGACTTACCGCCTGGGAATCAGCGGGGTTCGACCGGCGCACCGCCACGGACCATCACGTCGAACAGCGCGAGTTCGGGTTCGGCGCCCACCTCGCGAAAGAGTCGTGGAGCTGCCGGCGGCTCCGGAGCTGCGCGCATCGCCTCCAGCGCGGCGTGGTCCCGCCACAACGTCTGAATGCGCCAGTGTCCGTCGTACCCGCTCAGCAGCTCGGTGCGCACCAGTCCGTCGGGGAGCGGGCCTTCGACGAGGTCGCGATAGGCCGCGAGGAGGTCGGCCTCACGCTCCGGCGCGACTACGGCGCTGACTTCGGTCAGTACCTGGTCGGTCATTGTCCTCGTCTCCTTTCGACGCCCCGGACATCCTGGATCGTGCCGGTGGGTGCTTTGCCGCTGACCATATGGCACCGTCGGCATGGGCAGGACAATTCATCCGTATCGAGGTCGACAGCCCGGAATAAGATGAGGCCGGTTCGTGACGTTTCACGGCAGCGCTAGAAGCCGTGGCCGGCGCTCCAGTGGCGCTGGTGCGCGCTGATCGACCATGCCGAGACCCGTTCGAGGTCGGGCTCAGGGGCCAGCGGTGCGGTTCCCGAATCGAGGAGGGCGACGATCCTCGCCCGAACGGCGTGGATCTCGGTGAGGACCTGGTCGAGGTCGGCCACGCCGCCGGACTTGACGTGGAGTACTCGTTCTCGGTCGGCTTCCGGCATTGGAAGCGTCAGCCGGGCGTGCTCGGCGATCTCCAAGCCCTGCAGTCCGAGCCTGAGCGCATGAGAGGCGTACTTGACGTCGTACCCGTAGCGCTCGACCAGCTCGGGCCGGTTCGGTGCGGAGCCTTGCCGACCGCGGCCGAGCAGCCGGTCGACCTGCCCGTCGAGATACCCGACGAAGCGATGGACCGCCCGCTGCGACAAGAACCCTGGAGCGAGACCGCGAAGTTCGCCGCCGAGGTCGGTGACCGCGTAGACCGAGTCCTCGGGAGCGAAGAGCGGCAGCAGGGTCGTGGGGTTCCCCGCTACGGCGAGCTTCAAGAACTTCCGCAGGGAGTACATGACGAGGTCGGTGTCACCGTGCCCCGACCGGTGGCCCTCGGGCTGGGTCCGCCACACGTAGTGGTCCATCGGGCCGGTCAAGCCGATCACGCACTCGGGCGGCTCGATGAAGACGCCCATCTCGTCGTGGTCGTCGGTACCGGCGATCGCGATGCCGTGCAGGCCCGAGCCGACCTCGGTGCGCAGGATCTCGCCGTCGCGGGCGATCCGGGAGTCGCCGTGCTCGGTATGGCTGAGGGTGTCGGTCATGGGGCCAGCATTCCAGGCTCGGCGGCCGCAGGCCAGCGAGATTCACCCTCGGCCGCGCCGGTGCCCAGTGCCCCCTGCCGGGATCATCGGGCACTCCCAGCGGCGCGTGGCCCGACACCGCTCCGCGGCGGCGGGCGCGTCCGAGGCCGATTTCGACCACTTCGGTGTTCCCAGCCATGGTCTAACCTTCGTTCGTCGACGTTCGACCACAAGACACCGCTCGACCGAGTCTTGTGCGATCACCCCGCCGGTGCACCTTATGCACCGCGGCGGAAAGTCCACATGCGAGCTCGACACGGCGGGAGTGCGACAAGCACGCCGAGTTTCACGATCTGTAAGGATCAATCCGGGCCGTTCAGTGCTGTACTCAAGACCATGCAGGCAACACACCTCTCGCAACCCCTGCCCACGCCCTCCCGGCTGGACGCACGGCCCAACGCCCGACATGCTCCGTCGACCGCTCAAGACGGCGGTCCGTCGAAGGGAATGCGGTGATGGCAGCGACCGAGACCGCCACGACCGCGGCAAGCGGTTCGCGTCGAGCGGTACTGCTGGGGACGATCGGCTTCGCCGTGGTGGCCGTGGCCGCCCTGACCTGGGCAAAATGGTTGCCCTACGCGCAGAAGCTTCCAGCCGTCGTCGGCGGCGACTCTCTGGGCACGTCGATCGTGAACGGCGAAGCGTCGACTCCGCCGGACCCCTCATGGCGGTCGGCGATGGACTACGCGGTCGCCTACGGCCTGGCGATCTGGCCCGCCCTGGTGGCCGGTCTGCTGCTCGCCGCGTCGGTGGAGGCCTTCCTACCGCGTCGCCGGCTGCTGAAGCTGTTCCAGTGGGACCGTGGGTCAGCGGTGAGCACGGCGGCAGGAGGCGCGCTGTCCATGTCGTCGATGATGTGCACGTGCTGCGCGGCCCCGGTCGCGAACAGCGTCCGGGAGCGGGGCGTGCCGATGCCGTCGGCGCTGGCGTACTGGCTGGGCAATCCGGTCCTCAACCCGGTGGTGCTGGTGTTCATGGCCGTGGTGCTGCCCTGGCAGTTCGTCACCGTCCGCGTGATCACCGGCGTCGCACTGGTCTTCGGAGTCACGCTGCTGGTAGCCCGGTTGGCCGGCGACCGCAAGACCGTCACCGATCCCGTCCTCCGGCCGGAGGACGATTCGTCCGCCCCGGACGATCCGGTCAGCATGGGCGACGCGCTCCGTCGGTTCTTCAAGACGCTGCTCCGGCTGTCGCTGATCCTGCTGCCCGAGTATCTCATCGTCGTCCTGCTCCTCGGCGGTCTGCGCGGCTGGCTGTTCCCGGCGGGAGTGGCAGAGTGGGGCCTGTACGCCGTGCTCCTGTTCGCGGTGGTCGGAACGCTGTTCGTCATCCCGACCGCAGGCGAGATCCCGATCATCCAGGGGCTTGTCCTCTTGGGAGTCGGGCTCGGCCCGGTCGGCGCGCTGATCCTCACACTGCCCGCGCTGTCCCTGCCGTCGATGCTGATGGTCCGGCGAGCCTTCCCGACTCGCGTGGTCGCGGCCACCGGCGGCTCGGTCGCCGCACTGGGCCTGGTGGGCGCGGGACTGCTGGTGGTGCTGTCATGACCCCGGCGGCCGTGTGCGACGGGGGCGCGCTCGACTGCGGGGGCGGGCTGCTCATCGCCATCCGGCGGGCGCTGAACGGGATCGGGGTCGGCGAGATCCTCGAGATCCGCAGCCGAGCCCCGTCGGTGGAGATCGATCTGCCCGCCTGGTGCGACCTGGCAGGTCACCCGCTCGAGCAGACGGCTCGCGACGGATCGACGACGAGCTACTTCGTACGAAAGGGACGTTGACAATGGCGACACCTGATGTGGTGCTGGACGCGGACGGAGCCGACTTCGGCAGCGGGCTGCTGGTCAAGCTGCACGCGGCGATCGAGGCGATGAACCCGGAGGAGATCCTGGAGGTGCGGGGCGGCGATCCGTCGGTTCGCGATGACTTGGCGGCGTGGTGCGTGCTCACCGGCAACGCCCTGGTCGGACCGCTACAGGTCCGCAAGGGAGCGGTGGAGGTCGAGCCGGAGCCGCCGAAGCTGGGATCCCGTCTTTGGCTGTACAGCAACTTCAACTGCAACCTCGCCTGCGACTACTGCTGCGCGGAGTCCTCACCGCGCGCTCCGGCCCGGCACCTGCCGGTCGAGCTGGTCCGGGAGGCGGTGGCGGAGTTCGCGGCCGACGGCGGCACCGAGGTGCTCATCACCGGCGGGGAGCCGTTCATGCACCCTGATCTCGGCGAGCTCATCGGGGCGGTCCTCGAACGCCTTCCGGTCACCGTTCTCACCAACGGCATGGTGTTCGGCCGAGGCGACCGCCGCCGCACGCTGGAGGCTCTGGACCGCGAACGGGTCACCTTGCAGATATCACTGGACTCGGCGACACCGGAGCTGCACGACCGGCACCGGGGCGCGGGGGCCTACGCCCGCGCCCGCGAAGGCATCGCCCTGGCCCGGACGCTGGGCTTCCGGGTCCGAATCGCCGCCACCATCGACGCCGCCGACGCCGAGGAGGTGGCCGCGCTGCGCGAACTGCTCGACACCGAAGGCATTCCAGCTGAAGACCAGGTGATCCGCCGGATCGCCCGGCAGGGTTTCGCCGAGTCGGGAGTGGTCCTGACCCGCGACGACCTGTACCCCGAACCCGCGGTGGCCGCCGACGGCGTCTGGTGGCATCCTGTGGGCATCACCGACCCCGAGCTCCGTGTCACCGACTCTCCACTTCCGATCCGCACCGCGATCGAGGCGATGGACCGAATTCTCGATGCCACGGCAGAACAGCGGGAGAGCACCAGGAAGGCGTTCCGATGCGCATGAACCGGCCCACGACACCCGGCGACCGCGCCGCCCACTGGAACTCCGTCTACGACACCAAGGGCGAGGACGGGGTCAGCTGGTACCAGTCGGTACCGACCGTCACTCTCGATCTGCTGGACGCATTGCGCGTCCGCACCAGCGCGTCGATCATCGACCTCGGGGGCGGCGCCTCGGTCGTCGTCGACCACCTGCTCGCGCGGGACTTCACCGACGTCACGGTCCTCGACGTGTCAAAGGTCGCCTTGGAGGACGCCGAAGCCCGCCTCGGCCCGGCCTCCGAACGAGTGCACTGGCTGCACAGGGACGTCTTCGACTGGGCGCCCGAGCGGCGGTTCGACCTCTGGCACGACCGTGCCGTGTTCCACTTCCTCATCGAGGAGGACGAGCGCGAGGCCTACCTGCAAGTGCTCCGTTCCGGTATCGCTCCGGGCGGCCGGGTCGTCGTGGCCACCTTCGACGCCCACGGTCCGACGCACTGCTCCGGACTTCCGGTGGTGCGCTACGGCGCGACGGAGCTGGCCCAGATCTTCGCCCCGCACTTCGACCTCGTCGACACCCGCTCCGAAGAGCACCTCACCCCGGCCGGTCTCGTGCAGCCGTTCACCTGGGTCGTCCTCAGCCCGTCGTCCTGAACGGAGGACGATCGGGGCTCCTGCGACTCGTTCCCACCTGGCATTCCGAACCTTGACATCGAATATCATCGATATCTATCGTGAGTGGATGAACCGTACTCTGGAACGCAAGAGGCTCCTGGCCGTCGTCGGAGCACTCGGCTTGACCGCGACGGCCGCCGCGTGGGCGCCCTCGGCCCTCGCAGACGGACACGACCCGCTACCGCTGCAGGCAGTCGAGTTGACCTTGACCCAGGTCGCCGCCTCGGACTCGCCGACCGCCGGCGTCGCCGGGCCCGGCGACACGATCTGGATCGCCGAGCGGGCGGGACTGGTGAGAGTGCTGGACGAGCAGGGCCTGGGCGCACCGGTGCTGGATCTCAGTGCCGAGGTGTCCACCGGAGGCGAGGGCGGACTGCTCGGCATCGCGTTCGACCCCGGCTTCGAGCACTTCTACGTCTCGTTCACCGACCTGGGCGGCGACACCGGCATCGACGAGTTCGCGGTCGCCGACGGACAGCTGCAGCTCGACACCCGCCGCACCGTGCTGACCCAAGACCAGCCGTTCTCGAACCACAACGGCGGCAACATCGTCTTCGGCCCCGACGGGATGCTGTACATAGGGCTCGGCGACGGCGGCAGCAGCTTCGACCCGCAGGACAACGCCCAGAACCTGAACACCTTCCTCGGCAAGATCCTGCGCATCGACCCTGCCGGCGGTGAGCCGTACGCCGTCCCGCCGGACAACCCGTTCGTCGGCGACCCGGACGCCCTGGACGAGATCTGGGCCTACGGGCTGCGCAACCCCTGGAAGTTCTCCTTCGACGCGGCCACCGGCGAGCTGTGGATAGGCGATGTCGGCCAGAACACCCGCGAGGAGATCGACCGGGCGCCGGCCGGTGTAGGCGGGCAGAACTACGGCTGGGCCCGCATGGAGGGCACCCTGCCGGTCTCCGGCGACGAACCCGCCGACCACGCTCCACCGGTCTTCGAATACGACAACGACGGAGCCCGCTGCTCGGTCACCGGCGGGTTCGTCTACCGAGGACAGGCCATCCCCGCGCTGCAAGGCGCCTACCTGTTCAGCGACTACTGCGAAGCCGACATCCGGGCTCTGGAGATCCAGGACGGCCAGGCAGTGGAGACCACCCTCGTCGACGTCCTCGGCGGCGCCACCGTCTCATTCGTCCAAGGCCCCGACCTCGAAATCTATGTCCTGGACGCCAGGCGGGGAGCCGTCTCGCGCATCGACTCCGCCGACGATCCGACGGACCCGACGACAGGTCCGACCGACCCGGCCGAGAACGAGTGCAGCGCGAGCATCGACATCGTCAACGACTGGGGCTCGGGCTGGCAGGGCAATGTCACCGTCACCGCCGCCGACGGCGACCTGAACGGATGGACGCTCGATTGGACCTGGCCGAGCGGGCAGACCATCCAAAGCCATTGGAACGCAGAGCTGAGCGTCTCCGGTTCCTCGGTGACCGCCTCGGACGTGGGCTGGAACGGCGGCATCGCCGCCGGACAGAGCGTCGAGGTATTCGGATTCGTCGCCACCGGCGACAGCGTCTCACCGCAGGTGACCTGTAGCGCCTAGGGCGCGCCGGGTCCGTTGACACCCGTTTCGTCCGACATGAGAGTATTTCCGGGTGTATGTGGGCCTGGTGCCGTTCCGCCTCCTGCGCGCCGGCGTCTTCAGCGGCGTGTGCGTGGCGGTCTCGGCACTGCTCCACTTGGCTGCCGGCGGTCATGTGCACAGCGGACTCGAACTGTCGGCGGCGACCGGCGCGCTCTCCGGACCGGCGTTCCTCATCGCCGCGCGGCAGCGCGGCCTCGCGTTCATCCTCGCCGCCTGTGCTGTCGCACAGGTCCTGCTGCACTGCCTGTACAACCTCCACTCCCTCGCTCCGCTCACATTCCATCCAGGACACGCGGCCCCCACACCCGGCATGATCCCGGCCGTCGCGACCTCTGCAGTGTGGCTGCACCGCGGCGAAGCGGCACTGGCGGCATTCTGCGACCTGGTGTACGCCGCATCCGCGACCCTGTTGCGACTCACGGTCCTCGGCGGCCCGCTGCCGGCCCCCCGGCACGCCGCCCGCCGGCCTTGGCGCGAAATCCCCGATCTCCGCTCCGCGGCCCTGGCCTGGACCCGTCCGCTCCGCGGCCCGCCCGAGCACGCTGCAACCGCCCCCTGACCCGGCCGACGCCGGGCCGTTCAGCCACGCTCGTTTTTCGAACCGCAAGGAGTGCCAATGTCTTTGGCGTTGCCCAGAATGTCCACCCGCGTCGCCCTCGCCGGCGTGAGCCTGACCGCGCTCGTCGCGGCCGGGTGCTCGTCCGTCGACTCCGCCGATGCCGCAGGCGACACCGCGCAGGACCAGACCCGCGAAGCCGTCCTCAAATCCCTCGACGCCGAGATGAACGCCGGCGCGTCCGGCGAAGCCGTCGTCACCGTCGACGACGGGACCGGCGTCGAGCTCGCCGTGAGCGGGCTGATGCCCGAGACCGACTACACTTCGCACCTGCACGACGGGACCTGCAAGACCGACCCGCCCGGAGGCGGCCACTGGATGGCCGACCCCGAGGGCGAGATGTCGGAGTCCAACGAGATCCACCTGCACTTCACCACCGACGCCGACGGCAGCGGTTCCGTCACGGTCGCCAGCGATCTGGTCGCCGACGACCGGGTGAAGGCGATCGTCGTCCACGTCGTCGAACTCGAAAGCGAAGGCCACGACCACATGGCCTCCGACCGCGTCCTCTGCGGAGACTTCGACTGACGACACGGGCGATGCGGGTCGATCCCGCACCGGCATCGCCCGTTCGACGAATCCTCATCGCCACCGACCCCCCGGTGTCGCAGCATTGGGTTATGATCAGGTGCACAAAGCATCGTTATCCCCCAACAAGATCGAGCCGTTGCCCCATTTATGCAGGCCCGCGAACGCGCCTCAGACTCGACTATGTGGACGTCATGCCCGACCCGACGGCGGCGACAACAGGAACCTTGCCATGCCTCGAACCGCAATATCGCCAAAAGGACCACGCCCCGTGCCCCGCAGGGCCGCGAGCGACCAGGTGAGGAGATATCTCAAAGCCCCCGATTCGAACGCCGAACGAGCGCCGATCCTCAACTTCATAGGACCGTCCGGATTCGGCAAGACCACCACCCTCCGCCAGCTGGACGAGCGGTTCGGCCACAACCAGGAGCCCCCGCGGGCGCTCGTCGACTGCGCGAAGTACACCGACGACCCGATACGGGACCTGCTGGGCGAGATCAAGTTCCAGCTCGGCCGCCGCTACCCCGGCTACGGACGGATCCCGTTCCGGCGGCTCGAACTCGCGCTGGCGGTGACCCGGCGACGCATCGACTTCGACGACCAGGGGCGCGCCTATCGTGCCCTCAGGAGCCTGCGACGCCAGGAGTCCCGGTCGCGCCGGAGGGCCGTCGCCGAAGTCGGCGGAGGCGTCCTCGGCGACCTGTTCACGATGGTGGCTCTGGCGCCGATCGCGTTGCTGCGGGCGCCGTTCGAATGGATCGCGACAACCGCGATCTCCTACTTCCTGAGCCGTCCGCTGGCGCGCAGCCGCTTCCAGAAATGGTTCGGCCACCGCGACCGGAACCTTCCCGACGACCCCGTCGACGGACTCGCCGAGCTGAACCGGTGGGCGCACGACCCGGACCTGCACCGGAACCGGGACCAGTTCTTGATCGACGCGTTCTTGGCCGACCTCCGCGACGCTTACGGCCACGGCCGTCTGTCCAACCCGGGCTGGCTCAGCTGCGTCCTCCTTCTCGACAACGCCGACAGCGAGGCCGGACAGGCCTTTCTGGAACACGTGGCCGAACTCCGCGGGCAGTACGAGATCGCCGGCCTCCCCGCCGAGGCCGTCACCGTCGTCGCGAGCAGCGCCGAGGAGATCCCCCAGCCGGCCGAACTCTACGAGGTCCCCGCCTTCACCGAAGCCGACGTGGTCTGGCTGTCCACCAACCTCCCCGAGTCCGTGGACCAGAAGCGGCTCCCCAAACTGATCCACCTCACCACCGGGTACCCTGCCGCGGCCGCCGCCCTGGTCGACACCGCCTGCAGGCGACCGGAGACGGCCACCGGCATCGACACGCTCCTGACCGCGCCCGCCGCCGACGGCGAAGCGGACCGGACGGTCGAGGACCGGATGCGCGCCGAGCTGGTCGAGATCCTGCTCAGCCAACCGGAGTCGTCCCGGTTCTCCCGCGAGGTGCTGGACGCCTTCATCACGTGCTCGGCCGCCCGCCGCCAGGCCGAGGCGGACTGGCTCGTCCATAGCTACGCCGACACCTCCTTGGTCGGGCCCGCACTGCTCCTGCAGTCGGGCCTGTGGTCGGAGGAACGGAAGACCGCGGCGCACGACCTGCTGCGCTGGCTACTGCTGCGGCGATTCGCCGCGCGCGAGGCCGACGAACCGGACTGGAAGCGCGTGCACGGCGAACTTCGCGACTGGAACCGCGAGGAGGACGACCTCGCCGGCGAGCTGTACCACGCGCTCGCCCTCGGCGACTTGCCGACAGTCGCCGAACGGCTCACCGAGCGGCTCGCCGACCACGGCTCCGAAACACCTTGGAAGGACGTGCTGGAGGCCGTTACCCGGGCGCCGCGACCGAACCTGGTCGACGATGCCGCCTCGCCCTATGAACTGCAGATCGACCTGGCGAGGTCCATCGAGGATCCGCTCATGCCCGAGCTCGCCCCGGTCGCCCGCCTGGTGGCGGGCCTGTGGCTCGCGAACTCGCCGACCACGGGCTTGGAGCGGCGAGCGCTGCACCGGCAGATAGCCCTGGACTACCAGCAGATAGCGCCGAGTTCGCATCGGGCGGCGGAGCTGTTCGAGGAATCGGAACGGCACGACAGACTGGCGCAGGACTGGCGCTAGCGCCCGCAAGGCACCGACGTTGTGAGGAGAGAACATGTCCGAGTACCGGGACGATGAATCCACGGGCCGGAGGCGGCAGAGGAAACGGGTGCGGATTCTGATCGGAACCGGAATCGCCCTGTTCTCGCTGCTGCTGGTCTACTTCGTGGTGGTCGCCGTCCCCCAGATCCGGTGCGGCGGCCCCTTCGACAGGGTCCGGTTCCAGGACGGCGAGTGCGTCGGCGTCACCGACGGCTCCTACGTCTTCGATTCGCGGCTGGCCGAGATCCAGGCGGACATCAAGTCGGAGAACGACTGGGCCGCGGCCGAAGCCGAGGCGCAGGGCACTCCCATGGTGAAGATCGGGCTGCTGATGCCGCTGACGACGACCGAGACCAGCGCTGTCAACGTCGACACGGTCCGCAGTTCCCTCGAAGGCGCCTACGTGGCGCTCCACCGGGCCAACCGGACCAGGGAACTGGGCGATCCGCAGCCGCTGGTCCAGCTCCACCTCGCCAACGAGGGCAGCAGGCAGCAGGGCTGGGAGTTCGCCGTCGCCCAATTGGAGGAGATGACCGACGACGACGTCCCGCTGGTCGCGGTCATGGGCCCGGCCATCGGCACCGTGAGCACGCGGGACGCGGCCGCGCGGCTCTCCGACCACGGCATCCCGGTGATCACCGGGGCGACCACCGCCGACGACCTCGACAACGCGCACATCGGGAACCTGCTGCGGACCGCCCCGAGCAACTCCGACTTCGTCACCGCCATGCGCCACTACCTCGACGGCCGGCCGGAGGGCGACCTCGAATCGGGAATCCTGGTGTACGACGACGTCGGGCAGGACACCTTCGTCACCTCGCTGCGGGACGCGTACGAGGCACAGCTCGGGGGCTACATCCAGTTCTCCGACCAGCCGTTCCACGGACGCTCGGTGGAGCAGGGGGGCTCGGACGTCTTCTACCCGATCACCCAGAACATCTGCTCGGCCGAGCCGGACATGGTCTTCTTCGCGGGCCGCGCCCCCGACGCCGAGGTCTTCATCGAGGCGCTGAGCGAACGGGTCTGCCGCGACAGCCACCTGACGGTCCTGTTCGTGGAGATCGGGCTCTACCCCCGCGGCGAGGAGGTCATGGAACTGCTGGACACCGGCAACATCACGCTCCTGCACGCCACCGGCTACGACCCGGGCTGGGCCCGCGGCGAGAAGGCGGCGCCGGAGGGATTCGCGGACTTCCACGAGCACTACAGGGACCTGGTGAACCTCGACGCGGCCGCGCTCGACAACGGCTACGCCGTCACCTACCACGACTCGCTCGCGATCGCGGTCAGGGCCGTCCGGATCACCCTGCCGCAGAACGACGGCGTGCCGTCGGCGGACGAAGTCACCGAGAACCTGCTGCTGCTGAACACCGAGAACGTCGTGCGCGGCGCGACAGGGACGCTCAGCTTCAACCGCAACCGGAACGGCAACCCCGGCGGCAAGTACGTTCCGGTGATCCCACTCCCCTACTCCGAGGACTTCGCGGAGAGCGAAACCTACGTGACGCCCAGCGAATGAACTAGGTACGGGCCTCGCGGGCGGTTCTGCCGCCGATCTCCATGAAGAACTGCGCGGCGGCCATCTGCACTCCATACGTCCACGTGGGATACGCGGCGGTGGCCTGGGCGAGCCGGCCTGTGAACATGCCGGTGGCCATCGCGAGCGCGGGCATTTGGATCATCTCGCCGGCGCGGGAGGCGACGATGGTGGCGCCCAGGACCTTGCCGCCGCCGCGGTGGCCGAGGCCGAGACGAGGCCCGGCTATGAGCTTCACGAAACCGTCGGTCGCCCCGGCCGCGATGGCCCGGTCCATCTCGGACATCGGCAGGTAGGCGACGCGGCCGTCGCGTTCGACGGCGTCGGCCTCGGTGATGCCGACGCGGGCGACCTCGGGGTCGGTGAACGTGACCCAGGGGGTCGCCTCGGGTCGGTAGCGCTTTCGACTGCCGAGTGCGTTGTCGGCGGCGATGCGGCCCTGTTCGAAGGCGGCGTGGGTGAACGGCATCATCCCGGTGACGTCGCCCGCGGCCCACACGCCCTTGGCGGTGGTCGCGAGACGGTCGTCGACGACGATGTCTCCGCGTTCGTCGACGGCCACTCCCGGCTCCTCCAGGTCGAGCCCGTCGGTGACGGGCCGACGCCCGAGCGACGCGAGGATGCATTCGGCGTCGACGGTGCTCCCATCGGACAGGTGGAGGCGGGATACGGCGATGCCGGGCTCGACCTTGTCGGCGGTGACGCCGGTTCGCACGTCGATGCCCTCGCGTTCGAAGACCTCCTCGATCACGGCCGACGCCTCGGGTTCTTCGCGCGGCAGCAGGCGGGGCGCGGCCTCGACTACGGTCACCTGGACGTCGAGTCGGGCGAAGGCCTGGGCGAGTTCGCAGCCGATGGCGCCGCCGCCGAGGACCACCATCGACTCGGGCTTGGCGGGGAGGTCGAAGACGGTCTCGTTGGTGTGGACGCCCGCCTCGCTCAGGCCGGGGATCGGCGGAACTGCAGGGGACGCGCCGGTGGCGATGACGACGCCTTTCGCGCTCACCTCCTCACCGTCGACGGCGACGCGGCCGAGCCGGGTGAAGGCGGCCCGGCCCTGCCTGGTCTCGATGCCCTCGGCGGCCAAGGAGTCGGCGTCTTCGGTGGCCGCGATGGTCTCGATGGCGGACTGGACGCGGCGCATCGCTTCCGCGAACGGGAGTCCGGCGTGGGCGGCCTCGATGAGCGTCTTGGAAGGCACGCACCCCGTCCAGGTGCAATCGCCGCCGAGAGGACCTTCGGAGATCATGAGCACGCTCGCGCCGCGACGCCTGGCGGTTCTTGCGGCGCCCAGTCCGGCCGCGCCGCCGCCGATGACGATCAGGTCGAAATCCATGGGTGCCTTACTCTCCGGTGTCGACGCGTTCGGCCACGATGAGGCCGTATCCGAGTATGCCGTCGTCTATCGCCCGCCGAGCGGCTTTGAGCACTCCGGGCGCCGCGCCGAAGTCGAGGCCGAGGACCTCGGCCCGGTCCGGAGCGGTCATCTCGACCAGTTGGAGGCGGGCCTCGATCTGGGAGAGCATCTTCCGGATCGCGTCGTCATGGTGCTCGGTGGTCAGGATCCCGAATCCGGCCAGGCGCAGGATCCGCGTGTACTCGCTCAGCGGGCGGGCGTCGGCGACGCAGGCGATCCAGGCGCCCAGGCCGGTGAGCTCCGGCGGGAGCCGGTCGCGGTCGGCGGTGACGTCGGTGATGCCGAGCCTCCCGCCCGGGGCGATGACGCGGGCGAACTCGCGGGCGGCGGTGGCCTTGTCCGGGAAGGTGCACAGCGCGCACTCGCAGACCACGGCGGCGAAGGCGCCGTCCGCGAACGGCAGCGCCTCGGCGTCGCCGACTCGGAAGTCGAACTCGCCCTCCACTGCAGAGGCCGCCTCCGCGGCCGCGGCGATGTTCGCCTGCGACAGGTCGACGCCGCTCACCGGGCAGCCGTGTTCGGCCGCGATCGCCAGCGCGCTCGCGCCTCTCCCGCAAGCCACGTCGAGGACCGGTCCGTCCTTTCGCAGCGCGAGTCTGGAGGTGAGCCGCCGGGTCAGCCGGAGGCCGCCGGGGTGGTAGGACTCCCCCAGGAGCATCGCGACCGCGTCGGAGGAGTAGGCGGTGGCGCAGCAGGCTTTGGTCTCGGTGCTGCGCCGCGCGGGGCCCGGGTCCACGGTGGTCATCGCTCGACCGCCTTGCGTCCGACGTTGGTCGCGTCCTTCGCGATCGGCTTCGGCTCCTCGGTGAGCTTGAGCTGTTTGGAGCCGTATGGGGATTCGGTGATGACATCTTGGAGGGTGGTGGCGTTGGGGACGACGTCGGCGACCTCGACTCCTGACTGCTCGGCTCTGACCTGCTCGCGGTAGCCGACGGAGTTGTAGGCGCAGAAGGGGATCATGCGCCCGTCGGGGGTGATCTCCTCGACGCAGCACTTCATGAGCTGCTTGACGTTGAGCGTGTATGGGTCCTGGAAGTCTTGGATGACGATCATGAACGCCCGCGCGCCGAGGTCGGCCAGGGCGTCGGGGAGGTTCACTCCGCAGGCGTCGGCGCAGTCGAGTGCTTCGGCGGCGGTGCGCAGCCGGTCCTCGGTCAGGTCGGTGCCCATGGTGGCCGAGGCGCTCCACAGTCGTTCGAGGGCGGTTTGGACGTCGAGGTCGGGGAGGACGCGGTTGGAGACGTAGTCGAGGTAGTTCTCGACGTCGAGCATGCGTGGGATGGGGAGCACGCCGCCGTCGAAGGTCATCCTCTCGGATCCGTCGACTTCGACCGGTTCGCCCGGGCGGCCTTCGGTGAGGAGGTAGGTGATCGACCGGCAGGTCGGGAAGCAGCACGGGACCGGGAAGTAGTCGTCCTTGACGAACCACTGCGGACGCTGCTCGGCGAGTGCGGCGATGATGTCGGAGTTGGTGAGGCGCTTCATGGGGTCGAATTCGACGTGGCGCCCGGAGTGGGTGACCGGTTGGAACGAGACGGAGCGGACGGCGGGGTGGGCGAGGCCGTGTTCGACGATGTCGCCGAGTTCGTGTTCGTTGAGGCCGGCTTCGACGGCGGCGACGAGGGTGACGGTGAGTCCGGCGTCGGCGCAGTTGTCGAGGGCGCGCTGTTTGATCTCGCGCAGGTCGCGGTTTCGGACTTGGAGGTGGGTGTCGCGCTCGAATCCGTCGAATTGCAGGTAGATGTGGATCCGCTTGCCGGGGGTCTGGTTGCGTTCGCCGAGGGCTGCGACGAAGCGTTTGTCGGAGGCGAGGCGGATGCCGTTGGAGTTGAGGTTGACGGCCGCGATCGGGCGTTCGAGGGCCATGTCGATGAATTCGAGGATGTGCTTGTGGATGGTCGGCTCGCCGCCGGAGAACATGACGACTTCGGGTTCGCCCTCGGCGGCGACGAACGTGTCGAGCATCAGCTCGCACTGCTCTTTCGTGATCGAGTAGCCGTCGCTTTGGTGTCCGGAGTCGGCGAAGCAGATGGGGCAGTCGAGGTTGCAGCCGGTGTTGACCTCGATGATGCCGAGGCAGGCGTGCTGCTTGTGTTCGGGGCACAGCCCGCAGTCCGAGGGGCAGCCGTCCTTGACCTCCGTCTGGAACTCCCGGGGGATCGTTCCGGGCTTGTTGAACCGAGCGGAGTCGAGGTAGGCCTTCGCGTCGCCGTAGACGCGGGCCTCGAACTCGCCGTGATCCTTGCAGCGCTTGCGCAGGAAGACTTGATCCTCGCGGATGTTCACCTGGGCGTCGAGCACGGTCTTGCACACCGGGCAGATCGACTTGGTGTATTCGATGAAGATCTCGTCGCGGTCGCGCCTGGCCGGTCGGATTTCGGTCACGGGGCTGGTTCCTCTCAATGGTCGGTGAGGGTGCTGTGCCGGGCGCGGTTGCCCGGCACAGCTGGAGGGCAATCGGAGCGTCAGTGTCCGGCGGCGGCCCGCTTGAGCATCTTGCGGGCGGTGGTCCCGAAGAAGACGCCGAGGATCAGGCCGTAGATGAGATGGCCCATCAGGGACTTCCACTGCATCGTCTCGATGACGAAGACCATCTCGTTCATGCCCAGGAACAGCGGCATGAGGACGAGCGCTCCGAGCATCCACCAGACGACGCCCCAGATCAAGCCGGTGGCCAGGCCGGTGCCTACGTTCTTGACCATCGGGCCGACGATGACCACGTAGCCCAGGCCCAGCCCGGCGGAGATGACCAGGTGTACCGCCCAGCCCATGACGATCGACGTCTGGCCGATCAGCATCGCGACCATCGGGAGCATGTCCTCGATCTGCATGAGGATGCCGAAGGCCACGCCGCCGATGAGGCCTCCGACGATGCCGGGCACGGCACGGGCCATGACGGCTTGCATGCCGCGGACCTCATGTGTTGTAGAAGCCGAAGCCATAGCGGATCAACTCGCTTTCATCTATTCCGCCGATGGCGGATGACTGCCTTGTCGCCCACGACGCTAAAGGGCCGGGCCGGGGTAGTTCGGTGATCGCGGGCACATAGGCCTATGCCAAATTCGGCGGGTGGGCACGCGGGCCTGCCCGGGCGGCGGAGATTTACCGGGAATGCAAGTTTTTAGAATGCATAGGGGCCGAATCGACCCCATGCGACGATCGCGGCGAGGATCAGGATCATCATGGTCATCATGATCATCGACGTCTCCTTGCGGCGGCCGTGCGCCATGGACGCGAGGATCATGAGCACGACGATGCCCACCGCCGCCAGCGGTGTGAGCACGACGGCCACGCCGGTCACCGCGGGCAGGATCAACCCCGCCGCGGCGGCCAGTTCGGCGATGCCGATCAAGCGGATGGCCCTCGCCGAATAGGGTTCGAACACCGGCATCATGCCGGCGATCTTCTCCTTGGGCTGGAAGAGCTTCATCATGCCGACCATGAGGAGAATCGCGGCCAGCAGTCCTTGCAGGATCCATAGGAACACGTTCATCGGTGACCTCCTTGACTGGTGCTCCTGCCTCAGTCCGAGAGTAAGTCTCGCCCCGGCCAACTCTCGGTGAACGAGTGCACACTGCCGGATTCGGTCGCGATAGGTCGTGGTGCGGCGCGTAGACGCAAGCTCGAGCGGACCATGATGACCGCGTAGACGAGGAGCAGGCCGTCCTCGAGCAGGACCCACCAGCGCAGCGGCTGGACCAGGTATACGCCGAAGCAGCCGCAGTTGGCGATGTCGAGCCCGCGCGCGAACGCCTGAACGGCCAGGATGGTCCAGACCATCGACACTCCCGCGTACATCCAGACCGGGGTGAGGGACGTCGATCGCGGTCGGGCCAGCAGCCAGAGTCCGGTTACAGCCTCGGCGGCGATGAGCACGACGACGAACGGGATGAGCAGCGGTCCCGGAACGACGTCATAGGCGCCGATGATGCCGGGCATGGCCGCCGCCGAAAGGGTCTGGCCGACGGCCATGCCGAGGTAGATGATGCCGAGGATCAGACGAAGCCACATACCTGTCGACGGTAGCGGCGAACCTTGCCGGGCTCTGTGTCGTGCGACACAGAAGGGCGAAGGGCCTGAGCGTGGTCGGCTGACCTGGGCAGGACTGCTCGGAACCGTGCGGCAGGCCGCCTCCTCGTGTTGACTGTGCGGTGATCAGGTTGGTCCGGCCGGATCGGCGAGCCGTGCGTGGAGGCCGATGCCACGATGACGTTGGCGCTGCCCAAGACCGGGCTGGTCGACAGCCCGGTCACCGGCGCGCTCTACCTCGCCGATATCTCGGTGCCTCCGCAGTTGTACCGGCGCATAGGCCTCGACGTCGGTGCGGTGTTCACGAACGCCGAACCTCGCCTGCTGCGCGGCCCGGTTTGACGGCGAGGACTCTGCGGATCGGGATCGGCACAGCGGCGTGGAACTTCGCCGCGAGCCGGAGCCAGGCCCGCGCCGCGCGGGCGCGGCGCTCCGGCAGTTCGGGAAGGTAGAGCGAGGAGAACAGCGCGTCGGCCTCGACGGCGTCGTCGAGGCGAAAGGCGAACCGGCGGGCGACGTCGTCGACGGCGGAGAGACCGGCCGAGGCGAGCAGCTCCCCGAGGTGGCGCAGTCCCTCGTCGTTGGGATAGCCGACCCTTCTCCCGAGGGACAGCGCCAGTCCGGCAACGAGCGGGTAGTCGCGGGCCAGGAGCGGACTCGCGCACGGAAAAGTGACGGCGAGGCGGCCGTCCGGTGCCAGCACCCGACTGATCTCGTCCAGCACCTGGGGAAGCGGCCGGAGGATCTGGAGGGCCATGGAGCACGCCACGGTGCGCACCGATCCGTCGGGGAAGGGCAGCGCCGTTGCCGAGCCCTGCACCAGGTGCGGCGCGCCCCTCTGCGCCGCGAGCGCGAGTTCGGCCGAGGAGGAATCCAACCCGATGTACAGCCCCGCGTCGACCAGATCGTAGATCGGGGCGCTGCCGCAGGCGAGGTCGAGAACGGTCCCGTCGCGCGGAACGGCTTCGGCCAGCCAGTGGTAGGGATTCGTCTCGCCGTGCCGCGCCCGGGCGAGCAGCCGTTCGGTGATACCGGGACGGCGCAGGTGGAACTCGTCGAGGTAGTCGTTCCAACGTCGTTCCATGGTCGGCACCTTAGCGCTGTCCGCCTGTTCAGCGGCAGCCAATCAGGAATCACCGCGTCGTTCTGCGAGGGCGGCCTACCGGCCGCTCAATCGGGAGTGATGCGCGTGTCGGGCTGGAACGCGGCCCAAGCGAACCAGAACGTGTCGAGATGCTCGACGGCCTCGAGTTCGGTTCCTTCGAGCGGCCCGGCGGTCGCCTCGCCGAGGATGTTCCACGTCGAGCCGGTCTGCGCGTCGGTGAAGCCATCGCCGGCGGGCGTGAACGTCAAGGCCTCGCCTTCGACGACCGGGTCGAAGACGCCGACGCTGCCGATGTCGGCGCCTTCGGCGATCTGTCCGGAGTCCAGCGCCGAGGACTGGCCGCCGCTGTGCAGCACCACCGCTTCTTGGGCTCCGACCGTCACCGACAGCACCCCCGACTCGGCGACCGCGCTGCGCACCACCGCGACCGCGTCATCGCCGGTGCCGATGCCGACGACCCGCGCCATCAGCGCCAACCGGTCGTCGTCGGTCGAAGCACCGAAGCCCGGGGCGTCGGCGGAGTCGTATCCGGTGTAGGGGTTGCTCCCGTAGGCGCGATCGAACCCGGTGTCTCGCGAGAGCACCCACGTGTCCGGGTGGGCCTCGCGGTAGTCGCCCCAGGACACCGTCCCCATCGGAATCGAGACCAGCTCGGTGCCCGTCAGGTGGCCGATCGAGGCGACCCCGGTCAATTGCGGCCACAACGACTCGGTCTGGCGGTCGTACATGACCAGATTGGACTCGAACAGCATCCCCGAGGTGCCGAAAGTGAACACCTCGCCGTCCACGGTGCGCTCGAACGCGACTCCGGAGTTGCACAGCGGGCAGTACGTCACCGCCACCGGCACGTCGCCGACCGTTTCGTTGACGATCTCGTGCCACATCATGATCTGCAGCGGATAGGCGCGGGTCTCGTCGCCGACGGTCAAGCTCAGCACCGGTTCGGAGTCGGCCAGCCAGTCCACCTCGCCGGTCTTGACGAACTTAGGCTCGTCGATCGGCGGGATGCCGTCCGGGGGCGGCCCGCCCGAGAGCACCTGGTCCGGGTCGATGAGCGGCTCGGGGAAGTCTGGATGGTGCATGTCGTCCAGCGCCGAAGGCACATCGCGGGTCTCGGCGGCGCCGTCCTGCGGCAGCGCAGTCCCCTCGTCGTCGGCTCCAGTGCCCGAAGAACAGGAAGCCAGCGTCACGAGGGCCGCAGCGGCGGCGGCGGCGATCCAGATTCGATGTCGTGCCCGCATGATCGGCTCCTCGCGGTGGCGATGGAAACGCCTCCAGCATCGCCCGGTTCCGGCCCTCGGTCTGTAACCACGGTCACGGAAGCGTGCGGAGATGATGGTGCATGCTTGGACCAGGACTTTCAACCGAGGGGGCACTTTGCGATTGCGACGCGGCTTGACCGGAGCGGCGGCCTGCGTGCTGTTCGCGTTGAGCGCCTGCGGGGCCGGCGGGGAAGGCTCCGGCGACGGTGACCCGGCCGGGGCCGGTCAGGCTCAACAGGTCGACCTGGACTTCACCTCCACCACCATCGACGCCGAGCCTTTCGACGGCGCCTCGCTCGAAGGCGAGCCGGCGGTGCTGTGGTTCTGGGCCCCGTGGTGCCCCACCTGCGCCGCACAGGCCTCGGGGGTCAATGCGGCCTTCGAGAGCTACGGCGATCAGGTCAACATCATCGGCGTCGGCGGCCTGGGCATCGAGCGGGAGATGGAGAAGTTCATCGACCGGACCGACACCGGCGCGATCCCCCACCTGGTCGACGAGTCCGGCGAGGTCTGGGGGCACTTCGAGGTCACCGAACAGAGCGCCTTCGTGCTCATCGACGCGGACGGCAGCCTCGTGTTCTCGGGCTACCTCGACAATGAGGGCCTGGACGAGCGGATCGCCGCCATGCTGACCTGATTCACGGTGGGGACGGCAGCGACTCCGCAGTGAAGGGCGGGGCCGCTGCCTTATGCGGCACGCTACCGGGGGCACCGGCATCGCCTGCAGGTTGCCCGTGGACCACCGCGGATCCGCCGTCGTCCCCGTGCGGCTGCGAAGCGTGGCGGCGACCGGGAGAATCATGGGCAGCGTCGGGGAACCGCTATCAGGTGTTCAACCGTTTCAGGCTGGTCGGCACAGCCGCGACTCCACGGCGTCCGGCCGCGGTGTCGCATTGCGTGACAGCCGATACAGAGCGCGTCCTCTGGACGGCGATACGGTTCGACCATGAGAAGGGAACAGTTCGATGAGACCGTCGACGGCGAGGTGGCGACCGCACCGTACTGCGATATCGACAGCGGCGCGACCCTGGAGCGGCTCGTCGACGGCCGACTCCGGTCGCACGTTCCCCGTCCCCGCCCCGAGGAGTCGACGGTGAGCGACAACCCGGCCGACCAGATCAAGAACCGCTACCTCGCCGAGGTCGACATCTTCCGCGACCTCACCGAGGACGAGCTGCACACCATCGCCCAGCAGGCGCCGATGCGCACCTTCGATCGCGGGGAGCTGCTGTTCTCGCCGCGTCAGCGGGTCGAGACGCTGTTCATCCTCAAGACCGGCACCGTGCGGATCTTCCGCGTCAGCGCCGACGGCCGGGCCCTGACGACCGCCCTGCTGGAGCCGGGCACCGTGTTCGGCGAGATGGTCCTGCTCGGCCAGCACATGTACGACCAGTACGCCGAGGCCGTCGAGGACGCCACCTTGTGCCTGATGGACCGCGCCGACGTGCACAAGTACCTGATCGGCAATCCGAAGATCGCCATGCGGGTCACGGAGCTCTTGGGCGAGCGGCTCATCGAGGCCGAGCGGCGTTTGAGCGACACGGTCCTCAAGACCGCCCCCGAACGCATCGCCAGCACTCTGCACACCTTGGCCGGCAGGGAATACCGCAAGGGCGGCCTGCGCGGCTCCGAGCTGACCGTGAAGATCACCCACGAGCAACTCGCCGACCTGGTTGGCACCTCCCGCGAGACCGCCACCAAGGCCCTCGGCGCGCTCGCCGACGACGGCGTCATCAAGCTCGGCCGCGGCAAGATCACCGTCAAGAAGCCGCTGGCCCTCCGGGACGCCACCGGTTTAGCGGTTCGTCGTGCCGTCGGGCCAGTGGTTCATCGGCGTCCCGTGCCAGGGCGGGCGACCATCCGCCCTGCTGGCACGGTCACGTCGTCTACTCGTAGAGCACCGCTTGGATCTCTTCGTCGTCGATGTTCGTCGCGTCGTACCAGTAGAAGCCGGTGTCGATGCTCTCTGGCAGCTCCTCGCCGTTGATCGCCATGACAGCGGCCTTCACGGTCTCGTAGCCGATGCCGACGGGGTTCTGGGTGATCGCGCCGGCCATCAGGCCGCTTCTGATCGCGTCCATCTGGGCCTGGCCCGAGTCGAAGCCGATGATCTGGATCTCGCCGTCGCGGCCGAGTTCCTGGACGGCGTTGACGATGCCGATCGCCGAGCCCTCGTTGGAGCCGTAGAAGCCCGCCAGGTCGGGATTGCCCTCGATGATGGCCGTGGCGAGGTTGGTCGACTCGAGTTGGTCGCCGCCGCCGTACTGGATGGAGACGATCTCGATGTCCGGAGCGTTCTGCTCTATGTACTCGACGAAGCCGTCCCTGCGCTGGACCCCCGTCACGCTGGTCTGGTCGTGGACGACCAGGGCGATCTTGCCCGAGCCGCCGATCAGCTCGACCATGTGCTCCGCCGCCAGCGCGGCCGCGGCGAGGTTGTCGGTGGAGGCGGTGGCGAGCGGCACTTCGCTGTCGACGCCGGAGTCGAACGCGATGACCGGGATCCCCCGGGTTTCTGCTTCGGTCATGAGCGGCACCGCCGCCTGGCTGTCCAGCGCGGCGAACCCGATCGCGTCCGGGTTGCGGTCCATCGCGGTCTGGAGCATGTCGATCTGCTGGGCGACTTCGGACTCGGAGTCGGGCCCTTCGAAGGTGATGTCGACGTCGAACTCGGCCGCGGCCTGTTCGGCGCCGTCGTTCACCGCCTGCCAGAACTGGTGCTGGAATCCTTTGGAGATGAGGGCAATGGACAGCTTTCCGCCGTCCGACGCCGCGGTGCCGCTGCACCCTGCCAGGAGGAGTATCGCTCCGGGGGTTCCGGCCAGAATGGTTCTACGGTCGATCATGAGGTTCTCCGAATCGTGTAGGGGTTGTGCGATGTGAAAGGGATGTTGTTGCGGGCGATCAAGTCTGCTTGCGGCGGCGGAGGATGTCGGTGTAGACGGCCGCCAGGATGACCAGGCCGATGACGACGGTCTGCCACTCCTGCGGGATGGACATGATGCGCAGGCCGTTGGTCACCGTTCCGACGATGAGCGCGCCGATGAGGGTGCCGATGATGCTTCCCTTGCCGCCCTGCAGCGACGTGCCGCCGATGACGACGGCCGCGATGGCCTGCAGCTCGTAGCCGATGCCGAGCGACGGCTGCGCGGAGTTCAAGCGGGCCGCCAGCACGACGCCGGCGATGCCCATGAAGCAGCCGGAGAGGGTGTAGATGGCGATCTTCCACTTTCCGGTGTTGATCCCGGACAGGCCGGCGGCCTCTTCGTTGCTGCCGATCGCGAACGAGTAGCGTCCGAGGATCGACTTGCTCAGGATCACCGCGGCGATCGCGGTCAGCAGGAAGAGGATGAGCACGGCGTTGGGCAGCTGCACGCCGGGGATCAGCGAACCCAGCGAGATGTCGGTGAACCCGGGGGCGTCGGTGAAGTAGATCGGCGCCGTTCCCGAGATGACCAGTGCCAGTCCTTGGGCGATGAGCATCATCGCGAGCGTCGCGATGAACGGCGGGATCTTCAAGACGGCGACGTTGAAGCCGTTGATGAAGCCGATCAGGGCCCCGGTCAGGATGCCGACGACCACGCCGACGAGCAGCGGCAGTCCCCAGCTGGTGAGGACCACGCCGGTCATCACCGCCGCCAGCGTCATGCCGGTGCCCAGCGACAGTTCGATGCCCGCGGTGATGATGACGAAGGTGGTGCCGAGCGCCAAGATCCCGATGACGGCCGTGGACAGCAGGATGCCGCTCATGTTCGACCAGGTCAGGAAGTTGGGGTTGGCCACCCCGAAGAACGCCACCAGCACGATCAGGCTGGCGAATGCCAGGACCTGCTGGAGCTGCCGTCGCAGCAGGTTCCAGGACGCGCCGAGGGCACCGGAGGGGGCCGGCCTCAGCATCTCGTCCGGACTCGGTTCGACAGTGTCTGCCTGCTTCATGATGTTGCGATGCCTCCATGTGATCCGGATCGGGTGGCGTAGTCCATGACCATCTCCTGGTCGGCTTCGGCGCCGTCGAGGACGCCGGTGACGCGTCCTTCGCACATGACGACGATGCGGTGGGCCATGCGAAGGACCTCAGGTAGTTCCGAGGAGATCATGATGATCGATTTGCCCTCGTCGGCGAGCAGGTTGAGGAGCTCGTAGATCTCTTCTTTGGCGCCGACGTCGATGCCGCGGGTGGGTTCGTCGAAGATCAGGATGTCGCAGTTCTTCGCCAGCCATTTCGCGATGATGACCTTCTGCTGGTTGCCGCCGGAGAGCGCCTTGGTCTGCTGCCTGATCGACGGTGTCTTGATCTTCAGCGACTCGACGTACCGCTCTGATGTCAGCCTGCCCGGTTTGTCTCGTATCAGGCCGAACGGATTGACGTAGTCGGACAGCGATGAGGCGAGGATGTTGAAGTTGACGTCCTGGTCGAGCATCAGTCCGAGCCTCTTGCGGTCCTCGGAGAGGTAGCCGATGCGCAGCCGGGCGGCGTCCGTGGGGGTCTTGATCTTCACGGGGCGACCCCGCAGCAGGATGTGTCCGCGGTCGGCGCGGTCTGCGCCGCAGATGACTCGGGCGACCTCGGTCCGGCCGGCGCCCATCAGGCCCGCGAAACCGAGGATCTCGCCCTGCTTGAGGTCGAAGCTGACGTCCTTGATCCGGCTTCCCCGTTTCAGGCCGCTGACTTCGAGCACCGTGGGCTGTTCCGGGGAGGTGCTGCGCGTCGGCCCCGCCTCGCCGGAGATCTGGCGGCCCACCATCAGCGAGATGACGTGCCGCAGGTCGGCTTCGCCGGTCTGCAGGGTGTCGATGTACTCGCCGTCGCGCAGGACCGTGATGCGGTCCGAGATCTCCTTCAGTTCGGCCAGTCGGTGCGAGATGTAGATGACTCCGGTGCCCTGGTCCCTCAGGTCTCGGATGAGTCGGAACAGGTTCTCGGTCTCGGACTCGGTCAGCGCGGCGGTCGGCTCGTCCATGATCAGGACCCGGGCGTCGAACGAGAGCGCCTTGGCGATCTCCACGACCTGCTGTTGGGCGACGAGCAGGTCGCCGACCTTGGTCCGCGGGTCGAGGTCGATCCCGAGCCGTTCGAACAGGTCGGCGGCGCGACGGTTGAGGCGCCGGTCGTCGACCAGCATGCCGAAGCCGGTGTGCGGTTCCCTGCCGATGTAGATGTTCTCGGCGATGGTCAGGTCGGGCATCAGCGAGAACTCCTGGTGGATGATGCTGATGCCGAGTGACTGGGCGGTCTTGGGACCGTCGATGTCGACGGGCTGGCCGTCGATGTGGATCGTGCCGGTGTCCTGCTGGTGGATCCCGGCCAGCACCTTCATCAGGGTCGACTTGCCGGCGCCGTTCTCTCCGACCAGCGCGAGTACCTCGCCGGCCCGCAGATCCAGGTGGACATCGGACAGCGCTCTGACGCCGGGAAAGCTCTTGCTGATCCCATCGAGCCTCAGCAGCTGATCGTGCATGGCCCTCCCCGCTGTAATAGGAGGCCGTCGACGGGGGTCGAGACAGCCTCCTCGCTAAACATCTGATGTATTGGAAGAGTAATGAGGCATCAATCAAGTGTCAACGGCGGGAACAGCGTTATCTTTCGGTAACATTCCGTAGGACCGGAGCACTCCCGGACGCCGGTCGCGTCAGAGGACTTGGCGGAGCCACTGCTCCACGCCGGCGATGTGCACGGTCATCCACGACTTGGCGAGATCGGGCTGGCGAGCGACCAGCGCGTCGTAGATGGCCCGGTGTTCGCTGAGAGTGCGCTCCAGCGCGCCGTGCTCGGTGAGGCCGCGCCAGATCCTGACCCGCTGGGTCGGCGCCGACAGCCCGTCGACCAGCGAGCTCAGCACGTCGTTTCCGGACGCCTCGGCGACGCTCCGATGGAATTCCAGGTCGTTGGCGACCAATTCGTCCACAGAGGATGTCTCGTCGCCCACCTTGAGGAGGTGGGACAGGTGCTGGAGCTGCTCGTCGGCGATGCGCACCGCCGCCATCTCCGTGGCGGCCGGCTCGATGACTCGGCGCACCTCCAGCAGTTGCATCACCGAGTCGTCGCGGTGGAAGTCGACCACGAAGTTCAGCGCGTCGAGCAGCAGCCGCGAGTCGAGGCTGGTGACATAAGTGCCGTCGCCCTGCCGCACATGCAGAATGTTCATCAGCGCCAGGGCCCGCACCGCTTCCCGCAGGGAGCTCCGGGCGAGCCCCAGCCGGACCGCCAGGTCGGCCTCTCGCGGCAGCCGGGAGCCCGGACTGAGCTCACCGCTGACGATCATCTCCTTGATCTTGACGATCGCCTTGTCGGTTACGGCCATCGACGCACGCCCTTCAGAAAAACATCTGATGTATCCGAGACATTATGCCAACCGGACTACGGCAGCTCCCAGACCAGTGGCAGGCCCCGGTCGGCTCCGGAGTAGTCGTCGGGCACCTCCAGCAGCTCCGCCATCCGCTCCTGCCAGGGCACATTGGCCGGATGGTCTCGCAGGGCATGCCTCATGGCCTGGTAGTCCTCGACATCGACGAGATGGAACAGATCCCGGCCGTGCCGCCAGATCCGCCATCGCTTCACGCCCGCCTCGCGCAGAGCGGTGTCCAGTTCGGCCGGGATCGTCGCGTGGATCCGGTCGTAGTCGGCCTCGCGGCCCACCTTGAGCCTGGTGTGCAGTGCCACCTGTTCCATCGCGTCCTCCCCTGTCGTTTCGGAAACCGGAGGACCGCACCGCGCGGGTATCGCGCGGAGCGGTCTCAGTCGATCGAATGATCCCACGGTGCGGCCCCGTATCGCCGCCAGGTTCGATCCAGGCGAAGCCGCGGTGGTCAGGCGCCGAGTGATCGCAGTGCGGTGCCGGTGAGCCGGTAGCCGACCCACTCGTCCATCGCAACCGCGCCGAGCGATTCATAGAACGCGATCGAGGGCTCGTTCCACTTCAGCACCGACCAGTCGAGCCGCTGATAGCCGTTGGCGGCGCAGATCCGGGCGAGCTCTCGCAGGAGCGCGGCGCCGAAGCCCTTTCCACGGAAACCCGGGTCGACATAGAGGTCTTCGAGGTATATACCGTGCTTGCCGGTCCAGGTCGAGAAGTTCAGGAACCAGACGGCGATGCCGGCGATGCGGCCGCCGGCCTCGACGACGTGCGCGTAGACCTCCGGATTCGGCCCGAACAGGGCGGTGTCGAGACCTTCGACGGTCGCCTCGACCGCATCGGGCTCGCGCTCGTAGTCGGCGAGGTCCCTGATCAGTTGAAGGACCTCAGGCAGGTCGCGGGGCGCGGCGCGGCGCAGGACCGCGCCGTCGGAAAGGACGGTGTGCTCGTTCATCACACGCGAGTCTATGACCGGTGAACACGCGCCCTGCACCGACGCACGACACGGGCGGATGCCCCGCACCGGATCGGCCGATCGTCCGGAATTCTCAATCGAACGGACCACCGGAATGAATCGACCAGTGGCCCAATCGTGTCTCAGTAGGACTCAGAGGCCAGACCCCGTGGATCGCATCGGCTTGCGCGGTCGTCACCGCTTGCTTAGAATCGGTCACAATTACCGCTTCCAGCGCGGAATCCCCTGCTCTCCACCGAGAGCGCACCACAGGAGCGCCCATGCCCGAACCCTCGAAGTCCAACATCATCAAAGGCAACGCGCGCGGAGTCGTCCAGAACTCCGGCGATATGCGCGGCGACATCTCGATCGACGCACGCGGCGCAGACGGACTGAGCGAAGTCGACCGCAAAGCGGCCGAAGCACTCGAGGCCGTCCGGCGAGCGCTGACCGAAGCGAACGCCGCGGGCGAGCTCAGCGATGCCGAGACGGCCAGCGCGGCGGCGGTACTCGACACCGCCGCACCGGAGGCGGAGAACGAGCAGTCCCGATCGCGCCTGGCAGAGACGCTCGGCCACGTCAAGAACATCGTCGGCGGTTGCACGAGGGTAGTCCGGACGGTGAGCGGGGCGATCGAAACGATCAAGGGCCTCGGCTGATGGACGAGCAGCAGGCGCCACCGGGCGCGAACGCGATCGGCGGCGACGCGAGCGGAGTCCTCCAGAATTCGGGCACCTTCCACGGCGACTTCAACGTGTACATGTCGAAGTCCGACGACCCTGCCGAGCTGTTCGAGACCGGATTGCACCGCCTACGCGGGAACATGCCGCGAAGCGCGGAGAAGCTGTTCTCCGCGGCTTACGACGGCGGTATGCGCGAGAACCGCCTGTGGTTCTTCTGGGCGCTGGCCATTCTCAGCGGACGCTCGGACATCGACCTGGGCGCCGAGTCGTTCAACGAGCTTCGCGCATGTCTGCAGTCGTTCGACCGCAGGGCCGGTGACGCCTTCGCCGAATCGACGCTCGTCGTGGAGGGCCTGCTCGAGATCTCGAGCCTCACCCGGGAAGCCGCGTCGGAGACGATCTCGGTCGAGGACGTTGCGAGGGTCAAGGAAGTACTCGGTCGGCTGCGGAACCTGGACCCGGAGCGCAGGGACGACATCACGCGGCACTTGGACAGGGTCATCGACGGCACGGTCATGGACTTGTACTGGCAGGACCTCTACCAGGGGGCGAAGCAACGCCGGTTCGATCACGGCCGAGTCGGCCGCGTCGCCAAGTTCTTCATCACCGATCCCATTGAACCCGGACTCCGTTCGATTCCTCACTGGACTTCACCTGGTGCGTGGCCATTCGCATCGGCCGGAGCGGGCCTCGCTTCGCTGGTGGGGCTGCTGCTGTACTTCGGCTCCGATGCGGTCTCGTTCTGGCTCGTGGTCGCGGGCGCGGTCGGCGGCCTGGCCCTCATTGCGTGGTGCGCCCCGGCACTGATGCTGCGGCGCGAGCGGATCGAGTTGCGTGCCCGCCACTACCGCGGCGTCATGGCCGATGCGCTCTGGGTTCGCTGGCCGCAGGTCATGGAATTCCGAAACCAGGTCGCCGTCGCCCTGGAGCATGCCTTCAAGGAGTCTCCGCCGCAGGACCGCACTGCCGCGCAGTGGCTGCTGCAGACCGGCGAGGCCCGGCATTCTCTGGCCTGCAGAATCGCCGAACAGTACTTCGAGCAGGGCAACCGGCAAGTGACGGTCGACGTCGAGGGCGTCTACTGGTTGGCGTTCCACTACGCGGACCAGTTCGCCGAAGCGGCGACCTCCGGCACCCTCCACCACAAGGAGGCCGGTGTGGCTCCCGCTCCGGCGCATGCGAAACCGGGCCTGGTGGGCGCTGGGGCGCTCATGGTGTCGGCGACCGTCGCCGCGACCGCCCTGTCCGACGGTTTGGAGGCCGCCGCGGCGGCCTTCGGCGGTCTGGCCGCCGCGGTCGCGGTCGCGATCCTCGGCTACAACGGCCTTCGCCTCGCAATGCGCTCGCGGTTCGACGCCGAGCGCCGGGCATGGGCCGAAGAACTGCTCGCTTCCGAAATGGTGCGCTACGACAGTTGGAGGAACTGGCTGAGCGACAGGCCCAGCGACTGGGAGATGGCCGAATGGCTCGACGCCGACCTGAGCTGGCTGCGCATGCAGGCCATGAACGAGATCCATTTGACCCACCGCGATGTCCTGGCGCACTTCGCCATCACTGAGCCCGACCCGGACGCGCGGGCGGCGCGGGTGCCGGGAGGCCCGATCCGCTATTCGACCTATCAGCTTCGGATCTTCCTGCTGACGAACAACGGGGTGCGGATCTACGGTGCGAAACTCGACTTCGAGGACGGTTCGCAGATCGCCCCGTCGATGGACAACTTCCGCTACGAGATGATCATCTCGGCGATGCTGGTCGAGCTCGGCGTCCGCTACGGCGACAACGGGGCCACCCTCGTCGACCGCGATCAGCTGCGACCGAACGGCAACAGCACCCTCGCGCATGCGATGGATCTGAGGCTGCACGGGCGGGTGATCAAGATCGTCATCGACAACCAGCGCTATCGGAATCTGGCCGCCAAGACCCATGAGGAGTCGAAGGAGCTCCTGGAGCTCGCCATGGAGACGTCCGGCGCGTCCGAAGGCCTCCGCATTCTGCAGTCGATCGCGGGAGAGGGCAAGGACTGGATCCTCACCGAGCGGTCCCGGCAGCGCCGGTTCTTCCAGCGAGAGTCGTTCAACGGTGGAAATGAGCTCGAGAGCCGAGAAAGGCCCGCTCTGCCCGGACCGCGCCGGCCGCCGGACCACCCGGTCTCCGACCACTGACTACCAGTCCATCAGCGACGCAGGACACGGTCTGGCAGCGGGCTTTCGCGAAGTAGCGCGTCCCACCCCAAGGCCCGAGTGACCGTCCGCCACCACCGCCGACCTGACCGGCAGACTCGGGGCCCGTCCCGCACCGCGTCGTCACCATGGACGACCCGCCGATCGAGCGTGTAGTCATCCGTGCCCATGGAAGAGGCCGGATACTGCGCTGTCGGAATCGGGAGCGCTCGATTTCGCGGCGCGCCCGCTGCGGGGGCTGACGTCGGAAGGCCGCAGTGGCGGAGTCTGCTCAGTGGACGGCGCTCGAGTGTTCGTGGTCGTGGAGGCCGCCGGTCTCCCAGGGCTCGAACGGGTCGGTCATCGCCTCGATGTCCGCGCCGGGTTCTGCCAGGCATTCGCGTAGGGCGTGTTCGAGTTCGGCGTGGCGGAGGTCGACGCCGATGAAGACCAGCTCCTGGCCCTGGCCGTCGTCTCGCGCGGCGAAGGGATCGAAGCGGGCCACGGCCCCGGCCTGCGACCACAGGGCGGTAACGTGCGGGCGGGTGGCCAGGTGGAAGAAGCCCTTGGACCGCAGCACGTTCCCGAATCGCCCCGAGTCCAGCCGCTCGACGAGGCTCCACAGCCGCTCGGGATGGAAGGCGGCCTGGTCTCGGAACAGCAGGCTGGAGATGCCGTACTCCTCAGTCTCCGGCACGTGGTCGCCGTTGATCTCCTTGGCCCAGCCGGGCGCGCCCTGGGCCCGGTCGAGGTCGAACAGGCCGGTCCCGAGCACCCGCTCGGCCGGGATCCGCCCGTGCTCGGCGCGGACCAGGCGCGCCTCGGGGTTGAGCCGCCGCACGACCGCCTCGATGCGGTCGGCGTCCGCCGGCGAGACCAGGTCGGTCTTGTTGACCACGATGACGTCGGCGAATTCGATCTGGTCGATCAGGAGGTCGGCGACGGTGCGGTCGTCGTCCTCATAGGCGTCGAGCCCGCGCGAGACCAGTTCGTCGGCGCGGCCGAGCTCGATCAGGAAGTTGGCGGCGTCGACCACGGTGGCCATGGTGTCGAGCTCGGTGAGATCCGAGAGCGGTCCCCGATCCGACTCGCCGAAGGCGAACGTCGCCGCGACGGGCATGGGCTCGGAGATGCCGCTCGATTCGATGAGCAGGTAGTCGAAGCGGTCCTCCCGGGCGAGCCGGGCGACCTCTTCGAGGAGGTCGTCGCGAAGCGTGCAGCAGATGCAGCCGTTGCTCAGCTCGACCAGGCGCTCCTCGGTGCGCGACAGGCTCCCTCCGTCCCGGACGATGCCGGCGTCGATGTTGACCTCGCTCATGTCGTTCACGATGACCGCGACCCGGATGCCGCGGCGATTGTGCAGCACGTGGTTGAGGAGCGTGGTCTTCCCCGCGCCGAGGAAGCCCGATAGCACCGTCACCGGCAGTTTCTTCACTGGTACCCCCATTTTATTGAAAATGGTTACCAGTATAGAGGTCGATCAGCGCCCGGCCTGCCAGGGCCGGGCGCGTGACGACAACGAGGTTCACCTCATGCCGGACATCGCCTCGGCCGCCCGCTTCTCCATCTCGGCGGGCGGCACGTCCTCGACATGCGTGGCGACGTACCAGGAGTGGCCCCAGGGGTCCTCGAATCCGCCGGTACGGTCGCCGTAGAACTCGTCCGTGACTTCGCTGAGCTGCTTGGCCCCGGAGGCCAGCGCCGAGGCGAACACGGAGTCGACGTCCTCGACGTAGACGTGGATCGCCACCGGGGTGCCGCCGACGCTCTTCGGGCTGCGCGAGCCCATCTCGGGGAACTCGTCGGCCACCATGATGAGCGATTCACCGATCTTCAGTTCGGCGTGGCCGACCTTGCCGTCCGGCCCGTCCATGCGCGCCTTCTCGTCGGCCGCGAGCACCGTCTTGTAGAACTCGATGGCGTCTGCGGCGCCGTCGACGAACAGGTAGGGCGTGACCCGCGGGTATCCGGCGGGAATCGGTTGCACGTCGGTCATGACAGATCCTCTCTGATCGGTAGGGCGGGGGGCGGCGAAGGCCGCGTCGCGAACCCCGCGTTTCGCTCCCAGACAATCACCGACCTCCGACATTTTGCGGCGAACGGGGAAATCGACGCCGAGGCCGCACCTCGACGCGAATAGTCCGCTGTTCGGAGGGTTACCGGCGAGTTCTGAAACTGGTAGATTCGCGAAAGTCACTCACTGTCGCTTTCGGAGGTGCCCATGGGCGCAATGCCGAGTCTGCCCGGCGGGTTCGCCTGGGGCGTTTCCACTTCCGCCTTCCAGATCGAAGGGGCCACCGGCGAGGAAGGCCGCGGTCAGTCCATATGGGATACGTTCGTCCACTCCCACGAGAAGATCCGCGACGGCCACACCGCCGACACCGCCTGCGATCACTACCACCGGTATCCCGAGGACATCGCACTGATGCGGCGCCTCGGCGTCGACGTGTACCGGTTCTCCGTGTCGTGGCCCCGGATCCTGCCCGCCGGCGTCGGCGCCGTCAACGCGGCCGGCCTCGACTTCTACGACCGACTGGTCGACGCCCTGCTGGCCGCCGAGATCACGCCCATGGCGACACTGTTCCACTGGGACCTGCCACAGGCGCTGGAAGACGTCGGAGGCTGGCTCGACCGCGACACCGCCGGCCGGTTCGGCGAGTACGCCGGCGTCGTGGCCGCGCGGCTCGGCGACCGGGTGCGGCACTGGATCACCCTCAACGAGCCATTCGAGCACATGGCGCTCGGCTACGCGCTCGGCCGACACGCCCCCGGACACTCCCTGCTGCTCGACGCGCTCCCGGCGGCCCATCACCAACTGCTCGGACACGGACTGGCCGTCGAGGCGCTGCGAGCGTCCGGCGCCGGGCACGTCATGCTGACGAACAGCTACTCCCCCGCCGTGCCGGCCGGCGGATCCGAAGAAGACGTCGCCGCGTCGCGGGCCTACGACACGCTGCACCGCGGGATGTTCACCGACCCTGTGCTGCTGGGCCGGTACCCCGACCTGGCGGCGTTCGGCGTCGACGGCGATGCGCTGCCGTTCGTCGAGGACGGCGACCTGGCGACCATCGCCGCGCCGCTCGACGGCCTGGGCGTCAACTACTACAACCCGACGCGACTGGCGGCACCCGTTCCGGGCTCCCCGCTGCCGTTCGAGACGACCGAGTTCGAGGGTGTGGACACGACCGACTTCGGCTGGCCGGTCCTGCCGTCCGGCCTCACCCGAACACTGACCGACCTCACCGAGGACTACGGCGACGCCCTGCCGCCGCTGTGGATCACCGAGAACGGCTGCTCCTACTTCACCGCACCCGACGCGGACGGCGCCATCGCCGACCGGGCCCGGATCGACTACCTGGAGGCGCACGTGCGGGCCGTGGCGGAAGCTATCGACCAGGGCGCCGACGTCCGCGGCTACCTGGTGTGGTCCCTGCTGGACAACTTCGAATGGGCCGAGGGCTACCACCAGCGGTTCGGACTGGTCCATGTGGACCCCGAATCGCGGAACCGGACCCCGAAGGCGTCCTTCGACTGGTATCGCGAACTGATCGCAGGGCAGCGCCGATGACCACCACCCCGATCCAGCCGCCCGCCGCCCTCGCAGAACCGCAGCGCAATGTCGGTCCGGTCTGGATCGGCGGGATCACCACCGGGATGCTCGGCCTCTACATGGCCTTCTTCACCCCGATCCAGGTGCTCCTGCCCCTCCAGCTCGCCGCCATCGCCCCCGACTCGAAGGTCGCCGCATTCGGCCTGGTCACCGGTGCCGGCGCACTTGTCGCGGTGATCGCCAACCCGCTGGCCGGAGCGCTGTCCGACCGCACCACCGGCCGGTTCGGCCGACGCCACCCCTGGACGCTCGGCGGGGTCGCCGTCGGCGCCGCGGCACTGTGGCTCCTCGGGATGCAGACCACCGTCGCGGGAGTGCTGCTCCTCTGGTGCGTGGCACAGGCCGCGCTCAACGCCGGCTACGCCAGCCTCAACGCCGCCGTTCCCGACCACGTCCCGGTGCGGCAGCGCGCGACCGTTTCAGGATGGATCGGGTTCCCGCAGGCCTTGGGGCTGGTCGTCGGCGCCGTCATCGTCACGATGCTGGTCACCGGCCTGGCCACCGGATACCTGGTGATCGGCCTGGCCGCCGCGGCGATGGTGCTGCCGTTCGTGCTGTCCACACCCGACCCTCCGCTGCCGCGGGCCGCCCGCAAGCCCGTCTCGTGGCGGCCGATGCTCGCGGGGCTGTGGATCTCCCCGCGCGCCCACCCCGACTTCGCCTGGGCCTGGTTCACGCGCTTCCTGGTGATGCTCGGCAATGCGACCGGCACCCTGTACCTCCTGTTCTTCCTGCAGGACGCCGTCGGCTACGAGCAGCTGTTCCCCGGGCACAGCGCCGACGAGGGCGTCTTGATCCTCACGCTGATCTACACCACCGGGGTGATCGCCACCGCCGTCGCCGGAGGCGTCCTGTCGGACCGGATCGGCCGCCGCAAGGCGCCGGTTACCGTGTCCGCCGCCGTCATGGCGTTCGCCGCGGTGCTGCTGACGTTCTGGCACACCTGGCCCATGTCCATGGCGGCCGCCGCGATCATGGGTGCGGGATTCGGCGTGTACCTCTCCGTGGACCAGGCGCTCATCACACAGGTCCTTCCCGAAGCGGCGGACCGGGGCAAGGACCTGGGCGTCATCAATATCGCCAACTCCGCTCCGCAGGTGCTCGGGCCGGCGCTGGCCGCGCCGATCGTCGCGGGCCTTGGCGGCTACACGGGCCTGTACGCCCTGACGGCCGTCGTGACCCTCCTCGGCGGCGCCCTCGTATGGAAGATCAAATCGGTTCCCTGACCGTCGGGCGAAGAAATCCCCGAACCGCTGACACCCGCATCGGCGCCGTGTGTGATGGAGGCGTCGCGGGGCTCGGGAGCACGACAGGCGTGCTCGGCCGACGCGGCGTCAGGAGGATGGTGCGATGCGCGTTTGTCTCAAGGTGCAGATCCCCGTCGAGGCCGGGAACAAGGCGATCATGAACGGGGACATGTCAAAGACGCTCAAGGCCACGCTGGACAAGCTCAACCCCGAGGCGACTTACTTCTTCCCGCAGGACGGGATGCGGAGCATGATGGTGTTCTTCGACCTGAAGGACCCTTCGCAGATGCCGGTGATCTCCGAGCCCCTGTTCGAGGAACTTCATGCCGAGACCTACCTCACGCCCGTCATGAACATCGACGACCTCATGAAGGGGCTGAAGACGCTCCAAGAGAACCGGTGACCGCGCGGTTCCCGAGACCGGGTACCAATGGCGGCGTCTAACGGGTCCAGCGGTGCCTATTCGGAAGACGCGGCCTGGAGGAACCGGTCGGCGAAGGTCTTGGTACGGGAGAGGTCTCCGAGACTCCGGCCGGTTCCTTCTGCTTCGCAGAGGCGTTCGAGGACCGGAGCGAGGGAGCAGACCAGTTGCTCGACTCTGGCTCGGTCCCACACGGTCTCGAGGATCTGTTCGCAGTGGGCCTTTGCCTTGCGGGGATTGGAAGGCAGGCGCCGTCCGCCCGAGAGCCGCTGTCCCAGGGCCGCCATCAGCAGGAACCGCATGGGCTTCCACTTGCGGTCGAGCCGCTGGTTGCGCAGCAGCCACTCCACCTGGTACCAGATCGCGGCCGCCGTGTAATAGGCGATCGGATGGTGGTCGTCGCGGTAGAGCCTGATCTTCTTGTCTCGGAGCAGCTCGGTGGGGCGGGTAGCCCGGTGCGGGAGGCCGAGGAAGACCGCCGCGTACGACTGGGTGAGTCGTCCTTGCTTGATGATCCTGGTCTTGGTGATCGACGTGTCAGTGTCGAACTGGTTCGAGCGTCGCTCGTAGTACAGGTCTCTCGGGGTCTTGGTGGTCTTGAAGTAGTCCTCGATGTCACGATGGATCGTCTCGTTCGCCGCGAGGTTCTCGCGGGTGATGTCGGTCTGCTTGTTCGTGGCGACGACGATCCGGCTCACGATGTCCTCGCCTTCGGGTTCGATCACCGTCAGTTTGACGTGGACGTCGTCGGTCAAGAGGTTGCGGCATTCGAAGAGCACATGCCCGGTCTGGCAGCCGTTGACGATCTGGAAGTCGGTCATGTGGCACTCGTGGCCCGAGGAGGTGAAGCTCTGGGCGATGACGGTGATCCCATTGTTGAGCACGGCGAACCTACCGCGCCCTACCGGGTCCTCCAGCGACTGCCTGATCCCGGTGTTCACCTCGTTGGTCATGCCGAGGAACGGTCGCAGATTGTCCTGGAAGAGGAAGTTGCGGATGCTCCCGCCCTCATCGGCGAGTATGTCTCCGACGAACACCTTCGCGGGCAGCATCCCGATCCAAGCCTGCTTCACCCCCTTCATCGGCGGCATCGCCGACTTGTTGGCCCACAGGTAGTTCACGCGGACCTTCCGGTTCGCCAGCGCGTACAGTCGCTGCAGGCGCCTGGCTCCGATGCATTCGAACCGCACCCGGTCGAACCGCCCGAGCGCGTCGACGGTGCGTTCCGCCGATCGGCACTTCTCCTCCAGGTACTCGTTCGGATCACCCCCGCAGGTCACGTATCGGACCTCAAGTCGAGGGCTGCCCGCGGCGTTGTACTGGTGCCTGTCGTAGATCGCCCGCAGCGCCTGCTGCAGCTCGCGGATCTCGGGAGAGGCGGTGTAAACGATCTCGTCGCGGTCGCAGACCTGCCTGAGATTGTCGGCCAAGTCGGCGATGACCTTGCCTTCCATGGATGCGCTGGTCTTGGCCTGCACGATGATGACGACTGCGTTGAACTCGCGTTCGCGTTCGAGGGCCTCTTTGACTCCGTCGAGATCGTGGTGCAGGTCGCCGTTGACGACGATGCCCCACGCGTCGATGCCCAGATCATTGCCGCCGCCGACGCGATGGGCGTCGGGGGCGAAGCTCTCCTCGTGGAACTGATGCAGGACGCAGTGCGCCGCGAACGACTCGAACAGTTCGTCGCCGGCCAGGTCGGCCAGTTCGTGTCGCTCGCGGAACGACGCGAGCAGTTCCTCGATGACCTGGTCCATGGTCAGCCTCCGGTATCGGTCTCGGCTCTGACGGCCGCCAGGATCTCCTCGCTGGTCGGCGCGGTCGACGGATGGTGACTCAGGCACATCGGCACGTCGACCTGCTGGGTGGACAGTCCAGGGGTCACCACATAGAACTGGCCGGTCGAGAGATGGGCGAGGTCGACGGGGGTGCCGCCTTTGTCCTCGGCGATCGCGGCGGCGGCCGCGATCTGGGCGGGGGCGTTGAGTCTGCCGTAGGCGTGGGTGGCGCTGTTGCCGACGATGCGGTTGTGGACGCCCTTGGGCGCCTGGGTGGCGAAGACCATGCCGAGGCCGTATTTGCGCGCTTGGGAGACCAGCGCCAGAGTCGAGTCGGTGCAAGGGGTGGAACCGACGGCGGGGGCGAAGGTCTGAGCCTCGTCGAGGACGAGCAGGCCGCCGAGCGGACGTCCAGCGGCCGGATTGCTCTTGAGCCAGGAGAACAGGGCCATTTGGAGCTGGTTGACGAAGCCTTGGCGTTGCTCTTCTGAGGGGAGGCCCATGAAGTTCACGACCGAGACTCGGGCCCGGCGGCCGGGTTTCGGTGTGAGGAGCACCCCGGGGTCGAGACCTTCACCGTCGCCGGCGAACAGGCGGTCGTTGACACGCACCGCTCGGAGGGTGGCGGCGATGTCTGCGGCGGTCTTCGGAGCGTCTTCGAACAGGCTCGATTCGGGCGGCAGTTGCGAGAGGTGATCGAGGAATGTATCGAAATGTCCCCCGCCTGAGTAGGTGAACGACCGCAGCGCCTCTCGCAGGACGGCGCGTTGGCGTTCGTCCTTCGCCGTGGAGCGGTTGATCCTCGCCCGTGGGGCGAGTGCCGATACGACGGTGTCGAGGGCGATTTCGAAGTCGTCGGGGTCGTCGGCGACCGCGCACAGGTCGGGCAGCGGTTGAAAACTCAACGGCCGCCCGGATGTTCGCCCCGGCGTCCACACCACCACCTCGGTGTCGGAGAGGTATCGCTCGGCGGCTCCGTCGTCGCCGTCGAGCCAGTTGTCCGGCGGCTCGGGCCAGGCCCGGCCGAGTCTCGACAAGTCGTTGTTGGGGTCGAGGACGATCGAGGACACACCCTCCAGGGCGCAGGCTTCGACGATGCGTTTGATGAGCACGGTCTTGCCGGAGCCCGAACCGGCGAAGATCGCGGTGTGTTTGGCGAGTGTGGCGAGCTCGATGGTGAGGACGCCTCCCCCGGCGCGGCTGCCGAAGGCCACGCCTGAGCCCGGAGGCACCGGGCCCGGCCGGTTCTCGGGGCGCGGCAGCGGGATGTCGATCGAGGTGACCGGCCGGGTCGGAGCGTCGGGTTCCGGATCCGGCGGCGGCTCCGGGGGCTCTGCGGCGCTGCTCGGATTCGGGGGGCCGAACACGGCGCTCAGCAGCCGGGTGCGGCCCGCCGGTCGGTGCTTGCGCAGCCACTCCTCCCAGCCGGGGTGGTGTTCGGCCTCCAGGCGGTGCAACGCGACGATGCTCTTCAGGTCCTCGCTGTCGGCGGGGATGACCAGCCCCTCGGCTTCGAAGCTGGAGACGATGCGGCGGGCCTGGGTGTTCGGTCCCCATCGGCCCCATTCCTGGGCGGGCGCGGTCACCCACAGGATGCCGTGGCAGTGTTCGACGGGGTTGTCGCGGCCGATCCCGGCATAGTCGAACAGCTTGCTCACCCGGTTGCCCACAGCCCGGGCGTTCGTACTGGCCACGGCGCGGAACGTCCAGCGCTCGCCGGGCCCTTCGGAGCTCTTCAGCAGGATTTCCGCATGGGCACTCGGGCGTGCCCCGGCCGGAGGGCGCACTTCGTAATGGCGACCGTCCTGTTCGAGGATCCATGCGCGGAGCACCGCGCACATCAGCTGCGGCATGCGCGAGTCCTCGGTCTCGGCGTCGACGGCCGTGCTGATTTCGGCGGTGGATCGGTAGCGCTCGAAACGGGCGCTCAGGTCATCGGTTGCGGCCGGAGGCGTCGCCGCGGGCCGCGGGGCGGAGTCGAGGGCGGTGGCCTCGGTGACGATTCCCGCTGCCAGGCATGCGCGGATGTGCGCGCTGGCGGCGTTGAGCAGCCGCCGGGGGGTGTACCGGTCGGCACCGGCCAAGCCGGAGGGCGGGAAGGGGTACGACGGGTAGCGAGGGTCGAAACCCGCTTCCTTGTAGGCCGGTTCGACCATCGACGCCAGAAGCCTGGCCGCGGTTTCGACGTCGGGGAGTCGGTTGTCGAGCATGACCGGTTCGGTGAACCGCTGCAGCACGGTGCTGGTCGTGTTGTCCCGGAACTCCTCCCAGATGTGCGGAAGGCAGGACAGGACGACGGTGGTGCGGCGAGTCTGGTCGCGCAGATCGGTGAGTCCGATCCCGAGCATGTCGAGCAGCTCTCCGGTGTGGGAGCCGCCGGCCGTGCCGGTGGCTCGCCTGGACGCCCGGACGATGTCGTCGATCTGGTCGACGGCGATGAGTGTCGGCCCGGTCAACGCCATCAGGTGAGAGAGTTCCCGGGCGCGTTCCAGCGCGGACTTCGGTACGGGCCGGTGCGGCCCGAAGCGGCCTTCGGGGTCGAACTCGCCGCCGTTGAGGTAGATGTCGCCGATGTCGGCGAGGTTCCCGTCGGCGGCGAACAGGAGCAGCAGCCCTTGCAGCGTGTGCCTGGTTCCCGCCAGGGTCGCTTCGTCGAGCGACCTGACCGCGTCGGAGAACCGGTAGACCGATTGTCGGTCGGGCAGCCGGCGGACCAGCAGGGTTTCGCGTGTGGCGGCGTCGAGCCCGGCCTTGTCGGCCAGCGCGTTCAGCAGGACTTCCAGCCCGCTGCCGCCTCGCCGGTGCCTGACGTTGAGCGCGTGGAGATAGCTGGAGGCGAGGTTCGACCAGAAGTCGTCGACTCTGACGATGTTGAGTCGGACGAAGTGGCCGCCGGCGTCTTGGACCGTCTGGCGGCCGAGGCCGAGCAGGTGGGTCTTGCCGGTACCGCCCTGGCCGACGACGGGCAGCCCGCGGACGCTGGCCTGGGAGCTGTTCTTCGCGGCATCGATCCGCTCTCGGATCGCTTCGAACGCGACGTCGTTGATACCGACGACATGGGGGCGGGCGTCGTCGTCCCACATTTCGTCCGGGGTCAAGGCGAACTCGGTGGGAACCTTCCGCAGGGCGTCAAGCTCGCCGGTCATCGCGCCTCAATGGACATGAAATGCTTGTACTCCCCGCCGAGCCACAGTGCGCAGTCCCGGTCTTCAGCTCTGAGCGCCTTCTGATTCTCCTCGGGCATCAACTGAATCTCGTGCTTGTCGAACAGGTCGGTGAGCGCGAGGTCCAGTGCCGAACGCTCGAGATGGGCGAGGTGTCGGCGTAGTTCGCGCAGTGGAAGCCATGCTCCGGGTTTGTCGCCGAGTTCGCCGTACGCCTGGATGACGAGGTCGGCCGGTTCCGACGACGACACGGAACGCGGCGAATCCTCAGGTGAGGGCACAGGCACGGCGTAGATGTCGGCCAGTTCAGTTCCGGTTCGCTCCATATAGGCTGACACGTCCCGAAGCACGGCCCACAGGATTCTGGCGGTGCGCGACGAGAGTCCTTGCGGAGGAGCGGTCCCGAGGATCTGACGTGCGGCGAGCCATCCGGCATCGGTGAGTTCGTATACGAACGAGCGACCCTCTTTGCGGTACGCGAGGAGACCGCGCTCGGAGAGGACCTTCCTCACGTCGGTCTCGACCTTCCTGAATCCGAACGTCTCGTCGAATTCGGCGGTGGTCGCCGGGTCGCGCAGGTGTAGGAGTGCCAGGAGGAGATTGCTTTGGGGGACGGTGAAGGGAGCAACAGGCATGGGAGTCCGTTCCGTAGCGGAAGACATCGGGGTTGCTGGAACTACCGCACGATAACGCACCGGCTCGCCGTGCGCCACCCCCGAGAACGAGTCGGTCACGGACGGTGTGGTGGCAGGTTCGTCCTCGCGGTAGGACCGAGCATTGAGGCTACATCGGAGGGTCGGCCGCCGGGTTCTCCGGGGATTCGAGGAGGGCGGCGTAGGCGGTGAGGCCCGGGCCGAAGGCCAGTGCCACGATCGGCCCGGGCGGCGCACCGGCGCTCAGGAGTTCGCGCAGGACCAGCAGCACCGTAGCCGAGGAGCAGTTGCCGTACTCGGCCAGGACCTTGCGTGAGGCCGCCAGCGCGTCCGGGGCGAGCCCCAGGCCGTGCTCGACGGTGTCGAGGATGCGCGGGCCGCCGGGATGCACGGCCCAGCCCCGCACGTCGGTCAGGTCGAGCCCGTGCGGGGCCAGCAGGTCCTTCACCAGGGGGCCGAGGTGTTCGGCGAGCGCGTCGGGCACTTGCGGGGACAGCCCCATGCGGAATCCGAGATCGGTGACGTCCCAGGTCATGTGGCCGCTGCGGTCGGTGTCGGTGCGCGCCGCGATGTCGACGACTCGGAGTCCGGTCTCGGCGGGGCGCACGACCAGGGCGGCGGCCGCGTCGCCGAACAGGGCGTGCGTGACCACCTGCTCGGGGTCTGCCGAGGCGGGCTGGAGGTGCAGGGTGGTCAGTTCCAGGCAGAGCAGCACGGCGGGCCGGTCGTGGGCGGCGACGTAGTCGGCGACCGCGCCGAGCGCGGGCACGGCGGCGTGGCAGCCGAGGTGTCCGACGAGGAGCCGCCGGGCGTCCACGCTGAGCGGCAGCGAGGCGGCCAGTTGGATGTCGAGGCCGGGGGTGCTGTAGCCGGTGCATGTGGCGACGGCCAGCATGCCGATCTCGTCGGCGTCCATGCCGGCCTCGGCCAGGGCCTCGGTCACGGCGCGGTGGCCGAGCGGCGGCGCGAGCCGGCCGAAACGGCGCATGCGCTCCCCTGTAGACCATGTGGAGATGTTCTCGCGGGGGTCGATCACGACGTGCCTGCGGCGCACGCCCGCGCCGTGGAATATCCGCTCGGCCACGGCGCTCCCGGCGAAGTGCTCGCGGAAGAACCCGGTCCACAGTGCTTCTTGGTCGTAGGCGTTGGGCAGCGCGGTGCCGATTCCGGCGATCGCGACGCTCACCACCGCGGCACCTCGGCGTCATGGTCGGGGTCGTCGCCGACGGCGGCCACGCCGAGCCAGTCGGCGCAGACGTCGGACGTGGCCGGTTGCAGTGCCCCGCAGCGGGAATCGCGGAAGATCCGCTCGAGTGGATGCCCGCGCCGCGTCGCGGACGCGCCCGCCGCTTCGAGCAGGGACGTGGCGACTTCGGCGGCGGTGTCACCGGCGACGAGCTTGGCGCGCCACACCCAGCGGTTCGTCTCGGGAGTGCCCGGCTCGTCGTCGATCCTGGCGGCGGTCTCGGCGACGACGAGTTCCGCGGCGGTGACGGCGGCGTCCGCCCGCCCCAGGCGGGCCCGCACGGTCGGGAGCCCCCCGAGCCCACGCTCGCGGACGTGGTCGACGGCGGCGTCGACGGCGGACCGCGCGACACCGACGTACACGGCGGCGTAGGAGGCGACCAGCCACTGCGGCATCACCTCGGCCAGCATCAGCGTCAGCCCCTCCATGCCGCCGAGCAGCGCCTCGGGGCCGACCTCGACATCGAAGTGGACGTCGTGGCTCCCGGTGGCCCGCATGCCGAGCGAATCCCATGTCTGCTCGACGCGGATGCCGTCGCCGGCCGGGACCAGGAAGTACGACACCTGCGGTTCCTCGGATTCGGCGTCGCGCGCGGTCACCAGGTAGGCGTCGGCGTGTCCGGCGCCGGACACGAACGCCTTGTCACCGGTGATCCGGAAGCCCGTGCCGGTCCTGCGGTAGGCGGTGGAGGTGCGCGACAGCCGCGATCCGCTCCCCCGCTCGCTCATGGCCACCCCGTAGAGCGCGCCGTCGGCGGCCGCGGCCAGCGCCCGGTCTCGCGCTTCGAAGGAGCTCTCGGGCGCGCCGAGCTGTCGGACCAGTTCGTCGGGGGTGTGCGCCAAGGCGCCGGTCACCGAGGCGTGCATGTTGAAGATCAGAGCCGTGGCGCCCGCGCCTCGGGCGAGTTCGGCGGCCACTTCGGAGTATTCGGCGAACGAGGCTCCGAGCCCGCCGAGCCGGGTCGGGGCCATCAAACCGAGCAGTCCCGCCGCGCGCAGGTCCGCGAAGTCGTCGGCGGGGAAGCGGCCCCGCTCGTCGTGCGCGGCGGCGCGTTCGGCGAGCCGCGGCGCGAGCTTCTGGGCTGCGGCGAGCGCCCCAGTGCCTTCGAAGTTCGGATCTCCTGTCACCAGCGCTCACTCCTCGGGTTCGACGCGGGCCCGGCATCGGGGCAGGGTCCGACGACGGGTGCCCCGCCGCGCGGATCCCAAACCCCGCCAGGCGACTTTAACCGGTCGAGACTCCGGTTTGGAGCATTAGCGCGACATCGACGAGGGCCACGAGCATTACGGCCCGGAATGCGGCGCGCGAGCGCGGCCTCCGGTCCAGGAACAGCCCGGCGGCGAGCACGCCGACCGCGAAGGGCACCGCCGCCAGGGTGAGCGGGGGCGACGCTCCGGGCGGGCCGAAGGCCAGCAGCACCGAGGCGGCCAGCACGAGCGCGGCGGCGAGCAGTCGACTCGCGTTCGGGCCCAAGCGGTGCGGCAGGCCCCGCACGCCGGTGGCGGCGTCGTCGGCGAGGTCGGGCAGGACGTTCACGAAGTGCGCGGCGCTACCCAGGAACGCGGCGGCGGCCACGAGCCACGCGGGCGGCAGGGGCGCGCCCGCCTGCCCCAGGGACACGAACGCGGGCAGCAGCGCGAACGAGACCGCGTACGGCACCACCGACAGTGCGGTGGCCTTGACGCCGAGATCGTAGGCCCACGCCGAGATGAGTGCGGCGACGTGCGCGGCGGTCGCCGCCGGGCCCGACGGCAGCGAGAGGGCCACGGCGAGGGCCGCCGCGACCGCCACGCCGCCGCGCACGGCGACGGGACTGATCTCGCCTGCGGCCAAGGGCTTGTCCACGCGCCCGACTCGGGCGTCTCTCGGCGCGTCGACCAGATCGTTGAGCCACCCGACGGACAACTGGCCGGCGAGCACCGCGGCGATCACCGTCAGGGACGCTCCCGCCGTGCGGTCGGTGCCGAGGGTCAGGCCGGCGGCGACGGCGGTGACGGCCAGCGCCGGAAGCGGGTGACACGCCCGGGCGAGCGCCCATGTCGCCGTCGCGATCTGCTTCACGGCCGCCAGTGTGCCACCCTGGTGACATGCGCGGTCCCAAGGCACGGTCACCAGGACGTCTGGAGCGCAACGATCCGGCGATGTACGACGAGCTCGCCGACCAGTGGTGGCGACCGCGCGGGAAGTTCGCGATGCTGCACTGGCTCGCCGCGGCGCGCGCGGAGCTCGTCCCGCCGGCCTCGCGGCCCGACGCGGTGCTGGTGGATCTGGGCTGCGGGGCAGGGCTGCTGGCACCGCACCTGGCCGGGAAGGGCTACCGGCACATCGGCGTCGACCTCTCGCTGAACGCGCTGCGGCAGGGCGCCGAGCACGGTGTCCAAGGTGTACGCGCCGATGTCCTCGCGGTGCCGTTGGCCGACGGCTGCGCGGACGTGGTGGCGGCCGGGGAGATCCTCGAACACGTGGCGGACCTGCGCGGGGCGGTGTCGGAGGCGTGCCGGCTGCTGCGTCCGGGCGGGCTGCTGGTGATCGACACGCTCGCGGCCACGGCGCTGTGCCGGTGGCTCGCGATCGGCCTCGCCGAGCGGGTGCCGCGCATGGCGCCGCGCGGCGTCCACGACCCTGCGCTCCTGGTCGACCGGGCGGTGCTGTTCGCCGAGTGCGCCCGGCACGGTGTGGTCCTGTCGCTGCGGGGAATCCGCCCGTCGATGACCGACCTGCTGCTGTGGACGGTCCGGCGCCGGGAGGCGGTGCGGATGCTGCCGGTCCCGACGACGGCCGTGCTGTTCCAGGCGTGGGGTCGCAAGCGGTCCCGTTAGCGCGGGTCGGCCGAGCCTCCGGTCGCCAGACGCATGAGGTCGGAGCCCAGGTCGATGTCGAGCTCGGTGCCGCCGGCGCTGCCGTATTCGTGCTGGTAGCTCTTCCACGACTCGCTTCGGACCTTGTCGGCGAAGCCGCTCTCCATCAGCAGGAGCACTTCGACGGCGGCCCGGTCGATGCGTCGGCCCAGGTCGTTGTCGCTCCAGTCCTCGCCGGCGGCGAAGACGGACGTCGGCACCGTCAACGCGCGCAGGTAGGCGAAGAGCGATCGCATCTGCTCGTCGACGACCAGGGCGTGCCGCGCGGTGCCCGCGGTCGCGGCCAGGACCACGGGCTTGGCGATCAGGAGGTCGTTGTCGAGGACGTGGAAGAACGAGCTGAACAGGCCGCTCGGCGCGGCCTTGTAGACCGGGGCGCTGGCGACGACGCCGTCGGCTTCGCCGAGCAGCTCGATCGCCTTCGTCATCTTCGGGCCCATGAGCTGGGAGACGAGCGCGGTGGCGATCTCGGTGGCCAGTTCGCGCAGGTCGATGACGCTCACGGCGACGTTCTCGCCGCGCTGGTCGGCCAGGTCTGCGGTGCGGCCGGCGATGCGGTCGGCGAGCATGCGGGTGGAGGACGGGTCGCTGGTGCCGCCGCTGACGATGACCAGCTTGAACTTGTCGTTCGTTTCGCTCATTGCTCGGGCTCCTGGTTGTGCTTGTCGGGGTCTCGGATCGGGTCTCTGCCGGCGAGCTTGCGGCAGAGCGACTCCAGCTGCCGCATCTCCTCGTCGTCGAGGCGGGCGGTGACCGCCCGGGAGACGCCGACGGCGTGGCGGCCGCCGATGCGGCGCTGCCGCTCGCGTCCGGCCTCGGTGAGGGAGAGTCGGCGGCCGCGGCCGTCGTCGGGGTCGGCGGTCCGTTCGATGAGGCCGCGCTCGGCGAGCCGTTCGACCAGCCGCGACAGCGCCGGCTGGCTGAGCAGGACGTTGCGGTTGAGCTCGCCGAGGCGGACCGGTTCGTCGCATTTGGACAGGGTGTAGAGCACGTCGTACTCGCGCATGGACACCTCGCCCCAGACGTCTTCGGCGGCGAACCGCTTCATCAGCACCGCGTGGGCGGTGAGCAGCGCTTCCCACGAGTCGTTGGCCAGTCGGGCACCGGTGCGGGTCATGGTCGTCCTCCCTCAGCCCAGGCTCGGGTACTCGGCTTCGACGTCGCTGTCCTGGTAGGGCGAGGCGCCGGTGACGTTGTCGCCGCGGTTGGCGTTCGGCCGCGGCTGGCGGGCGGGCCGGTCGCCGTATTTGGCCTCTACCAGGCCGGCGTGCGTCGGCGCCGCGGCCGATTCGGGGTCGCGTCGGGACTCGAGTTCCTTGCGGAGCACCGGGACGACCTCCTCGCCGAGCAGGTCGAGCTGATTGAGGACCGTCTTGAGCGGCAGGCCGGCGTGGTCGATGAGGAACAGCTGGCGCTGGTAGTCGCCGAACGCGTCGTGGAAGGTCAGGGTCTTCTCGATGACCTCCTGCGGGCTGCCGACCGACAGCGGCGTCATCGTGCTGAAGTCCTCGAGCGACGGGCCGTGCCCGTAGACCGGCGCCTCGTCGAAGTACGGGCGGAACTCCTTGTAGGCGTCCTGCGATCGCTTGGCGATGTAGGCGTGGCCGCCCAGTCCGACGACGGCCTGCTTCTTGGTGCCGTGGCCGTAGTGCTCGAACCGCTGGCGGTAGAACTCGATGAGCCGCAGCGAGTGCGAGGTGGGCCAGAAGATGTGGTTGGCGAAGAAGCCGTTGCCGTAGAACGCGGCCTGCTCGGCGATCTCCGGGGTCCTGATCGAGCCGTGCCACACGAACGGCGGCACGTCGTCGAGGGGCCTCGGCGTCGAGGTGAAACCTTGGAGCGGCGTGCGGAACTGGCCCTCCCAGTCCACGACGTCCTCGCGCCACAGCCGGTGCAGGAGGTTGTAGTTGTCCAGCGCCAAGGGCAGGCCCTTGCGGATGTCCTGGCCGAACCACGGGTAGACGGGCGCGGTGTTGCCGCGACCGAGCATGAGGTCCATGCGGCCCTTCGACAGGTGCTGGAGCATCGCGTACTCCTCGGCGATGCGGACGGGGTCGTTGGTGGTGATCAGGGTGGTGGAGGTCGTGACGATCAGCCGCTCGGTGAGGGCGGCGATGTGGGACAGCAGCGTGGTCGGCGAGGAGGAGAAGAACGGCGGGTTGTGGTGCTCGCCGATGGCGAAGACGTCCAACCCGACCTCTTCGGTCTTCCGTGCGATCTGGACGATCGCCTCGATCCGCTCCGCCTCGCTCGGCGTCGCGCCGGACACGGGGTCGCGCGTGATGTCGCTGACCGAGAAGATGCCGAACTGCATCGTGGCTCCTGTTCTCCCGCCGAGGCGGTACGGGTTCATGCGTTTGCATCTACCTCAACCGAGGGGAACGGTGAGCTATTCCGGTCTTGGGCGTGACGCCCGCCATGGCGCTACCGGTCTTACGGAGAGGGCTCCGTCCTTTGATCGGGCCCGAGGTGGGGATGACGGCGGCCTGGGTGCCACTGGGCGAGACCGCCACAGTCCCCGAGGCGGCAGGCGGCTTCCTGGTCGAAAGCGGCTCGGGAGCGCCCGTTTCAGCGGCGGCGGAAGGGCGCGGAGGCCAGGTCGAATATCAGCATCGCCAGTACCAGCGGCCAGATGAGCCCGATGAGTACGGCGGTGAAGTGGTGTATCGCATCCGGGCCGTCCTTGGTCACGCTGTCGCTGGTAGTGAAGTTCCAGGTGAGTCCATAGGTGATGAAGGCGACGAGGATGTATCCGATGGCATAGGTCGACACGGGCCCATCCAATCGCAGCGTCTCGCGGGCCGGACCGGCAGGACTCGGCGTCGGGCCGTGCGGCCGGGCGGTTCGCCACCGTCGACTCGGTATGGCTACCTATGTAGGGCTGATTTGCATTACTGATCCCTTGTGACATGTTGGTGGCGTTTGACTTACTTGTCGGTAATAAGACGTTCTCAGTGATATAGACCATCTTTTATTGACATTGGATGTCACCTAACTTGAAAGTTAAAGCAACACGGCACCTTTTGAGGTGCTTACCCCGGCTTGAGAGGAAACCCTCTGATGCGTTCCGCGACAATGCCGTCACCGACCTCCGCACCGTCCGGCGGTGGTGTACGCCGATTGCCTCCGAGCTGATCGCAGTCGTCCGCGAGGAAGGAGAAGACCGCGCGGACCGGCGCGGCAGTGATCTTGGTCGGGACTGTCGCGCCCTCCACCATTTAGTTCGAGTTCCCCTGCCTCGCAGTGCAGTCGTGCCTGCCGCCGCGCGCGTTCACCTCCTGAACCTGCACCGGCGCGGCGGCAGGCCGCCATCTCGCCGCTCCGGCGGCGATCCACCTCCGCGCGAAAGGAAATCCTCCCGTGAAATCCACGCACCCACAGCGGGCCGCCGATCTTCGGCGGCGCGTCGCTGCGGCGTTCGGCATCACCGTCGTCGCCGCGACGACGGTCACCGCCCTCGCCTCCCCGGCCGCCGCCGACCCGGCACCGGCGTCACCGCCATCCTTCAAGGACGGCCGCTACATCGTCCAGTTCGCCGACGAACCGGTCGCCGTCTACGACGGCGGCGCCTCCGGTTTCAAAGGCACCTCGCCCGACGAGGGTGAGACCATCGACTTCTCATCCACCGAGGTCCGGGCCTACCGCGATCACCTGGCGGAAGTCCGCGACGACGTGCTCGACGAGGTGGCCGGGGTCGAGGCCGCCGCCGAGTACGACACCGTCTTCAACGGGGTGGCCGCCGAACTGACCGGTGAGCAGGCGGCCCGGCTCGCGCGCGACGAGCACGTCGCCGCGATCGTCCCCGACAAGCGGCTCGAGCCCCAGCTGGACACCTCGAGCGAATTCCTCGGCCTGTCCGGTTCGGACGGCTCCTGGCAGACGGAGTTCGGCGGCGGCGAGCACGCCGGCGAGGGCGTCGTCATCGGCGTCATCGACGGCGGCTTCACCCCCGAGAACCCGATGTTCGCGCCCCTGCCCGAGCCGCGCCCCGACCAGGACGTCATCGACGCCAAGTGGAAGGGCGAGTGCGAGGAGGGCGAGGACGTCCGTGAGAACAGCGTCGTCTGCAACAACAAGGTGATCGGGGCCCGCTGGTTCGACTCCAACGGCCACAGCGACGTCGCCGGCTTCAAGTCGCCGCGCGAGGAGTACAACCACGGCACCCACGTGGCGACCACGGCCGCCGGCAACCTCGACACCGAGGCCGTCATCGACGGCACCTCGCTCGGCCCGGTCTCGGGCATGGCCCCGGCGGCGCGGCTCGCCGTCTACAAGGTCTGCTGGATCGCCATCGACGGATGGTGCGAGACCTCCGACATCCTGGCCGCGATCGACGCCGCGGTCAACGACGGCGTGGACGTGATCAACATGTCCCTCGGCGGCTCGGCCGACACGATCACCGACCCGGTGTCGATGGCCTACTTCGGCGCCGCCGAAGCTGGCGTGTTCGTGGCCAACGCCGCCGGCAATGCGGGTCTGAACGGCGCGAGCACGGTCGAGCACAACTCCCCTTGGGTCACCACCGTCGCCGCAAGCACCCATCCCCGCACGTTCAAGTCCGAGTTCACCCTCGGCGACGGCCAGACCTTCGCCTTCGGCGCGAACACCCCCAGGTTCACCGACACCGAGGCCGGTCTGGCCCTGGCCGGGGAGGTCGCCCGGGACGAGGCGGATCCGGCCGAGGCGCGGCTGTGCGCGCCCGGCACGCTGGACGCGGCCAAGGTGGCCGGGCGGGCCGTCGCCTGCGCCCGCGGCGCCCACGGTTTCGACGTGAATGCCCGGGAAGTGGCCGACGCGGGCGGTGCCTTCGCCATCGTCTACAACGTCGACCCTGCCTCGCCCGACGAGCTCAAAAACGGCTGGGGAGGCCCCTTTTGGACCATCCACACCGCTCGGGCCGCGGGCCGCGCCATCGAGGCTTACGCCGCGGGCAACGACGCGGCGACCGTGACCATGCGCGCCGCCGCAGCGGCCGAGCAGACCGCGCCGGCCTCGACCGGATGGTCCTCGCAGGGCCCGGCCGTCGCCGGAGGTGGCGACCTGCTCAAACCCGACATCACCGCGCCCGGCAGCGAGATCCTCGCCGGATACATGCCGTCCGAGACCTCCGACGGCGGCCACTTCGGGCTCTTCGGCGGCACTTCGATGGCCAGCCCGCACATCGCCGGGCTCGGCGCGCTCCTCAAGAGCGCCAACCCCGACTGGTCGCCGATGGCGGTCAAGTCGGCGATCATGACCACCGCCTACCAGACGAACACCGAGGGCGACCCGATCGGACGGGTCCCCGAGGACGAGGCGGCCACGCCGTTCCACATCGGCGCCGGGCATGTCGACGGCCGGGCCATGTTCGACCCGGGCCTGGTCTACGACTCCGGTGCGACCGACTGGACCCTCTACGGGTGCGCCATCGGCCAGTTCCAGGAACTGGAGCCCGCCGACACCTGTGAGACCGTCGAGGCCGAGCACGGCGCGGTCGACCCGAGCGACCTGAACTACCCGTCGGTCGCGATCGGCGACCTGGCCGGGGTGCAGACGGTCACCCGCACCGTCACCAACGTCGACGACACGATCGGTATGTACCGCCCGCACCTCGAGGCCCCGCCGGGCTTCGAGGTGAAGGTGGACCAAGAGCTCCTGATCGTGCGCCCGGGCGAGACGGCGACCTACTCCCTCACCGTCACCCGGACCGACGCGACCGCCGGCGAATGGTCGTTCGGGTCGCTGACCTGGTGCGACTGGAACGGGCACGAGGTCCGCAGTCCGATCACGGTCCGCGCGCTGGACATCGCCGCCCCGAGCGAGATCACCGGCGAGGGCACCGACGACTCGGCCGAGTTCGACGTGACGAGCGGCTTCGACGGCGGCCTCGAACTCGCCGTCTCCGGGCTCGCCGCCTCCGAGAGCCGGGAGCTGTCGCTGTCGAATCCGGACGAATCGAATTTCCCGATCGATGACCCGATCGAGCGCGACCAGACCGAGGCCTTCGAGCTGGCGGTCCCGGCCGACGCCGTTATGGGTCGCGTCGCCATCTTCGACGACGACCACGCGGCCGGAACCGACCTCGATCTCGTCGTCTACGAGCGGCGGGACGACGGCTCGCTCGCACTGGTCGACGCGCCGTTCCTGGAGGGCTCCCAAGAGGACATCGACCTGGAGGCCGGCGCGACGTACGTGATCTACGTCGACCTCTGGACGGCGGAGACCGACACCGTCGAGGCCCTCGTCCACACCTGGGTCGTAACCGGCGACGCTCAAGGAAACCTGACCGTCGACCCCGAATCGATGGAGACGAGCACCGGCAGCGTCCACACCGTGACCGCCGCCTGGTCGAGCCTGGATCCGGACCGCCGCTACCTCGGGACGGTCGACTACATCAGGGACGGCGCCACGATCGGACGGACGATCGTGGCCGTCAACCACTGATACGCGAATCGGCCCGCCGCCACGCCTCAAGGGCGCGGCGGCGGGCCTTGATATTCGTCCTTTTAGGACTGGGAGGAAGTCAACGCAACGCGTCCCATGGGAACGAGGGCTGTTCGAGGTAGAAGCGGGTGATCTCCAGCAGCCGGTTGCCGCGTTGCGCGGGCCAGTGGGGTGCGCCCGGCTCGGGGTCGGCGGCGAGCCGGAAGACGGCCCAGACCAGGTGGTGCCAGAGAATCCTGGCCGCCCAGTCGAGGCGCTCATCGGGATCGGCGTCGGCTCCTAGGTAGCCCTCGAGTGCGTAGGGCACGGCGCGCAGCGGGAGCTCGGCGAACTCCACCGCCGGGTCGGTGAGGGTCGCATCGCCCCAGTCGATCAGGGCGTTGAGCGCGAGCGTGTCGGGGTCGGCGAGGAGGTTGGTCGGGCTGGCGTCGCCGTGGACGAGGCGGGGCGCGGGCGATGAGGGGCGGCGGCCGTCGAGCCGGTCGAGCCAGCCGCGGACCCATGCCGCGGTCTCCTCCCCCAGGTATCCGGCCCCGACCAGCCTCGCCAGGCCGGGGCGCGGATCGTCGTCGGATTCGACCGGCACGCCCAGGATCACCTCCGGGCCGAGACCGGCGGCGTGGAGCTTGGCCAGTTCGGCGCCGAGTTCGATGTAGGTTCGCGCCCACGGGCTTCCGGTGTGGCGCTCGGGGGTCTGCGGGGCGATGCCGACGGCCCGCCGCAGGACCATGAAGGGCGCGTCGAGCAGGGTCCGGTCTTCGTCGAACGCGACCATCTCGGGGGTGCGGATTCCCGCGGCGGTGACGGCGGGGATCACCTGGGCCTCCTTGCGCAGGTCGGCCTCGAGGCCGGGATGCGGCCGCGCCACACGGAGGACCAGTTCGTCGCCGAGCAGGTAGGTGTGGTTGGCGACGCCCTGAGCCGGTGCGGCCCTGATCGACTCGGGCGTCGCGCCGAATCGGGAGGCGACCGCGGCCGCGACGTCGGGCGCGAGGCGCGGCGGCGGCATAACGACGTTCCCGTCAGGTACAGCCACAGTCCGTCGAGCCGGACGAACTCGCTGACCTCGCTCTGCGTGCCCGGCCCGTCGGGGTCGAGGAAGTGCGCCCGGAACGCCACGGTGCCTTCGGCGTGGAAGGCGGTGCCCCCGGTCGTCTCCAGGATCTCCAGCCCGGTCCACCGCCGCTCGTCGGACAGGTCGAGTTCGGAGGGCCGCGTGTCCGGGTGCCAGGTGCGCAGCAGGTACGCCGCATCGCCGACCGCGAATGCGCAGTAACGCGAGCGCATCAGCGCTTCGGCGGTGTCGGCTTTCGCCGAGCCCGCGTGCAGGCGCCCGCAGCATTCGCCGTAGTCGCGGCCGCTCCCGCACGGGCACGCCTGCTCGGTGGTGCGCCGCGTCTGCGGTCGCCGTGGTCGTCGAGAGCGTCGAGGCATTGGGTGATTGTCCCCCACGGCGTCTCAGCCCTCTCGCAGGCGATGCGCTCCGCACGTCGCAAGGACTGACCGCCGCGCTTTCATCGCATTCACTCGCGTACGATGCTGGCGAACAGCATGATGTCAGTCCGCAGTCGCCATGGCGGCACCGTGGACTCACCGAGGATCGGGACGCGCGCCGCGGAGTCGTCGGCGCCGTCCCGAGTTGCCTGTCGGTGAACGGACGAACCGGAGGAAGGAATGCTCGATATCAACGCGGTCACATGGGCCGGCACGATCGGCCTGATCGTGGTGCTCTTGGCGGTCGACCTGATCTTGGCGGCGGCGCGACCGCACAAGGTCGGGTTCAAGGAGGCGACCGCCTGGTCGGTGTTCTACATCCTCGTGGCGGTGGCGTTCGGCGTCTGGTTCGGCGCGCAGTACGGCGGCGACTTCGGCACCGAGTACTTCGCCGGCTACATCATCGAGAAGAGCCTCTCGGTCGACAACCTCTTCGTGTTCGTCATCATCATGACCACCTTCGCCGTCCCCTCGGAGCACCAGCACAAGGTGCTCACCTTCGGGATCGTGCTGGCACTGGTCATGCGGGCGATCTTCATCGCCGCCGGCGCCGCCCTGCTGAACCTGTTCTCGTTCATGTTCCTGCTGTTCGGCCTGCTGCTGATCTACACGGCGGTGCAGCTGTTCCGGCACCGCGACGAAGATCCCGACATCGAGAACAACATCATGGTCAAGGGCGCGCAGCGCCTGCTGCCGGTCAGCACCGAGTACGACGGCGGGAAGCTGTTCACACGCGCCGACGGGCGCCGGCTCGTGACGCCGCTGTTCGTGGTGCTCATCGCGATCGGCAGCGTCGACCTGCTGTTCGCGCTCGACTCGATCCCGGCGGTCTTCGGCGTCACCGAGGAGCCCTACATCGTCTTCACCGCCAACGCCTTCGCGCTGCTGGGCCTGCGGGCGCTGTACTTCCTCGTAAAGGGCCTGCTCGACCGGCTCGTGTACCTCTCGACGGGCCTGGCGATCATCCTGGCGTTCATCGGCTTCAAGCTCATGCTTCACTGGGCGCACGTCGACATCGACGACCGAGTCCCCGAGATCCCGACCGGGATCAGCCTCGGCGTGGTCATCGGCGTCCTCATAGTCGTCACCGTCGCGAGCCTGGTCAAGACCCGCCGCGACCCGACGATCAAGGCGCACGCCGGCTCGCTCGGCGGCGGCCGCCGAAACAAGGAGGAGTAGGTCCCGCGCCGGTTCACGGCTCGGTCAGGTCGACGACGGTCTTGACGTCGCCGGGGCCGGCCCTGAAGGCCTGCCCGAAGTGGCGCAGCCGGACCCTGCGGGTGATGAGGCGCTTGAGCCAGTCGCGGTCGGACTCGGCGATGAGGCGCCCGGCCTGCGCGTAGTGGTCGAGATTGGCGTTGACCGAGCCGATGATCGCGTCGTTCTCCAGCACGAGCTCGCGGTTCAGAGCCCCGGCGTCGACGTGCAGGAGCCGGCCGGTCGGTGAGACGCCGGTCAGGCACACGATCCCGTACGGGGCGGTGGAGGCGATCGCGTCGAACACGACCGAGCTGGCGCCGGTGGCTTCAATGACGATGTCCGGCTGGGTCTCGGCCACCGCGGCCGCCACGCCGTCGTGGTGGTAAGTAGCCCCGAGGTCGGCGACGAGGCCCGGCTTGGGCCCGTCTGCGACGCGGTCGAGGACGTGGACGTCCAGGCCGCGCCGGGCTCCGATGAGCGCGGCGAGCAGCCCGACGGGGCCGGCGCCGGTGACCAGGACCGAGCGCGGCTCGAACCAGGATCGGGCGCCGACCTTGTCGACCTGCTCCCAGGCCTTGGCGACCACGCTCATCGGCTCCAGGAGGACGCCCACTTCGGACAATTCAGGGTCGAGCTTGACGGCGTACTCGGGTTCGACCGTCCAGACCTCGCTGCCGTAGCCGTCGAGCTGTTTGATGCCGCGTTCGACATAGCCGCCGTTGCGGCACGAGTCGAACTGGCCGCGGGCGCAGGCGCCGCACGGGACCGGGTCGGGGCGTCGCACCACCCCGACGACGAGGTCGCCGGGCGAGAAACCGGCGCCTTCGGGGGCGCGGCGCACCCTGCCGAGCGATTCATGGCCGATGACCAGGCAGTCTGCGTCCGGCGGCGCCCAGCCGTACTCGCCGGCGACGAGGTCCTTGTCGGTGCCGCACACCCCGAGCGCGAGCCCGTCCACTAGCAGTTCGTTCTCCCCCGGCCGCGGCTCGTCGACCTCGGTGAGGGCGAGCGAGTGCTTGCGCCCGGGGATGACGGTCAAAGCCCGCATGGACGATCAATCTCCCTTGTCGACTGTCTGCCGTCCGTTCTCGGTGCGCACGGCGGTCGCCGGATGTGTGCCGCTGAGGTGGCGGGCGGAGTTCACCAGTCCCACATGGCTGTAGGCCTGCGGAGTGTTGCCGATCTGGCGGCCGGCGCCGGAGTCGTATTCCTCGCTGAGCAGGCCGAGGTCGTTGCGCACGTCCAGCAGCCGCTCGAACAGGCCTCTCGCCTCACGCTCCCGGCCGGTGCCCTGCAGTGCGTCGACCAGCCAGAACGTGCAGGCCAGGAACGCGCCCTCGTGGCCGGGGAGCCCGTCCACGCCGCCGTCGGCCGCCGGGTCGTAGCGCCGGATGAACCCGTCGTGCGCCAACTCCCGGCGCACCGCCTCCACGGTGCCGATCACCCGCGAATCGCTCCACGGCAGGAAGCCGACCTGCGGGATGAGCAGCAGCGCCGCGTCGAGCCCCTGCGAGCCGTAGAACTGCGTGAACGTTCCGCGTTCGGCGTCGAAACCGCGATCGCACACCTCGTCGTGGATCTGGGCGCAGAGTGCCTTCCACTTGTCGACCGGCCCGTCCAGGCCGAACCGTTCGACCGCCCGGATGCCCCGGTTGAGCCCGGCCCACGCCATGACCTTGGAATGCACGAAGTGGTGGCGGTCGCCGCGGATCTCCCAGAGGCCCTCGTCGGGTCGGTCCCAGTTGCCTTCGAGGTAATCCAGCAGCGCCTTCTGGAGGTCCCAGGCGTCCTCGTCGACCTGGAGCCCGGCGGCGCGGGCCAGGTGCAGACCGTCGAGGATCTCGCCCCACACGTCGAGTTGGAACTGCCCGCTGGCGGCGTTGCCGATGCGTACCGGCGCCGAGCCCTCGTATCCGGTGAGCCAGTCGAGCGTGAGCTCGGGCAGCCAGCGCCGCCCGTCGAGGCCGTACATGATCTGGAGTTCGGCGGGGTCGCCGGCGGCGGCGCGCAGGAGCCACTCGCGCCACTGCCGCGCCTCTTCGATATAGCCGGTGCCGAGCAGGGCCTGGAGACTGTAGGTGGCGTCGCGCAGCCAGCAGAACCGGTAGTCCCAGTTCCGGACGCCGCCGAGGTCCTCGGGCAGGGAGGTCGTGGCGGCGGCGAGGATGCCGCCGGTCGGGGCGTAAGTGAGGGCCTTGAGGGTGATGAGCGACCGGCAGACGGCGTCGCGCCATTCGCCCTCGTAGTCGAGTCGTTCGAGCCATTCGGCCCAGAACGCCTCGGCTCCGGCGATGCCGGCCTCGGGATCGACCGTCTGCGGGCGTTCCTCGTGGGACGGCTGGTAGGTGAGCACGAAGGACACCCGCCGGCCCGCCGGTACGGCGAACTCGGCGTGTGCGGCGCCGTCGGCGACCTCGAGCGGCACGTCCGAGTCGAGCCAGGCCGCGTCGGGCCCGGCGATCGCGGCGAGGTGGCCGTCGTGGCAGCGGATCCACGGCTCGTTGCGCCCGTATCCGAAGCGCAGCCGCATCATGGTGCGCATGGGGACGCGGCCGCTGAGGCCCTCGACGACGCGTACGATGTCGGCTGCGCCCCGGTGGGGCGGCATCGCGTCGGTGACGCGGACGCTCCCGTCTGGCGTGTCCCACTCGGTCTCCAGGACGAGCGTGTCGCCGCGGTAGCGGCGCCGCGCGCAGCGGCCGCCGGAGGCGGGCTCGAGGCGCCAGCATCCGTTTCGCTCGTCGCCGAGCAAGGACGCGAAGCAGGCAGGGGAGTCGAACCGCGGCAGGCACAGCCAGTCGATGGAGCCGTCCGTGCCGACCAAAGCGGCGGTGTGGAGGTCGCCGATCATGCCGTAGTCCTCGATTCGCAAAGCCACACCTCACCTTCCCACAGCGGTTTCTCGCCCGCCGGAGGTTGATCCTTTGCCCACGCACGGCATGTGTGCCCGGACCGGGCGGCCCCGAGACGCGGACCGGCCCGCGGCGGTGCCGCGGGCCGGTCGGGATAGTGCGCCTTACACGTGGGGCAGCACCGCTTCGGTGTAGCCGTCTCGCGCCATTATCAGGCAAATCCACTGCGTGACAACGAAACAGAACGTCATCGGACGCGTGCGCGGGGCGCGTGCAAGCGTTCGCATAGGATCGGGTCCGACGAATCGAGGAGGAGGCTGGCATGGCTCGACGATTTGCGCTCCACGAGCGGCGCGCGGTCAGGGATCTCAGCGGCGTGTGGGACTTCGCGTTCCTCGGAGAGGCCGATCCCGAGGCGGTGGAAGTGGATTCGATCCCGTTCGAGGACGTCATGGCCGTGCCCGGATCGTTCGACGCCACGCCGGCCTACGCCGGCAGGCGTGGGCTCGCCGCCTACCGCACCCGAGTGCGCGTCGAGAAGGCCGGACGACACCGCCTCGTGTTCGACGCGGTGCACCACTGGTGCCGGGTCTTCTGGGACGGCACCCCGATCCGCGACCATGCCGGGGGCTTCACACGATTCACCGCCGACGTCGATCATGCCGAAGCCGGGACGGTCGAGGTGGTCGTGCTGGTGGACAACCTGTTCGGCGAACGCTCTCCGCTGCACCTGGAGTACTTCGACTGGTACCACTTCGGGGGCATCTCCAGGCCGGTCGAACTCCAGCGCCTCGGCGAGACCTGGATCGAGGGCCTGCGGTGCGTCACCGACGACGTCGAGGCACGGCGCGTGTCGCTGAGCGTCGACTACCGGGGCGAGGGCCGGTCGGTGCCGTTCACGGTCGAATGCGGCGGCGAGACGGTCCTGGAGGAGACGGTCGACCTGGACTCATCCGGACGGATCGAACGGACGTTCACACTGCCCGGGGTCGAACTCTGGTCGCCGTCGAACCCGGCGCTGCACCTGCTTCGGGTCCGGCTCGGCGACGACGACATGTGCGAACGGATCGGGCTGCGGCAGGTCACCGTCGAAGACGGGCGCCTCGCCGTCAACGGCGAGGCGCTGACGCTCTGGGGCGTCAACCGGCACGAGTCGCACCCGCAGTTCGGACACTCCCAGCCGGACGGGCTGCTCGTCGCCGACGTGCAGCAGATCCGGGACCTCGGCTGCAATTTCGTTCGCGGAAGCCACTATCCGCAGGACCCGCTGTTCCTGGACCTGTGCGACGAGGCAGGAATCTGCGTCTGGAGCGAGTCCATCGCCTGGCAGTACCCGGCCGAGCTTCTCACCGACCCCGAATTCGTCGCCGCGCAGCTCGACCACGTCGACGAGATGGTGGCCTCGGCGTTCAACCACCCGTCGGTGATCATGTGGGGCGTGCTCAACGAGAGCCCCAGCCACGAGCCCGCGGTCCGGCCCGCCTACGAAGAGCTGCTCGGGCGGCTGCGGGAGCTGGACGCGTTCAGGCCGGTCACATACGCCTCCAACCACATCTACGAGGACGGGTGCCTCGACTTGGCCGACGTCGTCTCGGTCAACTGCTACCCGGGCTGGTACGGGGGCGGCATCGCCGACATCCCCGCCGAACTCGACCGGATCGCGGCCCACGTCGACAAGTCCGGGCACGCCGACAAGCCGCTCATCATCTCCGAGATCGGCGCCGGGGCCGTCCCCGGCTGGCGCGACCAGCACCACGGCATGTGGACCGAGGAGTACCAGGCCGAACTGCTGGAGACCGTGGTCGGCCACCTCGCGGCCCAGGACCGGATCTCCGGACTCAGCATCTGGGTCCTCGGCGACTTCCGCACCACCGACGCCAAGCACATGCTGCTGGGCCGCCCGCGCAGCGTCAACGACAAGGGCGTCCTCGACGAGTACCGGCGCCCCAAGCAGGCGTACGGTGCCGTGCGACGGCTGTACCGCCGCGCGCGCGAAAGCCGTTGACTTTGGGGCCGTTGACGATTCGCTGACCCCTCCGGGGTGCACGCGCTTGGTACCGTGGAGCCCGGTTGCCCTTTCGAACCACTCGGAGATGGTCTTCATGCGCGAAATCGTTCCGGTCAGAGTAGGCGAAGCCGACTTCCTCGTCGAGACCGTCGCCGAGGCGGCTGCCGCAGACGGGGCACTGACGCCGGTGAGCGGCACCCTCGACTTCACGCCCGACGAGCCCGAATCGCTCGACCGGATCCGCGACATGATCACCGCGATCAGCGGGGAGCTGGTCACCGCCTGGGAGAAGGTCCAGCCCCAGGAGGCGACCGTCGAGTTCGGCATCGCCGCGGACGTCAAGGCGGGCAAGCTGACCGGTCTGCTCGTCGGCGGCGGCGCCGCCGCGACGCTCAAGATCACGCTGAAGTGGACCTCCGAGCCCCGCACCTGACAGGGGAGATCCGATGTCACCGATGGCCATCGACGACCGGCGGCTGTTCCCGTACGTCGTCAAGATCGAGGCCCCCTCGTTTCGCGGCTCGGGCTTCCTCGCGGCCCCAGGCTTCGTGCTCACCTGCGCCCACGTGGTCGACGGGATCGCCGACGGGGAAGCCGTCCGACTCTCCCGGATCACCCCGTACCCGCAACTGCGAGGCGTCGTCCGGGCGCGGACCCCGCGCCGCGCAGGCCCCGACGGACTCTGGACCTGGCCCGACCTGGCCGTCATCGAACTGGTCGACGAACACGGACGTTCCACCGACCACTCCAGCCCCAGGCTCGACACCGCCTCGCCGGATCCCGCTGAGCCCGAACGGATGCGGGCCGTCGTCGCCGTCCGGCCCGACCCGGGCAATCCACGCTCCGAGCCGCGGCTGCGCGGCGTCGACTTCGCCTGGGAAAGCCTCGACGACCGGGGCTTCTGGTGGCTCACCGGCGGGCAGGCACTGCGCGGCATGTCCGGAGGCATGCTCGTCGACGCCGAACGCGGCACGATCGTCGGCGTCGTCAACAACAGCCGAGGCACCAGCGGCGCCGTCGCCACTCCCCTGACCGCGCTCCGCGACGCGACGCTGCCCGACGCCTTCGCCGAGCTGTACGAGGCCGCCGGAGCGTCGACGCTCGCCGGCAGGGCCGACTGGGACGGCGCGTTCACGCGGCGCCTCGACTTCGACTGGCGCGACTACTGGGCTCCCGACACGAGCGGCGCCCACTTCGTCGGACGCCGCGAGGAGCTCGAGAAGCTCAAGGTGAACCTGGACGAATCCGGCGGGCTGGCCGTCGTCCAGTCCATCGGCGGGTTCGGCGGAGTGGGAAAGACCGCGCTGGCCGTCGCTTTCGGCAACCACTACCGCGAGCGCTTCCCCGGAGGCAGGGTCTTCCACGATTTCCGCTCCTACCGCGGCGGCCGGTCCGACACCGCGTCCGACGCGCTCGGCTCGATCCTCAAGGCCATCGGCGCGGCCACGCCCGACGAGGTCGGCCGACTCGACCACCGCGGGCGCGCCGACCGCTGGCAGGCCGTCGCCTCCGGCAGGCGCCTGCTCATGATCTGGGACAATGTGGATAGCGCCGAGCAACTCGACGGCCTCACCGTCCGCGGCGACGGCTGCGCCACCATCGTGACCAGCCGCGACATCATCCGCGTCGAGCCGGGAGTCAAGCCGCTGCGCCTCGACGTGCTCGACGAGGCCGACGCGATCGACATGTTCAAGGCGATCGCCGGCGACCACCCGGAAGAGCTCGTCGCCGAGCTGATGCGCAGGGACCTGTACGTGCCGGTGCTCATCAGCACCCACGCAGAAGAGGTCGCGAACGAGGAGATCGCCCTGGAGGAGATCATCGACGACCTCCCCGACCCGAGCACCGCGCGGCACACCACCCACGCCGACCACCAGAGCGACCTCTTCGAGCGCCTCGAAGGCTCGTATCGCCGCCTCAACGACGACGCCCGCTTCGCGTTCAGGGTCCTCGGCGCTCACCCCGGCTACGCCCCGACCCTCGGGAGCCTCGCGGCAGGCATGGGCTGCGACGTGAGCGAAGCAGAGCGGCGCATGCGCAGACTCGTCAAGGCAGGTCTGGCAGAGCGCCATCTGACCGACGGCCCGCGGCGCGAACGCGAGCTGCGCGCCTACCGCTCGCACGACCTGATCCGCGCCTACGGCGCGCACCTGGCGGAGCTGGAGCCGCCCGCATGGGACGAGGGCGAAAAGGCCGACGAGCGCACCCGCACCCGTTCGGCGCTGAGCGAGTACTACCTCCGGATGCTCATCGACCAGGGCTTCAACGACCAGAAGGCCTGGTTCAGCATCGAGGCGGACTCCATCCGGGACCTCGCGCTGACCGGGACGAGCGAGGTCCATGCGCGTCTGGCGCGGTACACGGGTTACCGGGCGCTCGTGTTCAATCGCTACGACGCGGCCGATGTCGTCTTCCACCACGGGAAAGCGATCGCCGAGCAGGTGGGCGACACACAGCGAACCGCCCACATGTTCTGGGGCCTGGGCGAAGTGGCGCGACTGCGCGGCGAGCTCGATTCCGCCGCCGACCGTTACCGGAAGGCCTTGGACAATTCGCGGACCGTCGACGACGCGGGCGGGATCGGCAACGCCGAGCGCGGACTCGGCGAGGTGGCCCAGCTGCTGCGCCGGGCCGATCAGGCCGAGGAGCACTACTCGAAGGCCATGGAGGCATATCTGTCCATCGGAGACCGACGCAGGGCGGCCTACGTGCAGCGGGGCCTGGCGCGGGTGGCGGAGCTCCAGGAGGAGTACGGCGTGGCGGAGGAGCGTTTCCTCGCCGCGCTGAAGACTTCGAGGTCTCTGGACGACCAGGTCGCCGTGGGGTACGCGCAGCGCGGGCTGGGCGATGTCGCGCTCGCCGCCGACGATCCCGGGCGGGCCGAGACGCGTTATCGGGAGGCGATCGCGACGTTCGAGTCGGTCGGCGACATGGTGGGCGCGGCGAACGGCCTGCACGGCCTCGGCAGAGTGGCCTTGGCGCGGGGCGATATGGGACTCGCCCGTGACCAGTTCGAAGCCGCCCTGGAGGTCTACAAGCGATTCGATGCGACGGTCTGGGTCGAGCGGGTCCGAGCCGATCTGACCGTCCTCGATTAACCGCTTGAAACACTATGGTTTCTGTGGCACGGTCGCCTGATGCTGAAACTCACCGACTTCATCATCGACTGCCCGGACCCGATGAAACTGGCGGCCTTCTACGCCGAGGTGACGGGCCGCGAAGTCCTCGACAAGAGCGACGACGAGTGGGCCGGCATCCAATACGGCGAGGTCGAGCTGGCCTTCCAGCGGGTGGACGACTACCGACCCCCGCGCTGGCCCGGCAACGAACACCCCAAGCAGTACCACCTCGACTTCGAAGTGGACGAGATCGAGCCCGAACGGCGTCGCGTCGTCGAACTGGGCGCGACACCGCAGAGGGACTTCATCGGCCCCGAGGGCTACGGCTGGCAGGTCTACACCGACCCGGTCGGGCATCCCTTCTGTCTGTGCCGCAACAAAGGCGTGGTGTGGCGCGACGATGAGATCGTGTGGCCCTAGCAACCTCGATGGCCTTACGCCCTCAGGTAGGCGATCGAGTCTTCCTTGGCCTTCCACACGATCTCCCGCACGGCAGAGCTGTCTGACGCACCGCGACCGTCGGCCAGGGCCCGGCCTCCACGCACTGACCGCCGTTATCGGGGCTGCGGGTGCTGATGTGCCAGCGAATTCCAGCCACTTCCGCTTGCGAGAGCCGCTACTCGGTGCTCATGCGGCCGACCGCTCTTGGTCAAGCGCTCTCTCCTCCAAGCCCTCCCACACACGCCTGATCCGATGAACCTTCGGTTCTTCGACGAACAGGCCGCCGTCGTGGGTGTCAAGGTGGGCGACTCGGGTCGCTGAGGTCGAACCGCGTGCCGTGATTTTCAGTCTCTCGGTTTTTAGATTTCTGGGGATCTTGTTTAGATTTTCAGCGAACCGGGCTTGAGGGGATCCAGCACGGCCCCTCTCGTGCGCAATCGCTTGCACTGTCTCCCTTGACGCTCGCGAGATCCCGTCCCAAAGTTGTTGAAGCCGCAACTATTTTGATTTCTTAAGGGAGACACATGATTCAGCGAAGCAAAGTGAGGGTGGCGGCAGTGGCCGGGTTGACCGGTTCGGTCGTCATCGCCGCGACGCTGTTCGTGATGAACGGGGCGAGCGCGGGCCAGGCCCGCTACGAGACCGAGGGCCCGACCGCCACCTGCGACGGCGCGATCGAGTCGGAGCACTCGGGGTTCTCGGGAAGCGGCTACTGCAACACCGCCAACACCGCCGGCGCGGCGGCGCAGTTCACGTTCGGCACCGACCGACCCAGCCCCGCGACCCTTGGCTTCCGGTACGCCAACGGCGGCACGAGCGACCGGACCGCCCAGGTGGTGGTGCACGGCTCGATAGTGGAATCGATGACCTTCGCGGTCACGGGCGACTGGGACAGCTGGGAAACCCAGAGCCTGACGGTGCCGCTGATCAAAGGCAGCAACACGATCAAACTCGTGTCCACCGGTCCCGACGGTCTGCCGAACATCGACTTTCTCGACGTCTCATTGGACGCTACGACTCGGCCGCAGCCGTCTCCGGTGCCGAACGCCCTGTTCGTGGCGCCGACCGGCACCGACGACGCGGCCGGAACCGAGTCGGACCCGACGACGCTCATTTCGGCGATCGACCGCATCACCCCCGGCAGGGCGATCTACATGCGCGGCGGGACGTACGAGTTCTCGCAGACGGTCGTGATCGAACTGGGCAACAACGGCACCGCACAGGGCCGCAACCTGCTCTCGGCCTATCCCGGTGAGATCCCGGTGCTGGACTTCTCGGCGCAGGCCGAGGACTCGGCGAACCGCGGGCTCGCCGTGAACGCCGACTACTGGCACATCTACGGCATCGTCGTCGAGCGCGCCGGTGACAACGGGATCTTCGTAAGCGGCAGCGACAACATCTTCGAGCGCACGGTGACGCGTTTCAACCGCGACACCGGGCTCCAGCTCTCGCGGAGGCTCCCCACGACCCCCGACCACCTGTGGCCGTCCGACAACCTGATCCTGAGCGCGCTGTCGCACGACAACGCCGACTCCGATGGCGAGGACGCCGACGGCTTCGCCGCGAAGCTCACTTCCGGACCGGGCAACGTCTTCCGGTACTCGGTGGCCCACAACAACATCGACGACGGCTGGGACCTCTTCACCAGGCCCGGCAACGGAGCCATCGGCGAGGTGACCATCGAGGACTCGCTCGCGTACGGGAACGGCACTCTCTCGGACGGCACGCAGAACCCGGAGGGCGACCGCAACGGCTTCAAGCTCGGCGGCTCGGACATCCCGGTCGGCCACACCATCCGGCGCAACATCGCCTACGACAACGGCCAGGACGGGTTCACCTACAACAGCAACCCCGGCACGATGACGATCGCGAACAACCTCAGCATCGGGAGCGCCGAGCGCAACTTCGCGTTCGACGTCGGCGCCTCGGTGTTCCGGGACAACACCTCGTGCGACGGCGGGGCCGACGACGAGATCTCCGGCGACGCCGACGACTCGAACCAGTTCTGGACCGGCTCCAACGGGTCCCGGTGCGGTTCGTACACGGGCGAACTGGACTGGTCCTTCAACGCGGACGGCCGCCTCGTCGTCACCTTCGGCGCTGCGCCGGGGAGGCGGTAGCCGACTGCGTCCCACCGAGCAGGCGTGGCCCCGGAGCAGAGCTCCGGGGCCACGGCGTTTCACGTGCTAGCGGATGCCGTAGAGGTGTTCGAGGGCGAGCTGGTCGAGCCGCTCGAAGCCCATCCCCTTCGCCGCCAGGCCCTCGACGTCGACCTCGACGTTCCTCACATCCGCCCAGGTCTCACCCTCGGCCATGGTCGGGACCGCCAACTGGTCGACCCGCGCCGCGACCAGCGCCTCCTGGACCTCGG